>JAXMCY010000018.1:0-51899 GCA_046349135.1 Methylocystis sp. | reverse complement strand
GTCATGAATCAGCACGATGTCGGGCGGGCCTTCGGTCGCCAGCGCCTCAAGGCCGTTCCTGACGCTGTCCTGCCGTGTCGCGCCGCCAAAGGCCGGCGGCAGAAGTCGCGCCCGGTCCGATGGCGAAAGCTCAGCTGCACTGGCCGCGTAATGATCGAAGTCGTCCCTGTGGATGACGACCTTGATGGCGGCCTGAGGCGCAGCCACATGCAGGCCATGAAGCGTGCGGGCGAGCAAGGTTTTTCCGGCGATCGCCCGGTATTGCTTGGGCGCGCCGTCGCCGGCGCGTGATCCGCGGCCGCCCGCGACGACGAGAATGGCGATGGAAGATTGGTCCGCAGCGGCGCCCATGGCCGCTCTCTGTCGGTTTTCGCCTTTGAGGTCAAACTCCGGCGGAAGAAAAAATGCTATGTTGCAACTGCGAAGAGATTTGCTTATGATGTGGGCAAGATGGCTGTTGCCGAAAATCTAGGCGTTGGCCTTGCGCCGCCGCCGCTGAGCATTGGCCGGGTCACGTTGACTGGTCATGCGCTGCTGGCGCCAATGGCCGGCGTGACTGACCCCACCATGCGTCGTATCGCCTTCCGCCTTGGGGCTTCGGCGACGGTGAGCGAGATGGTGACGGCGGCAGGCGTCGCTCGCGGCGACCGCGAAACGTCGATGCGCCTTGAGCGCGCCGGCGAAGGCCCGCGGGTCATTCAGATCGCCGCCCGCGAGCCGGACGAAATCGCGGCGGCGGCGCGTTGCGCCGAAGCCGCAGGGGCTGACTGGGTCGATATCAACATGGGCTGTCCTTGCAAGCGCGTCACCGGTGGCCTCGCTGGCGCCGCGCTGATGCGCGATCTCGATCAGGCGGCGCGGTTAATCTCCGCAGTCAGCAACGCAATATGCGTGCCGCTCACCGTAAAAATGCGCCTCGGCTGGGACGAAACGAGCCGTAACGCCGCGGAATTGGCGCGCCGGGCCGAATCCGAAGGCGCCGCAATGATCACAGTGCACGGTCGCACGCGGCAGCAATTTTATTCGGGCCACGCCGACTGGCTGGCGATCGCCGCGGTGAAGGACGCCGTGCAAATCCCGGTAATCGCGAATGGCGATTGCGCCGGCGAGGACGCCGCCGCCGACATGCTCGAAAAATCTGGCGCGGACGGGGTCATGATCGGGCGGGCGGCGACGGGACAGCCCTGGATCGTTGGCGATATCGCGCATTTTCTGCGGACCGGCGCAAGGCGAGCGCCGCCGACGCTGGCGCAGCGCGCTGCAATCGCGCGCGAACATCTCGAAGGTCTGGTGGCGTCGATGGGCGCGTCTGCCGGTCTGAGGCACGCGCGCAAGCATCTCGCCGCCTACGTCGATCGCTTGGGACGGCCGACGGCGGCGGATGCGCGTCGCGCCCTTGTGACGACAGAGTCGCCAAGCGAGGCGGCGCGGCTGATCGACCTGATCTTCCTGGGGAGAGAGATTGTGGAGCAGGGGGAAGCGGCATGAGCGTTTCCGATCGCCCGCGGCGGAATGGCGCGCATTGCGCGAGTTTCGAGCCGCTCAACGTCATCAATGAGGCTGGCCGGTCCTGCATGCTGGAGGCTTTGCCCAATCCGATCCTGACCGTCGCGCGCGACGACGTCATCGAAGACGCCAACGCCGCCGCCGAAGCTTTCTTCGAACTCGGCAAGCCCTTGCTCATCGGCCAGTCGCTCGATCGGCTGCTGCCCTTCGGATCCCCGCTGACCGCGCTGATCGAGCAGGTCCGGGAGCGCGGAACGACGATCAACGAATACAAGGTCGATCTCGGCCGGCCGGGCCAGGACTCCGACCGCCGGGTCGACGTCCATTGCGCGCCGCTTCCTGAGGGCGAGGGGCTCGTGCTCGTCATGCTGCAAGAGCGAACAATTGCCGATAAAATAGACAGGCAGTTGACTCATCGCGGCGCTGTTCGCTCGGTTTCGGGGCTCGCCTCGATGCTGGCCCACGAAATCAAAAACCCGCTGTCCGGCATTCGCGGCGCCGCGCAATTGCTCGAATCCTCGCTTGGCGACCAGGATCGCGCCCTGACTAGGCTTATTTGCGACGAGACCGACCGGATCGTGCGTCTCGTTGACCGGATGGAGGTTTTTTCCGACGCGCGCCCGCTGCAGCGTGAACGGGTCAACATCCATTCGGTGCTGGATCACGTGAAGCGCGTCGCGCAAAGCGGGTTCGCGCGCAACATCCGCTTCGTCGAAAACTACGATCCCTCTCTGCCGGAGGTTTACGGCAACCGAGATCAGCTCGTGCAGGCTTTTCTCAATCTGGTGAAGAATGCGGCGGAGGCGGTTGGCGAAGCCGTCGACAGCGAAATCGAACTATCGACCGCGTTCCGGCCCGGCGTCAGCCTGCGCGCGATGGGCGAGAAAAGCCCCATCGGATTGCCTCTCGAATTTTGCGTGCGCGACAATGGCCATGGCGTCCCGGAAGACATTGCGGCGCATCTCTTTGATCCCTTTGTGACCACGAAATCGACAGGAACTGGCCTCGGACTTGCACTGGTTGCGAAGATCGTCAACGACCACGGCGGCATCGTGGAGTGCGAATCCCTCCCCAGACGCACGACGTTTCGGGTGCTGATGCCGATGTACAGGGCGAAAAGGCCCGAACAACGCGAGGAACGGCGTGCATGACATCTCGCAGGCGCGGGAGAACCGATCGATGACGCGAGGAGAAATTCTAGTCGCTGACGACGACGCCTCGATCCGCACCGTCGTCGCCCAGGCGCTGTCGCGCGCGGGCTATGAGGTGCGCACCACGGGCGCGGCGGCGACGCTCTGGCGCTGGGTGCAGTCGGGCGAGGGCGACCTCGTCGTCACCGACGTGGTGATGCCCGACGAGAACGCCTTCGAACTTCTGCCGCGCATCAAGAAGCTTCGTCCCGAGCTGCCGATCATCGTCATGAGCGCGCAGAACACTTTCATGACCGCCATTCGGGCGTCGGAGCGGGGCGCTTACGACTATCTGCCTAAGCCTTTCGATCTCAAGGAGCTTGTCGGCATCGTCGGGCGCGCCATGGCCGAGCCGCGCAAACAGCCCGACGAGGCCAACGGCCACGAAGAAATCGAGGGAATGCCGCTCGTCGGCCGCTCCCAGGCCATGCAGGAAATCTACCGTTCACTGGCGCGGTTGATGCAAACCGACCTGACGGTGATGATTAACGGCGAGTCCGGCACCGGCAAGGAGCTCGTCGCCCGCGCCCTGCACGACTATGGAAAGCGAAAGAAGGGCCCCTTCGTCGCGGTGAACATGGCGGCGATTCCGCGCGATCTGATCGAGAGCGAACTCTTCGGCCATGAGAAGGGCGCCTTCACCGGCGCCAATCAGCGATCGGCGGGACGCTTCGAGCGAGGCCGAAGGCGGCACGCTGTTTCTGGACGAAATCGGCGACATGCCGATGGAGGCGCAGACTAGGCTGCTGCGGGTGCTGCAGCAGGGCGAATATACGACCGTGGGCGGGCGCACGCCGATCAAGACCAATGTGCGGATCATCGCCGCGACCAACAAGGATCTGCGCATCCTCATTCAGCAGGGCCTGTTCCGCGAGGACCTCTATTTCCGCCTCAACGTCGTTCCGCTTCGCTTGCCGCCGCTGCGCGAACGCGCCGAGGACATTCCCGACCTTGTCCATCACTTCTTCAAGGTGGCGGCGAGCGAAGGCCTGCCGCAAAAATACATCGAGCAGCCGGCGCTCGACCGGATGAAAGAAATACCGCTGGCCGGGCAATATCCGCGAGCTCGAGAATCTCATTCGCAGGCTCGCCGCCCTGCATCCGCAGGAAGTCATTTCCGACCAGCTTGTCGAGGCGGAGCTCCTGCACGAAATTCGGCAGGCCGAGCCGGAGAAAGGCGCGGCTTCAGGCGCGCCTTCACAGGAATCGCCCGATGGACAGACGCTTTCGACTTCGGTCGAACAGCACCTCGCCAAGCTGTTTCGAGATTGCGGCGACCAACTGCCGCCGCCCGGACTCTATCACCGCATCATCCGCGAGATCGAAATTCCGCTCGTGTCCGCCGCGCTTGCGGCGACACGTGGCAATCAGATCAAGGCCGCGGAATTGCTCGGGCTGAATCGCAACACGCTGCGCAAGAAGGTTAATGACCTCGATATCCGCCTGATGCGCTCGCCGAGGTAGTGGTCTAGCGGCGGTTCAATTGCAAGCGGCGCGGGCGGAGCCTATACAGGCGCCATGGCCCTGACCGGAGACTCGGCTTCTCCGCCAAAATCGAGACGCGCAGCGGCGTTTCGCAGCTGGTTCGGCCCGATCATCGTGATCGGCGCCGTCGGCTGCGCTTTGGCCACGTTCCTGGTCGTGGCGGAATTCGGCGTGGTGTCGCCAACCGACGACCGGGTGCTGCCGCTACTGGTCGTCAACGGCGTCCTCGTCGCCGTTTTGCTCGCGATGGTGCTCGTCAAGGCGTGGCGCCTCTACCGCGTCTGGCGACGCGGAGAGGCGGCGGCGCGCCTCCACGTGCGCACGGTCGGCTTTTTCTCCGTCATTGCGCTAATTCCCGCGATTCTGCTGGCGGTTGCGGGCTCATTGACGTTGGAGCGCGTGCTCAATCCCGCCTTCATGTCGAGCGTCAAGATTTTCGTCCACAATACCGCCGAGGCGGCGGCGGTATTTCGCGAGAGTCAGTGCCGAGCGCTATTGCAGGAAGCTCAGCTCACAGCCTCGGATCTCGATCGCGCCGCCATCCTGTACAATTCCGACCGTCCTTATTTTCACCAGATATTCCAGTCGCGCGCGTATTTTCTGGGCTTTTCGGTCGCCGCTCTGGTGAAATCAAACGGCGAGATTCTTGATCGGATCGACGTCGCGCAGAACGCCGCCTCGATCATCATCGCCCCGCCGAAATCCGAGTTCGAGGATGCGCGACGCGGCGAGCCACTATGTCTTGTCATTGACGACGGCAAGAGCTTCGTGGCGTTACGCGCGCTCAACGCCTTTCAGGACACATTCCTTTACGTCACGCGGCCAATCGACCCGATCGCGGTGGAGTTTCCCAAACAGGCGCAAAGCCTGATCAGCAGCTACGACGCTTTCGACGGCTATCGCGCCGCCGTGCAGCGGGCTTTCGTGCTGATGTACGCGTTCCTGACAACGATCATGCTGCTGTCGTCCATCTGGTTCGGACTCGATTTTGCCGACCGTCTTGTGACGCCGATCCGCGATCTGATCGCCGCGACCGACGAAGTGTCGGCCGGCAATCTCGACGTTCGCGTCAACGTCGACAAGCAGCATGGCGAGTTGGCGCGGCTCGGCGCGGTCTTCAACAATATGACGACTGAGCTCAATCTTCAGCAAGGCCGGTTGATCGAAGCCAATCGCATCAATGACGAGCGTCGCGAATTTACCGAGGCCGTGCTCGCCGGCGTGCCGGTGGCGGTGATGGGCGTGGATTCGGACGGCGTCGTCTCTATTTTGAACCGCTCGGCCGAGGAACTCTCGCTGGCGGACGCCAAGGGCCACGCGACGGTCGGAGCCTCGGTGGCGTCGGTGCTGCCGGAAATCGTCCCGATCCTGAAGGACGCAGCCGAGGTCTTCCCGCGCGCCGTGCAGAGCCAGATCACCATCAAGCGCGGAATCGCCGAGCGCACCTTGAACGTGCGAGTCACGTCTGCGCGCGCCGACGCCGGACAGCATAACTTTGTGGTGACACTGGACGATATCACCGACCTCGTGACGGCGCAGCGTACTTCCGCATGGGCCGACGTGGCGCGACGCATCGCTCATGAAATCAAAAATCCGCTCACGCCGATTCAGTTGTCGGCGGAACGGCTGCGCCGCAAATACGGCAAGGTCATTACGGAAGATCGAGACGTTTTTGACCAATGCACCGATACGATCGTTCGTCAGGTCGATGACATCAAGCGCATGGTCGACGAGTTTTCGTCCTTTGCGCGCATGCCGAAGGCGCGCCCCGAGCGCGACGATCTCAACGAATGCATTCGGCAGGTGGCGTTCCTGATGCGCGTCGGCAATGCGGATCTGGACATCATCGAGAATTTGCCGGAAACGCCTGTCATTGCCCGGTTCGATCGCCGCTTGCTGTCGCAAGCGCTGACCAATATCGTTAAGAACGCCGTCGAAGGAGTCGCCGCACGCGAAGAACAGGACGCTCACGAAAAGGGACGAGTCGAAATCGAATTGAATGTGCGCGATCACATGGCGGAGATCGACGTGATCGACAATGGTAAAGGCTTCCCGGCGATGAATCGGCAGCGCCTGCTCGAACCTTATATGACGACGCGATCGGACGGCACGGGTCTCGGCCTGCCGATCGTCGCGAAGATCATCGAGGATCACGGAGGCCGGCTGGAGTTGCTGGACGCGCCGTCGGGTCGGGGGGCCTGCGTCAGGCTCGTCGTGCCACTCGCCGAGGAGATGTCTTCGAAGGAAGGGACGCGCGCAGCGGGCGTTCGGGCCGACAGCGCGGCGGCGCAAGCAAGCGATGCGGGGCAGAGCGGGGAATAATGGCCACCGATATTTTAATTGTCGACGATGAAGAGGACATCAGAGAGCTCGTCGCCGGAATTCTCAGCGACGAGGGACATGGAGTCCGCACCGCCAAAGATTCCGACGAAGCGCTCGCCGCGATCGCCGGCCGGCGACCTCACCTCGTTTTTCTCGACATCTGGCTGCAAGGGTCTCGGCTCGACGGACTCCAGGTGCTCGAACAGGTGCAGAAACAGCACAAAGGCTTGCCGGTGGTCATGATCTCCGGCCACGGCAATATCGAAACCGCGGTCAGCGCCATCAAGATCGGCGCTTACGACTTCATCGAGAAGCCCTTCAAGGCCGATCGGCTGGTGCTCGTCGCTGAACGCGCGCTCGAGGCCTACCAGTTGCGCCGCGAACTTTCGGCCTTGCGCCAGCGGGCAGGGGCGTTCGATCGCATCGTCGGCAATTCCCCGCCGGCGCATCAACTGCAGCAGCTCATCGGTCGGGTCGCCCCGGTGAACTCCCGCGTGTTGATCACCGGCGCGCCGGGCACGGGCAAGGAACTCGCGGCGCGCTGCATCCATGAGGCGTCAAGCCGGGCCGGGGGACCGTTCGTCGTCATTAATTCCGCGACGATCACGCCTGAGAATATGGAAATCGAGCTGTTCGGACGAGAAGGCGCGGATGGCGAGCGCAAGATCGGCGCGCTCGAGGAAGCCCATGGCGGAACGCTGTTCCTCGACGAAATCGCCGACATGCCGAAAGACACTCAGGCGAAAATCCTGCGCGTGCTGGTCGACCAGACCTTTCAACGGGTCGGCGGATCGAACAAGGTCCAGGTTGACGTGCGCATCATCTCCTCATCGGCGCGCGATCTGGCCTCGGCGATCGAGGAGGGAGCGCTGCGCGAAGATCTGTTCCACCGGCTCGCGGTGGTGCCGATCCGGGTGCCGTCGCTCGCGGAGCGGCGCGAAGACATTCCGGCCCTCATCGAATATTTCATGGAGAACATGTCGCTCGCGTCCGGCATGCCGCGCCGCCAAATCGCCGAAGACGCGCTCGCGGTCCTACAGTTGCATGACTGGCCCGGCAATATCCGGCAGCTGAAAAACAATGTGGAGCGGCTGATGATCCTGACGTCGGGCGAAGCAGGCGCGACGATAACCGCGGAAATGCTTCCCGCCGACGTCGGCGAACTCGTCCCGGCGACGCCTGCGGGCGTGCGCGGCGAAAAATTGATGAGCCTGCCGCTAAGAGAAGCGCGGGAAGTTTTCGAACGCGAATATCTCGTCGCGCAGCTTAATCGCTTTTCTGGGAATATTTCCCGCACGGCGGAGTTCATCGGCATGGAGCGTTCGGCCTTACACCGAAAACTTAAGTCGCTCTCAGTAGAGTCATAAAAAAACAGAAATATCGGATATAATCCTAAAGCAACACATGAGGTGCTGTCCTAGCGCCGGCACGGCTCCATCAACGATGATTTTGATCAAATCGCGGCGCCATCGGCCTGGGTTGCGCCTTGCGCTTCATCATTTGAAAGGCTCTAATGAATACGGCGGCGAAAAAAGAAGAACGATCCCTTGGGGGCGGCGTCAATTCCGCTCGGCTAAAGAACAGAACAGGACAGCCGATGTCGTCAGAGCGTTCGCAAAATCTGCAAGATACATTTTTGAATTTCGTCAGGAAGAACAAAGTCCCGCTCACCATCTTCCTTGTCAATGGCGTCAAGCTCCAGGGAATCGTCACCTGGTTCGACAATTTTTGCCTTTTGCTGCGGCGAGACGGGCATTCCCAGCTCGTCTACAAGCACGCCATCTCGACGATCATGCCCGGACACCCCATACAAATGTTCGAGCCGGGCGACGACGACGGGCAGGCCGAGAAGCAACGGTAGGCGATTGAGGGCGGATAGCGAAGCAAGGAAAGGCGCGGCCTCGAAGGCGGCCGCCGCGAGGACGTTGGTCGTTGGACCCTATCTGGCCCAGGGCGGAGCGGCGCGCGCCCGCGACCCCGCGGCGCGCCTCGCCGAGGCGGTTGGCCTCGCGCAGGCGATCGACCTCGATGTCGTCGGCCAATCGGCAATTTCGCTGAACGAGGTCCGACCGGCCACTTTCCTCGGGAAGGGCAAGGTCGAGGAGATCGGCGAAATCGTCAAGGCGAAGGACGCGACGCTGGTCAGCATGGATTGCCAGCTTTCGCCGGTGCAGCAGCGCAATCTCGAAAAGGCCTGGGACGCCAAGGTCATCGACCGTACCGGGCTCATTCTCGAAATCTTCGGCGAGCGCGCTCGCACCAAGGAAGGCGCGCTGCAGGTCGAGCTTGCGCATCTGGCCTATCAGAAATCGCGGCTGGTGCGCTCCTGGACCCATCTTGAGCGTCAGCGCGGCGGCTTCGGCTTTCTCGGCGGCCCCGGCGAAACGCAGATCGAAACCGACCGCCGCCTGATCGAGGAGCGGATGCGGCGCATCGAGCACGATCTAGACAAAGTGAAGCGCACCCGCGCCCTGCATCGCAAGACCCGGCGCGACGTTCCCTATCCGGTAGTCGCGCTCGTCGGCTACACGAACGCCGGCAAGTCGACGCTGTTCAATCGGCTGACGCGGGCGGAAGTTCTCGCCGAGGACATGCTTTTCGCGACGCTCGATCCGACGCTGCGGCAGATCAAACTGCCGCATGGCGCCCGCATCCTTCTGTCAGATACGGTGGGATTCATCTCCGATCTGCCGACGATGCTCGTCTCGGCCTTCCGAGCGACGCTCGAAGAAGTAACCCTCGCCGACGTCGTTCTTCATATTCGTGACGTTTCGCACGAAGATTGGGAGGCGCAGGCGAAGGACGTGGAGGCGATCCTCGACGAACTCGGCCTCAAAGGCGAAGGCGAGGGCCGAATTTTGGAGGTCTGGAACAAGATCGACGCACTTGATCCGGAACGTCTGGACGCGCTTCGGCTGGCCGCGCGCGGGATCGAGCCTCGACGGCGGCCGACGCTCGTATCTGCATTGACCGGGCAGGGCCTCGACGAACTGCTGGCGCGAATCGAAGAGAAGCTTGCGGCGCGGCGCATTCGGTTTGAACTCGACGTGGACGCGACCGACGGCGCAGGACTCGCCTGGCTTCACGCCCATACTGAAGTGCTCGAACGCCAAGCGCTGCCTCAGGGCGGCGTCCATCTCATGGTTCGCGTCGATCCGGAGCGCTCGGATGGCCTCGCCAAGCGCTTTCCGCAAGCCGAAATCGTTCGCGACTCTCGCGCGCGGCGCCGGAAAGCGGCGTCGTAGCGATCAAAGGCGCCGCGCATCAGCGCGGCTTGCGCTCGGCCTGCTTCGCCTCAACCCACAAGGCTTCCATCTCGTCCAAAGACGCCGCCTCGGTTGAACGCCCCTTCTCGGCAAGGCGGCGTTCAATATGACGGAAGCGCCGCTCAAATTTGGCGTTGGCGCCGCGGAGCGCCTGTTCGGGATCGACCTTGGCGTGACGCGCAAGATTGGCGACGACGAACAAGAGATCGCCGATCTCCTCTTCAAGCGCCGGCGACGCGCTCGCGCCGGGCAGGGCGAGCTCCGCGGCGACTTCTTCGGTTTCCTCGCGAATCTTGGCGAGCACCTGCTTCGCGTCGTCCCAGTCGAAGCCGACGGTCGACGCCTTTTGCTGCAACTTTAGCGCGCGGGTGAGCGCGGGCAGGGCCAGCGGCGCGCCGTCAAGCAGGCTTTCCGGTCGCCCGCCCTCTTTCTCCGCCTTTTCGCGCGCTTTGATCTCGCTCCACTGCGCGCTCACGCCGCCAGCGTCGAGCGATTGGCGGTCGCCGAAAACATGAGGATGCCGGCGAATGAGCTTGTCGCAGATGGCGTCGACAACGTCCGGGAAGGCGAAAGCGTTCTGCTCCTGCGCCATCCGCGCGTGGAACACGACCTGGAGCAGGAGATCGCCCAATTCGTCCTTGAGATCGGCGAGGTCAGCGCGCTCGATGGCGTCCGCGACTTCATAGGCTTCCTCGATCGTGTAGGGGACGATCGAACGGAAATCCTGCTCCAGATCCCAGGGACAGCCGCTGCCCGGCGTGCGTAGCGCCGCCATGATTTCGATCAGTCGGGCGATATCGCCTGTCTGGCGGGCGGACATGGGTCTTGACCCCCCAAAAAGAAAACGCCGCTCTCCCCGCAAGGAGGAGGCGGCGCAGTGCGGGCAGCGCCCGATTAGTCCAGGATGATGGACAGCGCCTCGCGACCCTTCGCCGTATCGACGACTTGCATCGTCACCGGCTGGCCTTCAGCAAGGCGATTCACGCCTGACGGGCCAAGAATCGAAATGTGCACGAAGACGTCCTTGCCGCCGTCATTCGACTGCACGAAGCCAAAGCCTTTCGTCTCGTCGAACCATTTGACCTTGCCGGAGACCGGAACGGCGGTCGACGGATCGGGCGCCTGACGACGGGGCCGGGGACTGTCAAATCCGCCACCCCCGCCGGTGCGCGGCGGCGGCGCCCGCTCGGCCGCGCCGGCGAGATCGACCTCGAGAATCCGCGCCACCTGCTGGCCCTTCACCGAACTCGTGACCTGGACCTGCAATTTCGCGCCCGGCGGCAGGGAATCATATCCCGCCGCCTGGACGGCGCCGATATGGAGAAACGCGTCGCCGGTGCCATTGGCGAGCTCGACAAAGCCGAAGCCCTTATCAGGCTTGAACCATTTTACGATGGCGTCGACAGCGGGTTCGTTCATCATAGGGGGCGGCGCGTCAGGAAATCCGCCGCCTCCAAACTGCGAACGCGGCGGCCGGCTCGGCCGCGGAGCGTCATAACTAAACGGGGCGTCATCATCGAACCCGCGCTTGCGGGGGCCCCGAAAATCTCTACCTTTGCTCATGTCTACCTGCTCGTCTCCGCCAAATAAGGCAAGACTGCTATGCCAACCTTAGTGCGCCCAGGCGTCTACGTTCGGGCCGCAAAAAAAGCGCCCGTTCGCAAACGACGATGATGTGCTCTTGAATGCCATATAGTCCCGCGCAGCGAGCCTTTTACCAGAGTTTGGCCCCGGAAGGCCAGAAAATTCCATGGGTCGATCTAAAAATCCAAACAGCCGCCATGGTTTGAGGGCCGCCTCCCGATGTCGTGGCTCGGGAGGAATGTTTGCGTTTGCAGGACCTTAGGTCGGACGCGCAGTAGATTTTCGGCGCCGGTCGGCAATGCGCCCGCCGCACCGACCGTGCAAAAGCTTTACGGCGTCGCGGGCCACACTCCATCGGCGGGCATCCGCGCGCGATCGCCTCGGCGGCGTAACGGGGACGACGGCCAGAAGGCGGAACGCCCGTCCATGATTCGCATAATCGATATTATGGAACTAAACAATAGGCTCTGCGTCGAGTCGCCGGACGTCAGGCTTCCAGCGTCATGCCGTCAAACGCCGGCGTGACATTTTCCGGCAGCTCCCCGGCGAGCGCGTCGTAATCGAGATCGACATGCAGATCCGTCAGCACCGCGCGCTTCGGCTGGAAATGGGCGATGAAATCCAGAGCCTGTCCAACGGAGAGATGCGTGCCGTGCCGCTGATGGCGCAGCGCGTCGATGATCCAAAGATCGAGCCCTTCGAGAAATTGGGCGCTCTCGGGCGGAATGGCGTGGAGATCTGGCGTGTAGGCCACATTGTCGAAGCGAAAGCCGAGCGCATCCATGTCGCCATGGTCGAGGCGGAACGGCGTCGCGACGATTTCGCCGCCGGGCCCGTCGATCGTCACTGCGCGCCCGAGATGGAGCCGATGTTCGATCATCAGCGGCGGATAGAAACTACCCGGCGGCGTCTTGAAGATATAGTCGAACTTCGTGGCGAAGGCACGAGACGTCGGCTCGTCCATATAGGCCGGAATGCGCCGTCCGCTCAGGATGACCAGGCCGCGCACATCATCGACGCCATGGGTGTGGTCAGCGTGGGGATGGGTATAGAGGATCGCGTCGAGCCGTTTGACATTCGCGTCGATGAGCTGCTCACGAAGATCGGGGCCGGTGTCGACGAGCAGCTGCGTCGCCGCGTCGTCGGGTCCCCGCGCGACGAGAATCGAGCACCGGCGGCGCCGGTTCCTGGGATTGTCGGGATTGCATTTCCCCCAGCCCTGCCCGACGCGCGGCACGCCGCCTGACGAGCCGCAACCGAGAATCCTGATTCTGAGACTCACGCGGCGGCGTCCAGCGGCGGCATTTTCGAAAAGAGCCGAAGCGCGTTTTCGGTCGTCGCGATCGCAAGTTCGGCGGCGCTCACCCCCTTGAGCTCCGCGAGCGTGCGCGCGGTGTCGACGACGAAGGCGGGCTCGTTGCGCTTGCCCCGGTAGGGCACGGGCGCAAGGAATGGCGCGTCAGTTTCGACCAGCATCCGCTCTAACGGGACGTCGCGGGCGATTTCGCGCAGATATTCGGCGTTCTTGAACGTCACGACGCCGGAGAAGGAAATATAGAGCCCGAGGTCCAGCGCCGTCTCAGCGAGCGCGGGGCCGCTGGTGAAGCAATGGAGCAGGGCGGGGAAAGCCCCCTTCCCCATTTCATCCTTCAAAATGGCGGCGCAGTCGGCGTCAGCGTCGCGGGTATGGATCACCAGCGGCAGTCCGGTTTCGCGTGCGGCTTGGACGTGAATGCGGAAGATGCGCTGCGCGACGTCGCGCGGCGCGTGGTCGTAATGATAATCGAGACCGGCTTCCCCCAATCCGACGCATTTTGGATGCTGCGACAGGGCGACGAGCGCTTCGACCGTCGGCTCGGCTTCTTCATGCGAATGGTGCGGATGCGTCCCCACGGTGCAAAACACGTCCGGATAGGCTTCAGCGACCGCTTTCACCCGCTCGAAGCGCGACAGATGGGTCGAAATCGTAATCATCCTCCCGACGCCGCGCGCCTTCGCGCGCGCAATCGTTTCCGCGAGCTCGGGCGCGAAATCGGGAAAGTCCAGATGGCAGTGGGTGTCGATCAGCATCGGTCTCGGTCGGAAAAGAGCGTCAGTCAGTCGCCTGGGCGCGTCGTTCGGGCCAATCGGAGAGCCTGGCCGATGAGTGGGGCGCCAACGCCCGCAATATGGCTCTGCCGACGGAAAACACAAATTTTCGCTGGACGCTTCTTCGCGGCGCGCAACCGGGGCGCTATATTTTACTAGCCGACGACAACTATCCGCGCGCAGGCGGGACGTTGATGAATCAGAGAGGACATTGTTGACCCAGTCTTCCACCCAGGGAGCCGACGGCCGTCCGTTGGCGACCATCAAGGACGTGATCGACGTGCTCGGAGAAATCGACGACGCGACGCTGTCGGCGATCATGGATTTGCGCCCGACGATCGCCGACGTCGAGGAGGCGTCGATGTGGATGTCCGGCGATCGGGATGTGTTCGGCGCCGGCGCGCCGCTTAAGGATGTGGCCGGCGAAATCGTCTCGCTTCTCGGCGGCGACGATGAAGAGAGCCTGCCGCCCGTGATATGAGCATCGTCGCGCCGCCGAGAATTCGCGGCGCGGACGCCGTCAGACTGTTTCTTTGCGGCGACGTAATGATCGGGCGGGGCGTCGACCAGATCCTTCCCTCGCCCTGCCCGCCTAAGCTCTATGAGGAATATGTTTCCTCGGCCGAGGAATATGTTCGTCTGGCCGAAACGGCGTCCGGCCCGATTCAGCGCCCCGTCGATTTTTCCTACATCTGGGGCGATGCGCTCGACGCGTTTCTCGCGCAGGCCCCGGACGCCCGCATCGTCAATCTCGAAACGAGCGTGACGCGCAGCGAGACGGCCGAACACAAGGCGATCAATTATCGCATCAGTCCGCAGAACGCGGCATGTCTGCGCGCGGCGGCAATCGATTGCTGCGCGCTTGCGAACAATCATGTTCTCGATTGGGGGCGGTCCGGCCTTGTTGAGACGCTCGACACGCTCGCGCGTCTCGGCGTCGCTTCAGCCGGCGCGGGACGAACGATCGACGACGCGCAGCGGCCGGCGATCCTGGACGTTCCTGCGAAAGCAAGGATCGTGGTTCTGTCCCTCGCCCTGCCCGACAGCGGAACGCCTGTCGACTGGGCGGCGACCCGAGTTTCGCCGGGCGTCAATCTTCTCCCCGACCTTTCCTCGGAAAGCGCCGCCCGCGCCTGTGATCTGGCGAGAAGCGCCGCGCGGCCCGGCGACATTTTGGTGGTTTCAATTCACTGGGGCCCGAACTGGGGCTACGACGTTTCGAGCGCGCAACGACAATTCGCGCATCGATTGATCGATGAAGGCGGCGCCTCGATCCTTCACGGACATTCATCACATCATCCGAAGGGATTTGAGGTCTATCGCAACCGTTTGATCCTTTATGGCTGCGGCGACTTTTTGAACGACTATGAAGGCATCAGCGGCTACGAGAGCTTTCGCGGCGACCTTTCGCTCATGTATTTCGCAGATATCGACGCCGCGAGCGGCGAGCTCCTGCAACTTCGACTGATCCCGCTGCATTTGCGGCGCTTGCGGCTGGAACGGGCGTCGAGCGCCGACGTCGAATGGCTCGCGCATACGCTCGATCGCGAATGCGCGCCGCTCGGCGTTCGCGTGCATCGCGAGCCGGATGGCGCGCTGGCGGCTTCCTGGCGCAGCGAGTGAGCGCCGTGACGCTCGTGACGGCAGGGCAGCGACTTCCCATCTTAATCCCTGTCAGGAGACAGGCGGAGCTTGATCGATGGCCATCATCCTCAATCACACGATCGTGCCGGCACGCGACAAGGAGGCCGCGGCGCGTTGGTTCGCGCAGATTTTCGGGCTGCGCTACGACGGCCCCAAGGGCCATTTCGCGCCGGTGAAGGTCAATAGCGAGCTGACTTTGCTGTTTGACAAGGATGAGGGCTTCGGATCGAGCCATTATGCGTTTCACGTCAGCGAGGAAGAATTCGACAGAATCTTTGGGCGCGTGAAGGACGAAGGCGTGGCCTTCGGAAGCGCGCCGGGTCGATTCACGGATGGCCAGCTCAACGACTGGAACGGCGGCCGCGGCGTCTATTTCAAGAGTCCCGACGGCCATGTGCTCGAATTGATGACCGCGCCGCAATAGGCGAGCTACGTCGCCCGCGCCTCATAGAGAATCGCCTGCATCGGCAGGCGCGTGGGGTTGTCGCCGTGCGCCTGCGTTAGCCTTTCCGCCATGGCTTCGACAACCAATTCCGGGGAGACGCCGCCCCGCTCGCGAATCTGGTCATAGAGCGGACTGCCAAGAACCAGTCCCTGCGCGAAGGCGGTCGGATCGGCCACATCCTTGACGCGGGGCTGCACGGAAATGGCGATGTCAGTGAAGCCGGCGCCGATCAGCGCCTCCTTGATCGGGTCAATGTCGGCGCAGGAAAACGGCGCACGGAGAAACTGCGGCGGGTCGTTGGGAAAGAACCGCTCGATCACCTCCTGCCCCAGGCGGGAAAATGTGTTGTAGGCGGGCGAGTCCCAGACGCTGAAGAGATAGCGACCGCCTGGTCGCAACGTGCGCCGCGCCTCGCGATGCGCCGCGTCCTTGTCCGGAAAGAACATCAGCCCGAACTGGCTGACGATCGCGTCAAATGAATCATCGGCGAAGGGCAGCGCCGTGGCGTCCGCGGGTTGGAACGTCACCAGCTCCGGCGCGCTGAATTTCGTCTTTGCGACGTCGAGCATCGGCTCGTTGAGATCGGTTGCGATCAGTCGCGCCTGCGGGCCCAGAGCGTCGCGCAGCCAGCGGGTGACGATGCCCGTGCCCGCCGCGGTTTCGAGCACATCATCGGGCGCGCGGGCCGCCGTCCGAAGGGCGATGTCGGCGGCGTAGTCCGCAAAGATCACCGGGCCGAGACCGCGGTCGTAATAAACGGGAATGTCGCCGACGAAGCGCGCTGTTTCGCTGGTCACCGCAACAATCCCGTATGAGCGGAGAAAGGCGCCCGCCGTAGCCCCGCCCGCTTTCGCAAGCGGAGGAAACCGTCGGCGCGGCGCCTTTGCCTCGCGTTACTGCGCGGGTTCGGCCGCCGGCTCCTCGGCAGGCTTCGGCTTCGGTTTAGGCTTCGGCTTCGGCTTGGGCTTCGGCTTCGGCGCAGGCTCGGGGGTCGCGGCCGGCGCGGGGGCTGGCGCCGCTTCCGGCATGGCCGCAGGCGGCGGCGCGACAGCCTGAGGCGGCGGCGGTGGCGGCGCTTCAGTCGCCATCGGCGCGGGCGGCGGCGGGACGCTTGGCGTCTCGACGACGGCCGGCTGCTCAGCCGGAGGCGCTTCCGTGGGCGGCGCGGCCGACACATCGGGTTGCGCTGGAGTTTCCGATTCCGCCGGGGCGGCGGGCGCGCCCTCCGGCGTACCCTCTTCAGTTGGGGCGGCAGGTTTGAACCGGCCTTCGATCGCCGCTTTCAGATTGGCGACGCCTTCGGTCGGCGCCGCGTAGATGCCCAATCCAAAACCGATCGCGCCGGAGATGACCGCCGTCAGGATCGTCGAAATACCACGCGCCATTCCTTGAGTTCCTCTGTGAGAAAAGAGCCGTTCTGAGACGTTTCGAGATACGACGCAACCAAGGCGGATGCTGCTGCGCAAGCTCGATCGAGCGGCGCGACGGGCGGCTCATTCAAGAGAAGCCCCGACGCCCCATAATCGCACGCCAGGACTTTGACCGGCAAGCCCGTAAAGTCCAAGCCAATTTCGTCGGCGCCGCCCGCCACCTGAAACCCCTGAATTGTGGTGAGCGCGTGGCAAGCGCCGGCGCAGGCTTCGGAGGAACGACGTCTGGCTAGCTTCCCCCAGGGGCGACGCTGTTCGCCTCTTCCTCCACGAATCGCGGGAATATCGGCGCCGGCGGCGGCAGCGGCGCGCCCTCCTGGAGCGCGTTCGCTTCGCCCGCGTGCGCGAAGTCGCGCTCGTCCGGCCCGACGTCCAGCAGATCGAGAAGCTTGCCGGCGGATTCGGGCATGAATGGCTGAAGCGGAATCGCCAGGCGACGCAGCGTCTCGGCGGTGACGTAGAGGACCGTCTCCATACGCGCTGGATCGGTCTTCTTCTTCGCCCAGGGCTCTTCCGCGGCGAAATAGCGGTTGGCTTCGGCGACGACGCGGAAAATTTCCGCGAGCGCATGATGCGGCGCGTATTCCTCCATCGCCGCGTGCGCCTTGGAGAGCGCGCCGGACGCCTGCGTAAGAATCTCGTTGTCTGCGTCCGTCAGCGCATGTTTACGTGGTACGGCGCCCATACAATTCTTGACGATCATCGAGAGCGACCGCTGCGCCAGATTGCCGAGATCATTGGCGAGATCGGCGTTGATGCGATTGACGATCGCCTCGTGCGAATAATTGCCATCCTGGCCGAAGGGAATTTCCCGCAGGAAGAAGTAACGCAGTTGATCGACGCCATAACGCTCGGCGAGTTCGATCGGATCGACGACATTGCCGACCGACTTCGACATCTTCTCACCCTTGGAGAAGAGAAAGCCGTGCACGACGATCTGCTTGGGCAAAGGCGCGGCCGCCGACATAAGAAACGCCGGCCAGTAGATGGCGTGAAAGCGGGTGATGTCCTTGCCGATGACATGAGCGTCGGCGGGCCAGAACCGCGCCTTGTTTCCGTCTTCCGTAAGAAATCCGGTAGCCGTTACGTAATTCGTAAGCGCATCGACCCAGACATACATGACGTGCTTGGCGCCGGTCTGCTCGCTCGGCGGAATGTCGATGCCCCAGTCAAAGGTCGTGCGCGAGACCGAAAGGTCGGTCAGTCCCCGCTTCACGAAAGCGACGATCTCGTTGCGGTAGTGCTCGGGCGTGATGAATTCGGGATGCGCGTCGTAATGCGCCAGCAGCCTCTCTGCATAGGCCGAGAGTTTGAAGAACCAGCTCTCCTCCTCGACCCATTCGACCGGCGTGCCCGTCGGCGCGAATTTCTTGCCGTCGCGCTCAGTCAGTTCGTCCGCGTCGTAATAGGCTTCGTCGCGCACCGAATACCAGCCGGCGTATTTGGACAGATAGAGATCGCCGTTCGCCGCCATCCGCCGCCAGATTTCGAGCACGGTCTCCTTATGGCGCTGCTGCGTCGTGCGCACGATGTCGTCGGCGCGCGCGTTGAGCGCTTCGCCCATGCGGGCGAATTGCGCAGCGGTGCGGTCGGCGAGCGCCAGCGGCGTCAGCCCCTCCTTTTCAGCCGTGCGCTGCATCTTCTGGCCGTGCTCGTCCATGCCGGTGACGAACAGCACGTCATAGCCGTCGAGCCGCTTCCACCTGGCGAAAGCGTCGGTGGCGATGCGCTCATAGGCGTGGCCGATATGCGGCGCGCCATTCGCATAGGGAATGGCGGTCGTGATCATATAGGGAGGGCGCTCAAGCATGGCTCGGGTCTAGCGCGGTTTGGCGATGCGGGAAAGCGGGCTCCAGCGCCGCCATTAGTCCGCGACTCCCCTTTCCGCCTCCCATGCGTTAGGCTGATCACCCGGATCGGACGCCGGAGCTTGAAGGATGAGCGCATCCAGAAGCGCGCCGAGAGACCTTGCGAAGCGCTTGGCGACGAAGCGCGAAGGCCGCGGCTGGCGGCGTGAGACCTTCACGCTCGAGCGCGGCGAAGCGCGGGCGAAGGCGCGCGAATTATTTGAGCGCTTTCCCAAGGCCGCCTATATGACCGAGGTCGAATTCTGGCGCGAATTGGACGACGGCAGGATCGAATTCACCATCCGCCGGCTGCCGAGCGCCGATTGACGTCAACAAAATTCCGCTCGTCGATTCACCGAATCTCGGCGTCGCCGAGTTCGACAGAGGCGCCCTTCCCTTCCCCCTTGAAGGGGATGACGTAAACCCGAAGCGTCACCGGCCCGCTCGATTCGAGCGCTTTGGGCAGCGTCAGGCTGAAACGCTGCGCCTGAGAGGGTTCGGGGGCGGCGAACGCCTGGTTGGGAAACATGCCGAAGCGGCCGATCTCCTGCTCGCCCGAGTCGGCCGTCATGGCTTTCACCACCACTTGCACGGCGCTCTCCTTCGCCGGACGGAAACCCGTCACGGCGATGATGAGGCGGCGGCCGCCGGCGCTTTCTTGACCATCCGGTGGGCCCGGCGCGGCGGTAATCGTCGCCGGCCGCGACACGGTCGCTTCGCGGTCGTCGGCCTGCGCCACGCGGTCGTTCACAATCAAAAACGTCAGGGCGCAGGCGGCGCAAGACAAAGCCCGTCGAATGTCGCCTGCCATTTGACCCATGCGCCTCCTTGGCGGAGAGATGTGTCAGCTCGAAACGAAGGCAAGCTCCACGCTCTTCGGCGCCGCCGTCCCAGCCGGGCCAGCGTTTGGCTTTAGGGGCACAGGCATGATCTGCACGCTGAGGCGCCCTTGCAGCTCCGTCGCATCGCCATAGACCCGCTTGATCGCGCTTGTCAGGTCGAGAACGATCGACGGCCTGTCAGACTCTGCGCCATGGCCTGCATGATCGCCGAACTGGCCAAAGGAGCCGACGTAGTGAGGATCGGAGATCGGCGTCGTCTTGGACAGATAGGCGCAGTCGATGAAGACGCGGTAAATCGTGTTTTCATGCGCGGTGAAATCGATGTCGCGAATGAAGGCGAAGGCGCGCATGCCGGCTGCGGCCTCGGCCCGGGCCAAGGTGGACTCGAGAGCCGGCCCGCCGGGACGGACGATCCTTCTGCGCGCGACTTCGGTCATTAGGCTACGGTCGACATCTACCGGAATCTCGAGCGGTTTGCTGGGCGTGGCCTTCGCGCCGGACGCGTTTTGCGCGGCGAAGGTCTTCACATTAGCCAGGTTTTTCGCCTCGGGCGTTGCGACAAACGACTCCAGGTTCCTGCCGAGCGCGACGACGGCGGGCGGTTGCGCGGCCGCCGAGGCGGCCGGCAGGCCGTAAGTGTAGCCGAGCGCCTCGGGCGAGAAGAGCTCCGAAACTTTGGGCGAATAAAGAGAACCGTCTGGATTGAAGAAATGATCCTTGAACGTCATTCCAGTCCAGAGCGGATCGGTCGAATTGACGTTGTTAAAGGGCGGCGCGTTCCATACGGCCCAGATGCGATCGATGTTGCAGTGATGCATCATAAAGATGGGATCGAGGGCCGATCGGAAGCCGGCCATCACGCCGCCGACGAAACCGTGAACGAGATCGTGCGGATTGAACTCGAGTTCGCCCTTGTCGCCCGTTCTTCGGCCGATCCATGACTGATCAAGAGAATTCTGTCCGCGCGGCCGGCTCGTGCCGAAAATCTCATAGGCGGGCTGGTTGAGAATGTTGCTGATGACGACCGGGCCGACGATCTCGTCGCCGAGCGAATCTGTTGGCGTCACCGTCCGTCCGCTCTGGAACAAGGGATTGGGCCGGCCATTCCAGGTCGGTTGCGCGAAAGCCGTCGGCAGCTGGCGATTGGCGCTCCAATCCCAATAGGGCAAGGCGAAGTCCGCATGCCCAGTCAGTTCCCGCACGGTTTTCTCATACATGAGGAGAAAGCCGCGATGCCAGGGCAGGAAATACCAGTTGGCATGCGGGCAGCGGTTGAAACCTGCGCTGGTTCCGTGGATCGCCGCGAAGTTCGCCCAGCTGATCCGCTCGGTCGGACTGGCCCGCTTCAGCTTGTCGACGCCCTCCCGCCACGCCTCGAGAATTGGATCGTTCAAAGGCAAATCGCCAAGGGAGCGGCGCATCGGCTTTTGGGATTGGGCGAGCGCGACGGCGCCGGTCAGATGGGAAGCGATGACGCCGGCCCCAATGGCGCAGCCTTGCAGCAAAACGGTTCGACGCGTAGTCATGGCAACCTCTTTTTTTTAAAAAAACATGCCGCAATGAATTCATAAGTTAAGTCGAACCGATGGTCCGTCAAGCGCGTCGCGCGCCAATCATTCCGACCCCATGTCCGGCGTGCGCCAGCCGAGATGCTGGCCGCTGTCGACCGCGATCATCTGCCCGGTGACGCTTTTCGCCCGGCTGAGGTAGATGACGGCGTCGACCACGCCCGAAACGTCGGCGGCGCGCTCCAGCGGAACGCCGCGCGCCTCCATTTCGAATTCCTTCTCGCCGAGCGCGGCGTTGGGGAAGACCGGGCCCGGCCCCACCGCGTTGACCCGGATGCGCGGCGCGAAGGCCTGCGCCATCGTCTGCGTCGCCGCCCACAGCGCTGATTTCGACAGCGTGTAGGTGAAATGACGCGGCGTCAGACGCCAGACGCGCTGGTCGAGAATATTGACGATCGCGCCGTTGACGGTCGCCGGCAGCGCCGCCGCGAAGTCACGCGACAGCAGCAGCGGCGCGCGCAGATTGATCTGCATCTGCCGCTCGTAAAGCTCAAGCGCGAAGTCTTCGGCCGCATCGACCTCGAAGATCGAGGCGTTGTTGATAAGGAGTCGCAGCGGGCCGAAGGCTTCGCTGGCCTGCTCAATGAGGCGCTCAGTCGAATCGGCGTCGGCGAGGTCGGCGATCGCCGTCGCCGCGCGGCCGCCGCGTTGCCTGATTGCATGCGCAGCGAGTTCCGCCTCTTCGGCCGAGCGCGGAGAAGCGTGCAGAACGACCGGCTGGCCTCCACGCGCGAAGCGTTCGGCGATCGCGAGTCCAATGCGGCGCGGCGCGCCGGTGACCAGCGTCGGGCCGCCTGCGTCGTCGCCGTCGCTCATTGCGCCTACTCCCCTGCCGAAGGGCCTGACCTAGCTCTGGGCGTCCTCGCCGTCGCCGACATCGCCAATATGTTCGACGGAGACGACGCGCTCATCTTCCGCGGTGTCGAAAACAATGACTCCCTGAGCGCCGCGCCCGGCGATGCGGATGCCGTCGACCGGGCAGCGGATCAACTGGCCGCCGTCGGTCACCAGCATGATTTCGTCGCCGTGAGCGACCGGGAAGGAAGCGACGAGCTTGCCGTTCCTGGCGTTCACCGCCATGGCGACGATGCCTTTGCCGCCGCGTCCGGTCGTACGATATTCGTAAGAACTCGTACGTTTTCCGTAACCGTTCTCGGAGACGGTGAGAATGATCTGCTCGGCCGCCTGCATCTCGTAAAAGCGCGTATCCGACAGTTCGACGGCGGTCGCCTCTTCGCCCTCGCTCCCCGCCTCTGGCGACACGTCCTCGCCCATGCGCCGGCGCAGCGCATTGGCGCGCTTGAGATAAGCGGTGCGCTCCTCGCTCAACGCGTCGAAATGATTGAGAATGGAGAGCGAGATCACGCGATCGTCTGACCCCAGCGCCACGCCGCGCACGCCCATTGAGGTGCGCCCCTGAAAGACGCGCACTTCCGGAACGGCGAAGCGGATGCATTGTCCGTCGCGCGTCGTCAGCAGCACGTCATCGCGCTCGGTCGCAGTCGCGACGTCGACGATCGCTTCGCCGGCGTCGAGCTTCATGGCGATGAGGCCGTTGCGGCGCACGTCGACGAAATCCGAGAGCTTGTTGCGTCTCACCGTTCCGCCTGTGGTCGCGAAGATCACGTCTGACGTCGCCGCGTCCTCGTCCTCGGGCAGCAGCATGATCGTGGTGATCCGCTCATTGCTCAAGAGGCAGCAGATTGACGAGCGCCTGCCGCGGGCCTGCTGGCGCTGCGACAGCGGCAATCGCCCACACCTTTTCTTTGCCGTCGGCCGGCAGGGAAGAACAGCACCGGCGTATGGGTATTGGCGAGGCGAAAAGCCGGTGGTTGAAATCTCCTCCGCCGTCTGCCATGCCGGATCAGCCCTTTCCGCCGCCGCTGCGCACGATAGATCGAAAGCGGCACGCGCTTGATGTAACCGGCGTGCAGACGGTGACCACCGTATCTTCGCGCGTCGAGATCCTCGTCCTCGACCTCGCCGTCAGCCTCGACGATCTGCATTGGCGCGGCGTGGCGTGTGCATCACCCCGCCGCCAGCATCGCCTGTTGACGATGCCGAAGAGACGTTCGCGCGAGCGCAAAATGTCGAGATAGTCGGCGATTTCCGCGGCGAGCTTGTTCAAAGCCTCGGAGATTTCTTCGCGGCCGAGCGCGGTCAGCCGTTGCAGACGCAAATCGAGAATGGCGCGCGCCTGGGCTTCGGAAAGCCGGATTGAGCCGTCGTCGCTGAGCTTGTGGCGCGGATCGGCGATCAGCTCGACGAGCGGGGCCATGTCTTTTGCCGGCCATTCGCGCGTCATCAGCGCTTCACGCGCCGCGGCGGCGTCCGGCGAGGTGCGGATGAGTCGGATGACCTCGTCGATGTTGGCGACCGCGATGGCGAGGCCGACCTGCAGATGAGCGTTGTCACGCGCCTTGGCGAGTCGGAATTTGGTGCGCCGAGTGACGACCGTCTCGCGGAAATCGACGAAGAGCGCGCAGCACGTCGTGGAGCATCATCGGCTCCGGGGCGCCCGCCGTTCAGCGCGATCATGTTGACGAAGCTCGTCTGCAGCGCGGTGTGCCGCCACAGCTGATTCAAAACGACGTCGGCGACGGCGTCGCCTTCAATTCGGCGACGATGCGCATCCCGTCGCGATCCGACTCGTCGCGCAGATCAGCAGCGCCTTCAATCTTCTTCTCCCGCGCGGATCGGCGTTGCGCTCGATCAGCACCACCATGTCGCTGACCGGGATCTCGGCGAGAAGATGATCGGCGCACGATCTTTGCTTTCCGTCTCGTCGGACTTGGCGCGCATGATGATCGAACCGCGTCCCGTCGCGAAAGCGTTGCGGATGCCGCCGCGGAAATCGTCGCCGCCGTCGAAGTCAGGCCCCGGCACGATCACATCAGCTCTGCGACGGTGATGTCGGGGCGATCGATCATGGCGATGCAGGCGTCGATCTCGCCAGTTATGCGGCGGTATGTTCATCGCCATGCCGACAGCGATGCCGCCCGGCGCCCATTGACCAGCAGATTGGGAAGCGCGCCGGCAGGACAGTCAGCTCGTGTTCATGCCGTCGTAGTTGGGCTGGAAGTCGACGGTGCCTTCGTCGATATCTTCGAGCAGCGCCAGCGCAGGCTTCGCGAGCCGAGACTCGGTGTAGCGCATCGCCGCCGGCGGATCATTGTCGACCGAACCGAAATTGCCCTGGCCATTAATTGGTGGCAACCCGCATCTGAAAAGGGCTGCATACCGCACCAACGCGTCGTCATCGCCGTCGCCATGCGGGTGGTATTTGCCCATCACGTCGCCGACGATGCGCGCCGACTTAACATAGGCCTTGTCCGGGGTATGTCCGTTCTCGTGCATCGAGAACAGGATGCGCCGATGCACCGGCTTCAAGCCGTCGCGGACATCCGGCAGCGCGCGCGATACGATGACGCTCATCGCGTAATCGAGATAGCTGCGCTTCATCTCGTCGGTGATCGAGACCGGCTTTATGTCGGAGCCGGGCTTGTCGGAGTCGTCTTTTTTGGTCTCGTCGTCGGCCAATTGCGCGCCAGTTCAAGAAGAGCGTTCTGCGTCACAGTTCTATAGGCGATTCGAACGCGCGACGCCAGCATCGACGACTGATTAATATATATTAAATTCAATTACTTATTGCATTGCCTGTCGTCTTCTTGGAAGATCCCGGCCTCTCACGGCCTCGCCGCCGTCAGGAACCCGAAATCGCCGACGCCGCAGCGAGTTTTTCCGGGTCGGCCGGCTTCAGTTCGACGCTTTCGCCGCAGCCGCAGGCCGAGGTCTGATTGGGATTTTCAAACACGAAAGTCGAGGAGAACTGCGTCGTCTTCACGTCCATCGTCGTGCCGAGCAGATAGAGCACCGCCGCGGAATCGATGATCACGCGGCCGCCGTCGACGTCGATGATCTCGTCGCCCTTCTTGGGTTCGGCGATCTCCATTTTGTAGGACATGCCGGCGCAGCCGCCCTTCTCGACCGAGACGCGCAGTCCTTTGCCTTCGTCGGCCGTGGCGAGCAATCCCCGGACGCGCGCCGCGGCGGCGGGACTGACGTTCATCACGCTCATTTTCATCATTGCCGTCACCCGCAAAACCGTTCTCGTCAGAGCGCCCCCTCACCACATGTCGAGCGCGACGCGCGCTTCATCCGACATGCGGCTTTGGTCCCAAGGCGGATCGAACACCATATTCACCTTCACATCGCCGACGCCAGGCACGGCGCTCACCGCATTCTTGACCCAAATCGGCATTTCGCCCGCCACCGGGCAGCCCGGCGCGGTCAGCGTCATGTCGATTTCAACGATCCCGTCGTCCGAAATATCAACCCGGTAGATCAGGCCAAGCTCGTAGATGTCGGCCGGAATTTCGGGGTCGTAAACGGTCTTGAGCGCCTTCACGATGTCGTCCGTCAAGCGCTCATTTTCAAGGGCCTGAGGCGTTTGGTCCGGCGCCGCGACGCGCTCGCCTTCTCTTGGATTCGGAGCATCGTTCATGAACACGAAGTTCTCCTCAGGCGAACAGAGAGCGGGCCTTGTCCAGCGCCTCCGCCAGCCTGTCGATTTCCTCTCGCGTATTGTAGAGCGCAAAGGAAGCGCGGCAGGTGGAGGTGACGCCGAAACGAGCCAGTAGCGGCATGGCGCAATGCGTCCCGGCGCGCACCGCGATGCCGGAGCGATCGATCACTGTGGCGATGTCATGCGCATGCGCCGCCGCCATGTCGAATGAAACGATCGGCCCCTTGTCTGGCGCCTGACCGTAGATTCTCAACCCCTCGATCTGCGACAATCGCTGGTGGGCATAGGCGGTCAATCCCGATTCATGCGCGCGGATCGCGCGTCGGCCGAGGCGCTCCATATAGTCGAGCGCCGCGCCAAGCCCTACGGCCTGGGCGATCGGCGGCGTGCCCGCTTCGAAGCGCTGCGGCGGCGCATTGTAGGTGACAGTGTCGCGCGTCACGGTTTCGATCATCTCGCCGCCGCCCGCATAGGGGGGCAGGGTCTCGAGCCATTTCCGCTTTCCGTAAAGTACGCCAATCCCGGTCGGACCATAGAGCTTGTGGCCGGTCAGCACATAAAAGTCGGCGTCGAGCGTCTGCACGTCGACGTCAAGATGCACTGCGCCCTGCGAACCATCGACGCAGAGCGGAACGCCGTGCGTATGGGCGATGCGCGCGACATCGGCGATCGGAGTCGGCGCGCCGAGCACGTTCGACATGTGGGAGAGCGTCACGATTTTCGTGCGCTTTGTGAGAAGCTTCTCGAAAGCTTCAAGGTCGATGCGGCCGTCGTCGTCGACCTCGAGCCATTTCAGTACGGCACCCTTGCGCTCGCGCAGGAAATGCCAGGGCACGATGTTGGAGTGATGCTCCATCACCGACAGGATGATCTCGTCGCCCTCGCCAATATGCGCTTCGCCCAAGGAGGCGGCGACGAGATTCAGGGCCTCGGTCGCCCCGCGGGTGAAGATGATTTCATCGGCAGATTGGGCATTGAGAAAGCGGCGAACGGTTTCGCGCGCGCCCTCATAAGCCTCGGTCGAAGCGTTGGCGAGATAATGCAGGCCGCGGTGCACATTGGCGTATTCATGCTCGTAGAATTGCGCCAGCCGCTCGATCACCTGGCGCGGCTTTTGCGCCGAGGCGGCGTTATCGAGATAGGCGAGCGGCTTGCCATAGGGACGCTCGCCAAGGATCGTGAAATCGGCGCGAACCGCGTCGATGTCGTAAGGCGTCTCGATGCGCGCGATCTCGTTCATCGACCGATCCTTCGAGAAAGCCAAACGCTGACGCGATCGCTCAAAAATGCCTTCAACTGCTCGTCCTCCAGCGCTTCCATCGCCTCATTGGCGAAGCCCTCGATGAGCAAGGCCTCGGCCTCGCGGCGCGGCAGGCCGCGCGCGTTCAAATAAAACAACTGGTCCTTGTCGAGCCTGCCGCACGTGGCGCCATGGCCGCACTGCACATCGTCGGCGAAGATTTCAAGTTCCGGCTTGTTGTTCATCGTCGCCTGCTCGGAGAGCAACAGCGCCTTGGACTGCATGGCGCCGTCGGTCTTTTGGGCGCCGGGCCGCACGATGACCTTGCCTTGGAAAACGCCGACGCTCTGATCGTCGAGGATATTGCGAAAGCATTCGCGGCTTTGCCCCGATGGCTTCGCATGGTCGACAACCAGCGTCGTATCGGCGTGCAGCCGACCGCGCCCCAGCGTCGCGCCATTGAAGACAGCGCGCGCGTTCTCGCCATCAAGGCGCGCGAAAATCTGCCGGCGATGCAGGCCTCCTCCCTCGATCAGGGCGAAGGAATGGATCGTTGCGTCCGCATCGAGATGCGCAATCAGCGACGCGACCCGGATCGAATGATCGACGCCGCCTGAGAGATGCGTCACGAGTTCGACGCGCGCGCCGGCCGCCAGTCGAATGACGAGCGCGCTATTGTCCTGCGCCGGCGCCGCCGACAGCGCGCCAAGCGTTTCGATCAATGTCGCCTGAGCGCCCTCGCCCAGCATCACCTGCGCGCGCGTATAGGTCGACTGCGCCGCCTCCGCCGACGAGAATGTCGCAAGCTCGATCGCGCGCGCGATTTTTGCGCCCGGCGCGATCTGAACGACGACGCCGTCCTGCATCAACGCCGCGTTGAGCGCGAGGATCGGGTCCTGCGCGCCAATATCGGCGCTGGCCATCGCCGACATCACATGCGGCTCGCTCTGGGCCAGCGCGTCGCGCAGCGATTGGACGGCGACGCCGTCAGGAAGCCGGCCAATGTCGGAAAGATCGGGCCGGAAAACGCCGTCCAGCGTGACCAGCCGCAGCGAGTCATGCGCCCGCGGCAACGGCAAGGCGCCGCGCGAAGAGGTGGCGAGCGGCGCCGGCCTGCCCATCGCCGCCTTGAGGTCGGTATAGTGCCACGACTCGACGCGGCGGCTCGGCAGGCCAGACTCGGAGAACGCCGCCCAGGCCGCGGCGCGCAGGCGTGGCGCGCCCTTGGCGCGCATCTCTTCGTAAAATGAGGAAAGCGTCGCTTCCGCTTCGCTCGCGAGCTTGATCATCGCCTCATGCCGCCTCTTGCGCGATGTAATCCTGATAGCCGCGCTCTTCGAGCTCCTGAGCAAGCTCCGGACCACCCGATCGCATGATGCGCCCCTGCGCCATCACATGCACCGTATCGGGCCTGATATATTCGAGGAGACGCTGATAATGGGTGATGACGACAAAGGCGCGCTCGGGCGAACGCAGGGCGTTGACGCCGTCCGCGACGACGCGCAGCGCGTCGATGTCGAGCCCCGAATCCGTCTCGTCGAGAATAGCAAGGCGCGGCTGCAGAAGCGCCATCTGCAGGATTTCCATCCGCTTCTTTTCGCCGCCCGAGAATCCGGCGTTGAGCGGCCGGCGCAGCATGTCCTGCGAAACGCCGAGCGCGGCGGCGGCCTCCTTGACCCGCTTCATCAGCTCCGGCGTCTGCAATTCCGCTTCGCCGCGGGCGCGGCGCTGCGCGTTGAGCGCCGCTTTGAGAAAGGTCATGGTCGCGACGCCGGGGATTTCGACCGGATATTGGAAGGCGAGGAAAACGCCCTTGGCGGCGCGCTCGGCCGGATCGAGATCGAGAATATTCTCGCCGTTAAGTTGCACTTCGCCTCGTGTGACGTCATAACCTTCGCGGCCGGAGACGACATAGGAGAGCGTCGATTTGCCGGTCCCGTTCGGCCCCATGATCGCCGCGACTTCGCCGGCCTTTACGCTGAGCGTGAGGCCTTTGAGAATTTCGCGTTCGCCGACGGAGACGTGGAGATCCTTTATTTCGAGCATGATCAATAAACTCTTCTCAGTCTCTGGCCGTCATGGCCGGCCTTGAGCCGGCCATCCACGATGGGCGTTGCACCAACTTCGATCCAGCCAAGCGGCACGGTTAGGCGTGGATGGCCGTGACAAGCGCGGCCATGACGCGCTGAGGCCGTCACCCCACGCTCCCTTCGAGCGAAATCGAAATCAGCTTCTGCGCCTCGACCGCGAACTCCATCGGCAGCTGCTGCAGCACGTCGCGCACGAAACCGTTGACGATCAGCGCCGTCGCTTCTTCCGCCGTCAATCCACGCTGCATCGCGTAGAACAGCTGGTCCTCGGAAATCTTCGACGTCGTCGCTTCATGTTCGAACTGCGCGCTCGGGTTCTTCGACTCGATATAGGGAACCGTATGCGCGCCGCAGTCATGCCCGATCAGCAGACTGTCGCATTGGGTGAAATTGCGCGCGCCGTCGGCCTTGCGATGCGCCGACACCTGGCCGCGATAGGTATTCTGCGACCTTCCCGCCGAAATGCCCTTGGAGATGATGCGGCTCTTGGTGTTTTTGCCGAGATGCAGCATTTTGGTGCCGCTGTCGACCTGCTGATAGCCGTTCGACACCGCAATCGAATAGAACTCGCCTTGCGAACCGTCGCCGCGCAGGATGCATGACGGATATTTCCAGGTGATCGCCGAGCCGGTTTCGACCTGCGTCCAGGAGATATGCGAATTGCGGCTGCGGCAATCGCCGCGCTTGGTGACGAAATTGTAAATGCCGCCCCTGCCCTCGCTGTCGCCGGGATACCAGTTCTGCACCGTCGAATATTTGATCTCGGCGTCGTCCAGCGCGACGAGTTCAACGACCGCCGCATGAAGCTGGTTTTCGTCGCGCTTAGGCGCCGTGCAGCCTTCGAGATAGCTCACATAGGAGCCTTCGTCCGCGATGATCAGCGTGCGCTCGAATTGCCCGGTCTTCTGCTCATTGATCCGGAAGTAGGTCGATAGCTCCATCGGGCAGCGCACCCCCTTCGGCACATAGACGAAGGAGCCGTCGGAGAAGACGGCGCTGTTCAGCGTGGCGTAGAAATTGTCGGTCGCCGGCACGACCGAGCCGAGATATTTTTGCACCAGCTCCGGATGCGTCTGCACCGCCTCCGAGATCGGACAGAAGATCACGCCCGCCTTGGCCAGCTCTTCCTTGAAGGTCGTCGCGACGGACACGCTGTCGAAAACGGCGTCGACCGCCACCCGTCGCGTCTCGACGCCAGCGAGAATTTCCTGCTCGCGCAGCGGAATGCCGAGCTTCTCGTATGTGCGCAGAAGCTCAGGATCGACTTCGTCGAGCGACTTCGGCCCCGGCGCGGACTTGGGCGCCGCGTAATAATAGAGATCCTGGAAGTCGATGCGCGGATAGTGCACGCGCGCCCAGCGCGGCTCAGGCATCGTCAGCCAGCGCCGATACGCCTCAAGGCGCCAGTCGGTGAGCCACTGCGGCTCGTTCTTCTTGGCCGAGATGAAACGAACGATGTCTTCATTCAGGCCCTTGGGGGCCTTTTCCGATTCGATATCGGTCGAAAACCCGTACTTATAGGCGTCGACGTCGATCGACTCGACGCGCGCAACGGTCTCCTGACGAGCCGCCATTTTATCTTTCTCCTCGTCACGACGGGTTCAAGGCCCGCCGGCCGATCGTTCCGCCTCCGCCTGGCCGATTTGGCGTCGACTAGGCGGCGGAATGCCGCGACCTTACGCGATCCACGACACGTGCAAGAACCTTTCCAAACTGTTCTACATCCTCTGGCGTCGAAGACCAACCCAAACTGGCCCTCAATGCCTCCCTTTCCGCCGCGCCCATCGCCGCAAGCACGTGAGATTCCGTCATCTTGCCCGAAGAACAGGCTGAACCCGCCGATAGCGCGACATTCTCGAGGTCGATCGCCATCAGCAAGGTGCGCGCGGCAAGGCCGGGAATCGCGAATGCGCTGGCGTTTGGCGCGCGCGGCGCCGTTAAACCGTAGAATCGGGCGTCCGGCGCGACTTTCAAGACTTCTCGCTCCAGGGCGTCGCGCAAATCGGCGAGGCGCCGCCCCTCCGCCGCCATATCCGCGGTCGCTGCGGTCACGGCCGCCGCAAATCCGGCGATTCCAGCGACGTTCTCCGTCCCCGCCCGGCGCCCGAATTCCTGGCCGCCGCCGCGCAGCATCGGCGTTTCCAGATGAAGGCCGTCGTCGCGAAAAGCGAGCGCGCCGACGCCCATTGGACCGCCGAGCTTATGTGAGGAAAAGAACAAAATGTCGGCGTCCGTCGTCGCAAATGTCGTTTCCAGTCGGCCGACGGCCTGCACGGCGTCGCAGACGACGACGCCTTGAGCCGCATGAACCAGCCCCGCCGCCTCGGCGACCGGCTGAATGACGCCGGTCTCATTGTTGACGGCCTGCAGCGCCAGCATCACCCGCTGGCCTGAGCGCCGCGCCAAGGCCGCCTCCAGCGATCCGAGCGAGAGCGTCCCGTCGCGGGTCAGCGGAACGGTTTCCGTGGCTTCAAGCGGAAAGCGATGGCCTTGCGAGACGCAAAGATGCTCTCCGGCGCCGATCAGCAGAGCGTCGATCGGAGCCTCGTTTTCTCGACGCAGCCCCGGCGACAGCGCCAGGCTCGCCGCTTCGGTCGCGCCGCTGGTGAAGACGACGCCGCGGCGCGGCGCGCCGATCGCTCGAGCGACGGCCGCGCGCGCGTCTTCGAGCAGCGCCTTGGCCGCCCTGCCCTCGGCATGGACCGACGACGGATTGCCGAGCGTCTCCAGCGCATCGAGCATCGCCGCCCGCGCCTGGGGGCGCAGGGGCGACGTTGCATTGTGGTCGAGATAGGCGCGCGCGGACATTGCCGCGCTATTCTAGCAGAGCGCGCCAGCCTCGGCGCGCTCCTTCTTGTCTTGTCGGCGCCGAGCGTTTCGTGCGCCCAGAGGGCTGCGCCGACTCCTCAAGGCTGCGCCGACTCCTCAAGGCTGCGCCGACTTGGCGAGGCGCGCCAGATTGACGAATTCCGCGCGATAGCCGAAAGGATCATCGCCTTTAGCGCTTTGGGCCAGCGCGATCACGTCGTCATAGCCGTAATCGCCGAGATAGGGTGCGCCTTTCAACAATTGTGCAAAAGCGGCGACCGCGATGGAGAAGCGCACCTCCTGCGGCGCGCGGGCGACGCTTTCGACGCCCTGCGAGTCGGCGATCGGTTGCGTAATGAGCCGCGACGCGTTTTCCTTCGGCAGCTTGTAGCGCAGCTTCAGGAAACCGAGTTCGCCTTCTCCATTGGCCTGCCCCGGCGCCTGCGCCTTTGGCTTTCCGTAACGCAGTTCGTCGACGAGCTTCTTATCCGAGTCCGGCGGCGTAATTTCATAAATCGCCGTGACGCGGTGGCCTGAGCCGACATCGCCTGCGTCGACCTTGTCGTTATTGAAATCCTCGCGGCGCAGCGCGCGGGTCTCATAGCCGATGAGACGATATTCCGATACGCGCGCGGGGTTCCATTCGACCTGGATTTTCACGTCCTTGGCGATTGGAAAGAGCGTCGACGACGCTTCCTCGACAAGCGCTTTTCGCGCCTCATTGAGATTATCGACATAGACCGCCGCGCCATTGCCGTTCTGCGCCAGCGTCTGCATCAGCGCGTCATTGTAATTGCCCTGGCCGACGCCCAGTATGGAAAGGAAAACGCCCTTCTCGCGCTTTCTTTCGATCAGCCCTTTCAATTCGCTTTGATCGGTGACGCCGACATTGAAATCGCCGTCGGTCGCAAGTATCACGCGATTGACCGCCGATGCGTCGAAATTGACCTCGGCCAGCCGGTAGGCGTCCTGAATGCCTTGCGCGCCGGCGGTCGATCCGCCCGCGCCGAGCGCGTCGATCGCCGCCAGAATTTTGGCCTTGTCGGATAGCTTCGTCGGTTCGAGCGTGACGCCCGAGCCCGAGGCGTAGGTGACGATCGCGACCGAGTCGTCCGGCTTCAACTCGTCGACAAGCATGCGTAGCGCGTTCTTCACGAGCGGCAGCCGATCTTGCGGCGACATCGAGCCCGACACGTCGATCAAAAAGACGAGATTGGCGCGAGGACGCTCGACGCTTTGCAGCGCATAGCCCTGTATCGCGATATGAACCAGGCGATTGCCGGCGTTCCACGGACTGGGCGTCACCGTAATCGTCGGCTTGAAAGGCGTCTGCGCGTTCTCAGGCCTCGCATAATTGTAGGGAAAGTAGTTGACGAATTCCTCGACCCGCACTGAGTCCTTTGGCGGCAACCGGCCAGAGTTGAGAGAACGACGGGCGAAGGCGTAAGAGGCGGTGTCGACGTCGATCGAAAAGGTCGAGACCGGCTCGGTCGCCACAACTTTGACGGGGTTGATCTCTTTTGAATCGAACCTGTCGCGAAATTCGCTCTCCGGCGCGACATGTCTATCGATCGGCGGCGCCGCGCTTGTTTCGACCGCAGCGACCGATTTAGCGTCATGAGCGGACCGCGACAGCTTCTGTTTGACGCCGTCTTGAACGGCGCCGGCAAGGTGCGCGGGCGGCGGCGCAACAAGACCCTCGCGTCGGCCGCCAAGCGCGCCCGCTGCGGTCGCCGTCTTCGCTCTTTCTTCTCGCGCGACGGGCGCCGCCGAGGGCGCGGGAGCCGGCCGAACCGCCGCCGGAGCCTCCAAATGCGGCGCGACGGCGACCTCGGCCGGCGGCGAGATAGACGCGCCAGAGAGATTGGATATGCTCCCGCCGCCCACCGACGACGAATAGTTGCGCGAAAGCATGAAGGCCGCGGGCGCGCCGATCATCAATGCGGCGATCGAGGCCGCGAGCGCGCGATTAAAGTGAAACGTCTCACGCATCTTCTTTTTCCCTTCCGTTGGAGAGGATGCGTGACTGAGACGTTGCGGCGCGGCCGATCCTTGGGCCTCGGCTGCGCTTTTTTCGAAGGCCGCCGTCGCCGCCGCGAGAGCCGCGCGCTTGGCGTCATTGTCTGGCGGCGGAACCGGCGCGTCCTTGAGACGTGAGAGATCAGGTTCGATCATCCTGCCGCCTCCAGAACGATTCTGAGGCGCTTGCGCGCTTCATGCAGATGCCACGACACCGTCTTCTCCGAACAGCCCATCAGCGCCGCCGCTTCGCCATGCGACAGGTCCTGCGCATAGACGAGCAGCACGGCGTCGCGCTGCTGATCCGGCAGCGCGCGCACGGCGCGCCACAGCTCCTGACCCATCATTTCGTTCTCCGGCGTTTCGCTGTCGGCGCCGTCCGCGAGCGCCGATATTTGCGCCGGATCGAGCGCGACGACTCTGCGCCGCGCCCTGATATGGTCGACCGCAGTCGTATAGGCGATGCGATAGGCCCAGGTCGCAAACGCGCAGTCGTTGCGGAAGCCGTTCATCGCCGTCGCCATCTTCACCATTGCGTCCTGGGCGATGTCCTGGGCTTCCGCGCGCGCGCCGGTCCACCGCCAGGCGAGGGCGTAGACACGATCGTAGTGGCGTTCGGCCAGCGTCGCGAAAGCGGCGCGGTCGCCGGTGGCCGCCCGTTTCGCCAAGTCGCCGTCGGTTTCTTCGCCCGGCAATTCGCCCCCGCTAATTGGGCCCGTTGAGACTATTGACGGCTGTCGGCGCCAATTCCTTTGGGCGGGACGGTCAAAAATCCGCCGCGCACCTCGCCGCCGAATTTCCTTGCATTTCACTGTGGCCCGCGTGGTAGAAGGCGCGCCTGCCAGTTTCGCAAGGGATCATGAATGCCCGAAGTTATCTTCACCGGTCCGGCCGGCAGGCTTGAGGGCCGCTTTCATCAGTCCGCCACGCGCGGCGCGCCGATCGCGATCGTGCTGCACCCGCACCCGCAGTTCGGCGGCACGATGAACAATCAGATTGTCTATCACCTCTACTATGCCTTTGCCGAGCGCGGCTTTTCCGTCCTGCGCTTCAATTTCCGCGGCGTCGGCCGGTCCCAGGGCGCCTTCGATCACGGCCTGGGCGAATTGTCCGACGCGGCGGCGGCGCTCGACTGGGCGCAGTCGGTCAACCCGGAGGCGCGCGCCTGCTGGATCGCCGGCGTCTCCTTCGGCTCATGGATCGGCATGCAGCTTCTCATGCGCCGTCCTGAAATTGAGGGCTTCATCTCGATCGCGCCGCCCGCGAACCGTTTCGACTTCTCCTTCCTCGCCCCCTGCCCGTCCTCGGGCCTCTTCGTCCATGGCGATCAGGACCGCGTCGCGCCGCTCAAGGAAGTGACGGGACTCATCGAGAAGCTCAAGACGCAAAAGGGCATCGTCATCGAACATGCGGTGGTCGAAGGCGCGAACCATTTCTTCGAGGACAGGGTCGAGCCGCTGATCGCCCATGTCGACGCCTATCTCGACAGGCGTCTCGGCAATCCGCCGAGAATCGCCATTCCCGCAAGGGGAGATTGAGGTTTCATTGTCGTTCCCGACGCGCAAAGCGCGATGGGGAATCCAGCAAGCATGCTGATTTTTTCTGGATTCCCGGTCAGGCCTGCGGCCGGCCGGGAATGACAGATGACGCCGCCGCCCGCGCCAGCACGCCGCCGGGCATGGCTTGCGGCGCGCCGGTCGTCGTCGGGAAAGTGATCGGCAGCCCCTCCAAGACCCGCGCGGCGAGATAGGCGAAGGCCTGCGCCTCCATCGAATCCGCCGACCAGCCGACCGCATCCGCGGTCGTGACCTTGCACGGCAGGCGCATGACGAGTTCGCGCACGAGAATCGGATTGCGCGCGCCGCCGCCGCAGACGATGAGCAGCTGAGGCTGGGTCGGCAGGTGCGGGAAGAGCCGCAGCACCGAGGCCGCGGTGAAGGCGGTCAGAGTCGCGGCGGCGTCCTCGGTCGAAAGCTTGGCGACCGCGTCGAGCGCGAAGGCGTTGCGGTCGAGCGATTTCGGCGGCGCCTGATCGAAGAAGGGATGCGCCAGCATTTTGAGCAGCGTTGCTTCATTTACGCGGCCGCGCGCCGCCATATGGCCGTGCCGGTCGATCGGCGCGCCGGTGCGCTGAAGCATCAGATCGTCGATGAGCGCATTGCCAGGCCCGGTGTCGCAGGCGATCGGCTCCTCGCCGTCGGCGACATAGGTGACATTGGCGACGCCGCCGATGTTGAGCAGCGCCACTTCGCCCTTCATGCCGCCGCCGACGACGAGCGCGCGATGGAACACCGGCACGATCGGCGCGCCCTCGCCGCCCGCCGCGATGTCAGCGGCGCGGAAATCATAGGCGACGTCGAGGCCGAGACGCGCCGCGAGCGCCGGCCCGTCGCCGATCTGAATCGTCAGTCCCTGCTTGGGACGGTGCAGCACGGTCTGGCCGTGAAAGCCGACGATATTGACGCTCGCCGGATCAATGGCGTTCTCGCCGATCAGCGTCTCGACGGCCTCGGCGTGGCGGTCGGTCACCATGCGCTCGGCGAAGGCGAGCACGCCCGGCCGCGCGTCGCGGTCCTCCAGAGTCGCGGCTTCAGCGAGCGCGTTGCGCAACAGCGCGCGGTCGGCGTCGTTATAGGGATAGTGACCCGTCGGGCCGAAGGCGACGGCGGCGTCGCCGTCCGTTTCGATAAGCGCGACGTCGACGCCATCCATCGACGTGCCGGACATGAGGCCGATTGAGCGGTAGGTGGACAAGGCGAATCTCTCCAAGAAGGAAAGGAGATTAGCAGGAGAAGCCGGGCTCTACCTCCCGTTGCGAGGATGTAGGACCCGAAGGAGCGTGGCGGCGTCACGACGCTGCGTTGCCCGGAGCGCCCTTCACCAATTGCGTAAAGTCGGACCATTGTTCGACGCGAAAGGCGCGAATGTCGCGCACCGCATATGGAAACCAAGGCAGATTTCGTAGAGCCATGATCGCCGAGAAAAGCTTGGCCAAATCTTCATTCTTGCTAACATAGAGGCTGCCCTGCACCCAGTCGAATTCGAACTTGGTGAGCGTGTCGCGAATGTCCGAATAGGCTTGCGCAACGCCTTTGGGATGATGAATTTGCGTTTCGCTGACGACCAGGTCGAACGCGATGGCGAACATCAACGTTCCTTCGGATCGTCGAGAATGTCGCTGAACCGGTAATCAACCACTTCGCCGGATTCGAGCACGCGAACGCGCATCCAACGATCTCCGGCGTCTTCTTCGCTACCGACGCCGATAATTTCGTATGCCGGCCCGAATGGTCCGAAACGGCGGCACGTGCCAATTAGTGCATTCGGTTCGGGGAACAATGATGGAGCTGGATGTTGTTTCATGATGCATCCTATCACAATCGGACTTTGGAATGTTACCTCCTCCCCTCCCAGCCCCAGACCGCGACCACCGCGCCGAGCAACGCCAGCATCGCCGACAGCCCCAAACCAAGCGGCGCGATTTCGACGCCGACCAGCGTCGAGGCGCCGGTCTGCCTGATGCCGATCCAGTCCGAACCGCCATAGCGATTAGCGTCGCGCAGTTCGACGACGCGCGGCATGGAGACCGTGTCGGCGCCGCCGTTCGAAAGACGCCTTACGGTGCCGCCTGTCGCCTCAGTCAGCGGCTGCAGTTTTTCCGTCGTCGACGCGACTTCGCGGAACTCGCGCGGATTGGGGGGGCCGACATTGACGAGCGCCGTCAGACCTTCGCTCTCGAAGCGCCACAGACCCATTTCCTTCGCATCGAAACGCGCCCGCCACAGGCCCGGCTCGCTCTGCGCAACCGCAATCTCTTCGCGCGCGCCGGAAGGCGCCGTCGCCATCACCGGCGCGGACGTTTCCTTCATCGTCTGGCGCTCCACGCTCACTTCGCGGCCATGTGCGGATGCGCGCAGCGCTTCTTCTTCGAGATCTGGCTCCTTCATCAGCCAATGGGCGAGCCGGCGCATCAGATCGACATGCGGGCCGCCGCCCTCGAAGCCGCGCGCCCAGAGCCAGATCTGGTCGGAGAGCAGCAGCGCCACGCGGCCTTTGCCTTCGTGAGACAGCACCAGCAGCGGCTTGTCGCGCACGCCGGACATGATCGAATCGCCCTTCACCACATTTGCGTCGACCTGCCGAAACCATTCGCCCCAATTCGGCGGCTCGGCATTAGCGCCCGCCAATCCGCGCGTCACCGGATGTTTCTCGCCGTCCTTGCTGACATGCGCGCGAAACGCCTGTTCGATCAGCGCGCCGTCGGGGCGCGCCGGCAGGATATTTTCAAGCGGCGAGTAATAGAGACCGCGCAGCGTCGCGTAATCTGGCCCGACCGCCGCGAGAAAAGCGCCGCCGTTCTCGACGTAATTGGCGATATTCTCGAAATAGATAGAGGGCAGAGTCGTCTGGCTCGAATAGCGATCGAAAATGATGAGATCGAATTCGTTGATCTTGCGGCCGAAGAGATCGGCGGTCGGGAAGGCGATCAGCGACAATTCGCTCGCCGGGGTGATGTCGAGCTTTTCAGGCGGCCGCAGAATGGTGAAATGCACCAGTTCGACATTGGCGTCGGCGCGCAGAAGATTACGCCAGCTTCGCTCGCCCGGATGCGGCTCGCCCGACACGAGCAGCACCTTGAGTCGGTCGCGCACGCCTTCGATCGACAGCACCGCCTTGTTGTCGAGCGGCGTCAGCTCGCCTGGCGCCGGCGGTATTTCGAGTTCGACGACATTTTGCCCGCCATGTTCGATCCGCACCGGAATGCTGACGATGTCGCCGGGGACGGGGCTGAATGTCGGGAGCGCTTCGCCGTCGCGGCGCACCGAAATCGGGATGCGCGCGCCGTCGCCGCCAAGATCGACGACGCGGGCGCGGATGATCTGATCCTTGCCGACGATGCCGAAGCGCGGCGCCTCGACAAGTTCGATGCGTCGGTCGCGTTCGCCCTGATGGCCCGTCACCAGCGCATGGATCGGCGCCTTGAAGCCGACCGCCTCGGCTTTGGCGGGAATGTCGTGAACGACGCCGTCGGTGAGAAGAATCGCGCCGCCGATTCGCTCGGGCGGAACGTCCTTCAAGACTTCGGCGAGCGCGCCGAAGAGCTTGGTGCCGTCATTGCCGGAAGCGTCGTTGGAGACGCTGATCGTGCGCGTCTCGACATCGCCGAATTTGGCGAGCGCCGAGTCGAGCGCCTTGCGCGCCTCTTCCGTCTGCGCGTCTCGCGCGCCGAATTTCTGACTGTCGCTCTTGTCGATCACGACGGCGACGACGCTCTTTTGCGGATCGCGCTTCTCGCGCACCAGCGATGGATCGGCGAGCGCCGCGATCAGCAAGGCGAGCGCGAAGGCGCGCAAGCCGACGCCGCGCTGGCTCCTCGCGGCCATCAGCGCCACCGCGCCGAAGCCGAGAACGCCGAAGAGGATCAGAACGACCCAGGGAATGAGGGGCGAAAAGGCGAGCGTGAGGTCGCTCATGCGCCCCTGCCCCATGCAGCGCCGTCATGCCCGCGCTTGTCGCGGGCATCCACGCCGCGCCGCCGCGCAAGTTTCGTCGCATCCACGCATTGTCCCGACGTGGATGGCCGGGACAAGCCCGGCCATGACGTCGTTGAGACGTCTGGAAAAACCCGGTCGCTCACTGGCCGAGCCTTTCCAACAAGTCGCGGACATGAACCTGGTCGGACTTGTAGTTTCCGGTCAGCGTATACATCACGAGATTGATGCCGCCGCGGATCGCGAATTCGCGCTGGCGCGCGCCGCCGGGCGTCAGAGGAAACAGCGGCTGACCGCGCTTGTCCTGCGCCCAGGCGGCGGCGAGGTCGTTAGAGGTGATGACGATCGCCGAGACGCTATCGGTCGCACGCACCGGGCGCGCGGCCTGATCCTTGGGCTCCGGCGGCAGCGCCTCGACCCAGGTCTCGCCATTAGCGAAACGGCCGACGAATCCGTCGAGCAGATAGAAGGTCTTGGTGATGACGTGATCGCGCGGCGTCACTTCAAGCGGCGGAATGTCGAGGCCTTTGGTCAGATCGCGCAGCCATTGCGTCTCGGGCGTCGGCGCGCCGCCGATGCGTTGCGAGAGAGCGTCACGCGTATCGAAGACGACCGTTCCGCCCTGTTTCATATAGGCCGCGACTCTTGCCGTCGTCTTGGCTGAGGGCTGCGGCGCGCCGGCGACGATCGGCCAATAGAGCATCGGATAGAATGCGAGTTCGTCCTTCGCCGGATCGACGCCGACCGGATCGCCTGGTGCGAAGGACGTGCGCGAGTTGAGCGCCTGAGAGAGCGCCTCGAGGCCCAGTCGCGAGGTTTCGTCGACGCGGGCGTCGCCCGAGATCACATAGGCGAGGCGCGTCGTCAGCGCAGCGTCCTTGTCACGCTGGGAAACGGCCGATCTCGGCGCAGGTTCGGCGCGCGATTCATCCATCGTCGCCGGCGCGCAGAGCAGCGCCAGCATTGCAGCCGTCGCGGCGCCGAACGGCCGCAGCCGAAGCCTGCCGCCGAGCGCCATGGCGATCAGCGCGTCGGCGATGAAGGCGACGAGAGCGAAGAGGAGCAGCGGACCGCGCAGATCGGTTTGAGCGCCAGATTGCAGCGCGCTGGCGCTCAGCCCCGCGCCTGCGAAATCGAAAGCGCTGACTTCGTCATCAGGGCGCAGCGTCTGCACGGCGATGAACGCGTCCCCTGCCCCATAAAGTCCTGGCGGATGTTCGGCGCTTGCCGGACCCTCGAAACCGGGCGGTATGCTCTGCGCGGTCGGGCCGGGCGCGCCGAGCGCGCCAAATCCGTCGAGAATGCGCATTGGCGCCAAGGCCGACTGATCAGCGACAATATCCGATCGTTGGCCGCCTGAAGCCGCCGATTCCCCGGCCATGACGCTGATCCGCTTCAGCATCTCGACGAACAGTCCCGAGATCGGCAGATTTGACCAGTTGGCGTCGGCGTTGACGTGAAAGAGCACGATCAACCCTTGCCGCGACGCTCCGCCGTTACAAGCGGCGTGCCGTCGGAAAGGCGCGCCCAGGTCTTGTCAGCGAGTCCCGGATCGGGCTCGGCGAGAACCTGCCGCTGCACCGTGACGTCCTTCGACGCGGGCAGACCGAAGAAGGGGCTCGCGGCGTCGAATTCGGCCAGAGACTTTGGCTCTTCCCACGACATCGCGCCGCCGAGCACCCGGCCGTTGCGGCGCAGGCGCACCGGCAAAAGCTCGTCGTCCGCGTTGGCGAGGCGCGGCCCGGCGAAGCGCACCAGCGTCCCCCCTTCGTCGACAAAGCGCGACAAAGCGTCGAAGGTTTCGCCGGGGGCGAGACCGACATCGGCGAGCGCCAAGATATTGGGATTCTCGGCGAGCAACGCCTGCACCGGATCGACGACTCCTGGCCGAGCGGTTCGCACCTGAGCGAAGGGGGCAAGGGCCTTTTCGAGATAGTAGAGCGGCGAGAGCAGCGGTTGTGCCTCATCGGCGCCCTCGCCGCCGACGAGCGCGACGCGCTTCACTTTCGACCGCGCGTCGAGCAGCGCAACGGCGCCGGCGGAATTCTCGCCTTCGATGCGCAGATGGCTGACCTCATTGCGAAGTTCGACAGGCAGTTCGATTTTCGCGCGAACGCGCGAAGCGGCGCCGAATTGCGCGGCGGCGCGGCCGATTGTCCGTTCTTTGGCGTCGAGCGCGTCGACAACCGTCGACTCCTCGCCGCCGGCGCGCAGCACGTCGACGCTGAGCGCGGCGGCGTCATTGGTCGACGCGGCCAGAGCCCGCGGCGCATGATCTTCGACATAGATCTCGACGCCGCGCGCCCCGGATTCCTTCAGCGTGCGCGCGAAGCCCGCCGCGTCGCCCTGCGCGACGCCGTCGCTGATCCAGACGATGCGCGCCGTCGGATGGGCGCGCGCAAAGGCAGCGACTTGTTCGCCGATCGCTTTGCGGGCCGGGAGAAAGGGCTTGGGCCGCGCCGAGCGCAACTTTTCAAGCGCGCGCGGTCCATCGCTCAGAGCAGGCGCGGCCGTCTCGGAGGCGAGCGCGACAGCGACCGGGCCGCCCGCACGCGCCGCCGACTCGATGAGCGATTGAGCGCCGGCGATGCGGCGCTCCCATGTCGGCGCGGCTGGCCAGCCGTCGTCGATCACGATCAGCGTCGGCGCGGCGGAGGCTACGACGCCGCTCGGCGCCCAAACCGGCCCCGCCATGGCGAAAATCAACGCCGCGGCGAGCGCCAGGCGCAGCGCCACCAGCCACCAGGGAGTCTTCGCCGGCGTCTCTTCGTCGGGCTTCAGCTCGCGCAGGATTTTCGTCGGCGGGAAGACGATCTCGCGCGGACGCGGCGGCGTCACCTGCAGCAGCCAATAGATGAGCGGCAGGCTGAGGAGGCCGAACAGCGCGAGCGGCGCGGCAAAGGAAAACATCAGCGCCGCTCCTCGAACCCCATGCCGTCCGAACCCAACAGGCCCATTGCGAGCTCCAGCGCCGCCTCCGCGGCTGGCCTGTCGGTGCGATGCTGCAGGAAGATGAAGCCGACATGTTGCGCGGCGCGGCGCACGGCGTCGCGATGAGACTCAAAGCGTTTCGCATAATCCGCGCGCAAGCTTCGGGCATCGCCGGCGTAGAATGCGGGCCCGCCGTCAGTGTCGAGAAAGGTGGTTTCGCCTGAGAACGGCAGCGATTCTTCGCTGGGGTCGGTCACCATCAGGATCGCTCCGGAGGCGCCTGCGTCGGCGAAGCGCCGCAGACGGGCGGCGAGCGCGTCGGGTTCGATGAGAAAGTCGGAAATCAGCACAACGCGTGCGCGCGGGCGCATCGGCGCCTGCGGCGGAAGATCATCGCGCGCCGCCGCAAATGCGCTGTCGACCAGAGCGCGCGCGAGTCGGTCAATCACGTCGCGGGCCGAGACCGGCGCGGTCAGGCCGAGCGCCGCGGCCCGTTCGCCGCCGCGCACGAGAACGTCGGCCAGCGCCAGCCCCAGAGTGACGCCGCGCGAAAGCTTGTCGTCGGCGGCGAGTGAAGAGCCGAACGCCATCGATGGCGAACAATCCATCCACAGAAAATAGTCATGCGCGGCTTCCCATTCACGCTCGCGCACATAGAGCTGATCGCCCCGCGCCGAGCGGCGCCAGTCGATGCGATGCGCCGCCTCGCCCGAGGCGAAGGGTCGATATTGCCAGAACGTCTCGCCGACGCCCGCGCGCTTGCGGCCGTGGACGCCATAGGCGAGGCTTGCCGCGATCTCGCGGGCGCGCGCCACAAGCCTCGGCATTCGGCTCGCAAGATCCGCCGCCGCCGCGCCGTCGGCAGGGTCGCGCCGTGCGGGATCGTAGGCGCGCGTGGTGACGTCAGCAAACATCGTCAGCCTTCTCGGCGATGGCGTGGCGCTTTAGCGAACACGGCGAAGCGGGACGCATGCAAGATGCGTCACCCGATCCGCGTCACGAGCGTTTCGATGACGTCGGAAACCGTCATTTCCCGGCGCGCGGCGAAATTGAGCGCCATGCGATGGCGCAGCACTGGCGCGGCAAGTTTGGCCACGTCGTCGATCGAGGGCGCGAGGCGGCCGGTGACGAGCGCCCTGGCGCGCGTCGCCAGCATCAGCGCCTGAGCCGCACGTGGGCCGGGACCCCACGCGATATGCGGCGCCACTTCCGCATCTCCCTCATCGGGACGGGCGGCGCGAACGAGATCAAGGATCGCGTCGACGACCTTCTCGCCAATCGGCAGCCGGCGCACCAGCCGCTGCGTCGCCATCAACTCCTCGGCGTCGAGGGCTTGGGTCGCTTCGGCGACCGTCTCGCCGGTCGTCTCCAGCAGGACGCGCCGCTCGCTGGCGCGATCGGGATAATGCACGTCGATCTGCATCAAAAAACGGTCGAGCTGCGCCTCGGGCAGCGGATAGGTGCCCTCCTGCTCCAGCGGATTCTGCGTCGCCAGGACATGGAAGGGCCGCGGCAAATCATGGCGCTTCCCGGCGACGCTGACATGATGCTCCTGCATCGCCTGCAGCAGCGCAGATTGCGTGCGCGGGGAAGCGCGATTGATTTCGTCGGCCATCAACAGCTGGGTGAAGATCGGACCCTTGATAAACCGGAATGAACGGGAACGGTCCGCCCCTTCCTCGAGCACTTCAGACCCGAGAATGTCGGCGGGCAGCAGGTCGGGCGTGAACTGCACCCGCTGTTCGGCGAGGCCGAGCACCCGGCCGAGAGTTTCAACAAGCTTGGTTTTGGCGAGGCCGGGCACGCCGACGAGCAGGCCATGGCCGCCGGCGAGTAGCGTCACCAGCGCCTGTTCCACCACCTCGTCCTGACCGAAGATCACGGCGCCGATGGCGGCGCGGGCGCGGCCGATATGGTCCAGCGCGCGTTCGGCGGACTGGACGACGGCCGTTTCGAGCGAGGTCGTCTTAGTGTCTAGTGAGGTCATTTCAGCTTTGCTCGGGCAGACTTTCCAGGAGGAGGATCGGGCGCGCCGGCGGCGGAGCTGCCGAGTTCCGCCCAGAATGATCCAAATGTCCCGCGCCATTCGGCTTCGCACGGATTTTCAATGGCGAAGCGGCGCGATTATGGCCAAGCGCAATCTTGATCCGTCTGCCCCGGTAATTCAAGCGCTGCCGGCGCTTTGGGCGATCTTTTGCCGATTATGGACAATTCGGAGATGACAAGTCGTTCCCGCGTCTGCATTAAACGCCGTTTGACCGGCGCCATGTATATTCCAGGTCGGTATATTCCAGTCGCCGGCCCTCACCCTGAAAGGCGCTCTCGCCCATGTGGCGCGCAATCGTCGAAACCGCCCTGCTCTTTCTTACGCCTTTCGTCGCCTATGCGCTTTTTCATTTGCTGCAGCGGCGCTGGCCGTTCGTGCGCGAACTCTGGCATGGCAGGATTGTCTCGCTGCTGACGATCGCAGGCCTCCTGATCGCCATCGTCGGCGTCGTGACGTTCGGCCTCACCGGGCTTAACCAGGGCGCCTATGTGCCGGCGCATGTCGAAAACGGAAAATTGACTCCGGGCCGTTTCGAATGAACGCAGCGCAAGGACTTCTCGAAGATCCGCGTTTGGCGACGCTGTTCGCGGCGCTCGCAAGGACCGGCGCCGAGACGCGGGTCGTCGGCGGCGCGGTGCGCGACGCGCTCCTGGATTTGCCGCCTCATGAGATCGACCTCGCCACGACGGCGCTGCCCGACGCGGTGCTTGCAGCCGCCCGCGACGCCGGCCTGAAAGGCGTGCCGACGGGGTTCGAACACGGCACCGTGACGATCGTCGTCGCGGGAACGCCTTTCGAAGTCACGACGCTGCGCGAAGACGTCGAAACCGACGGGCGCTTCGCCAAGGTGCGATTCGGCGGCGATTTCGAGCAGGACGCCAGGCGGCGCGACTTTACGATCAACGCGCTGTCGCTTTCGCCCGACGGAGAGATACACGATTACACGGACGGGCTTGCGGATATTGCCGCGCGGCGCATCCGTTTCATCGGCGACGCGGCGACGCGCATTCGCGAGGATTATCTGCGAATATTGCGCTTTTTCCGCTTCAACGCCTCGCATGGCGAAGGGCCCTTCGACCGCGAAGGCTTGCATCAGTCGATCGTTGCCCGGGAAAATCTGTCGCGTCTGTCGCGCGAGCGCATCCGCGCCGAACTGATGAAGCTGATGGTCGCGCGCCGGGCGCCCGAAATTTTGCGCGCCATGTCGCACGCCGGCGTGATCGAAGTGATCCTTGGCATTGGATTTCCCTTTCGCCTGCAACGGCTTGCCGAGCGCGAGAGGGCAATGGGCAGGCCCGCGGATGCGGTCTTGCGACTCGCGGCCTTCTCAGCGCTGACGGTCGAAGACGCCGAGCGGCTGCGCGACCGCCTGCGGCTCTCCAACGACGAATTCGCGCGGCTAGCCGCGGCGGCGCGAACGCTCGCGCCGCTGCATGGACGCGACGTCCCGCCGCCGGCGTCGCATCTGCGCGAGATGCTGTTCCTGTGCGGCGCGCGCGCCGCGGCCGACGGGCTGGCGCTGGCCCATGCGGAAAGCGCGGCGGAGGCGGACGCGGCCGATTGGCTTGAAGCCGCACGCTATCTCGAAGACACGCCGACGCCCGCCTTCCCGATAAAGGGGGCAGACCTGATCGCCCGCGGCGTCGCGCCCGGCAAGGCTTTGGGCGAAGCGCTGAAAACGCTGCAAGCAAATTGGATTCGCGCCGGATTTCCACGCGATCCGGCTGCCGTCCAGCAGCTTCTCGAGGAGGCGGTTGGGAAGCATGGGAGTTAGACTCGCACCTTGGTCGCGCTTGTCACAAAACGCCCGCCCGTTAACTCGCCGCCTTAATGCGCCGAATGTCTTCCTTGAGCATTTCGTTGACGATCTCATCAAGCGAATGTCCCTTGGCCTCGGCGCGCGAAAGCAAGAACTCCCTCACCTCCCGCTCCAAATGGACAGCGGGAGAAAATTCGAGTTCGCGGCGAAAGAACTTGCCGCGCTCACCTTCCGAAAAATCGTATTCGTCTTTCATCCCGTTGACCCTCGCAGTTACTGCCGCGCTTCATTTTTGGTGGGGGAGCGGACGGGAATAATACGGATTTTTGCCTGATTCTTTCCGCTCTCGATATATGGGTGCACCACAACTAAGAGACTACCCAAAGAATTCAGAGCTACGTCACTCTGATCTTCATCATAAATCGTCAAGGCGCGAGGATCAGAGAATATCGACATGGCTTCTTCAAACCTGACGCCGTGCTTTCGAAAGTTCGACGCCGCCTTCGCCGGATCCCAATCGAACTCGTAACGCACTTTGAACATGCTTAGCGAGTTGTTTCCGCCTGCGCCATCCGCTCGAAAACCCCCAGCACCAGCGCGCGCTTGTCGAAATTGAATACTTCAGTCTCGCGCGCGGCGCTGCGAATCTCCTCCCAGGCGCGGGCGTAGCCGGCCAGTCTGATCGGCGGCGCGCCAGTTCCCGCAAGCTCGCGGACCCGCAGGTCGAGATGCCTCTGCGTCGCGCGCATGAAGGTCTCATAGGCCGCCTCATTGTCGCGGCCGGTGAGCTTGTCGGCGAGCATATGCGCGCCGAGCCAATCGATCTGCGGCAGCCGCTCGAACAGCTTTCGCACGGCGGCGTCAAAGGCGACGCCGTCGTCGCCAAGGAGCCGCACCGCTTCGCGCACCGAGCCTTCGGCGCGCGCCGCGGCGACGATGAGGTCCGCTTCGGGCGCCGCCGACCAGGGCGGTCCCAGATTGTTCACCGCGGCGATCGTATCTTCCGGCGACAGGGAGCCGAGCATCAGCTTTCGGCAGCGGGAGCGGATAGTCGGCAGGATGCGTCCGGGCTGATGCGCAACGAGCAGAAACAGCGCGCGTTCCGGCGGCTCCTCGATCAACTTCAACAGCGCATTGGCGCTGGCGCGATTGAGATCGTCGGCGCAGTCCACAATGGCGATGCGCCAGCCTCCCGTTCCAGAAGCCTGATGGAAGGCCTGGATGACCTTGCGCACCTCTTCGATGCGAATTTCAGTGAAATGCTTCTTGGTCTTGTCGTTCCAGGCCCGGCGCAGCAGAAAAATATCGGCAAGCGCCAGCGACGCGATGCGGCGCGCCGCCGGATGATCCTCAGCGACAGCGAGGGTTTCGGCGTTCTGGACCGCGGCGGCGCCAGGCTCGGGATGGGCGAGGAGGAAACGCGCCAGGCGCCAGGCCAGCGTCGCCTTGCCTATGCCCTCAGGCCCGCCGATGATCCAGGCCTGAGCCATTTTGTTGCGGCGGTAGGCGTCAAGGAGTTCGCGTTCCGCCTCGACGTGACCGAACAGGGCGAGTGTCTCCCGCGGATGCGGCGCGTCGTCGTAGCGGTCGCTTTCGGGGTTCGCTTCGTCGCGGCTCATTGCGCAGCTTGCGCGGCATGCGCAAGGAAGCGGTCATGAACGAGCGCGCGCACCGTACGGGCGACTTCCTCAACGGACGAGGACGCGTCAATCACGCAGCAGCGTTCCGGTTCGCTTTCGGCGATTTCGAGGAAGGCCTGACGAAGCTCCTCGTGAAAAGACGGCTCCTCACTTTCGAATCGGTCGGCGCGTTCGCCGCGATCTCGCCGTGAGGCCGCCCGCGCCAGGCCCTCCCGCGCCGGCAGGTCGAGCACGATGGTCAGATCGGGCCGCGCGTCGCCCACCGCCGCCCTTTCGAGCAACGCCAAAGTCGTGGCGTCGACGCCGCCGCGCGCACCCTGATAAGCGCGCGTCGAATCGGCGAAACGATCGCACAGCACCCACGCGCCGCGCTTTAGCGCCGGCGCGATCAGCGCCTGGACATGGTCGGCGCGCGCCGCGGAAAACAGCGCCGCCTCGGCGAGTGGGCCAAGCGGCGCGGCGCGTCCCGACAGCAGGAAATCGCGCAGCTTCTCAGACTTTTCCGTGCCGCCCGGCTCGCGCGTCGTCACCACCTCGAAGCCACAGTCGCGCAAATGTTCGGCGAGCCGCGCCAGCTGCGTCGACTTGCCGACGCCCTCGCCGCCCTCGAAAGTGACGAAGCGGCCTTTTCGGGCGTCGTCTGGAAGGTCATTTCTTGCCGGACAGTTTCTGGTGAATGGCGGCCGCGGCCGATTCGTAGATGGCGTCGAAGGCGCGCCTCGGAAGCGATCCCTGCTCGACCGCTTCTGCGGTCTGCAGCGGCTGCTCCAGCACGACGGCGTTGCCCCGCTTGATTTCGAGACGGCCGATGGCCGTGCCCGCTTCAACCGGTGCCAGCACAGGACCTTCGTAAACGATCTTGCCCATCAGCCTCTCATTCGCGCCGCGCGGCCATAGCACCTTGATGTCTTCCTTCGCCGTCAGCTCCACAGAGCCCTGCGTCCCGCCATAGACCTGGGCCGGGCCGATCGGCTCGCCGGCCTTGAACAGCTCCTTCTCTTCGAAGTTGCGGAATCCCCATTGCAACAATTTCCGCGCTTCTTCAGCACGCTCCTTGGCAGACTTCGCGCCATAAATGGCGACGATGAGGCGCCGGCCGTCCTGGGTCGCGGAGCCCACCAATCCGTAGCCGCTGTCCTTATCGATATTGCCGGTCTTCAGCCCGTCCGCCCCAATGCTCATGGTGAGCAGCGGATTGCGGTTCTGCTGACGGATTTTGTTCCAGGTGAACTCCTTCTCGCCGAAATAGCCGTAGTACTGCGGGTAGGTCTTGATGATATGCGCGGCGATCTTCGCCATCTCGCGCGCCGTCACCTTTTGGTCGGGACCGTCCATGCCCCAGGGGTTGCCGAAGCGCGACTTGACGATGCCGAGCTCGGCGGCTCGCTTGTTCATCCGCGTCACGAAGGCTTCTTCGGAGCCCGCCAGACCTTCCGCAAGCGTGATGGCGGCGTCGTTGCCCGACTGGATCACCAGCCCGCGAACAAGGTCCTCAACGCGGGCGCGGCTGTTGAGCGGCAGGAACATCGCCGATCCGCCAGCCGGCGCCCCGCCGGTGCGCCAGGCGTGCTCGGAGACGGTGAATTCATCGTCAAGCTTCAGTTTGCCCTCTGCGAGGGCCTGAAAGATCAGCTCGGCCGTGAGAATTTTAACCGTCGAGGCGGGCTTGGCGAAGTCGTCAGCGCCTTTCTCGAACAAAACCGTGTTCGTGCCGGCGTCGATAAGAATCGCGCTCGGGACGCTTGTCTGAAAACCTTGGGCGGTGGCGAAATCGGCGCCCAGCCCCAACCATGCAAGAGAGGCCAGGATCAGGCATCGCACCGAAAACTTCGGCAAGGGCGCGCTCCCCTTGTTGACGCCGCGGCGCGGCGGAGCGCGGAGAAGATGGCGCGCGGCGCCGAAAATTGCAATCTCGATATGATCCCGTCAGTTGGTCCTGACGGAGGAGATCAGCGCCTGCCGGACGGCGTCTCGCGCCGAAGCCTGACGGGCGCCAAAATGCGCGGGCCGCATCGGCGGCAGCGGCGCGACGACTGTCTTCACCTTCCGGGCCGAGGCGGCTGAGTCATCATCAATCCCTGCCTGCTCGCGAGACGGCGGCGCCGGCGCGTCCTTTTCCTGAGCCGCATAGGCAAGCGTGGGATCGTTGGAGGCCTGAGCGTTCTCGTAGGCGATGCGCGCAGAGAGCTCCGCGGCGTCGGGTCGTTCGTCGTTGCGCGCCGTCTGCGGCGGCGCCTCGGTTGCTGAAGCCAGCATTGTCCATGGCGAGGCGTCAAGCTGAGCGGGGGCCCCATCATCGCGCAGCGTCGCCAGGAGTTTGGCGTCGTCATCACCCTCTAGATCGGCGCGGCCAATCCAATCGACTTTGACGCGCGTCGTCCCCACGCCGTGGAAATCGAGCGCTTCCGCCACCCGCTGCGAAACGTCCATCACGCGCCCGCCATGATAAGGGCCGCGATCGTTGACGCGCACCACCATCGAGCGGTCGTTGCGCAGATTGGTGATCCGGGCGTAGCTGGGGAGAGGCATGGTGGGGTGAGCGGCCGATATCGACGCCCTATCGAAAACTTCGCCATTAGCGGTGCGGCGCCCGTGGAAATCCGACCCGTACCAGGACGCCGTTCCGACCGCCGAATAGGGCTTCTCGCTCGGATAATAAGTTCGGCCGGCGATCTTGTAAGGCTTGCCGACCATATAAGCGCCGCCGCCTTTCGGCACTTCTTCGCCCTCTGCGATCACACGCGGACTTGGTCGCACGCCATACCGCGGGTCGATCTGACCCAAACCGCCGAGGCCTGCGCTCCTATGCGACCCAGAGGACGAGCACCCCGCGAGCGCGCCGAGACAGACAAGAGACAGCAGATTAACGAGGATTTTTGGCCTGGAGACCGGACGCGGATCACAAACAACGTTCTTTGAGACGACAGATCGCATCCTGACGGTCCTTGCCCTCGTGCGTCGACCCGCAGCGGATCTGCAAAGAGAGACGCCTTGCTTGGCGACGCATCTCTTTTTTCTCGCGCAACAGGACCATCGCGCGAATGCGACCCGAGGAGTTTCTCGTTGATATGTGAACTTGCCGTTAAACGCAGTTACGCCTGCGTCAGGAGGCGTCTCAAATGAGACCAAAATGCGACAGTCCGAGTCTAAACGCAGCCCCGTCGAAAGTTAGAAGAAGGATGTGGCCAAATCGCCACAGTCTAATCGGCCCTCATTGAATGCGCGCGAGGTCGATGATTCGCGTCTCGACGCGCTCGACGCCGCGAAAGACATTTCCGGAGAGTTTCGCCGCGACGTGAAACTGCGTGCGCTCTCCTCTTAAAAGGGCGTCGCCGAGCGGCGAGCTTGCCGCGCCAAACGCTATCGCGTCGATCGTCGCGCCATCGCGCGAGCGCAAACGAGCGCGCACATGATCGGCTCCAACAATCTGCGCGAAAGCGACCTGCTGTTCGGGCAGGGCAAACAGCGGCTCCGGATTGCCTTGCCCGAAGGGCCCTGCCCGTTCGACGCGTCGCAACAGATCGAGACAGACTCCTCGTCCGGCGAGCGCGGCGTCGAGCACGAGCGCATCATCAAGGCGCGCCGCCGCGACGTCAGCTTCGAGCGCCTCGTTGAGAAAGTCGCGAAAGTCGCCAACCTTTTCGCGGGTCAATGTCGCGCCGGCAGCCATCGCGTGCCCGCCGCCTTTGATCGCCAAACCCAGATCGACCGCGCGTCGCACCGCCAAACCAAGATCGACGCCACTTAAACTTCTACCTGAACAAGTTCCATATTCTCCATTAAAAGCAATTATAAAGGCAGGAAGATTAAAGCGTTCCTTTAAGCGTGATGCGATCAATCCGACAACGCCCGGATGCCAGTCCTCGCCTTCGATCACCAAGCATGACAGTCGGTTGGACCTCGCGAATTGTGCTTCGGCCAGGGCGACCGCCTGCTCCAATGTCCCCCGCTCGACGATCTGACGCTCACTGTTGAGCCGGTCGAGCTCCATGGCGATGCGACGGGCTTCGATGCCGTCCGCGAGGGTCAGGAGACGCGCGCCGAGTCCGGCGTCGCCGATCCTTCCTCCGGCGTTGATGCGAGGGCCGAGCGCAAATCCCAGATCGCGCGCCCGCGGGGGCCCGTTCAGCC
>JAXMCY010000017.1:0-53290 GCA_046349135.1 Methylocystis sp. | reverse complement strand
CGATCAAGATCACGTCGACGCCATAGACCATCAGCTCCCGGCGCAACGCGTCCGACATGCCTTCGAGCGCAAATTTCGAGGCGTTATAGGCGCCAAGGAATGGCGCCGCAAAACGTCCCGCGACCGAACTCATGTTGACGATGCGGCCGCGCGGGCCGTTCCGCAGCGTCCCCGCGCCGAGCAAGGGCGCGAAAGCCTGAATGACCTGCAGCTGCCCGATGAGATTGACCTCGATCTGGCGCAGAAATTTCTCGATCGGCAGATACAGGAGTGGGCCGGGCACGGCGACGCCGGCGTTATTGACGAGGCCGGCGAGCGTTTGGCCTTCCAGCCGGCCCTCGACCTCGCGCGCCGCGGCCGCGACGGCGCTGGCGTCGGTCACATCGAAAAGTAGCGGAACGACGGCGGCGCCATGCCGCGCGACGAGTTCGGCGGCGTCAGTCTCCTTGCGCACCGAAGCGAAAACGAGAAAACCCTTCTCGACCAGAAGGGCGAGGCAGGCGGCGCCTATCCCGGTCGAGGCGCCGGTGACGACGACAGCCTTCATACGCGTTCTCCCAGCGACGCCAGCAGACGCGCGAGCGCGACGCGGGTTTCGCCGTCGGCGCGGCCGTCCACCTTGGCGCGACGGAAGTGGCGCTGAAAGGCCTCGACCGCTTGGACCGTCTGCGTGTCATAGACGCCGGTCTCTTCGATCCCATAGCCGTAGGCAGCGAGATCGCGCTGCAGCGAGGCGACCTTCGCGCCTTCGTCGCCAAGCGCGACCGTCGTCGCGCCTTCGGAGAAGGTCTCCTCGACGATCCGGCCGACGCCGAGACGGGCGAGTTCCTCCCAGGGAAAAAACTCGCCGGGGTCACGCTTGCGGCCGGGCGCGATGTCGGAATGCGCCAGCACACGCTCTGGAGATATCGCGTGGCGCCGGCAGATATCGCGGGCGAGCGCCGCCGTCGCCTCGATTTGCGCCGCTGTATAGGGACGCGGGTCGAGATAACCGGGATGAACGATTTCGATGCCGATTGACGCAGAATTCATATCCGTCTCGCCGGCCCAGAAGCTTATTCCCGCGTGCCAGGCGCGCCGCGACTCCGGCACGAGCTGCAGCACGCGACCATCCTCCTCGACGACGTAATGCGCCGAGACTTGCGAGCTCTGGCTGCAAAGCAGGGCGAGGGCCGCTTCCCCGGTTTGCATCCCGGTGTAATGGATCACCAGCGACGAGATCGGCCTCAGGCGTGGGCCGTGATTTGGCGATGGACACACTCTTGCGCCGGCGAAGTCCGGCGCGAAGAAGCCTTCGCCAGCACGCCAAGGCTGAGTCGCAGTTAGCCATTCCTGCGTGCGCGCCTCCGGCTCGGAGCTACGCAAAACATCGGTGACGACGCAGGCGCTGTCAGCGCCCGCGGCGAGCGCGGCGATGGCGCGCTCGGGAGTCAGTCCGCCGATGGCGACCAGCGGCGTTTCGCCGATCGCCGACTTCCAGGCGCCGATGCGGGCAAGCCCCTGCGGCGCAAATTCCATTTGCTTCAGGAGCGTCGGATAGATCGGCCCGAGCGCGATATAGTCGGCGCCGATGGACTGCGCGCGGTCGAGTTCGGCTTCATCATGCGTCGACACGCCGATCCTGACGCCGGCCCGGCGCAGCGCCGCAACATCCGCGCCGTCGAGATCGCCCTGACCGAGATGGACGAAATCGCAGCCTTCGTCGATCGCGAGCCGCCAATAGTCATTGACGACGAGTTGCGCGCCATGTCGCGCGCAGATCTCCCGCGCCTTCGCAATTTGCGCGCGCGTCTCTGACTCATCGAGATCCTTCACCCGCAGCTGCACGAGCCTGAGGCCCTGAGGCGACAGGCGGACAAGCCAATCGGCGTCATCGACGATGAGATAGAAGGGATCGAGCTTCAGCGCCGCCACCGATATTTTCCTCAAGCCAACCTGTCGAAAGGCCGGCCGATGACCGGCGTGGAAGGCTCGGCCATGTCGCGCGGCGTCATCGGCCCGGCAAGGAAGCCCACCCGCCCCGCTTCGAGCGCGAGGGCGAAGGCGCGCGCCATCCCGACGGGATCGTCAGCGCGCGAAACCGCGGTGTTGAGCAGCACCGCATCGTAGCCCGTCTCCATGACCAGCGCCGCGTGGGACGGCGCGCCGATCCCGGCGTCGACGATGAGCGGCGTGTCGGGAAAATGCGCGCGCAGCGCCCGCAATGCGAATAAATTATTGACTCCCCGCCCGGATCCGATCGGCGCGGCCCAGGGCATCAGCGCGCGACAGCCGGCCTCAAGCAGCCTTTCCGCGACGACGAGATCGTCGGTCGTAAAGGGGAATACCTTGAAGCCGTCGTCGGAGAGCGCGCGCGCCGCTTCGACAAGCCCGAAGACATCGGGCTGGAGCGTGTCTTCTTCGCCGATCACCTCGAGCTTGATCCAGTCGGTCGCGAACACTTCTCGCGCCATTTGCGCCGTGGCGATCGCTTCTTTGGCTGTTCGGCAGCCGGCGGTATTCGGGAGCACCCGGACGCCGATGTCGCGAATAAGGCTCCAGAACGCCTCCCCCGCCCGCGCCCCGCCGGCCTCGCGCCGCAGCGAGACGGTGACGATCTCGCAGCGCGCCGCGCGAATCGATTCGGCGAGGATCGCCGGCGACGGATAGCGCGCGGTGCCGAGAAGCAGCCGCGAGGACAGCGCGACCTCATAAAGCCTTAAAGGATCATGCATCAGGCTCGCTCACCCGCCCTGCCTCGGAGTCACGATCTCGACGGCGTCGCCCTCGCGAAGTGGGGTCTCGGCGCGGTCCTTGGCGCGCACAAACTCCTGGTTCACGGCGGTGCCCACCGTCTTTTCGTCAAACCCCAGTTCCTGAAGCAGCGTTTGCAACGTCGTGGCGCGAACTTCCTGCGGTCGCCCGTTGATTTGAATGAGCATCCATCACCTCTGGGAAATACCCGTCGTTTACGACGACCTCAGCAGCGCGGCGCGCCAAAGCCGGCGCAAGCAGGAACCCGTGGCGGTAGAGCCCATTGATATAGAGTGTGCGATCCCGTTTCAAAAGACGGGGCAGATTGTCGGCGAAGGCCGGCCGCAGGTCGGAGCCGGTCTCGACGATCTCGGCCTCGGCGAAGGCCGGATGGATGGCGAAGGCTGAATTGATGAGCTCGACGAGAGACCGCGCGGTGACTCGCGCCCGCTCCTCATTCTCGATCATCGTGGCGCCGACCATGAACAATCCGTCGCCGCGCGGAACGACGTAAACCGGGCGACGCGGGTGCAGCATGCGAACGGGGCGTGACATCGAAATCTCTTCGCTGCGCAATATCAGCATCTCGCCCTTGACGCCGCGAAGTCCCGCGAGCGCGTCGCGCGCCGCCAGGCCGCGGCAGTCGATGGTCCAATCCGGAATTGGCGAGAGGCCCGCTCCCTCCTGCTCGAAACGGAAAGCGACATTCGGCATTTGCGCGAGGCGCTCGGTCAGCGCGGCCATCGCCGCGCGCGGATCGAGATGCGCCTCCCGGGGAAAAAACAGTCCCGCCTCGAAGCGTCCGGCGAGATCGGGCTCGAGGGCTGCGATTCCCTCTCCGTCCAGAGGCTCGAAATGGCTGGTTCGTCGCGCGAAGTCGGAAAGTTCGACGCGCTCGCGCCGCGGCGCCACGACAAGACTGCCGGCGCGCGTAGCGACGCCGATTTCGCGCCACCAGAAATCGAGCGCTTCTTCGCCAAGCGTCGCCACCAGCGGCTCGGCGCTTTCCAGTTCGCACCAGGGCGCGATCATCCCGCCCGCGAATCGAGAACACCCCAGACCCGACGCGCGCTCGCGCTCGACGAGCTCGACGTCCACGCCCTTGCGCGCAAGCGCATAGGCGGCGCAAAGGCCGGCGACGCCGGCCCCGATCACGCGCGCAAGCACGGCCGGCGCCTGTAAATGCATGTTGCTGACACCATCCCTCCGCCAGTCTCAACTGGATCAGGTTCGAAGGGTCGCCGCGCCCGCGCCTCGCGACGCAATTGCGGCCTCTCAGCCCTTTGACGGCGAGCCTGCGCGCGCCGCCGGGCGGGCTCCCCCGGCTCGCGCAGGCTCGCGCGAAAGTGCAGCGTCCGTCAAGCGTTGCGGGCGCTTCTCCTTCCGGCGCAGCGCTGCGGGGCTTGCCAGATGTCGGCCGATAGCCCAGTTTGAGCGAGAAAAGCGCGCGCGTAAAAGCGCTGCATATGGGGAGAGAAATCATGAGCTTCCGTCGCAATACGGGCGCCGTCCGCAGGACGTTGGCCCTTCTTGGCCTGCTCGCCTCCACGGCGTGGTTTGGCGCAGGTTTCGCCACGCCCGCCGCCGCGGCGCAGCTCAGCCAATATTTCCCGATTCCCAACTCTCTGAGCATCAGCGGCGTGCCGCGCGACTCGCTTCTCAAACTTCAATCGAAATGGCTGCAAAACGGCCTCGACAATCTCAAGAAGGCCCGCGCCGACGCCGAAGCGGCGGTGGAAAAAGCGAAAGCCGGCGCGGCCGATCAACTTGCGGCCGCGGAAGAAAACCTCAAGAAGCTCGATGAGATGATTACGCAGACCCAGGCGGAGCTTGCGCTATCCGAAAACAACGATTCGTCGCGTGAAATTCAAAGCGAGCGCAAACAGAAGTTGATGCTTCATCTCAATCAATGGATCAACGAACTCAATCGTCTCGCGACCGAGCAGATGAAGATCGCGATCCTGTCGGACGGCGCCGAAGCAATGACGGCGCAACATCGCAACTATCAATTGTCCGAACAGGCGGACAATCTCGAAAAGGCCAAGACCGACCCCAGCATTTTAGACTGGGCCGCAAAGTAATCGACGCCAAGCGTTCTAAAGAATATCGTCCGCCGACGCGGACGGCTTCGACAGATCGCCGTTGAGCTTCGCGAGCCGGCGCGCCGCGTCCTTGAGCGCCTGCGACGCGCGGGAGGACAACGCGTCATTCGCCTTGCGCGCGGCGTCGAGTTCGGCGCGCAACCCCGCAAGATCGGATTCCACGGCCTGCGCTTTAGCGCGCGCGTCTGTCGCCTCGTCGGCGACCGCAAGCGCCGCCATCACGATAATCCGTTGTTCGCCGATCTCGCCGAAACTCGCGCGCATCGATTCGATCTTGCCTTCAAGGTAATGCGCGAGCGCCTCGATCCGCTGCTCCTCGCCGTCCTCGCAGGACATGCGATAGGTGCGGCCGGCGATGGAGAGGACGACGGCGGCCATTCAGTCCTCCCGACCGGGCTCGTCGCCCACTGCGCCGAGCGCGGCGGCGACGCCTTCGCTCGCAGATTCGAGCCGTCGCAACACTTCGTCGCGGCTCCGCTCCAAGGCGTTCTGCCGCGCAAGCGCGGCGTCCAGATCAAGCGCGAGACGCGAACGGTCGTCCTGCATGATCGCGAGTTCTTCCTCGAGTTCCGCGCTGGAAAGTTCGTCTTCGAGCTTGTCGGCGACGGTGCGCTCCAGCTGAGCGAGCGCCGTCTGCAGCTCGGCGACGGCGGCGTCCAGCCTCTTGGCGTTTTCGTCGTCGCGCTTATCTGAAAGGTTCATCGCCGGTCGCTGGAGTCACAAGGCTTTTCGGCGCGGCGAACCCCGCCGGGCGATTCGCTTGCCAGCCTGTTCCTATCATGAATCAGGCAAATCGAAACCGCTCAGAATGGCGCGGCCTCAGCGCGTTGACAGGGGGGCGCGAGGTGCTATCACACGCCAGCCCATCAAAACCCTAAGGCTAAGGGGGCGAGAGCCGCGCAGAGTTGCTGCGGCGCAAGGAGAGTCTTGAAATGACGGTGAGAGTGGCGATCAACGGCTTCGGGCGCATTGGCCGCAATATCCTGCGCTACATCGTCGAGACGGGGCGCACGGACCTCGAAGTCGTCGCCATCAACGATCTCGGCCCGGTCGAGACCAACGCCCATCTGTTGCGCTATGATTCCGTGCACGGCCGCTTTCCGCATGAGGTAAAAGTCGCCGGCGACACGATTGACGTCGGTCGCGGCCCGATCAAGGTGACCGCTATCAAGAATCCGGCCGAGCTTCCCTACAAGGAGCTCAAGATCGACATCGCCCTCGAATGCACCGGCCTCTTCACCGCGCGCGACAAGGCGAAGCTGCTGCTCGACGCTGGCGCGAAGCGCGTGCTGGTCTCAGCGCCTGCCGACGGCGCCGACATTACGGTCGTCTTTGGCGTCAACCACGACAGGATCGCCAAAGATCATCTCGTCATCTCCAACGCCTCCTGCACCACGAACTGCCTCGCACCGGTCGCCAAGGTGCTGCATGAGGCGATCGGAATCGAGAAAGGGATCATGACCACGATCCACGCCTATACCGGCGATCAGCCGACGCTCGATACGATGCACAAGGATCTCTACCGCGCCCGCGCGGCGGCGCTGTCGATGATTCCAACCTCGACCGGCGCGGCGAAAGCCGTCGGACTGGTGTTGCCCGAACTCAACGGCAAGCTCGATGGCTACGCCATTCGCGTGCCCACTCCCAATGTCTCGGCGGTCGATCTGAAGTTTTCGGCCAAGCGCACGACGACGAAGGACGAGGTGCACGCCGCGATCAAGGCCGCCGCCGATGGTCCGCTCAAGGGCGTGCTCGGCTATACGAACGAAAAGCTCGTGTCGATCGACTTCAACCACAATCCTCTGTCGTCCTGCTTTCATCTCGACCAGACCAAGGTCATGGACGGCAATCTCGTGTCGATCCTGTCATGGTACGACAATGAGTGGGGCTTTTCCGGCCGTATGACCGATGTCGCGAGCGCAATCGGAAAGCTGCTGTAAGCTTTAAGAACGCCGGCGCGGGCCTCACCGTCCGCGTCTCTTTTTTCAAGCCGCGATTGGAATGTTTCATGGCCGCCTTCCGCACGCTCGATGAGGCCGACGTCAAGGGCAAACGCGTGTTGCTGCGCGTCGATCTCAACGTGCCGATGGAAGGCGCCCGGGTCACGGACGCGACGCGCATCGAGCGCGCGCTGCCGACGATCAACGAGATCGCGAAAAAAGGCGGCAGGGTCATTCTGCTCTCGCATTTCGGCCGGCCGAAGGGCCAGCGCGTCGACGAGGATTCGCTGCGCCAGGTCGTGCCGACGCTTGAACAAATCCTGAAGCGCAAGGTCGCCTTCGCCGAAGATTGCGTCGGGAAAGACGCGGCGCAAGTCGTCGACGCGCTCAAGGACGGCGACGTCGCCCTGCTCGAAAATACCCGCTTCCATAAGGGCGAAGAAAAGAACGCCGACGACTTCAGCGAGGCGCTCGCCAGGAATGGCGACATTTTCGTCAGCGACGCTTTCTCTGCGGCTCATCGCGCCCATGCTTCGACCGAAGGACTCGCGCATCGACTACCGGCCTATGCCGGACGCGCGATGCAAGCGGAACTCGAGGCGCTGCAATCGGCGCTCGCTCATCCGCAGCGCCCGGTGATGGCGATCGTCGGCGGCGCGAAAGTTTCAACGAAGCTGGAACTCCTCGGCAATCTCGTCGAGAAGGTCGATTATCTCGTCATCGGCGGCGGCATGGCCAACACTTTCCTTGCGGCGCAAGGCAAGGCCGTCGGCAAATCGCTATGCGAGCACGATCTCGCCGGCGCCGCGCGGGATATCCTCGCCAAAGCGGAGAAGGCTGGCTGCGCGATCGTTCTGCCGATCGACGCCACAGTCGCGCAGAAATTCGAAGCGCACGCGCCTTCGCACATCGTGTCTGTTGATCATGTCGGCGAAAACGACATGATCCTGGACGTAGGGCCGAAATCGATCGCCCATGTCGAGTCGCTTCTCGGCAAGTGCAAGACGCTGGTGTGGAACGGCCCGTTCGGCGCCTTCGAACTGCCGCCTTTCGATGAAGGCACGAACGCGGTGGCGCAGACGGCGGCGCGACTGACCGTCGACGGCAAGCTGCTCTCAATCGCCGGCGGCGGCGACACTGTCGCGGCGCTCAACCAGGCGCATGTCGCGCAGGAATTTTCCTATGTGTCGACCGCGGGCGGCGCCTTCCTCGAATGGCTCGAAGGCAAGACGCTGCCGGGAGTCGCCGCGCTGTTGCGGTAACGACGAATGTCGCCAGGGAAAATCGAGATGCGCGATTTTTTTGTGCGGAGGATAAGCAAGACCAATGCGTCGCCATTGGATGGCGCGCTTGGCCGCATTACTTAACGTTCGACCCGATCTCGCTTAGATCTCGCCGTTAGGGCGACAAAAGCGAGCGCTCTCCGGAGGCGAATTTGCAGCGCAGTCCAGTTCCAAAGGTCCCCACGGACATCGAGCGCGAAAAGCTCAATCGCGAAGAGCTGCTCGCCCTGCTGCACGACGTGACCGAGCAGCGCGACAATTTGCTTTCCCAATATGAGGCCATGGCGCTGCAAGTCGATGAGTCGGTCCGTGAGATTGCGGCCGATGTGCTGGACGCGCAGCAGAGCGAAAAGAAGGCCGTGGCGAGCGAGCGCCACGCGGCGCAGGAGGCGACGCACGCCGCGGAGCTTTCGCGGCAACTCGACGACGAGCGCCGTAAGCGCGCCGAAATCGCGGCTGAGTTTGCTCGTTTTCGCGAGGCGGTCGAGCATGCGCCAGTTCAAGATCCGTGGGGCGTGTTGTGGCGTGCAGTGTCGCAGATCGTCAGCGACTGGGTCGGCTGGGCGCGCGCAAAATTCCCGCCGGACAGTTCGCTTCTGCCATGGTTCGACAGAGCGATCGCATTGGCGAAAGCCGTCGGACGCTCGGCGATAAGCGTCGGCAAAGCCCTGTTCGAATGGGCGAAGCCGCGCATCATCGAATTATGGCGGAAGTTGAAGAGCGAAGCTCGGCGTCAGTAAGCAGCGCCTGACTCGGCATGCGGTTCGCCACGCTTTTTCGCGAACCTGCTGGGCGCCATAGTCGAGACACAGTGGCGCAACAGTTTTTGGGGCGCCGACTAGCCGGCAAAGGCATGAGGCTGCGCGCTGAGCGCCTGCGATCGTCTCGCGCCCTTCTCCACATCTCGTTCTCGCCACAGCCGCTCAGACAGGCGCAATAGTCGCGACACACTGGGGCAAAAGGGCGAAGGCGCCAATCTGCTACAACAAGCGCTCCACTCCTGTTCGGACCTGGAGCGGACGTCTGATTTCCTCGATTGTCGCCTTCATGGGGATTTTGAGGCTTGCCGATCTGCTCTTGTGACGATCCGTTTTCGACGACGCACAATTCAGCGCTAGGGAGCATGAATGTTGCAATTGTTGGATGTCGCTTTCGACGAAGTCGATCCGTCAATGCTGCATTTTCGCGACGGCCGAGCCTATCATTTCTGGGAGGCGCGAGACGGAACTCAACTGGTCCGCATCTATATCAGCCGCGCCGCGTTGGAGAGCAGGTTCGACCTCGCGCCTGGCGAAAGCCTTGGCCAAGTGCTGCTGCGCGCGCATCCCAGAATCCAGGATGCGGCCAACAACAAATGGCGGCCCGACGACTGCAACGTGTTTCTCGAAGAAGATGATTTTTGATGGCGGGAGGGCGCCACAGCGCCCGCCCCGCGCCTCATTGAGCGTTCGGCTTCGCCGTCGCGTCCTTAATGCATTTCTTGGTGAAGCTCGCCTTGGCGGCGCCGGCCAATTTCTTCTCGGCGGCGGCGGCTTCGCACGAGGCGGCGGCGGCGTCCCTCTCGCACTTCTTCATGAAGCTGTTCAGGGCGGAGCCGTGCAGCTTCTTTTCGGTCGCGCGAGCTGCGCAGTCCGGCGCCGCCGGCGCTTGCGCGAATGCGGCGGCGGAGCATGAAACACAGGCGGCGAAGAACATATAGGCGATTGTCGATCTCAACATGTCGTTTCCCCTCAAAAGGCGCGCCGTCACGGCTAAAAGAGCCAGAGCAGCGCGACCAGCGAAGCCATGCCAATGGCGTCAAACACTATGCCCTCCCAAGTCGGCCCAATCCATGTTCCGAGCGTCAGAAGGCCCACGCCGGAGACGAGAGCGAGAAACGACCCCTGGATTCCGTGACGTGTCGGCGGTTCCGCCATAACGTCCTCCATCGCTGCAAGATGGCGATAGGCGGCCTCCCAATGTCGCTGTCGTCAGTCCGCGGACGCCTCCATGGAGCGAGAAACCGAGATCTCGATCGGATCGGCGATCAAAATCGCCCCCCGCGCGAGAACTATCAGCTGGCGCATTATTACCTTGGCGCGGGACTCGACAGGTCAAGGACCTCGACGCGGCGCTGGCCTGGGCCAAAGCTTGTCGCGCAGCGCCCGGCCCGCGGAATGTTATTATTGAATCAAATCAGTTAGATAAGTGGCGGAGAGGGAGACCGCCGCTCATGGGATTCCAGTGGCGCCCGTGACACGCCCTGAAATAGATTATATTTGTAATATATCAGTTACTTGATCTAGCATTCAGTCTTACGCCGTCTCTGGACATTCCGCCCGATCCAGCGCATATAGTGGGACCGAAAATGGGACCGTGAGATGCGGATATGGCGGGACGAACTCTCAACAAACTGAGCGCAACGCAAGCGGTGAAGAGCGACCCCTTCAAAAAGCTGTGCCCGGGGCTGCGGAGAGCTATGGCGCGATCATGATCGGCGGCGCGCAGCGCCACGCTAAGCGAAATCAGGTCCATGCACAAAGCATCCGCCTGTCGGCGGCGAACTCAAGCTCGTCTGGCCGTTCGACAGGTTTCGACGACTTCCCTACGCGGTCGGCGCTCTCTCTAATATTTATGGCTGAGGCTTGCGGCGATGGTCGTTGGTTCGCCGTGGTAGAGGGCGCCGTTTGACGTCCAGTTTGACTGGTTGGTGAGATTGGCGGCGTTGAGTTCGAGTTTGAGATTGTCGGTGAAATTATAGGCGAGCGAGACGCCGAGCATCTGCTGGGGGCGCCAGCGTAAAACCATAGGTGTTCGCTAAAAGCGTCGCTTCGAGGCGGCTGGCGTAATAATAGCTGAAGCCGAGTTCGAGCCCTTGAGGTCGCCCGTGTCGAAAGTGTAATTGGCGGTGAAATTATAGATGCGCCGCGCGCGCCCAAGAGGTCGCTGCCCTGTTGCGAGGATATTGTCGTCCTTCGAGACAAGCGCATGCAGGAAGGTGGCGACGGCGTTGATCTGGAGATTGGGCAGGATCTCGCCGCCGAGATTGACCTCGATCCCATGGCTGTGCTGCTGGCCGGTGACCACGGAATAGAAGCCGCTGGGATTGGCAGGATTAGGATCGCGACATTGTCGCGGGTGATGTCGAAGAGTCCGACCTCGAAACTCATCTTGCGATCGAAGAACTCACGCCGGAAGCCGAGTTCATATTGGGTGTCCTGCTGCGGGTGGCGGCGCTTCGCCGCTTTGAATGCGCACGCGCCGGTGTTGGGGATCAGCGATTTGCCGTAAGCGGCGAAGAGCTGCGTCCCCTGTCCGGCCGATAGAGAATGCCGGCGCGGGCGAAAATAGCCCTTGGTCCCTTTGCTGAGACTGGCGGTAGGGCTCGCCGGTCAGCGCGCCGAAAGGATCGAAGACGCGTTCGCGCTGGGCGAGAAGATCGTAGTCCGCCGATCAGAATGCGCCAGTTCTCATTGAGATCGATCAGGTCCTGGCTATAGGCGGAGCGGCTGATCGCGCGCGCGACGCCGTTCGACCAGAAGGCGCCGGCATAGCTGACCCCGGCGAATAGACGGGCGCAAAAATATTGAGCGGCGCGGCCTCGTAGCGGGCGATGTCGTTGTTATAGCCGTAATAGAAGTCCCACTGTTCGAGGCCGAGAAAGACGGTGTGCGACAGGAAGCCGGTGTCGAAGCGGCCGTTGAGGCGCAATTGCGCGTCGAAGCTGCGGTTGGCGGTGCGGGCGCGCACCGGATTGCCGAAGACGACCGACTGAAAGCCGTCATAGCCCCAGCCGGTGAACCACCCCCATCGATCGGCGGTGAGGAAATAATCGGCCGCCGCGGAAAGCTTCCAGTCGGCGTTGAAGGCGTGTTCATAGGTGAAGGTGAGATCGTCGAAGAAGGGAGTCTCATGTTCATTCGCCGGCAGTCCGGCGTAGAACTCCTTGGGGATATGCAGAAACACCGGATCGGCCGGCACGCCGTCGCGACGAGCCTTGCGCCATTATGTTCGGCGCGCAGCGTCATTCGATCGCCATTGTCGGCGGCAAAGGCGAGCATCGGCGCGACGTCGAAGCTGCGGGTGCGGGTGAAATTGACGAAACCGCCCAAGCTTTGCGCCGAGCCGGTTATGCGGAACAAGAGGCTTTTGTCGTCATTGAGCGGGGTACTGGACGTCGGTGAATCTCGTGACGTCGAAGCTTGCCTTGGTGCGGCGGTAGCGGGCGAACGTCTCCTCGACCGGCGACTTGCGGATGTACCGCGCCGCTATAGCCGCCGAGCGCCTTGCCGAACAGCATGGCGCCCGGGCTCGAAGAATTCGACGTGATCGACCGTCGATAGTCCACGCCCTGCGCGGTGGCCGTGCGAGGCGCCCGTCAAAGAGCGTGACGCTGGCGGGAAAGCCGCGCATGACGAATTCGGGTGAAAAGCGGAGTTGGTCGCCGGCGCGCAAGCTGACATAGACGCCGCCTGATCGCGGCCGAGCGCTTCTGGTGGCTGCGCGGCGGCGCCGCGCGGTTCGACTGCGTCGTTTCGACGATTCCGCTGCTCGTTTGCTGCTTATCCTGTTGCTTGCCTTTCCGACTGCTCTCTTCCTTGTCCTGACCCTCCTTTTCGCGCGGCTTGCCGTCGGTTTGCAGCTTCTCCTTCGCAATTCTTCGGCGGCGCGTCGCGGCGCCGGCGCATAGGCACAACAAAGCGACGAGCGTCGATCTCATGCCGCGCTCGGCGCTTCGCCGGCGGCGCGCGACGCGCGAGCGGACGGGCGCCCTGCGCGCGAGCGCCACTTGCGCCAGCGGCGCGATGAAGCTCGCGGCCTCGCCGTCCTCGGCGATGGTGAAACGGCACATCAGGCCGCGCGCCTCCCCCGCATCGAAAATATCGACGATGCTGAGGCGCGGGGCATGGCGGCCTGCGCGCCGCGGGCGCGCAGAAAGTCGAGCAGCGCCCCACGCGGATGCGCCGAAGCCGGCAGGGCGCGCCGCAGATTTTGAACAAGGCGCCGCCGTTCTCCATGAACGCAATCCATTTGTCGCTCCATCGCAATCAACAACTCATCCGCATCAAATTCACGCCGGCTTCCACGCTCCGCCGGCGCCCGCCGCGCCGCCACTCGCCGAACATGCGCCAGCCGCGCCAAACGCTTCTTCCACCAGATGTAAACGCCAGTGACGGAAAGCATCGTGATGACGAGCCCGAGCAGGCAGCACAGACGAAGATGCGATAGGGAAGACCGAAGAGATTGGCCGTGTGCAATTCGACAAGCCAGGTGGTGAGCGTCGCAATCGCTGCGCTGCCCTGTCGGCAGGCTGAGGGTCTTGAGTTCGCCCGAGCGCGAATCGAACAGGATCGAGGTCGAACCCGCCTTGTCGCCGATGTCGCGTGACGAGCGTACGCGATATTCGTAAAGACCCTTGTCGCGCAGATGATAGAGCGCGAGGGGGCGTTCGATCACAAAGCCGTTCTGGCGCGCCTGCTCTTGCATCAGCCGCGCGCCGGTCGCCTGCGCGTCCTCCCACTCCATCGGCGCGCGCGGATCGGTCTGCGGTCTCCTTCCTGCGCCCAGACGGGAGTCTCGTAATCGAGAACGAGCTGCGTCGCGCGCGTATAGAAGTTCGGCAATGTGAAAAACACGCTTGACCAGGCATAGTCGAGCAGCATCGCCCAGAGCCACAGGCCACTCGCGCTGATGCAGATCGAAGTTGACGCGATAGAAGGAGCTTTTTCAGCTTCACCAATGGGCGACGGAGCCCAGCGCGAGAAGAAACTCTGCGCGAGCGCCTTCGCCGCTCGTCGGCAGCGCGTGAGGTAGAAGCCGACGAAGCAATCGACCGTCCAGAGAGTAGCGCGACTGCGCCGAGGATCCAGTCGCCGATCCCGCTCATCGCGAGATGCATGTGAAGCCCATAGACGAAGGGCATGATGTCGTTCTGCGTGTAGGCAGCCCATGCCACGTGACGCGCCCGAGTTCACGGCCGTCGATCGGATCGAGATGGATGTATTGGAAATCGAGCGGCGGCGCGCCGTCGCGCGACTCCATGCCGATCGAGACTGAGCCTGGATAGCCCATGTAGACGGTCGTCGCGCGCCTGCAGAACGATCGCTTCGGCGCGGCGCGCCAGTGTCGCCGCGTCGAGTTCTATCCCGGCGCGCGGCGCGGGATAGAGCTCTGGCGTCAGCCACTGATTGATTTCGAGCCAGAAGGCAAGCAGGCTTCCCGTCAGACCGACGAGGATCAGAAAGCCAGCCATCGCGAGTCCCGTCCAGCGATGGAGCCATACGAAGAAAGCGCGGGACATCGCTAGCCTCCCAAATTGCGACATTGGCGGCTCTCGCCGGATGGCGAGACAGACGCGCCCCTCACCACTCGAATCGTAGCGTTCCTACGGCCGTAAAGGGCGGGGCTGGCGTGCGCAGATAAGGCGCGACGTTGTAATTGAAGAAGTTATCGACCGCCTGGAAGTAATGGACGTTGTTGATGTTCTTGAGATTGAGCTGCGCCGTCAGTTTATGCCCCTCGAAGAGCGTCGCATAGCTGGCGAAGCCGTCCAAGCGGGCCCGTCCAGGAAGCAGGAAAGTGTTCTGAACGTCGCCCCAACTGCGCGTCTGCGCGGTGACGCTGGCACCGACTCGGAAGCCTAAGCCGTTTTCGCCGAAATCATAGGTTAGCGCGATCTTGCCGGAGTGACGCGGAACGATCTGCAGATGATTTCCGAGCAGGCCGCTGCGCGGGCCGTAAATGTCTCTGTCGAGAGCACCGAACGGGTTCAGGCGATTGACCGGGCTATCGTCGATCACCTTGGCGTCGATATGCGCGTAATTGGCGATGATGGCCACGCGCTCGGAAACGCGTCCGACGACGTCGAGTTCAACGCCTCTGCTGCGTTGAAGCCCGGCAAGTCTCGATGCGCCGATATTGAGGAAGTCCTGAGTCGAGACGCCCGATTTGGTGATTTGAAAGAAGGCGAGCGTCGCCAAAACATCCTGCAGGACCTGCGCCTTAAGGCCGACCTCCCATTGCAGCCCCTTTTCCGGCGGTAACGCCCGATTCTGCGCGTCGAACCCATTGTTCAGGCCAAAAGAGCGGGAATAGCTTCCATAACCGCTTAATTCCGGGCTGATGTCGAACACCACGCCTGCCCGAGGCGTCCAGCCCGTGAACAAATTGGTGGGAGAGGCGAGACGATCGGCGATCGCCAGATTCTTGCTCGGCGCCAGAACGTCAGCGATATTCCCTGTGTCATAATTGCTGCTGACGGCGCCGCGCGTCACGTCCGCGACGTCGTAGCGAACGCCCATCAACACGTGCACCCGATCAAGCACCGTGATGTAGTCCTGGACATACATCCCCTTCTGTCGGGTTAGCACCGACGAATGGCCCTTGAACCCACTGCCGACGATCGCGCCCCAATAGGCGAAGGACGGCACCGTTCCATAAATCGGCGCGTAGAGCCCGATAGGGTATATATCCAAGCCGTTGCCGAAAAAGTAATCATACAGGCTGATGAGATAATCGAGGCCGAAGAGGAAGTTATGCTGCGCCCCGAAAGTTTCGAACTTGCCGTTGAAATCAAGATTTGTCGAAAAGGTTCGACCGTGCAGGTCCTGAAATTGCGTGACGCGGTCGAAGGTGAGATTGTCGGGCTGGACCGTCAAGCCGGAGATCAGCGGCTTGCCCAACCAGCCTTCCGTATAAAGGAAGCGATTGGTCACTTTCCAGTCCTCGCTCAGGTTCTGTCTGAAATTATAGGAAATATTGTAGGAGTCGTTGCGGTCGCGCGGATCGTTCGGCTCCTGAAATGAGCGATTGTTCGGCAGCGGCCCTGGAAGATTTCCATAAGGCCCGAGAGACGGTTGGCCTATATCGCTTTGCGTCCTGTTGGTCAGGAATTGCGTGTCGACGGTAAATTCAGTCCAATCGCTGGGTCGGTAGCTGACGACGGGCGCGATGATGATCCGATTGCCGCCCTGGAACTTGCGGAACGAGCCGCTGTTCTGATAGGCGCCTGTCACGCGCGCGGCGAGACCTGGGATCGTCTCGCTCGGCGCTGAGAAATCCCATTGAGTGCGGTAGTAGTTGTATGAGCCGACCTGCTGTTCAGCTACGTAGCGCGGCTTGTCGAGCGGCTGCTTGGTGATGATGTTGATGATGCCGCCCGGCTCCGAGCGGCCGAAAAGAATCGACGCCGGGCCCTTCAGCACTTCGATCCGCTCGATATTGGCCGTATCGAAGATTTGAGGATTGGCTTCGCCGCCGGGAATCGCGAGCGCGTTCCGATATATGTAAAGGCTCTGGAAGCCGCGAATATTGAAGATATACCCTTCGAGATCGTTGTTGTTCGACTGTACGCCGCTGACGTTCTCCAGCGCGTCCTGCAGACGCGTGATGTTTTGATCGACAAGAACCTGCTTCGGCACGACGGCGATCGACGCAGGAGTCTCCTTGATCGGAATATTGAGCTTCATGCCGGTCGTGGCGTTCGACACGACATATCCCTGCTCCGGCGTTTTCGGCTCGCTCGGAAAGCGCGACGACGGTCCGGGAGCGGGGGTAGAAGGCCGGCCGCTCGGCGGCACCGATATGCGGCTGGGCGGCGCGCGGCGCGCCCCGCCGACGTCGATGGTTGGCAGAGACTGTTGCGCGAAGGCTTCATGAGAGACGAGCAAGGTCAGCGCGCCGGCGGAAACGCCGCGCAGTAGAACGGACGAGTTCATGTGAAACTCCAGAGCGACGGTCAGATCGTTCGAACGGACCGGAAGGAGTGGATTGGGATTTAAGCTGAGATTCGCGTTTTAAGCCGATGGAGGCGCGCGCGAGGACCAGGCGCTTGCCCAACCGGCGAGCGCGAGGCGGTGACTTACGGGCGCATGTGGCCTGATCGCGTGCGCTCCCGTCCGAAGCCAGGGTACCGGACTGACGGACGCTCCCACGAGACCGAATGCCGCCTGTCGCGCACAAGTCGCCCAACAGCAGAGCCCCGCCAGCGGGCAATTGTGTGCGCGTCCGTCGCGCGCCGGAGAATGCGAGTCCTCTTGCGAGCAATCGACGGCGACCAATGTCGAGACGTCGGCGCCGTCTGCATCAGAAGCGGTTCGAGCGCAGAACGAATCCGCTGCAAGGCTCTGAAACGCCAAGACAAATGCGATGAAGGCATATAGAGCGGCGCTCCGGCGGCGGCGCCAACCGGAGCTTTTGCTTGTCTCATTCCCATGGTTCGGAAACTGCCGCGTCATCGCCGTCTTCGCCTAGCGCCAAGAATTAGCAAAAATGAAACCGATGCGCCTGACACGAGTCTGACGGGAGAAATCTTCGGGCAAAATCCGAGACGCTGTGTCTTTCCTGCAACAGCCAGTCCTTTCCTCGCGGCCGTCTTGCGCATTCCGCGACCAAAATCGATAATTGACTTGCGGAACGGGAGCGGCGCCCTAATGCGAATATTGCTGGTCGAAGACGAACTGGACGCTGCGCGTTTGACCGCGTCCTTGATCGCTCAGGCCGGCTTCGACGTCGATCAAGCCCGGTGTCTGAGCGCGGCGCGAGAAGCCGTCGCGCGATCGAATTACGACCTTTTGCTTCTCGATCGTCGTCTTCCCGATGGCGATGGCCTGTCGCTCATGCCGCTGGCGCGGGAGCTACGGCCCGGCATTCGCGTCATGATGCTGACCGCCGTAGACGACACGGGAGAGAAGGTGTCGAGCTTCGATCTCGGCGCGGACGACTATGTGACGAAGCCGTTCCAAGGGGAGGAGCTGGTCGCGAGAATACGCGCCTGCATTCGCCGTCCGGGAAGCGGCGCGCCGAAGCCGATCACCGTGGGCGCGCTGTCTTTTGACCTCGCGACGCGCGACGTCCGTATTTCAGGCTGCACTGTCGCTCTGCATCGCCGCGAATTGGCGTTGCTCGAATCTCTGATGAGACGGGTGAATCGAGTGGTCTCGCGCGAGATGTTGCTCGACGAAGTCTTCTCCCCGTGCGACGACGTTCAGGACAACACGCTCGATATGGCGGTGTCGCGTTTGCGACGGCGGTTGATCGCGTTGGACGCGCGAGTCGCCATCCACACTGTTCGCGGAGTCGGCTATATGGCGACGGAGCTGTTTGATTGAGACGATATTCTCTGGTGTTGCGCGTCGTCGGTTGCCTTTTCATAGCGCAAATACTCGCCTTCACCATCGCCTGGCTGGTTACGGTCGGCCTCGGCCTGTCCGGAGTCGATATTTTCGCCACGTCGCTTGACGAACTCTCGGCAATTCGCGCGAAGGAGCAGGTCATCTCCTCGCTGACGATGAACCAAGACCTGACCCTGGAGATCAGGCCGAAGCCGGACTTGCTTCAAGACCTGGCGCGCGCCCCTGGAATGAGGTTCGCCGCGTTCAAAGGGCTCAGTCACGATCCGGTTGCAGGGTCCTCGCCCGAACTTGTTGCCATGCTGAGGCCGCTCATCGAGATCAGCCCGACTCATGTGCATTTCGTCTTACCCGGCGATCCAAGCGCCATTCGCGCGGGCCTTATGGAGCCGTTATGGACTCCCTTCGGCCGTCTTCATATCGCCGTTTACGGACAGAAGTTCCGTTGGAGCGACATCTTTTACGTCGCCATGGAGGAATTGCGATGGCTCATCGCCTACCTGATCATGGCGATCATCATGTCGGCGGGCGCCGCCTGGTTCGCCGTGCGATGGGGACTGAGGCCACTCAGTCGCGTGGCGGAACAGGCGTCTCGCATCGACATGAACTGCCTGCATCAACGCCTCGACGCGAATGACGTATCGAGCGAAATGGGACCTCTCGTCGACGCGGTAAACGACGCCCTGGCGCGACTCGACGCGGGGGTCGCCCGCCAGAAGCGGTTCACTGCGAATGCGGCGCATGAACTCCGAACTCCGGTCAACGTTCTCGGCGTGCGGCTCGACGCGCCAGAAGAGCCGACGTTCAAGAATGATTTGAAGCGCGACCATCGGCGGATACGCAATATCGTAGAGCAGCTGCTCGCTTCAGCCCGGCTCGGAGAGCAAACGACAAGACTCGACGAAGCCATCGATCTCGTCGCGTTGACGCGAACGATGATCGCTGACGCCGCGCTCCTCGCGCTGAAGGCGCGGTGCCAATTCGTTCTCGACGCGCCTGGCGCACCCGTGCTCATAGAGGGCAACCGGCCGGCGCTCGAATCCGTCATCGCGAATGTCATCGACAACGCTCTTCGCGCCGAACCCCAAGGCGGCACGGTTCACGTTCGCGTCGCCGAAGACGCAACGCTGGCGGTGATCGATCACGGATGCGGCATCGATCAGACCGACCGCGATCTGATCTTTGAGCCTTTCTGGCGCAAGAATGATGCTGTTCCAGGCACGGGCCTGGGATTGGCCATCGCCAAAGAGCTGATCGACGCCCATCGTGGTCGTATCTGGGTCGAAGACACGCCCGGCGGCGGCGCGACTTTCAAGCTGTGGTTTCCTGCCGCGACGTCGGAGACGCACGCCAATCTGAATTACGAGCAATCCTCTTCGCGCACGAACGCTCTATCGTAAGCGGCGATTTCCTTCTCGCGTTTTATTTAGCCGATGTTGTTTCGGTCGCGATGGCATGAACGCCATCGTCGGTTTTGCGATCGTCAAGAGTCTGAACAAGAGAAATCACGCTCGGCTCGCACATAATACAATACAGCTCACAAAATGCCGGCTTTTCCGAGCTCTCGGACAAACGAATATGAGCGCCGTTCGAGCGGCGCGATTGACCTACGCTGGATTATGGCGTGGCGATTTGGATGAGAGGATTCTCGCGTTGATTGTCACGCCGCTGCGACTGCGTCGCCTCGACGCTTGCCGACATCGGGAGCATCGATAGCTTTCGCTTCGCATCGAAAGCCTCGGCGTCACTGAGTTCGGCCACGGATCTTTCATCACGTTAGACCATCGCGCATCAGCCTCCCTCGGCGCGCGTGTTGCTGGCGCGCGTCACGGAATTGAATCCGGCTTCCGCCTCGAACGCTTGCCTGCCCTCTTGCTTCCATATCCCGAGCGCCTTTTCGCGATCTTCGCCGCCCAGTTTCTCGGCGACGGCGAGAAAGGCGCCGTAGAGCGCGGCGCGATCGTCGTCGGCGAGTTCGACGAGCACGGCCTTGACGACCAGGCCGCCGAGTTCGATGAGATGACGCGTGCGTTCGCGCCGCTTTACGGACCATTCGCGCATGTCTGTTCGCGTCTTCTTCGCTTCAAGCCGACGCCGCGCCGCCGTGGAGCGGGAGAGCGCTTTGCGGCTGGCGTTCAGCGCCGCGCGCAGGCTTGGATGGCTTACGCTGAAAGAAGGCCGCGCCCCGTTTGCGCCAGCCCTCCCTTGTCGCGGCGTCTTTCATAGTCGCCGCGTCGATCAACGCGCCCGCGAGCAGATCGGCGTCGAGCGCGTCGCCGCCCGTCGCCACCATCAATTGGCCGAGCTGTCGAACGCGGCGTTCCTTGAGCGCTTTGGCCTTGTCAGCGAGCGCCCGCAGTTCCGAATCAAAATCCCTTGGCTTACGCATCTTTGTCTCCGCGCTGAGAGGATGCGGTCAGTTTAGCTCCGGACCTGGCGCAACGCTGTAAGGTCTGGGAGACATGATGGGGCGGCGCGGTCCCTCGCGAGATTTTTTCTTGCGAGGGCGCACTTATACGTCGTGCCGACGTGCGCTTTGCAGCGTAAATAGTTCGCCGCCATGGCGATCTATCATTTCAGCGTGAAGGTCATCGGCCGCGCCTGCGGCCGCAGCGCCGTGGCGGCCGCCGCCTATCGTTCGGCTTCGCGGCTGCATGACGAACGCCTGGGGCGCGACCATGATTTCTCCAACAAGGCGGGCGTCGTCCATTCGGAAATCCTCCTGCCCGACAACGCGCCCGGGCGCTTGTCCGAGCGCGACCAGCTCTGGAACGAAGTCGAGACTCGAGAAGCGCAAGGACGCGCAATTGTCGCGCGAGATCGAATTCGCCCTGCCTCGCGAGATGAACGAAGCGCAGGGGATCGAGCTTGCGCGTGACTTCGTACGAGCCGAGTTCGTCTCGCGCGGCATGGTCGCCGATCTCAATGTGCATTGGGATGTAGGTTCGGACGGACAGCCCAAGCCCCACGCCCATGTCATGCTCACCATGCGCGAGGTCGGCGTGGACGGGTTCGGCCGCAAGGTCCGGGATTGGAACCGCGCAGCGCTTGTCGAGGAATGGCGTGAACGCTGGGCGGATCATGTCCATGCGCGGCTGGCCGAACTCGACATCGACGCGAGCGTCGATTGGCGGCGCAGGGCGTCGCTCTGGAGCAGCAGGATAAGATCGGCCCGGCGGCGCAGCGGATGGGGGAGCGCGGGTTCGGCTCGGAACGGATCGAGGATCATCGGGAGATCGCCCGCCGCAACGGCGAGCGGATCATCGCCGACCCTCTAGCGGCCCTCGATGCGCTGACCCGCCATCAGGCGACCTTCACCAGCCGCGACCTCGCGAAGTTCGTCCACCGACATAGCGACGGCAGAGAGCAGTTCGACCGGGCGATGGCGGTCCTGCGCGCCGCGCCCGAGATGATCGCGCTCGGCAAGGACGGGCGGGGCGAAGAACGGTTCACCTCGCGCGAGATGATCGAGGCCGAGCAGCGGTTGCAGCGCGCTGCAGACTTGCTGGCGGAACGCGAGCGGCATTGCGTAGGCGAGAAGGAGCGCGAAGCGGCGCTTGCCCGCTCGGCCGAAAGAGGACTGGCGCTCTCGGGCGAGCAGCGGCTGGCCTTCGAATATGTGACCGAGGGGCGCAATCTTGGCGTGGTCATCGGCTATGCGGGGGCCGGCAAGAGCGCGATGCTGGGGGTCGCGCGCGAGGCGTGGGAGGCGGCGGGTTTCGAGGTGCGCGGCCTCGCTTTGTCGGGGATCGCCGCCGAGAATCTTGAGAACGGCTCCGGCATCGCCTCGCGCACCATCGCTAGCATGGAGCGGCAATGGGAGCAGGGCCGCGAGCTTCTCTCCGCCCGCGACGTGCTGGTGATCGACGAAGCGGGCATGGTCGGGGCGCGGCAGATGGCGCGCCTCTTCTCCCATGCGGAGCAGGCGGGCGCGAAAATCGTGCTGGTCGGCGACCCGCGACAATTGCAGGCGATCGAGGCGGGCGCGGCGTTCCGGGCGATCCATGAGCGCCATGGCGGCGTCGAGATCGCCGAGGTTCGCCGCCAGCGCCAGGATTGGCAGCGCGAAGCGACCCGCTCACTCGCCACGGGCCGCGTCGAAGAGGCGATCCAGGCCTATCGGGATCGCGGAATGGTCCATGCCGCCGAGACGCGCGAAGCGGCGCGGCACGATCTTGTAGAGCGATGGGACCGCGAACGGATCGCCGCGCCGGATCGAACGCGCATCATCCTCACCCACACCAATGACGAGGCGCGCGAACTGAACCAAGCCGCCCGCGCGCGGATGCGGGAGGCGGGCGCGCTGGGCGAGGACGCGCAAGTATCGACTGAACGCGGCGCCCGGAGCTTCGCGCCCGGCGACCGCGTGATGTTCCTGAAGAACGAACGCGGGCTTGGGGTGAAGAATGGGACGCTCGGCGCGATCGAGCGGGTCAATGACCAGCATATCGCCGTGAGGACGGATGACGGCCGATCCGTTTCCTTCGATGTGAAGGATTACGCCCATATCGATCATGGCTATGCGGCGACGATCCATAAGGCGCAGGGCATGACCGTGGACCGCGCCTATGTGCTCGCTACTCCTGGCCTCGACAGTCATGCCGCCTATGTGGCGCTCTCCCGCCACCGGGAGGGCGTCGATCTTTGCTACGGCCACGACGACTTCGCCGATCAATCGATGCTTGTCCGAACGCTCTCGCGCGAGCGGGCCAAGGACATGGCGACCGATTATGGCGAGGCCGATACCATCCGCGCCTTCGCCGAGCGGCGCGGGATCACATTTGGAGAGCGCGTCGCCGAGATCGTGCGCGAGGCGCCCAGGATGGCGCGCGGCATGTTCGACGGCTTGCGCCGCGCGATGACGCAGCCGGCGCGCCGCGCGGGCGCCTTCGATCTGGAGCGTTCTTCCGACGCGGCCGAGCCCCAACGCGGGATCTTCGCCAGCTTCCGCACGCAGGTCCCCGCAGTTGATCCCGAAAAAACGAATCAGGCCGAGAAGGAGGCGGTTCGGGCCGGAAGGGAGATGACGCAGCCCGAAGCGGAAAGGGCGCAGCCCGTTCATGAGAGGACGCAGGTCGAAAAAGAATCAACGCAGCCCGGGAAGGAGCGGGCGCAAGCCGAGAAGGACGCGGCGGCGCGGCGCGCTGTCGCCCGCCACGCCCGTGCCGTCGCCGACATCTGGAAGATGCAGGACAAGGAGTTGCCCGTCCTGCCGCATCAGCGAAGCGAACTGGACCGGGCGCGCGCGGCGCTAAGCGCGATCGGCGAAGATGCAAAGGATTTGGAACAGGCCTATGGCCGCGATCATGCGCTCGCGCCGGAAGCGGCGGGCGGGCGTGTCCAGCGGGCGATCCGCGCCATGCGGCTCGAAGCGGAAATCCGAACAGACCCCGACAAGCGCGCCGACCGTTTCGTCGAGGAATGGCGCAAGCTCGATCGGCGCTATCGCGCCGCCTATGCCGAAGGCGACCATCAGAGCGTCAAACGCCTGCGCGGCGACATGGGGGCGATGGCGAAAAGCCTGGAACGCGATGCGCAGATGGAATCCGTCCTGCGCGGACGCCGCCATGAGTTCGGAATTGACTTCGACGCGGGCCGCAAGCTCGCGCACGACCTTGCCGCCAGCGTCGGTCTTGAAATGACCCGCCGCCTCGGCATTGGCCGGTAAGGGGGAAGGACTATGGAAGAGAGCCCGCCCTCATTCCCGGTGCTTGAGGCCGATCCGGCGGCGGCAGCCTTCGCGCATCTCGCCGAAAAGGTGGATGTGCTGGAGGCGGCCATCGCCGACCTTGCGGCTAAGAGCGACGCCCCGTCCGATTACAGCGAGACGCTTGGGATTATCGCGCATAATCTCAACGCCTATGGGGCGATGGTGAAGGCGATGCGGCAAAGCCCCGCCTTGCAGCTCACGCCCGATGACATGGCCGCAAGGATCGCGGCGGCGGGCGAGCAAGCCCGCGCCGAAGACAGCCGCGCGAGCGCGCGAGCGCGCGAGACGCTCGATAGCGCGGCTGAGAAATTGAAAAGCCTCGCCGCCGATGTCGCGACGGCAGAGGAACAGCGTCTCCATCTCCTCTTCGTGGCTGTCGCAGGCGTCCTCGCCGGCCTCCTGCTCTGGTCATTCCTGCTCGACGCCATCGCGCGCGCCTTGCCGCAAGACTGGCGCATCCCGGAAGCCATGGCGGCGAGAGCGCTGGGCGCAAGCTCGCCCTGGGACGCGGGATCACATCTGTTGCGAACCGCCAATCCCCACGCCTGGGCCGCGCTCAACGGGGCTTCCGATTTGCTCCGCGACAATCACGAAGCGGTCGAGAAATGCCGCGCGGCGGCGGCGCAGACAGGCAAGCCCGTCCGCTGCGCTTTGGAGGTGAAGCCATCGGCCCGGTGACGTGCCGGATGATTCGCCCAGACGCGAGAGCGTTCCCATTAGCAACTAGTGTAAATGGGACCAAAAATGGGACCTACTTATAAGTACCAACAATAATTTACATTAAAACAGTAGCTTAATTAGCCAAACTGGCGGAGGGGGCGGGATTCGAACCCGCGATACGGTTTCCCGCATACACACTTTCCAGGCGTGCGCCTTCAACCACTCGGCCACCCCTCCGGCGAAGCGCGCAATATATTCAGGCGCGCCTCAAACGCAACGCCGCGCGCATCGACAGCGCATGGACAGGCGCGGCCGCGGCGCCTATTCTTCCCGGCGCCCCTTTCCCACGCATCAATAGACCGAAGAGACCATGCTGCGACTCCTGACCCGATTGATTGGCCTCCTCCTGCTTGCCGGCGGCTTTATCGCCCTCATCGTCGACGGCACCCGCTCGATCGCCGCCGGGCGCCTGATGGTGACCAGCATCAACCGGGGAACGGCGGCGGTTTTTCCCGGCCTCTACCAGGCGATGCAGGCGAGCGTCGAGAAGATCTCCGCCTATCTGTGGGACCCGGTGCTGACTACGCTGATGACGGCGCCGGTCAGCGTCGCCTTCGGCGGCGTCGGCGCTCTCCTCATCCTGCTCAGCCATCGGCGGCAGGCGCCGCTCTATTACGCCCGCCGCTAGTTTACCGCGGGCCGCCGCACTATATCGGCGCCATGGCGATCCTCGACAAACTCGACCTCTCGAAGCTGCTCGGGCCTGTTCCCGACCGCGAAGCGCCCGCGCCGCACGGGACGCGACATTTCGTCAACGGCCGGCCGCTCGACCCGCCGTTTCCCTTGGGGTCAGAGCAGGTCCTTTTCGGCATGGGCTGCTTCTGGGGCGCCGAGCGCAAGTTCTGGCAGGCCGGCGAAGGCGTCTATGTCACGGCGGTCGGCTACGCCGGCGGCAAGACCCGCAATCCCACTTATGAGGACGTCTGCAGCGGCCGCACCGGCCATGCGGAGGTCGTTCTCGTCGTTTATCAGCCCCCTGCCATCTCCTTCGAAGAGCTTTTGCGCCTGTTCTGGGAGGGCCATGACCCGACCCAGGGCATGCGCCAGGGCAATGACGTCGGGACGCAGTATCGCTCCGCCATTTACGCCTCGACGCCTGAACAAGTCGCCGCCGCGACAGAGTCGCGCGCTGCGTATCAACGCGTATTGACGGAGGCCGGTCTCGGCCAGATCACCACTGAAATCGCCGCAGACCGGCCGTTCTATTACGCCGAGGAATATCACCAGCAATATCTGGCCAAGAACCCCGGCGGCTATTGCGGTCTGGGCGGAACCGGCGTCGCCTGTCCGATTGGATCTGGCGTTCGGGCTGGCTGAACGGCTATTGCTTGCGCAATACGTCGCGGCAGGCTGAGGGCAGGCCGGCCATCGTCATCGGCGGCCAGCTTTTCGTCGATTTCTTCGCGTGCAAAATCTCGTCCCTGAACCACCAGGCGAGCGAAGCGTCGCAGCCGTCGCCTTCGGGGGTCGGGTCCTGATCGCGGCAGTCGGAGCCGTTCGGGCAGAAAAGACGGATGTGGAAGTGGTAATTGTGCCCCCACATCGGCCGCACCTTACGCATCCAGCTCTCGCCCTGGGCGACGCGGCATAGCGCGCGTTTGATCGCGGCGTTGACGAAGATGCGCTGCACGCCAGGTTCGATCGCCGCCGCGCGGATGACGGCGACATGAGCGTCGCTCCAGACATCGGGACGAACGTCGAGAAGATCGTCGCGCACGACGTCGGTCGACATCATTTCTTCGCGCTCTTCCCGGGAGAGTTCGCGATTGGGCATCGGCGTGAGCCAAATGTCGGCGTCGAGGCCGATCTGATGCGATGCGTGACCGCTGAGCATCGGGCCGCCGCGCGGCTGCGACATGTCGCCGATGAGCAGGCCCGGCCAGCCGGACTCTTTCGCCGCTTTCGCTGAGAAATGCTTCAAAAAGGCGATGAGATTGGGATGCCCCCAGTTGCGGTTGCGCGACAGTCGCATGACCTGCCAATGCGGGCCGTTGATCGGCAGCGGCTCGCCGCCCGCGAGACAACCGCGCGAATAGAAGCCGATCGGATCAGGACGCAGAGGCGCAGCCGCCCGGGCGCGACCGAAAAGCTCGCGCGCCGGCGTCGCCGGACTGGACGGATTGGCGAGCGGCGGCAAGGGCTTTGGATCGAGCGTGCCCTTGTCCTGCGCCAGTGCGCCGTTAACCATCGCCAGCGCCGCCAAGCCGAGCGCCGCCGAACAAAGCTTGCGCGATATCGAACCTTTCGTCATGGGCGTCTCGCCTCAGTCTCCAAGCGCATAGGTGCGAACGCTTGCGATTGAGCCTTGCCGTTAAAGCTTAACGCTTCATTTACTCCTGTGCAGCGCCAAGCCAGCGCAAGAACGCTGGCGCAGCGGCTTGCGCGTTGAGTGAGGAGTCCGTCATGCGTTTTCCAGTCATCGCTCCAACAATTGCTTTGCTATTCGCCTCCGGGGGCGCGGCTAGCGCCACCACCCATATTCATATCAACCTTTCGACCCAGACCATGCATGTGCAGTCTTCGTCGGGCAGTTATTCCTGGCCGGTGTCGACCGCCCGCTCCGGCTATTCTACCCCACGCGGCTCCTTCGCGCCGACGGGCTTACAGGCCATGCATTATTCGCGAAAATACCATATGTCGCCGATGCCGCATTCGATCTTCTTCCGCGGCGGCTACGCCATCCATGGCTCCTACGAAACGGGCATGCTTGGCCGTCCGGCCTCGCATGGCTGCGTGCGCCTGTCGCCCGGTCACGCCGCGATGCTCTATCAGATGGTGCAGAGCGAAGGCGGCAGGATTTCGATCAGCGGCGCGCCCCCGCGCGGGCACTATTACGCTAGCGCCCGGCGAGGCGGCGCGGTCGCCTCTGCGGCCTCGCGCGGCCATCAATCATACAGCGTCGGACGCGCGGCATCCGGACCATTCTGGCCTGTCTGGACCGGCGGCTTCGACTGACCAACGCGCCTAGGGCCTGTCTTGAGCGAGACAGGCTCTCGCGCACCTTGTTTTCGCCTTTTGCCGATCGTTAATGATCGCGACGCTTGCCCCGCGCCGCGGTCGCGCGCGATAAGAACGCAAAAAGCGACAAGGAATCTTCCGCTTGACCAAAAGTTTCGATCGTCGCCGCTTTCTTCTGGGAGCGGGCGGCATGGCCGTCGCCGGCGCCGCCTCGGCGCAGCCTCTTGAAGCGGCCGAAGAGCTGCAGGTGCGGGTCGAGAACAATTCGGCCCCGGAACTCTGCGCCGAGAAGGACAATATCGAGCTCGACTTCATCTCCCCGCGCGTGCGCAGCCTGCAAATCCAGGCCGTCCATCCTTCCTATATCAACACGATCGCCTCCGACCGCTGGGCGCCCGACTGGTCGAGCTGCGATCTTACGGTGGACCCCAAGGCGTTTTCCCAGGCGCGTCGCAAGACCTTCTGGGAGACGCCGGAATTCTGGCTGACAGGCTACACCTTTCCCTCATTCTGGCGGCCGAACGATGTGCCGGTCCGGGTCGGCGACACGGTGGAGCGGGGCTTCCATCTCATCCAATTCTGGATGTGGCATCGCGAGCGCGCCGAAGAGATCATGGTGCTCTATCCCCCAGACGGCTATTGGCGGGCGCGGCCGCTTCCCTTCGAAGACATGCGGTGGACGGCTTACGGCTCGTCCTTTCTCGTCGGTCCCGTCGAAACGCAGGAGCGGCCCATCGTCGATCTCGAAGAGATCGTCTTCGAGCCGCAGACACGCACCTTCGTCCTCAAATTCCAGCGCGGCGGCGAAGGCCGGGTCACGCTCAGGAGCGTCGACCAGGATCGCTTGACGCTCGACGTCTCCTTCAGCCAGGCGATGCCCAACGGGCTGCCTTTCGCGGCGCTGCGGTCGATGTATGCGATGGAGACGATGAGCGACGCGGCGATCGTCGCCTGGCGCAGCAAGCGCGGAAAGAGCTGGGAGGAAGCGCCGGTCATTCGCTTTCCCGGCGCCAGCGCAACGGAAGTCTGGGTCGGCCGCCATCTGCCGTCGCGCCATAATCTTTCGGCGCCCGACATGGCGTTCAGCAAGTTTCAGGGCGCGGCGCCGGCGGCGGCGCGCCGATGAGCCAGACGCGCTGGTTGGCGCTCGATGTCGCGCGCGGCCTCGCCGTGCTGGCGATGATCGTCTTCCATGCGATCTGGGACCTTTCCTATTTCGGCTATGCGCCCGCAAATCTTCCCTGGTCGCCGCCGGTCAGGATATTCGGACACACGATCGCCTTCGCCTTCCTGTTCATCGCCGGCGTCGCTCTCGTGTCTGGCGCATCGCGGCGGATGCGCTGGCCCGCCTTCTGGCGCCGCTTCGCGATCATCGTGGCGGCGGCGGCGCTGGTGACGGCGGGCACCTATGTCGCCTTCTCCTAAGGCCTTCGTGTTCTTCGGCATCCTGCATTGCATCGCGCTTCGCCAGCCTGATCGCGGTTCCGTTTCTTCGCCCTTGGCCTGTCGCGCCTGCGGGCGGCGCCTTCCTCGTTGGCGCGGAATTCCTCTCGTCCCTGTGCCTCAACGCCGATTGCTGCAATGGATCGGGCTTTCGACAAGCGAGCTGCTGACCGAGGACTGGCGTCCGCTCTTTCCCCTGGGCCGGCGCGCTGCTTCTTGGCGTGGCGGCGGCAAACTTCTGCTCGTTTACGATGGGAGAGCAGTGGCGAGCAGCCGCCCTTATCCGACAAGCGGCGCGAAGAGTTGGTTGCCCTTCCTTGGCCGCCACAGCCTCATCATCTATCTGGCGCATCAGCCGGCGCTCTTCGCGCTTTTTCTCGGCCTCGCCTATCTCGCGCCGCCGCCCACCGACACCAGAGATTTCGTTGTCGCCTCCTGCGAAGCGCGCTGCTTTGAAGAGGGCGGCGAAGGCAAGCTGTGCCACGACGCCTGCGAATGCACGGGCGCGGGAGGCGATCAACAGCAAGGCGCTCGCCGGCGTGACGGACGAAGCGAGCGCGGCCGCCGGTTGAATGAGATCGCGGAGAGGTGTGTGGCGAAAGGCGGACTACAGAGGTGAGGGCGTCATTGCGAGCGGAGCGAAGCAATCCAGAATGACGAGGCGGCTTCTGGATTGCTTCGTCGCTGACGCTCGTCGCAATGACGCAACTCTACATCCCGCCCAAATGCTCGGCGACGGTGAAAATGTCCTTGTCGCCGCGACCGCACATATTCATCACTATCAGATGATCGCGCGGCTTTAGCGCCGCGAGTTCGAACACCTTGGCGAGCGCGTGAGAAGGTTCGAGCGCCGGAATGATGCCTTCGAGCTTCGAGCAGAGCTGAAAGGCGTTGAGCGCCTCGTCGGTCGCGTTCAGATATTTCACGCGGCCGATCTCATGCAGCCATGAATGTTCGGGACCGATGCCAGGATAATCGAGCCCGGCCGAAATCGGGAATGGCCTTCGAGAATCTGGGTCGTCGTCGTCCATCAGGAGATAGTGGCTGTTGCGTAGCACGCCAGACGGCCGCCGGTGAGCGACGCGGCATGGCCGTTCGGCACGTCGACGCCATGCCCGCCGCTTCGACGCCGTAAATCTCGACATTCGCGTCATCGAGAAACGGATGGAAGAGACCGATGGCGTTGGAGCCGCCGCCGATGCAGGCGACGAGCGAATCCGGCAAGCGCCCTTCCGCTCCTGCATTCCACGCGCGTCTCATTGCCGATGATCGACTGGAAGTCGCGCACTATCGCCGGATAGGGATGCGGCCCGGCCGCGGTGCCGATGCAGTAGAAAGTGTCGGCGACATTGGTTACCCAGCCGCGCAGCGCTTCGTTCATCGCATCTTTCAGCGTGCGCGCGCCGCTTTGCACCGGCCGCACTTCGGCGCCGAGCATCTTCATGCGAAAGACATCTTCGGCTTCGACGCTCGACGTCGACCGCGCCCATGTAGACGACGCAGTCGAGTCCGAAACGCGCGCGCAGGCGGTGGCGGTCGCGACGTTGGCGCGCCGGCCGGCGCCCTGGTCTCGGCGATGATGCGCTTCTTGCCCATGCGCCGCGCGAGCAGAATCTGCCCGAGCACATTGTTGATCTTATGCGCGCCGGTGTGATTGAGCTCGTCGCGCTTGAAATAGACCTTGGCGCCTTTGTCCTCGCCCGCGCGCTCGCGAACATAGTCGGTGATGCGTTCGGCGAAATAGAGCGGCGACGGGCGACCGACGTAGTGCTTGTGAAGACCGGCGAGCTCTTCATGAAAAGCCGGATCGTTCTTCGCCTTCTCGTAAGCCGCTTCGAGATCGAGCACGAGCGGCATCAGCGTCTCGGCGACGAAACGCCCGCCGAAAATGCCGAAGCGGCCGTTTTCGTCGGGGCCGGCGCGGAAGGAATTGGGAAGCGGCTTGTTCACGGGGGCGTCCTCGGTCTGCGTCGCTACCCCCTCCCCAACCCTCCCCCGCTCCGCGGGAGAGGGAGTTAGATTCGGCGCTTTATCGAGTTTCCCGCAACGCGGCTCGTAGCATCCCCTCTCCCGCTTTAGCGGGGGAGGGACAGGGAGGGGGCCGATCCGTCGGCGCAGTCTTAAACCGTCGCGCGCCCCTATGAAAGCCGCGCGGCCTTCACAAAAGCCCTGATCTTTTCCGCATCCTTGACGCCGCGTTCGCGCTCGACGCCGGAAGAAACGTCGACCGCGGGGGCGCCGGTGCGGCGTTTCGCTTCGGCGACATTGTTCGGATCCAGTCCGCCCGAGAGCATCCACTCAGTGGCGGCGACGCCGCGCAGCAATGCCCAGTCGAAGGCGACGCCGGCGCCTCCGGGGACCGCCGCGTCCGGCGCGGGCTTGGCGTCGAACAGGATCACGTCGGCGACGCCTTCATAGGCGCGGGCCGCCGTGACATCGGCGGCCGTCGCGACGCCAACAGCCTTTATGACGGGCAGGCCAAAGCGCGTTTTCACTTGCGCGACGCGCTCGGGCGTTTCCTTGCCATGAAGCTGAAGAAAATCGGGCGCGAGCGCGTCGACGATATCCTGAAGCGCGACGTCCTCAGCGTCGACGCTCAGCGCAACCTTGCTGATGCGCTGCTGCGCGAGAAGACCGAGCGTTCGCGCGGTTTCAAGATCGATATGCCGCGGGCTCTTCTCGAAGAAGACGAAGCCCGCCATATCGGCGCCGGCCTCGATCGCCGCAGCAAGAGCGTCGGGCGAGGAAAGACCGCAGATTTTGACGATTGTCGACTGCGTCATGGCCGCGCTTGTCGCGGCCATCCACGCCGGGTCGCCGCTGCAATCTGCAGAGTTAGCGCGCTCCAAACATGGATGGCCGGCTCAAGGCCGGCCATGACGCGACCAAACTGCAAAAAACTTACCCCCTATTATAGGCGTCCTCGAAGCGGACGATGTCGTCTTCGCCGAGATAGGAGCCGGTCTGCACTTCGATCAGCTCCAGATCGATCTTGCCGGGATTGGTCAGGCGGTGCTTGCTGCCGATCGGCAGATAGATCGATTCATTTTCGTGGACGAGATGAATCTCGTCGTCGCGGCCGACCTCCGCCGTGCCGCGCACCACGATCCAATGTTCCGCGCGGTGGAAATGTTTCTGCAGCGACAGGCGTTGGCCCGGCTTCACCACGATGCGTTTCACCTGATAGCGCTGGCCTTCGTCGATCCCCTGATAATAGCCCCACGGCCTAAAAATGCGCTTGTGCTCGCCTGCTTCGCGGCGGTTTTCGCTGCGCAGCTGCTCGACAAGCTGTTTGACCTGATCGCCATGCTCATGGCTGAGCACCAGCACGGCGTCCTGCGTGGTCACGACGATGATGTCGTCGACGCCGACGACCGTTGTCAGCGTGTCCTCGGAGCGCACATGGACGTTGCGCGCGTCCATGACGACGCCCTGTCCCCGCACTGAATTGCCGCGTTCGTCGCGCTCCGACAATTCCCACACGGCGCGCCAGGTGCCGACATCCGACCAGCCGATGTCGGCGGGAATCAGCGCCGCCTTTTCGGTCTTCTCCATCACCGCGTAGTCGATGGATTTCTTCGGGGCATGGGCAAAGGCTTCGGCGTTCAAAATCAAGAAGCCGAGATCCTGGCGGGCCGCTTCGATCGCAGCCTCGGCGGCGGCGAAAATGCCGGGCTCGAATTGCGCGATCTCCGACTGCATCACATCCGCGCGGAAAATGAAGTTGCCGCTGTTCCAGAAATAGCCTGCGTCGACATAGTCCTGCGCGGTTTTGCGGTCCGGCTTCTCGACAAAGGCGTCGAGCTTATAGACCTCGCAGCAGCTCGAGAGCGGCTCGCCGGGGCGCAGATAGCCGTAGCCGGTCGCCGGGCCGTCGGGCTTGACCCCGAGAGTTCACGATATAGCCTTCGGCGGCGGCGGCGCTCGCCCGCTTGCATAGATCGACGAGACCGGCCGTGTTGCGAACGACGTGGTCAGCGGCGAGCACGACGACGACCGTGTCGGCGGCGCGGCGCGCGGCGAGGCCCGCCGCGACGGCGACCGCCGGTCCGGAGTCGCGGCGCGAGGGCTCCAATATCACGTCGGCTTGCGCGCCGATCTCGCGCAGCTGGTCCGCGACCAGGAAGCGGTAGTCAAAATTCGAAATGACGATCGGCCGCTCGAAGGCCGGGTCAGCCAGCATCGCCATCGTCGTCTGAAAGGTCGAGCGCTCGCCGACAAGCGGAATGAACTGTTTCGGCAAGGTCTCGCGCGACTCGGGCCATACCCGCGTCCCCGACCCGCCGCACATAATCACGGGCAAAATCTTGTTCATAAGCCCCTCTAGCACTAGGCCGCGCCCGCACCCGGGGCAGCAATAGTTGTCCGCCAGACTGTTGGCAACACGATGGCGAGGCCGACAGCGAAGGCGCCGCTATTTGCCCTTCTTCTCAAGCTCGGCCTTGAGCGCGGCGAGTTTGGCGAAGGGCGAATCTGGATCGGGCTGGCGCTCGCGACGTTCGGGCGGGGAAAAAGGACGACGGGCGCGCGCGTCGTCACGCGACGGCCTGCCCTCAAAGCGCGGCTTTCCGGCGGGACGCGCCTCCTTGCCCGTCGGCTCGGCGCGCGGTCGCTGGTCGCGGCGTGGCGGCCGCTTGTCTTCCGCGCCCTGATCGCGCGCCTGACGGCGCGCGCCGCCCTCACGCCCGCGCGGACCGGCATTGGCGTGGCGCTGGGGACGCCAGACTTCAATGGGCTCCGGCGCAGCCGGCGCGGCTTCGACAGACTCGGCGGCATCCTGCTGCGGTTCCGACGCCGCGGCCTCCTGACGGGCCTCCGTCGGTTCGGGCTCCTCGCTCGAGACAGGCGGTCGCGACTCGGTCGTCGGCGGTTCCTCGGCGGCGGGCGTCTCGGCCGAAGCCTGGTCGACCGGCGTCGCTGAAGGCGGCTCGACCGCCTCTGCCGTTGCCGCCGCCGGCGTGTCAGCGAGCGCATCGGACGGAGCTTCTTCACCCGCCGTTACCGGCGTTACGGCCTCAAGCTTGGGCGTCACAGGCTCCGTCGAGGCGGCCGGCACGAGCGCCACGGTGATGGCGGGGCCGGGACGTTGTGTCGGCGCATAGCCCAATGACTTGAGAATCGAGGAGAACGCTTCGCCGGAACAGCCGGTGAGCGATGTCATCGCCACGGTGACGACGAAGCCGTCGGCGTCGGCGGCGCCGGGCGGGGGCTCGCCAGCCGTGACTCCGGGGCGGTAGGCGATCGCCGGCCGGATGAGATCGGCGAGACGTTCGAGAATATCGACGCGGACGACGCGTTCCCCGCAAACGCGAAAACCGGCGGCCCTGTAGAAACTCTTGGGAATTGACGCATCGGCGGCGAAAGAGGTTCGACCGGAGGACGCAAGATGCGGCACCTGTTCGAGACCCTTCACATTTTCGAGCCCGCCGTGGTGCAAAGCCCAAAGCAGCGAGGAAAGCGCGCGCGGCGCCGGCTTGAGAAGGACGGGCAGGTAGATGTGATAGGCGCCAAAGCGCACGCCAAGCTTGCGCAGCGCGCCGCGGTCCTCCTGCGAGAACGCCTTCACCTCCTTGGCGACGCGCGCGCGATCAAGCACGCCGAGTTCTTCCGCAAGCTGGAAAGCGACGCCGCGCGTAACCCCCTCTAAACCTTCGCCCTTTTCAAGCTGTTCAAGCGGCCCGAGCAGCTTTTTGACATGCTGCGCCAGCCAAAGATCGAGGCGCTGTTTGACCTTATCCAATGCCGCGCCAGTGAGCTGCTCGTCGGCGAGCACGCGAGTCGTCGGCGTCAGGACGCCCGCGCCGGCGGCGATCTTCGCCACGGGTTCGCCGAGCCAGCGAATAAGCCCGTCATTGCCGAGCGTGAATGCGTCGTCGACCGCGTCGAACACGCGAGTCGCGCGCGCATCGAATTCGCCGGCGAGCGCCTTCTGCGCCGCCGCGTTCAGCGCCTTTGCCGCTTCGCCCGCCGCGCCAGGATCGGGCGTAAAGCGAAATCCCTGAAGGCTTCCGACATGCTGGCCTTCGACCATCACGTCGCCGGCGGCGTTGATTTCGGCTTCGAGCATCGCGTTCTCTCTTAGACGGCGCATCAGCACGCTGGTGCGGCGATCGACGAAACGCTGCGTCAGTCGGTCATGCAACGCGTCGGATATGCTGTCCTCTACCCGACGCGCGACGCTCTGCCAATGCTCGGAATCATCAAGCCAGCCGGAGCGATTGGCGATGAAACTGGCCGTACGCACTTGAGCGAGGCGGTTTGATAGCGTGGCGATGTCGCCGTCGATCCGGTCGACGGCCTCGATTTGCCGCGCCATCCAGTCTTCAGGGATTTTGCCGCGACGCGCGATGAAAGCAAATACCGAGAGCGCCAGCTCGGCGTGCGCTGCGGGCGACGTCTTGCGGTAATCGGGGATCTGGCATGCTTCCCAAAGCCGCGCCACATCAGCGGGCGCCTTGGCGTTACGCTGCGCGATTTCGTCGCGGCTCGCGGCTTCGAGCGCCCTTTGATCGTCGGCCATGCGGGCGCGAACCAGATCGGGATGCGTCGGGGTCTGATCGAGAGAGTGGATCAAGGCGTCGATCGACGAAAAATCGAGCGCGCCGCTTCTCCATTGCAAGGTCTTCACCGGCTCGAAACGGTGATCTTCCAGGGACTCGATCAAATCCTCGTCGAAAGGCGGGCAACGGCCCGTCGCGCCGAAAAAGCCGTCGCTCATATGGCGCCCGGCTCTGCCGGCGATCTGTCCGAATTCCGCCGGCGTCAGCCGCCGGTGTCTGAGACCGTCGAATTTGCGATCGGACGCGAAGGCGACATGGTCCACATCGAGATTGAGGCCCATGCCGATGGCGTCGGTCGCGACAATGTAGTCGACATCGCCGCTCTGATAGAGCTCGACCTGCGCGTTGCGCGTTCGCGGCGACAGGGCGCCGAGCACCACCGCTGCGCCGCCGCACTGGCGCTTGATCAGTTCGGCGATCGCATAGACTTCTTCGGCGGAAAAGGCGACGACGGCGCTGCGCGGCGGCAGCCGCGAGATTTTCCTGTCGCCGGCGAAAGACAGCTCAGAAAGTCTCGGGCGGGTGAAGATCGGCGCGCCCGGAAAGAGTTCCGAAACGAGCGGCGCCATCGTCGCCGCGCCGATCAAGGGGTCTCCTGGCGTCCCCGCCAATTGAGCAGCCGGTCGGTGAAAATATGGCGCGATCGAGATCGGCGGCGAGCTGCAATTTCGTCGATGGCGAGGAATTCTGGCTCGACGTCGCGCAGCATCGCTTCGACGGTCGCGACCCAAGCTCGGGGCGCGCGGCTTGATTTTTCCTCTCCGGTGACGAGCGCGACATTGTCGGCGCCGATACGCTCGGCGACGCGATTATAGACTTCGCGGGCAAGCAGGCGCAGCGGCAGTCCGATGACGCCGGAAGAAAAGGACAGCATCCGCTCGATGGCGTGATGCGTCTTGCCGGTATTGGTGGGGCCGAGCACCGCCGCGACGCCCCTGTCGAACGGCCTTGCACGGGGCGGCGCGGCTCGCAGAGTAGGACGGCGCGATTGTCATTTTCTTGCTGCCTGACGCACGCTTGGAGCGCCTTCGTTTCATATCGAAACTTAGCGCGGCGCGCGACTTTACTTTCTGAACAGTCTGCGAACGAATCGCGCCCGAATCGCTGACTCGCGCCGAGTCATGGTCTGTTCCACCAATATATGGGCGCCGACCAAATCCGAAACACCAGAAATTGCGGAATCGGCGCGCCAGAACGCTTCGCGAGATTTCTATCGCAGATATCGCCCACGGACTCGTTTCGCCGTCTCTGTCAACGGCCAAGAATGGGCCCTCCGCCCGCTCGCCGTTAAGCTTTGGGATCAAGCGGGAACGCAGCAAGCACGAATCGGCGTTGGACCTTGGTTAGCGTTGCGTTCCGCCCGATTTCCCGGATTTTTCTAAAGGGCGAGCCAAGCGGCGGCGTGACCAAAGCGCGCCAAAACCAACAGGATTGCTTAACGCCGCGTCCTTCTCTGGGACGGTCAACCAAAAGGCCCAGCATCCGCGCCGCTCGAATCGCGACGTCGCGACGCCTTCATCGGCCGGGGGCAGACGCGCGAATGGTAAACGGGAAGGCCGAAGGCCATCGCCCGGAGCCGCGGCGCAGAACCGCGCTGGAGGCGCTAACCTGAGAGAGATGGCGTGAAAAGTCTTGGAGAGCTGGAGCGGGTGAAGGGAATCGAACCCTCGTATTCAGCTTGGAAGGCTGCTGCTCTACCATTGAGCTACACCCGCCTGCCGACGATCCTATGCCAATCCGCGCGACGCTTGGCAATGGCCGCGGACAATGCATTTCCCATTTGACAGCGGCGCGGGACGCCACTAACCGGAGCGCCCACATAGTCTCTCCATACAGGCGGGGCGTACCACGCCGCTTCTCGAGGACCATCCGACCGTGGCAAAACCCCAATTCGGCGCCAAACGCCAATGTCAGTCCTGCGGGACGAAATTTTATGACTTGAACAAGAATCCTATCGTCTGCCCCAAATGCGGCGCGATCTATCAGGCCGCCGCGCTGACGCGAACGCCCGCGCGCGCCGCGGAACAAGAAGAAAGCGAACTCGAAAAGGAGGACGCCGACACGGTGTCGCTCGAAGAAGTCGAGGAAACCGAGGCCGCCGCGGGATCGCTCGATGTCGAGGATGAAGTTGAGATCGAGGGAGACGACGCGGAAGACGACACCTTCCTCGAAGAGGAAGAGGGCGACGACGACGTTTCGGGACTGATCGACGGCGACATCGAAAGCGACGAGGAGAGCTGAAATCGCCGATCGCGCTGCATTCGGGCGAAATCGCCCAAATGCAGCTGAGTTCTGATCATAAAAGGGCACCTCGAAAAATTGCCTCTTCCAACCGTTGCGCAAATCAGATTCAAACCTTGCAAGCTCTGAACGTAGGAGTTTGGCGTGGGACGGCTTGGTTTCTTCGATTTGGTCGACGCTATAGAGAGCTCATTGCCAAGAACGATCCACTGGTTCCCATCGCGACGTTGGTTGCATAGGGTCGTTCGAAAAAGCCGAAGCTGAAGGCGGCGTTGATCAAAGGCGACTCCGCGGCGACGCGGAACGCAGGAGTTCGGCGGGGCGCAGCCCATGGGATGAAGTGGTGATCTTTAAGCGCTGGTGTTGCAGGCGCTCTACAATCTCTCCGACGATCAGGCGGAATACCAACTGAGCCGCTACTCATTTGGTCACGCTTTGGCAACTGGGTCTCAGATGCGGTTCCCGACGCCAAAACTCTCTGGCTCTATCGTGAAACGCTGGCGAAAGCGGGCGTGGTGGAAGAATTGTTTGATTTGTTCGATGGGTTCCCGCAGAAAGACCGAGGCTATCTCGCCATGGGCGGGCAGATCATCGACGCGACGATCGTCTCGGCGCCCAAGCAGCACAATTCGCGCGGGGAGAACGAGACGATCAAGGACGGCGAGACGCCGAAAGACTGGAAGCGGAAGCCGGCCAGAGCCGCCAGAAGGACAAGGACGCGCGCTGGACGAAAGAACGAGCGGTCGTATTCGGATGCAAAAACCATATCGGCGTCGATCGCCGGCACAAATTTGTGCGCCGTTACGTGGTGAGCGACGCGAGCGTGCATGACAGTCAAAAGCTCGAAGACGGATTCGCCGACGCCAGCAACACCGCATCGGACGTCTGGGCCGATGGCGCCTATCGCAACCGAAATTGAGAAGAAGCTCGCGGAACGTAGCGCAGAAAGCCGCATTCGTCGTAGAGCGTATCGTAATCGTCACCTCAGCGAAGCGCAACAGGCCGCCGGCAAAATGCGCTCGAAGGTGCGCGCCCGCGTCAACATGTTCGGCAATGAAAAAACGGCATGGGAGCGGGAATTGTTCGCACCATCAGGATCGTTCGTGCGCGGAACAAGAAGAAAGCGAACTCGAAAAGGAGGACGCCGACACGGTGTCGCTCGAAGAAGTCGAGGAAACCGAGGCCGCTGCGGAATCGCTCGATGTCGAGGATGAAGTCGAGATCGAGGGAGACGACGCGGAAGACGACACCTTCCTCGAAGAGGAAGAGGGCGACGACGACGTTTCGGGACTGATCGACGGCGACATCGAAAGCGACGAGGAGAGCTGAAATCGCCGATCGCGCTGCATTCGGGCGAAATCGCCCAAATGCAGCTGAGTTTGCGATCTTAAAAGTTTGGACCGCGCTCACGATGAAAGCGCGGTTTCAGGCTTTTCACGCGCTCCCGTCGCGGCGCCGTCTGCAGAAAGGCGGCTCAGTTGCCCGCTCTTTACTTGCCGCGACGCCGGCGTTGCTGGCCGAGACCCATCTGTTTGGCGAGGTTGGAACGGGCCTTGGCGTAATTGGGCGCCACCATCGGATAGTCGGGCGCAAGTCCCCACTTCTCGCGATAGTCTTCGGGCGACAGACCATATTGCGTGCGCAGATGACGCTTGAGTGACTTGAACTTCTTACCGTCTTCGAGGCAGACAATATAGTCGTTGGTCACCGAACGCTTGACGGCGATTGCCGGTTTCGGCGGTTCGGCTGGCGCAACGGCGGCGCCGGCGCCAACGCGCAAGAGCGCGTTGTAGACTTCGCTGATGAGCCCGGGCAAATCTCCAGCCGGGACTGAATTATTGCTCACATAGGCGGAGACGATGTCGGCTGCTAGTTCAATGTTGTTGGTTTGAGTCATCGGATTGCTCACCACTTCCTTTTGAGACGGGCGCTGCCCCAACCGGCCCTTGTCAATGCTTCGCTGCATAAGAATCGTTTCTCCCCCGTTACTTGGGGATTGCGTAACAGAATGCTGCGACTTCATCAAGAAATATTGTGCACTATTGCTACGACCTAAGTCTCCATAGTTGATCTTAGACCAATTGGGGCTTTACGGCGGCAATGGCGTAATGTTTTCCTTGTTTGACTTTTTCTGACTGATGGCGCCGCGTCGGGCGCACAGGCGCGGGAGGGCGACGTGACCGATTTCAGGGCCATTCGCATCGACAAAGGCGACCACGGCCATCATGCCGGTTACGTCGTCATGCAGGAGCGCGACCTGATGGACGGCGACGTCGACGTGGACGTCGCCTTCTCGGCGATCAACTACAAGGATGGTCTCGCCGTCAGCGGCAAGGGTCCGGTGGTGCGGCGCTTTCCGATGATTCCGGGCGTCGACTTCGCCGGCCGGGTGACGCGTTCGGCGCATCCGGAGTTTGCGCCAGGCGATATTGTGGTCGCGACCGCATGCGGGCTGGGCGAAGCGCATTACGGCGGGTTTGCGCAAAAGGCGCGCCTTTCGGGCGATTGGCTTTCGAAACTGCCGCCGCCGCTAACGATGGCGCGAGCGATGACGGTCGGCACCGCCGGGCTGACCGCCATGTTCTGCGTTATGGCGCTGGAGCGTCACGGCGCGCGCCCGGCGGACGGACTCGCCGCCGTGACAGGCGCGGCGGGCGGCGTCGGCTCATTCGCCGTCGCCTTGCTCGCCAAAGCCGGCTGGCGCGTCGCAGCAGTGACAGGACGCGCGGCTGAAGCGGACTATCTGAAGCGCCTTGGCGCGACCGAGATCATCGACCGCGAAGAACTTGCCGGTTCCGGACGGCCGCTGCAAACGCAGCGCTTCGCCGTCGGCGTCGATGCTGTCGGCGGCGTCACGCTCGCCAATCTTCTTGCGCAGACCCGCTTCGACGGCGCTGTCGCGGCTTGCGGCAACGTGGGCGGCATGGAACTTCAAATGAATCTCGCGCCTTTCATTCTGCGCGGCGTTGCGTTGCTTGGCGTCGAAAGCGTGCGGCCGCGCATCGGTCTGCGCCGGGCGGCCTGGACGCGCATCGCCCAGGACCTCGAACCGGCCGCGATCGACGCAATGACCGAGATCATATCGTTCGACGAGGCGCTGGATCGCGCCCGCGCCGTCGTGAAGGGCGGCATTCGCGGCCGCGTCGTCGTCGACATGGGACTGAACCTTCCGGAAAAAGACGGAGGCTGATAGGATTTCGGATAAACGAGGACCGACTTTGTCGCGACCGCCGCTGCCGCCCTTCACGCTCGAAACCGCGACGCAGAAAGTGCGCATGGCGGAGGACGCCTGGAACACGCGCGACCCCGAGCGCGTGGCGCTCGCCTATACGATCGACAGTCGCTGGCGTAACCGAACGGAGTTTCTGACCGGCCGCGAGGAGATCGTCGCCTTTCTGACCCGCAAATGGCGCCGCGAGTTGGATTACCGGCTGATCAAGGAAATCTGGGCTTTTCGCGACAACCGAATCGCCGTGCGTTTCGCCTATGAATTCCACGACGATGCCGGCAATTGGTATCGCGCTTACGGCAACGAAAATTGGGAGTTCGACGAGAACGGCCTGATGCGACTGCGAATCGCCAGCATCAATGATCTGCCGATCGGCGAAGCCGAGCGGAAATATCGCTGGCTGCAAGGCCCGCGTCCCGCCGACCATTCCGGCCTTTCCGAGCTTGGCCTTTGAAAAGGCGAAGCTAAGCCACTCCAAGAGCGCGCAAATCGTCGCATCGTCACGTCAATTTCTCGACAAGCGCGCGCGTCTCGGCTCTAATGCCCGCGAACGGCCCGCTTGGGCCGATTATTTTTGTCGAGATGCTCGCCGCGTTGGCGCGGGCCACAAGGTTGGATGCGCATGAGTTCGGCTTTCACCAAAGAACAGGACGACGACAATCCACGCGAGGATCTGCCTGACCGGCCGATCAGCCCGCATCGCAATCTGGTGACGGTAGAGGGCCTTCAGCAGATCGAAGGCGAACTTGCGCGCCTGCATAAGGATATCGAGCGCGCCACGGCGAGCGAAGACAATCACGCGCTCGCGCTGGCGCAGCGCGATCTGCGCTATTGGACGGCGCGGCGGGCGAGCGCCGAGGTCATCCGACCGATCGCCGATCACTCGGTCGTTCGGTTCGGACATCGGGTCGTCATAGAACTTGAAGACGGCGAACGCCGCAGCTACCGACTGGTCGGCGAAGACGAGGCCGACCCGACCAAGGGCCTGATTCCCTATGTCGCGCCGCTCGCGAAGGCGCTGATGGGCAAGTCGGTCGGCGACAAGGCCGAGGTTATTCATCACAGTGCGCGGATCGCGGAGATCGGCTAGCCTTGCGTTTAACAGCTGCGCCTGAGCGTTGCGGGGCATAGTGTTCAACTCTTGAGGTTTTCCAACCATCATGGCCGGGCTTGGCCCGGCCATCCACGCATGTGTTTCGCACTGGTGGCGGCGCGCTATAAGACGTGGATGCCCGCGACAAGCGCGGGGCGAGATCGTGCTTTTTAGCACCGGCGCCAGTGATTCTATCTAGCCATCCGCGTGGCTATGTTAATCAGTGACGATGTCCGATCTGTTCCAGGCCGCAAAGCTCGAAGAAGACGCGCCGCGTCCGCTGGCCGACCGCCTCCGGCCGACCAGTCTCGATGAAGTTGCGGGCCAGGATCATCTGCTTGGACCCGACGGCGCGCTGAGCCGGCTGATCCGCGCCGGCGCGCTCGGTTCGCTGATCTTCTGGGGACCGCCCGGCACCGGCAAGACAACAGTGGCGCGGCTGCTGGCGCATGAAACCAAGCTCGCCTTCGTGCAGATTTCGGCAATCTTTTCCGGCGTCGCCGAGTTGAAGAAAACTTTTGAGGCGGCGCGCGCGCCGCGCCGCCGGTCAAGGAACGCTGCTTTTCGTCGACGAGATTCATCGCTTCAACCGCGCCCAGCAGGATTCTTTCCTTCCGGTGATGGAGGACGGCACGATCACGCTCGTCGGCGCGACGACTGAAAATCCCTCCTTCGAACTCAATGCGGCGCTGCTGTCGCGCGCGCGGGTGATGACCTTCAAGGCGCTTGACGAATCGGCGATCGAGCAACTGCTCAAGCGCGCCGAACAGGCGGAGGGCAAGCTGCTGCCGCTCGAACCCGACGCGCGCGCGGCGCTGGTCGGCATGGCGGACGGCGACGGCCGCGCCGCCTTGACCCTCGCCGAGGAAATCTGGCGGGCCGCAAAGCCCGGCGAAATCTTCGATCGCGCCGGGCTGGCCGAGGTGGTGCAGCGCCGCGCGCCGATCTACGACAAGGCGCAAGAAGGCCATTACAATCTCATCAGCGCGCTGCATAAATGCGTGCGCGGCAGCGACCCCGACGCCGCCCTCTATTATCTCGCGCGCATGCTCGCCGCCGGCGAAGATCCGTTGTTTCTCGCGCGACGGATCGTGCGGATGGCGGTCGAAGACATCGGCCTCGCCGATCCGCAGGCGCTTGTCGTCGCCAACGCCGCCAAGGACGCTTACGACTTTCTCGGCAGCCCCGAGGGCGAACTCGCCTTGGCGCAGGCCGTCATCTATGTGGCGACCGCGCCCAAGTCCAACGCCGCCTATGTCGCCTTCAAGCGCGCGCAGCGCGTCGCCGAGGAGAAGGGCTCGCTGACGCCGCCAAAAATCATTCTCAACGCGCCGACGAAGCTGATGCGCGACGAAGGCTATGGCGCGGGTTATGACTATGACCATGATGCGCCCGAGGCCTTCTCGGGCCAGAACTACTGGCCTGACGCCCTGCCGCGGCAGAAATTCTACAGGCCGGTCGAACGCGGATTCGAGCGCGAGATCGCCAAGCGCCTCGACTATTGGGAGCGGCTGCGCAAAGAGCGCGGCGAATCATAAATCTGCGACGCGGCCGCGCCAATTGCGAGCCGGCGGCGCAAGGGCTCTATCCAATGACGTCCGGTGCTGTGGCCGGCTTTCCATTTTAATAACCGTAGCATGGGCGAAAGAGCCGCGCGCCCTCGCATGGACCGGGCCGACCAACTCCTTTAAGGAATGACGACCGGACGCGACGATATCCCCACTTTCGCCGCGGCGGCCAATAGCTCAAGCGGCCCGCCAATGCTACCCCATGAAGACCGATCGATACGGAGCCGATTCACGCCGGTCATGACCCGTAAAAGGTCCGTTCTCCTTGTCGCGCTCGTCGCGAGCCTTGCGATCGGCGCCGCATGGCCGTCTCTCGTCAAATTCATCGGCGCCCTGATCGCGCCTGACCGGCAAAGCGAGGCGACCGAGCCGGCGACCGGCGAAGGAGAAGTCCGCCTTTCGCCCGCTCAAATCGAAACGTCGAAAATCTTGGTGAAGGCGGTCGGCCCCGGCGACATTTCGCGTCAGCTCACCGCGCCCGCCGCCATCACGCCCGATCCCGACAAGATCGCGCGAGTCGCCGCGAAGGTCGCAGGCGTCGTTGAAGAACTGCGCAAGCGGCTCGGCGACAGCGTCGCGCGCGGCGAAACCATTGCGATCATCGATTCGCGCGAAGTGGCGGAGGCAAAGAGCGAATACCTCGCCGCGCTGGCGAATTTCGATCTTCAGAATGTGCTCTTTCAGCGCGAGAAGGGACTTTTCGAAAAGAAAATCACCGCCGAGCAGCTGTTCCTGAAGGCCAAAGCGGTTTTTATGGAAGCCAAAGTAAAGCTCGACCTCGCGCGGCAGAAACTCGCCGCGCTCGACATGAGCGAGCAGGAGATCGCGGCCCTGCCGTCGCAACCGATCGCCGAACTTCGTCGCAAGGAGATTCGCGCCCCGATCGCCGGACGCGTCATCGAGCGTCTGGTCAACATCGGCCAGCCGGTCGGCGGCGAAGGTCAGGCGAAGGAACTCTATGTTATCTCGGATCTCTCGGTCGTCGAAGCCGAACTAGCGGTGCCCGCCGCCGATCTTGGTCTCTTGCGCGAGGGACAGGAGGTGCGGATTCAAAACGCCGAAGGGCGCGTCTTCGAGGGCTCGATCACTTACGTGAACGCGATGATCACCAAGGAAACCCGCGCCGGAAATGTTCGCGCGCGCTTTCCCAATCCTGATTTCTCGTTACGGCCCGGCAGTCTTCTCGAAGCGGCGATCTCGCTCAAGCAAGCGCGGGTGAAGCTTAAAGTCCCGCGCTCGGCGGTCATGATGATCGATGGCAAGGCCAATGTGTTCGTTCGCACCGGCGGCGGTTTTGCAAAGCGCGAAGTCGAGCTTGGCCGCGGCGACGATGATTCGGTCGAAATCGTCGCCGGTCTGAAACAGGGGGAAGAGGTCGCCGTCTCCAACGTCTTTCTGCTGAAGGCGGAACTCGGCAAACAAAATATTCCGGAGGAATGATGCGCGCCGAAGGCCATTCTCCCCCGATGTCCCGAGCGCCCCTTCGCAGCCGCGCTGAGCCTATACGCCCTCGATGATCAAGAATCTCATCGCCTTTTCGGTCCGAAGCCGTTGGCTCGTCGTCTTGTTGACGGCGCTCGCCGTGCCGGTTGGCGTGTGGTCGCTGATGCGATTGCCGATCGACGCGGTTCCCGACATCACCAACAATCAGGTGCAGATCAACGCCTTTGCGCCCGCGCTTTCCGCCTTCGAAATCGAAAAGCAGGTCACCTACCCAATCGAGAACGCCATCGCTGGCATACCCGGGCTCGAATATACCCGTTCGCTTTCACGCAACGGCTTCGGCCAGGTCACGGCCATATTCGCCGACAATGTCGACATCTACTTCGCGCGCCAACAGATTTCCGAACGTCTCACGCGCGCCAGGGAGAATTTTCCGCCAGGGGTCGATTCGCATATGGGCCCGGTCGCAACCGGCCTGTCCGAAATTTACATGTGGGCCGTCGACTATGCCCCTCAATCCGGGCGAAAGCCGGCGCCGGCCGGGCAACCCGGCTGGCAGCGCAATGGAGATTATCTGACGCCGGAAGGGCAGAGGCTGCGCACGCCGCTTGAACGGACAGCCTATCTGCGAACCGTGCAGGACTGGATCATCCGGCCGCAATTGCGCACCGTGCCTGGCGTCGCCGGCGTCGACTCGCTTGGCGGCTACGTCAAGGAATATCACGTTCAGCCCGACCCCGCGAAAATTTTCGCGCTCGGCCTGTCCTTCGCCGATCTCGCCGGCATCATCGAGCGCAACAACATCAGCCGCGGCGCCGGCTATGTCGAACGCAATGGCGAAGGCCTCGTCGTGCGCAGCCCCGGCCGCCTCGAGTCGATCGAGGACATTGGCAAGGTCGTCGTCTCGACGCGGGGCGGCACGCCGGTGCGCGTCGAGGATATCGCCGAAGTCGGCGTCGGGCGCGAGTTGCGCATGGGCAGCGCCAGCATGAATGGCGAAGAGGTCGTGATCGGCACCGCGCTGATGCTGATTGGCGCCAACAGCCGCGAAGTGTCGAGCGCCGTCAATGACAAGATGGAGGAAATCCGCAGAATACTGCCGCCGGGCGTCGAAGTTCGCACGATTCTAAACCGCACGGTTCTCGTCGACGCCACGATCAAAACGGTCGCCTTGAATCTCGTCGAGGGCGCCGCGCTCGTCATCCTCGTGCTCTTCATCATGCTCGATAACTTCCGCGCGGCGCTTGTGACGGCGATGGTCATTCCGCTGACGATGCTTTTGCTCGGCATCGGCATGTATCTTGGCAAGATCAGCGCCAATCTGATGAGCCTCGGCGCGCTCGATTTCGGATTGATCGCCGACGGCGCGATCATCGTCACTGAGAACTGCCTGCGCCGGCTCTCGCAGCGCCAGAACGCCCTGGGTCGGGTGTTGACGCTCGAAGAACGGCTGACGACGGTGATCGACTCGGCGGTGGAGATGCGGCGGCCGACTGTCTACGGACAGTCGATCATCATTCTCGTCTATGTGCCGATCCTGACCTTCTCCGGGGTCGAAGGTAAAATGTTCCATCCGATGGCGATGACCGTCATCATGGCGCTAGCGTGCGAATTCGTTCTTTCGCTGACGTTCTTTCCGGCGATGATCTCGATCGCGCTTTCGGGCTCCATGCGCGAATCCGAAAATGTGGTCGTTAAGGCGCTGAAAGAGGCCTATGAGCCGATTTTGAAGTGGGCGATGGCCGCGCCGTTGAAGCCAATTGCGATGGGCGCGGGCGCCTTCGTCGTCGCCGCGCTTCTCTACTTGACGCTCGGCGAAGAATTCGTGCCGACGCTCGATGAGAAAAACCTCGCCATGCAGGCGAACAGAATTCCCAGCGCATCGCTTACTCAGGCGCAGGGCATGCAATTCGAGATTGAACGAGCGCTGCGGAGCTTCCCTGAAGTCGACTATGTCTTCTCCAAGACCGGCACCGCGGAGATCGCGACTGATCCGATGCCGCCGAACCTGACCGACACCTTTATTATGCTGAAGCCAAGAGAGAACTGGCCGGATTCCAGTCTCGACAAGGCGGCGCTGATCGAAAAGATGGAAGCGCGCCTTAAAGAATTGCCCGGGAATGTCTACGAGTTTTCGCAGCCCATCCAACTGCGTTTCAACGAACTGCTCGCCGGCGTGCGCGGCGACATCGCGGTGAAAGTGTTCGGCGACAATTTCGACGTCATGTTGAAGGCAGCCAATCAAATTGCTTCGATTCTCAATTCTGTCAAAGGCGCGACCGACGTCAAAGTTGAACAGGTTGTCGGCTTGCCGATCCTCGATATCGCCGTCGACAAGTCAGCGATCGCCCGCCTCGGTCTGAGCGTCGGCGCGGTGCAGGATGTGATCGGCGCGGCGATCGGCGGGCAGAGAGCGGGCGTGGTGTTTGAAGGCGATCGTCGTTTCCCGATCGTCGTTCGCCTTCAGGACAATCTGCGCGAGGACGCCCAGGCTTTGGAGTCGATACCGGTCGCGCTGCCTTCAGCCGTCGGCGCGGCCCCGGTGGTCCCGCTCAAGCAGGTGGCGAAATTTTCGATCGTCGACGGGCAAAACCAGATTTCGCGCGAGAACGGCCATCGCCGCGTCGTGGTTACGGCGAATGTGAGGGGGCGCGACATAGCTTCGGTCGTCGAAGAGGCGCGCGCAAAGATCGAGTCGAAAGTGACGCTGCCGCCCGGCTACTGGATTTCATGGGGCGGCCAGTTCGAAAATCTCGCGAAGGCGCGCGCGCGCCTGACGATTGTCGTTCCGGTTTGTTTTTTCCTGATCTTTCTGTTGCTCTATTCCGCGCTTGGCTCGGTGCGCGACGCGCTGCTGGTGTTCACCGCGGTGCCTCTCGCGCTTTCCGGCGGCGTCGCCGGGCTGTGGTTGCGCGGCATGCCGATGTCGGTTTCGGCCGCGGTCGGATTTATCGCGCTCTCCGGCGTCGCGGTGCTGAACGGCCTGGTCATGCGCACCTATATTTCGCAATTGATCGCCGGCGGCATGCCCGAGGACCCGGCGATCTTCAAAGGCGCGATGACGCGGTTGCGGCCCGTGGCGATGACGGCGCTCGTCGCATCGCTCGGCTTCGTGCCGATGGCGCTTGCGACCGGCACCGGCGCCGAAGTGCAAAAGCCAATCGCGACCGTGGTCATCGGCGGCCTGATCAGCGCGACGCTTCTCACGCTCGTCGTTCTGCCCGCTCTATACGCGTTCTTCAGTCGTTCGCCGGCGTCGCCTTCCCTGCAACAAAGCGAGGGGTGATCGTGAGCCTCCGCGGCGTCGCCTCGGTCATTGTCTGCCTCCTAGCGGGGGGAGCGACGGCGCGCGCGGAAACCTTGGTGGGCGCAATGCGCCGGGCCTATGACGCCAATCCTCAGCTCAACGCCAGCAGGGCCGAACTGCGCGCCATCGACGAAAAAGTGCCCCAGGCCCAGTCGGGCATGCGGCCACGCATTTCGGGCGACGCCTATCTTGGGGTGCAGCGCAATCGTCTGGTCACGAAGCAGCGCGACGTCGACGTCAACGATCCAACCAACACGTCGGTCACGAAGAACATTCAAAACGGCGACAGCGTTCCCCGGTCCGCGCGCTTGACGGTCGAACAACCGATATTCGACGGATTCAAAGCGCAAAATGAGACGCGCGCCGCTGAGTCTGGCGTGTTCGCCGGACGCGAACGTCTGCGGCTGACCGAGCAGCGCGTTTTATTCGACGCGGTCACTGCCTATATGAACGTGTTGCGCGACACCGCGGCGCTCAAACTTCAGGAAAGCAACGTCGCGGTCCTGAAGGAGCAATTGCGCCAGACGCGCGAACGCTATGAATACGGGCAGATCACGCCGACCGACGTGGCGCAGGCCGAAGCGCGTTTGGCCGGCGGAAAATCCCTGGCTGGCGCCGCGCGCGCGGCGCTCGACGCCAGCATCGGCGTCTATCGCAAGATCGTCGGCGTCGAGCCGACGACGCTTTCGCCCGGGACGGCGGTCGATCGACTGCTGCCTAAATCGCGCGAGGAAGCGGAACGCATCGCGCAAACCGAACATCCCTTCATTCTCGCCGCGCTGCACGACGCCGACGCGGCCGATCTCGACATCAAGGCGCTTGAATCGGATTTCATGCCGAAATTATCGATCGTCGGCGATATATTTACGCAAACCGATCTTGCCGGCATTGGAAACCGCAACGTCGGCGCCAAAATCCTCGGCCATCTCAACGTGCCGATTTATGAGGGCGGTCTGACGTCTTCCCGCGTGCGGCAAGCCAAGGAGACCGCGGGCCAGCGCCGGTTCAACGCCGACGTCGCTCGCGCCGAGATTCTCTCGCTGGTGCGCGCCTATTGGGGCGCCCTGCAGGCCGCCAAAACTCAGATCGCCGCGGCGCAAACTCAGATCGCCGCCGCCGAACGCGCGCTCTATGGCGTCAGAGAAGAAGCCAAAGCCGGCCAGCGAACGACGCTGGAAATTCTGAACGCGCAGCAGGAACTGCTCAATGCGCGCATCGGGCTCGTCTTTGCGCAGCGCGACCGCGTCGTCGCCTCCTACGCCGTGCTTTCCGCACTGGGCCGGCTGTCTTCGGATTGGCTCGGCCTTACGCCCAGCGGCGGCTATGATCCCGCCGTCCATTTCGACCAGATCAAGGATCTTTGGCTCAATCCGGCGACGCCCGAAGGGCGTTAGAACAGAGGCGCGGCGCCAATGCGGCAAGATGGTATAAGGAAACGCGCGTTGATGCGGCGCATTCGTGAGAAACAGTGGGAGAGAAAAATGCGAAGCGCTTTCATCACGCTCGTCGTCGCAACGGCGCTGGCGTCGCTTTCAGCGATCCCCGCCAATGCATTTTGCATGTTCGGCTGCGATCCAACCGCGGAGCAGGCGCGCCAGATTTTCGAAAACCTGCTCAAAGAGCGCTTCGATAAACCCGGCAAGATCCTTGAGTTCAAGGAGACAATGCGAGAGGCCCTCGAAATGCACGCGACGGGCGAAAAAGGATTCGAGATTTTCTTCAACGCGCGCGTCGAATTTCCTGAAGGAGCCAATCTCGACTGCAAGCCGGACGACGCCGGAACGTTTCCGGAAGGATGTTCGTCAGGGAAGCATTATGTGACCGCGCCGCGCAGCGTCGACCCGAAGGGCAAGCAATATGTGCCGCCCGGCGCGACGGTGTCCTTTGACGAAGAATACCGTTTCTACGCGGACCCGAAGGGCTGGAAGGGTCCGGACGGAAACGTCTACTCGCAATAAATTGCGTCACAAAAAACTATGGGCGCGCATGACTGCGCGCCCCAAGATTATCCTGCCTTTAAGCCTGCAGAGTCGGCTCAGAGGTCCTTCGAGTTCTGCGGGCAGCCGCAGGCGGCGTCACAGGCCTTCTTATTGGCGCGCACTTCATTCTGATTGGCGCCATAGTTCATCTTGCGCGAGATGAATTCGTCATCGCACTTTTCGGCGCATTTGGCCTGCTTGTCTTCGTCCGCTTTACGGACGTCGCAATCCGCGAAGGCCGGGCTGATCATGCCGACGACGAGAGCCGCCGCCGTCACAATGGCGTATTTCCTCATATTGGTCGCTTCCTTAACTAGCCCTTCGGGCGTCTATACTTCGCCTGCGTTCGACCCCTCCCGCCTTGGAACAGCAACGGCCACACATAACGCAACGAGCGGCGGGACGATGTCGTAAGTGGCGGTACATGTCAATTGCGCGTCACGGCGATGACGGGTCGCGCCGCGCCGCCAAAGCGCAGTGTCGTCTGAGAAATTTCATTTATTTCCTGTGACTTGGACAACATGGTCGCAGCGTCTCGCCTGTTCGTCGGCGCCACGCAAAAGGGGCGCGCGATGCGTCGCGCGCCCTGAATTATCGCTCAATCCGCTGTGAGATCAGAGGCCCTTCGAGTTTTGCGGACAGCCGCATTTCTCGTCGCACGCTTTTTTGGCGGACTTAATCTTGCTCATGTCCGCCGTCCAGCCCTGCTGGTCCTTAAGATAGGCGTCCTCACACTTGCTGGCGCAGACAGCCTGCTCGTCATCGGCGTGCGTGTCGCAGCTGATGCGCGTCGCCTGGCTCTGCGCCCGCTGTCCGACAGCGGCGTCAAAAGCGAACGACGGCGCCGTCGCCGCAAGAAGCAGAGCGGCGGCCGCCGCAAGGGTATATTTATGCATATGTTGATTTCCTCTTCTTCGCGTCATGACTTTTTCTTTTTCTAGAGCGCTGCGTTGAACGCATTCCAACCGCAGCGGCCCGAACGCAAACGCAAAGCGCGCCAACGCTGTCGGAGGACCTTGAGCGAGTCAATCGTTTTTTCGCGACATTCAAGGGGCGAGTTGTCGCAACACGTATGGAAGAATGCCGCCATTTTTGAAGTATTCTAACTCGTCCAACGTATCGATGCGCGCGAGTAGCGGCGCGGTCTTGCTGGACCCATCCGGGAAGGTGATGGAAGCGACCAGCGTCTTCCGAGGGGCGAGTCCCTCGCGCAGGCCATGAATCGTTACGGTCTCCTCGCCCGTTAAGCCCAGCGTGTCCCAGCCCGTTCCTTCGGCAAAGGTGAGCGGCAGCACCCCCATGCCGACGAGATTGGAGCGGTGGATGCGCTCGAAGCTCTTGGCGATCACGGCGCGAACGCCAAGCAGCATGGCCCCCTTCGCCGCCCAATCGCGCGACGAGCCATTGCCATATTCGGCGCCGGCGAAAACGACGAGCGGCGCGCCCTCGGCGCCGTAGCGCATCGCGGCGTCATAGATCGACATGATCTCGCCGCCCGGATAATGCCTCGTCAGCCCGCCCTCTGGCGTCATCCCTTTCTCGTCGCGCATCATGTGGTTCTTGATGCGGATGTTGGCGAAGGTGCCGCGCATCATCACTTCGTGGTTGCCGCGCCGCGTGCCGTATTGATTGAAATCGGCGGGCAAGACGCCGTGCTCGATCAGCCATCTGCCGGCGGGCGACGCCGCCTTTATCGAACCCGCCGGCGAGATGTGATCGGTAGTGATCTTGTCGCCAAAGAGCGCGAGGATGCGTGCGCCAACAATGTCTTCGACCGGTTTGGGCTCGTGTTTCAGCCCAACGAAATACGGCGGGTTGCGGACATAGGTGGACTCATCGTCCCAGCCGTAGGTCTGGCCGCTTGGCGCCTCCACGGCGCGCCAGTGTTCGTCGCCCGAAAAGACGTTGGCGTAGGTTTCGCGGAAGAGGTCGCGCGTCACCTGGTCGCGAACGAACGCCGCAATCTCGGCGCTCGCCGGCCATATGTCGCGCAGATAGACCGGCGCGCCGGCGCTGTCGCGCCCGAGCGGCTCCTTCGTCAGGTCGATGGCGACCGTGCCCGCGAGCGCATAGGCGACAACAAGCGGCGGCGAGGCGAGGTAATTCGCCTGGACGTCCGGATTGACGCGCCCTTCGAAATTGCGATTTCCCGACAGCACGGACGCCGCCACGAGGTCATGCGCATTGATCGTCTTCGAGATTGCAAGCGGCAAGGGCCCTGAATTGCCGATGCAGGTCGTGCAGCCGAAGCCGACGAGATTGAAGCCGAGATCGTCGAGATATTTCTGCAGCCCCGACTTCGCGAGATATTGGGCGACAACCTGACTGCCGGGCGCGAGCGAGGTCTTCACCCAGGGCTTCGTCTTCAATCCGCGGGCGATGGCGTTGCGCGCCAGCAGCCCCGCGCCGATCAACACGTTCGGATTTGATGTGTTGGTGCAGGAGGTGATCGCCGCGATGACGACGTCGCCATGGCCAAGGTCGAAACATTCGCCTTCGACGCCATAACGCTGTCCGAGCCCGTCTTCCTTCTTATATTCGGTGGCGAGCGCGCCGAGAAAGGCCGAGCCGACTTCCGAAAGCGACGCGCGGCTTTCGGGGCGCTTTGGACCCGCGAGAGAGGGGGTCACCTCGCCAAGGTCAAGGGTCAGCGTATCGGTGAATTCCGGATCAGGCGCCCCCGGCTCGCGCATCATGCCCTGCGCGCGGGCATAGGCCTCGATCAGCGCAAGACGCTCGTCGTCGCGACCCGACATGCGCAGATAGGCGAGAGTCTCCTGATCGATCGGGAAGAAGCCGCAGGTCGCGCCATATTCGGGCGCCATATTGGCGATCGTCGCGCGATCAGCGAGGCTCATGTGATTCAGGCCTT
>JAXMCY010000016.1:0-61016 GCA_046349135.1 Methylocystis sp. | reverse complement strand
CGCCCAGTGGCTAGACGTTACGTAAGGAATCGGCGCAGCGACGCCGCTCAGGCCGCGGTTCTGGCAGATTCGAGCCGCCGAGCGCAAGGCGCCGCGGCCTTCGCGCGCAGCCACCAAAAACCGCCAAGAAAACCATTTTGTCTCCTCAGCTTTCTTGTATAGAGGGACAGTCGCCAGCCCAGCGCCGCTATAAGGCTCAATCGCCCTTTCTGGACCGCTCGGATCGGCTTCCTTCGGTAACGCATGTTCGAACGTCGAGATGTTTTGAAAGCGGGGTTGGGCGCAATCGCGGTGGGAATTGTCCCGCCGGCGTCAAGCGCGGAAACGGCCGGCCAGGCGGCGAATCCGAAGGCTCCGGAATCGGCGCCTTTTTCCCGGGACATGATCGTCGAGTTGGCGCGCGCCCTGGCCGCTAAGCCCTACACGCCGCCGCGGACCGACCTTCCGGAACCTTTCGCCAATCTCTCTTACGAACAGTTCGTCGGAATAAAGACGAAGCCGGACTCGACGATATGGCGTCCGGACAACGCCGGTTTCAGCATCGAGCCGCTTCACCGCGGCCATATTTTTGCGGCCGCAGTCGACATCTACCTCGTGGAGGACGGCGCCGCCACGCGTCTGCCGTATGAAAAGCGCCGCTTCGATTATGGCGCCTTGAATGTTCCGGACAAGCTGCCCGACCTTGCGTTCTCGGGGTTCCGGGTGCTTCACGCCCAACATGGCGACTCCGAGGCTGAGCTGGCCATATTCCAAGGGGCAAGTTTCTATCGCGCGGTCGCGCGCGGACAGAATCTCGGCGTAACGGCTCGCGGTTTGTCGATTCGAACCGCTGATCCGCGGGGCGAGGAGTTTCCGGCGTTTCGAAGCTTCTGGATCGAGAAGCCCGCCTTGGGCGACAACGCTCTCGTCATCCACGCGCTCCTCGACTCGCCTAGCGTCGCCGGCGTTTACCGCTTCACGCTGCGGCCAGGCGAAGCGACGCTCATCGACACGGAATTGACGCTCTATGCGCGGACGGCGATCGATCATTTCGGCCTCGCCGGCTTTGCGGCGACCTCGCTCTTCACGCCCCTCGACCGCGCAAGGCCGGACGACTGGCGGCCGATGGTCGCCGACATCAACGGCATTCAGATGCTCACCGGCCAGCGCGAATGGCTTTGGCGGCCTGTGTCAAACCGAGAGATTTTGCAGTTCTCCTCTTTCGTCGACGGAAATCCGCAGGGATTCGGCGCGCTGATCCGGCAACGCGACATCGAAGATTACGAGGACGACCAGCAGCACTGGGAGCGTCGTCCGTCACTATGGGTCGAACCGCTGGGCGACTGGAGCGAAGGGACGCTTCAACTCGTTGAGATTCCGTCTGAATCCGAAATTAACGCCAATATCGTCGCCTACTGGCGACCCAAGACCGCTCTCGTCGCCGGCAAGGAGACATCCTTCGCCTATCGGCAATTCTGGTGCTGGGAGCCGCCGGCGCGGCCGCCGCTGGCGATCGCCGAGAGCGCGCGGTCAGGCCGCGCGCCGGGAGGGAAGCTCCGCCGTTTTGTCGTCGTCTTTTCGGGCGACCTATTGGCGGACCCGCAACGCACGGCGCGGCTTAAGGCGGCGTTGACGACCTCTCCCGGATTGGCGACCAATATTCAAACCTATCTGAATCCCTCAGCGAAGTCGTGCCGCGTTGTCTTCGATGTAGACCCCTCCGGCGAGAACTTCTGCGAGCTTCGGCTTGTTCTCCAGTCGGATGAACGCCCGATCAGCGAGACCTGGCTCTACCGATGGACGTCTTGACTTTCGCCTTAGACGGCCCGCCAACGGCAGTGGAACGGAACGCCCGCGGTTCCGATCCCGCCGCCGCGCCGCCGACTCCTGTTGAGAGCCGGTTGTCCATGCCGGCGCAGAACATTTTCAAGTTCGACGGGCGGCAGCGACGAAAAGCCGAGGCGCCGTGGCTGTGGCGCACGCCATGGTTAGCGCGACTTGTAACGTTCGGCGGCGGTTTCGCGCTGACCGCCTATGGCGCGCACGAAATGTATAAAGTCGTCGACGTCGGCGGCGTGACGACGCTGAAGTGGGCCCTGCTGGGGCTGTTCGTCCTCAATTTCTCCTGGATCGCGCTGTCCTTCGCGAGTTGCGTCGTCGGTTTCGGCGCGCTGATGCGCCAGCGCCGGCGCGCGCCTCTGCCGTCGTCGCTCGCCGAGCCCACGGCCGTCGTGATGCCGATCTATAATGAGGCGCCCAGCCGCGTCTTCGCGGCCTTGCAGACCATCTATGAAGACGTGCAGGCGACCGGGCTCGGCGCGCATTTCGATTGGTTTTTCCTTTCCGATACGACCAATCCCGATATTTGGGTCGCGGAAGAACGCGCCTTCGTCGCCATTCGCCGACGGCTCGGCCCGCAGGCGCGCATCTTCTACAGGCGGCGCGAAAAGAACACGGCGCGTAAAGCAGGCAATATCGAGGATTTCGTCTCGCGCTGGGGCGGGTCCTATAAGCACATGGTCGTGCTCGACGCCGACAGCCTGATGTCCGGTCCGACCATCGTGCAACTCGCCGCCGCCATGGAGGCGGACCCCGATGCCGGAATCATCCAGACGCTGCCGCTCATCGTCAACCGCAACACGCTGTTCGCCAGGGTGCAGCAATTCGCCGCCCGCATCTACGGTCCAGTGATAGCGGCCGGACTCTCGGCCTGGATGGGCCGCGACGGCAATTATTGGGGCCATAACGCCATCATTCGCACGGAAGCCTTCGCGAAGCACTGCGGCCTTCCGGACCTGCGCGGCCGTCCGCCTTGGGGCGGCCATATCCTCTCTCATGACTTCGTCGAAGCGGCGCTTATCCGGCGCGCCGGCTATGCGGTCTATATGATGCCGACGCTCGGCGGCTCCTTTGAGGAAAGCCTGCCGTCGCTGATCGACCTCTCGATCCGCGACCGCCGGTGGTGTCAGGGCAATCTGCAGCATGCGCGCGTGTTGTTCGGCAAGGGCTTTCACCGGGCGTCGCGACAGCATTTCCTCACCGGCATCTTCGGCTATCTGACTTCGCCGCTGTGGCTCCTGCAGCTGCTCATCGGTATCGTCATCGTCTTTCAGGCGAGCTATTTCCGGCCGGAATATTTCACCGGGGAATTCGCGCTTTTCCCGACGTTTCCACGGTTCGACGCCGAGCGATCGCTCGAACTTTTCGCCCTCACCATGGGCATCCTGCTCGCGCCCAAGCTCTTGGGGTTGATCGTCGCCGTCTCAGAGCCGGAAACGCGCAAAGGCTCCGGCGGCGTGATTATGCTGCTGATCTCGACCCTGTTCGAGGTCGTGCTGTCCGCTCTGCTCGCCCCGATCATGATGCTGATTCAGACCGGCCATGTGCTGCACATCGTCTTCGGTTTTGACACGGGTTGGGATCCGCAGCGACGCGACGACGGCTCCGTGCCGTTCACTGACATCGTCCGCCGTCATATTTGGCATGTCGCGCTCGGGCTGCTGAGCCTTATCGCAGGCTTCATGATCTCGACCTCGCTCGTCGCCTGGATGTCCCCGACGATCGCCGGCCTGGTGCTGGCGATCTTCATCTCCTGGGCCACGAGCCAGCGTTGGCTCGGGCTGATGTTCCGTCGCGCTGGCGTGCTGACGACTCCCGAAGAAACGACGACTCCGCCGATCGCCAAGCGCGGCAAGGCGCTGACCAAGGCGCTGGCCCGCGCCGGCGAAGACGATGTCAACGGTCTGCTGGCCATCCATGAAGATCCCGAGCTGCGGGAATTGCACGAAAACTGGTTGCCGACGCGCCGTTCGAGACAACGCGGACAGATCAGCGCAGATCGGGCCCTGGCCGAGGCCAAAATCGCCGACGCCGAGACGATCGAGGATGCCGTCAATTGGCTGAACCGCGGCGAGCGGCTCGTGGCGCTCTCCGACCGGGCGCTGATCGGCATGATCGCACGTCTGCCGCGCCGCGCCGAACTCGCGGCTGCGGCGCAAAAAACCGCGCGCGCCGCGGAGTGACCGCGATCGAGATGGGGCTGATTGGCCGGTGACTCGTATCTACAAACTCGTCTCGCGCGACGACTGGGACGCAGTAGAAGCGTCTGGCGTCTTCAACGGCGCCGCCATCGACATCGCCGACGGCTTCATTCACTTTTCGACCGCCGAGCAGGTTGAGGAAACGGCGGCGAAATATTTCGCCGGCCGAACCGATCTGCTGCTGGTCGCAGTGGACGCCGCCGCGCTTGGCGAGGCGCTCAAATGGGAAGTTTCACGAGGCGGCGCGCTATTCCCGCATCTCTACGCGCCGCTGCCCTTCGCGAAAGTCGCGCGCGTCGATGCGCTTTCGATCGGCGCGAATGACCGGCACGACTTCTCTAACATTCTCGAATGATCGACGCTTTCGCCATCGCGTCGCCGTTCCTTCGCCTGCTCGACGCGGAAACGGCCCATTGCGCAACGGTCGCCGCGCTGAAAGCGCTGCCGCCGCGTACGCCGGCGCCTGATGATCCGCGTCTTGCGGTTTCGGCCTTCGGTCTCGACTTTCGCAATCCTATCGGACTCGCTGCCGGCTTCGACAAGAATGCAGAAGTCGCCGACGCGATGCTCGGCTTCGGCTTCGGCTTCGTCGAAGTGGGGACGCTGACGCCGCGCGCGCAGCCCGGCAATCCGCGCCCGCGCGCCTTCCGCCTCGTGGACGATCGCGCCGTCATCAATCGCTATGGCTTCAACAATGACGGCCATGCGGCGGCGCTGGCGCGCCTCTCGAAACGTGCGCGACGAGGGATCGTCGGGGTCAATATCGGCGCCAACAAAGATTCAGACGATCGGATCGCGGACTACGTCGCCGGCGTCGACGCCTTCGCCGACGTCGCCAGCTATTTCACGATCAACGTCAGTTCGCCGAACACGCCGGGCCTGCGCGATCTGCAGGAGCCGGAAGCGCTTTCCGAATTGCTTGCAAGAGTGATCGAGGCGCGCGACGCGGCGCCGATCCGACGCCCCGTGCTCTTGAAAATCGCGCCGGACCTCACGTTCGCGCAGCTTGACGGCGTCGTCCGCGTCGCGCGCGAAAAGCGCATCGACGGCATGATCGTGTCGAACACGACAGTCTCGCGCCCCGCAACGCTGCGCTCGCCTTTTGCGAAGGAAAGCGGCGGGCTTTCCGGCGCGCCTCTCTTCGATCTTGCGACGCGCACGCTCGCCCATACCTATTTGCGCGTTGAAGGACAGTTCCCGCTGATCGGCGTCGGCGGCGTTGACAGCGCAGACGCGGCGCTCGCCAAGATCGAAGCCGGCGCGACGCTGTTACAGCTTTATTCGGCGCTCGTCTATGAGGGGCCCGGCCTTGTCACGCGCATCAAGCGCGGCTTAGTCGATGTTGTCTCGCGCGACAATGACTCGCTCGCCGCACGAGTCGGCAAAGGCGCGGCGGCGCTGTGCTGAGCGGGCGGCGCGCGTTAGTATTTCCTATAGACTTTATGACCGTCTATCGTGGTTGACGTCCCCAACGGCGCGCCGTCCGGCCCAGCGAAATAGGTCGTGCCGCCAATTGTGACTATTGTTCCCAACAGCCGACCCGTCCCGCTGTAATACTCAACGGAAACACCTGTCTTTGGAGATTGCCCTGACGACTGTTCCGTCGATTCCACAAGCTCAGTGGCCTGTGCGCGAGCAGCAGCGAAGCTGACCAGAAAAGCAGCGCAGATAGCTATCGACTTCATATCCCCACCGCCTCCAAGAGGACTGATTGTCCAAACTTGGGCCGACGCGGCATAAAGAATCCATTCGGATTCTCTCGCATGGCTTGAGAGCCGCGCGATAACTTTATCCAACGCGCCGTTTCACATCGGCGAACGTGCGAAATGCGCAGGAGCGCGCGGGACACGTCGAGCGCCTTCTTCCATATGACAGCGTGCGATGCTATCGAGCGCCATGCTGCTTGGGAAAAAGGAACGACAATGACCGACCATATCTGGCTGGCGACGGGCGAAGCGACGGTTCTGGCCGCGGACGGACAATATACGGACGCCATGCCTGAAGTGATGATCGGCAACGTCAAGGGACCTGTCGGGCACGCTTTCGCCAGCATGGCGGGTCAGGTCGCCGGCCATCCGCGCATGTTCGTCATCCGCGACCTCAACCAACAGGTGCGGCCCGCCACGATGATGACCACCAAAATGACGGTCAAATCGGAAGAATATGTCGAGCTTCTTGGCGGCGTCGTGCAGGCGGCGACCGGCGACGCCATCGTTGACTGCATCGCTGAGGGGATTATTCCCAAGGATCAGATCAACGAGCTCTGCATGGTCATCATGGTTTGGCTCGATCCGCGTTGCGCCAAGCACAAGAAGCTCGACAAGAAAGATCTTTATCGCACGAATTACGAAGCGACGAAGCTCGCGATCTCACGCGCCCTCAAGGGCGAGCCGACGGCGGACGAACTCATCGCCAACCGCAAGAGCGTGCAGCATTACGCGCTTGAGGGCGTCTTCGAGGATTGATCGTCGCTGCACACGCGCAGGCCGATGATCAGGCCCTCCTCGAACCAGCTCGATAGACATTGCGCCAGCCGCTCCGGCGCGATGTCGCCCGACTGCTGAAATGCGGCCATCTGGCATATGTCGCCGAAGGCGTGGCCGGCGCGCGCTTCGCAGAGCGCGACATATTCGTCGGGCTCAAGCTGGCGGTACGCCGATTCATGATCGACGCGCCACACGGCGGCATATTCGACGTCGCCCGTCGCCGGCGCATCGACTTTTTCCGGCGGCGTTTCCTCGTTGATCGCCGCGCCATAGGACGCGGTGGTGCCGAAGGCGAGTTCGAGCAGCATTAGACTCGGGTCGAAATCGAAGGCGAGCCGAGGCCAATCATCGGGAGAGAATTCGGCGAGCGCCTGCACGGCGAGCGGCGTTGTGTCGGGCGCGTCGAAGGCGTCGACCATCGCGCGTTCGAACAGCGCCATCGATACGGCCCGCGCATCGTCACGCCAAGTCGGGCTGTCGCGCATGAAATCCGGCAGTCCGGTCGTAAAAAAGCGTGCATTAAAGTCACGCGACGGGCGCTGATCGATGTAATCGTCGACCAGCGTTTCAAATGCCTCGTCTCCGAGGATCGCGCGCAGGCCCGGGTGATCCTGAGAAACGAAGTCAGCCAGTCTCAGGCGGTAGCCGCTCTGATAGACGTCGAGCAGCGTCTCCGGAGTCGCGCCGTGCGGCGACGATCGCAATTTCTTAAGGAGAGGCTTGTCCGCCTCTCCCGAACCCGCGCGCACGCTCGCCTGAAACATCGACTGGAATTTGGCGAGCTTCATGCTGCGCTGAGCGCTCGCTCGTTCGAGATGCGCGCGTCGACATCGCGCATATGCTGCATTTCGTCGAGAAGCTCCGAGAGCGGCGGAAAATTGTCGTCGCGTTCGATCATCGCGGAGACGTCGCCGCATCGCCGGCGCGCGTGCTCATAGAGCGCCCATACTTCGTCGCAAACCGGCTGGTCATGCGTATCGACGCGATGCGTCTCGTTGTTGGTATGACCCGCCATATGGAACTGAACGACGCGCTCGGCGGGAACGCCGTCGATAAAGGCGACCGGATCGAAGCCGTGATTGAAACTCGAAACGAAAACATTGTTGACGTCTAGCAGCAGCAGACAATCGGCGCGCTCCGCCATTTCGCGAACAAACTCATGTTCGCTCATCTCGGAGTCGAGGAAGGAGACGTAGGTCGAGGCGTTTTCAACAACGAGGCGGCGCTTGAGGAAATCCTGCACCCGCTGGATGCGCTCGACGATGTGCGCAAGCGACTCGCGCGTATAAGGAATGGGCAATAGATCATGAAGCGTGACGCCGTGGACGCCCGTCCAGGCGACATGATCCGAAATCCAGGCCGGCTCAACCCGTTCCGCGAGCGCCTTCAATTGCCGCAGGTAATCCATGTTGAGCGGATCGGTCGAGGCAAGCGACATGGAGACGCCGTGCATGACGACGGGATAATCCGCTCGGATCCGATCCAGCATCGCCAGAGGCCGGCCGCCGGCGAGCATGTAGTTTTCGGAAATGATCTCAAACCAGTCGATCGCCGGGCGCGACGCCAGAATCTCGTCGTAATAGACGGGCCTCAATCCTAAGCCGTAACCGAGAGGCTCGGGCTTTTCCATGATGTCCCCCTTAGGCGCCGCCACGCATGCCACAGCCGACGACGGGGACGGCCGAAACCAACCGCCCCCGCTCAAGCAATTACTTCTTGGTGTGGCAGCGGCTCTTCATATTGCAGTGACCCTTGTGATGATGACACTTTGCCTTGTGATGGCATTTGGCCATGCCGCGGCAGCTCGACTTGCCGCCACAGTGGGTCTTGGCGTGAGTCGACTTGGCGCCGGCGGCGTGCGCGGGCGCGACTGACGCGCCGTTCAAGGCGAGCGCCACTGCGGCGGCCGCGAGAGCCGACCCTGCAAAAATATTGGACTTCATTTCTATCTCCTCTCTATTTCCCGTCGCAATGAGGGAAGTCGACGCTCTCGCCGCTTGCGCGGCGTCTGCTAGCTTGTACTTAGCGCGCTCGGGCTTTTTGTCTTCCTCCGTCGGCGCTGACGCAGCAGCAGATTTCCGCGCCGCAGCTTCAGGCCTTCCGCGCACCGCGATCAGCGGGGCTTAGACCGCGCGTCCAAGCTTTGCAATTCCTTAGATTAGGCGTGCAATTCCAATTCCGCCACCAATAAAATAGACTATTCGGCGCGTTCTCGCCATATGTTTAATATATCAAATCAGTATATTAGTGGGATATTGCATCGCAATATCATTGTTTTGCCGCAACCTATCCAAGGGGGTCACTGGACGCGGCGCTTGCAGCGGCGGCGCGTCGCTGTTAGATAACGCCCCGCGCCGGGATCAAGCCGGCGCATTCACTTTGGTTTTCGACCTCGGGCCGCGCCGGCCGGTTCGCTTAGCGAACTTTTCGTCCAGCCTCGCGTTTCAGCGCGGGGGACGTCCGATCGTCGACAACCGATCCGCAACGCTAACCCTTCGCCGGCGCCGCCCTTTTAAGGGTCTCAGGAGAACAAATGTCCGCCACTACCGATCGCGCCCCCACGCGCGAAGATTTCGCCGCCCTGCTCGATGAGAGCTACGGCCAGAACGAAGCATTCGAAGGCTCCGTCATCAAGGGTCGCGTCGTCGCCATCGAAAAGGATGTCGCCGTTATCGACATCGGCCTCAAGACCGAGGGCCGGGTCGCCATTAAGGAATTCACCGGCTACGGCCGAGACCCCGCCCCACAGGTCGGCGAAGAGGTCGAAGTTTATCTTGAGCGCGTCGAGAACGCGCTCGGCGAAGCCGTCATCTCGCGGGACAAGGCTCGCCGCGAAGAGAGCTGGGTAAAGCTCGAAAAAGCCTTCGAGACCAATGAAAAGGTCGACGGCGTCATCTTCAATCAGGTCAAGGGCGGCTTCACCGTCGATCTCGACGGCGCCGTGGCCTTCCTGCCGCGCAGTCAGGTCGACATCCGGCCGATCCGAGACGTCGGCCCGCTGATGAACGTGCCGCAGCCGTTCCATATTCTCAAGATGGACCGCCGTCGCGGCAATATCGTCGTGTCGCGCCGCACCGTGCTCGAAGAGAGCCGCGCCGAGCAGCGTCATGAGATCGTCGCCAATCTCGAAGAGGGACAGGTGATCGACGGCGTCGTCAAGAACATCACCGACTACGGCGCCTTCGTTGATCTCGGCGGCATCGACGGTCTGCTGCATGTCACCGACATTGCCTGGCGCCGCGTCAACCATCCCTCCGAGGTGCTGACCATCGGTCAAACCGTCAAAGTGAAGATCATCAAGATCAATCACGAGACGCACCGCATCTCGCTCGGCATGAAGCAACTCCTCGAGGATCCGTGGCAGGGCATCGAGGCGAAATATCCGATCGGCGCCAGATTCCATGGCCGCGTGACCAACATCACCGACTATGGCGCCTTCGTCGAGCTGGAGCCGGGCATCGAGGGCCTCGTCCATGTCTCCGAAATGAGCTGGACGAAGAAGAACGTCCATCCCGGCAAGATCGTGTCGACGAGCCAGGAAGTCGACGTTCAGGTGCTCGAAGTCGATCCGGTCAAGCGCCGCATTTCGCTCGGCCCGAAGCAGTGCCTGCAGAATCCGTGGGAAGCCTTCGCCGAGAAGCACCTGGTCGGCTCGACCGTCTCCGGCGAGGTCAAGAACAAGACCGAATTCGGACTCTTCATCGGTCTCGACGGCGACGTCGACGGCATGGTTCACCCCTGACCCTCGACTGGAACCGACCGGGCGAACAGGTGATCGAGGATTACAAGAAGGGCGACATGATCAACGCCCAGGTCCTCGACGTCGACGTCGAGAAGGAGCGCATCTCGCTGGGCGTCAAGCAGCTGGCGAGCGATCCCTTCGCGTCCGTGGGCGGAGAGGAAGGCGGCGACGTCAAGAAAGGCGCCGTCGTCACCTGCGAGGTGATCGAGGTGAAGGATTCCGGCATCGACGTTAAGATCGCCGGCACCGATCTCACGACCTTCATCAAGCGCAGCGAACTCGCCCGCGACCGCGCCGACCAGCGCCCCGAAAGGTTCGCCGTCGGCGAAAAGGTCGACGCCCGCGTCACGCTCTTCGATCGCAAGGCGCGCAAGGTCTCCGTCTCGATCAAGGCGTTGGAAGTCGCCGAGGAAAAGGAGGCGATCGCCCAATATGGTTCGGCCGACTCCGCGCGTCGTTGGGCGATATCCTCGGCCGCGCTGAAGGCCCGCGAAGAGACGCCCAAGAAGGGCAAGAAATCCGAGGAGTAAAATCCCTCGGCCGCCAAAGTCAAGCCCGCGCCGAAAGGCGCGGTTTTGCTGTCCGCGCTTAGACGCCCGTTCGGCCGGGCGGATATCCCTCATCTGGTCGGTCCACGCTCCCCTTGAGAGGAACCTGGGCGATGGGCGAGTTCTGCATCCTCCTTTCGAGGATGAATCGGCGGCGTGGCGGAGCAGCGTCAATCTTTCATTCACCAAAATTCGATTCACGGCGCGCCGTTAACCTAATTTCCTAAGCGACGGCGCAAACTCAGCGCGATTTTCCCTGTGCGGCGCCAACTGGCCGCCGGAGTCGCGTCACATGAGCGTTGCCGAATTCGACCCTATCGACAGCCATTACCCGCGCACGCTGCGCGCCCGGCCAGCCGGCGTACGCGCGTCGATCGGAATGGGCGTTGGCGCGACTCTCATCCTCCTCGCCGCCCTGGTCCTTTTTCCCCGCGAACCCGCAACTGCCGAACACCAGAACGAGGCAGGGGCCGCGCCGCGCGGCTTCGCTGCGCCGCCGATGAAGATTTCCTCGAGAATCTCGGTTGACGCCATCGAGGCTTCTGCGCTGATGGCGAAACCCTTCGGCGCGCTAGATGTCGCCGCGCCCGAGTTCACCAGGGAGAAAAAGACCGTTGCCGTGCGGGAGGGCGAGAACGGCTCCGGCCGCGTCGACACGATCTCAATCGGACAGTTCGCGGCGGGCGCGCCCTTCATGCGCGTCGAAATTCATCAAGATATCGCCGAGAAGGAGAAAACTGCCGATTTCTTCCTCGACATGACGCGGCACGCCGCGCAAGCCGGATTGAATGTCGCAAGGATCGGTCAGCCCAAGGAACTCGTCGCGAGATTTGGTTCGTTTGAGACGGCCGAAATACGATTATCTCAAGCGGCGACCGAAGGCGTCGACGCGGGCGAGCGCAACTGTCTCGCCACGCGCTTCATCGATGGCAAGCTTGCGCTCGAAATCGCCGGACTCGCGTGTGGACCGAAGGCGAAGCCGATCGACCGAGTGGCGCTCGGCTGCATGCTCGACCGCATCGCCTACGCCGCCAGTCCGGATAAGCCTGAATTGGTTGATTTCTTCGAGCGGGCGGCGGCGTCCCGACCGATCGGTTGCGAAAATATCTCTCGCGACGACCTGACCGCGTCGATTCCCGCGCCGCAAAAGAACGCCTCGCGTCGTGGGCACGGAAAGACGACGCGTCAGCTCGCGCAGCCCGCGCGCTAGGCGCTTCCCCGGTCGCATTCACCCTGACCATCGATTGATGGCGGGAAATCGCCGCGCCAATTCGCTTTTGCGAAACGATCCGCTATGATGATCGCTGGCGTTCAGTCCAAAAGGGGATCGTGATGCGCAATAATTTAGTGCTATCGGCGGGGCTCGCGTGTCTGGTGGCGTTGACAGCGGGCGAAGCGCTCGCCAAGTCGCGCTACCGCGTCGCCTCGGACGACAATTACAGGAGCCGCGGTCCGATCGACATCCAGCGCCGCAGCTGGCTCGATCCCGGGACCCAGGTGCCGGTCGGCAGCACCAATCGCTACATGGTCCAGCAGACCTACCTCAATCACGATCCGATCCAGCGCAATCAGCCCAGCTGGTACATGCAGGAAACGCTTCCCCAGCGACCGCCCTACAACGCCGAAATGATCGTCCCATACGATGAAGGTTTTCCGTTCTGGTGGCCTTAAGTTCGGCTCCTTTCAAGAAATCTTGACATGGGCATGTCTTGACGCGGGGAGCGCTTTCCTTTAGCTCCCCACAGTCTGACGCGGCCCGTTCGCGCAGCCAAGCACCCGTGGCGTTTGCTGAAAACGCCTGTCGGCCGTTTCGACGGCAAAGGAGGGCGCGTTCTTAAAGCCACGGCGACGCCGGGGCGGAGAGAGACGCGGATTTAGACGACGCCCCGCTCTCAAGGCTCCGGGCGAATTTCGTCTTGTCGCCTCTCTCGCGCCAAACGCGACGATGAGAGGACGAAAACTAAAGTGACGAAACGCGCAGAAGCCAAACATAAGCTGGACCGCCGCCTCGGCCAGAACATCTGGGGCCGGCCGAAAAGCCCGGTCAACCGCAAGGAATATGGCCCGGGACAGCACGGCCAGCGGCGCAAGGGCAAGCTCTCCGATTACGGCACGCAGCTCAAGGCCAAGCAGAAGCTGAAGGGCTATTACGGCAATATTTCGGAAAAGCAGTTCCGCAAATATTACGCTGAAGCGATCCGCATGAAGGGCGATTCCGGCGATAATCTGATCGGCCTTCTGGAACGACGCCTCGACGCCATCGTTTATCGCGCGAAATTCGTTCCGACGGTTTTCGCCGCGCGCCAGTTCGTCAATCACGGCCACATCCGCGTCAACGGCAGGCGCGTCAATATTCCGTCATATCAGGTGAAAGTCGGCGACGTGATCGAGGTGAAGGACGCCTCGAAACAGGCCATCACCGTTCTTGAATCGATTCAGCTCGCCGAGCGCGACACGCCGGAATATTACGACGTCGATCATTCCAAGATGACCGCGAAGCTCAGCCGCGTGCCGCATGCGACGGAAGTGCCTTATCCGGTTCAGATGGAGCCGAACCTCGTCATCGAATTCTATTCGCGCTAACGTCGGGGCGAAGAATACGGAGAAAGCAGTCGCCCTGCGCGGCTGCTTTTTTGTTTGCAATTCTTGACTGTGGAAGCGAGATCGGAAAGTCTGAGCGCAAGACGTCGCCGCCCGCAGAACCACAAAGCAGGTCGGAACGGCGCGGAAAACGTCAAGGGAGAGCGACGCTTGTCCGGGCTTTCAAAAAAGCGGCCGCAAGACAATGAACGCGGCCAGCGTCCGCTCTGGATCGCGATCAGCGGCCTGATGGTCAGCGTTTTCAGCTACGCCATGAAGGACATGCAGATCGGCGATGTGGTTTTTTGGTTCGGCGTCGTCCTCGCCTTTATCGGCGTGCTTTACTGGTTCATTCAACCACGACACGGACTGTAGCGCGGTCGGCGGCTTCGCGCCTGCGCCAGATTTGATTTGCCACACTCGCCGAAGACGTTATGGTCTTGCGCGTCGTAACAGTCATGGACCGCACATGCCCTTCGCTTCTCTGCCCCGTCGTCGTTTTCTTGTCGCGGCCGCCTGCGCGCTTCTTGCCGCTGCGCCCGCCTATGCCGACAAGTCGCCTTCCGGCAAGGTTTCGATCGACGAGTTGATGGCGCCGAACGACCTGCCCGACATTGTCGAAGGCTCAGCGAACGCGCCGGTGACGATCGTCGAATATGCGTCGATGACCTGCAGCCATTGCGCGGCGTTTCATCACGACGTCTATCCCGAGCTGAAGAAGAAGTATATCGATACGGGCAAGGCGAAATTCATTCTGCGCGAGTTCCCGCTCGATCCGCTGGCGACGGCGGCTTTCATGCTGGCGCGCGAACTCGGCGACAAACGCGACGCGGCCGTCGATCTCCTCTTCTCGCAGCAGAAGAACTGGGCCTTCTCGGATAAGCCGCTCGACGGTCTGGCGAATGTTTTGAAGCAGACCGGGCTTGGCCAAGAAAAATTCGAAGCGGTGCTGAAGGATCAAACGCTTTACGAGAATGTAAACAAGGTGCGTAATCGCGCTGCTGAAAAGTTTGGCGTCAATTCTACGCCGACATTTTTCGTCAACGGCGACAAATACAGCGGCGAGATCGGCCTCGAAGACTGGGACAAGATCATCGCATCGAAGACGGTGGCGAAGTAAGTCGATCTGAAACGCTCAACGTCTCGGATCGGCTCTGGGTTAAAACGCGGTCCGCCGCTCCAGCGCCGCCGCCAGCGTGCCCTCGTCGAGATAGTCGAGTTCGCCGCCGACTGGCACGCCATGGGCGAGGCGCGTCACCCTGACCCCTGACGGCGACAGCACGTCGGCGATGTAATGCGCGGTCGTCTGGCCGTCGACGGTCGCGTTGACCGCCAGCACGACTTCCCGAGTCTCCTCGGCGCGCACGCGCGCGACGAGACTCGCGATCGCAAGATCTTCCGGACCGACTCCATCGAGCGGCGACAACACGCCGCCGAGCACGTGATAGCGCGCGTTGAGCAGCCCTGCCCGCTCCAGCGCCCAGAGATCAGCGACCGTCTCCACGACAACGATTATCGACCCGTCGCGGCGCGCGTCGCGACAGATCGTGCAGGGATTGCTCGTATCGATATTGCCGCACACCGAGCAAACGACGATGCGGTCCCGCGCGACGCGCATCGCCTCGGCGAGCGGCGCGAGCAGTTCTTCGCGTTTCCGGATGAGATGCAGCGCCGCGCGGCGCGCCGAGCGCGGACCAAGCCCCGGCAGCTTCGCGAGGAGCTGCACGAGTTTTTCGATTTCGGGACCGGCGACTCGTTCGGCCATAATCGGATCAATCGCCTCATGAGGGCTTCGCGTCATGGCCGCGCTTGTCGCGGCCATCCACGCCAGAATACTACGTATAAGTGGAAGCGTTGGGCGACGTCATCACGTGGCTGGCCGGCACAAGGCCGGCCATGACGCGAGAAGCACAGCGATACGCAAAATCAAAACGGCAGCTTCAGCCCCGGCGGCAACGGCAGACCGCCGGTCAACGCCTTCATCTTCTCCGCCATCGCTTCCTCGGCCTTGGCCCGCGCTTGCATATGCGCCGTGAGGATCAGATCTTCGAGAATTTCCTTTTCGTCCGGCTTCAGCAGGCTCGGATCGATGGACACGCTCTTCATCGAACCCTTTGCAGTCAGTGCGACCTTCACCATCCCGCCGCCCGCTTCTCCTTCGACGACGGTCTGCTCGAGCTCGAGTTGCGCTTCGGCCATCTTGGCCTGCATCTGCTGCGCCTGCTTCATCAGGCCCATGAAGTCCATCATTGCGCTTCTCCGTCGTCTTCCTCGATTGGCGGCGCGTCATCATAAAGCGCGCCCGCGGACGCTGCGGCCTCGTCCCTGCCCCGCACGGCGACGATCTGGGCGCCGGGAAAACGCGCCAGCACGCTCGCAACGAGCGGATCGGATTCCAGAGAGGAGCGGCGCCTGCGCTCCTCCGCTTCGCGCTGCTCTTTAAGCGACGGCGCGCCGCCCGAAGCGACGATCGAAACCATCCAGCGTTCGCCCGTCCACGCCTGAAGCTTCTGCATCAATGTCGCCGCCAGATCGCGCGCGCCGCCAGGCGCGAGTTCAAATTCGATCAACCCCGCGTCGAAGCGAACCAGCCGCACTTCGGATTCGAGCGCGATCTTGAGACGCATGTCCCGTTTCTGCGCCGCAAGCTCTACAAGCGCAGTGAAGCTCTCGATCATCGTCGTTGCGGCCGGCGCGGCGGACGGATTCGAGACGGCGGGCTGCGACGCCGCCACAAGACGCGGGCCGCGCGCGGGCGTCGCGCCGACGCTGGCGGGCGCCGCGCTGCGCGCCGGGGGCGACGGAGGATTATTCCCCGATGCGTCTTCGCCGAACCCAAGGCGCCGTAGCGCTTCCGCCGGGGTCGGCATGTCGGCGGCGTAAGCGAGCCGCACCAGCACCATGTCGGCCGCCGCCAACGGCCGCTGCGAGCCACGCAATTCCTCGACGCCTTTCATCAAAATTTGCCAGGCGCGGGTCAGCGCCGGAATGGACAGGCGGCCGGCGGCGTCTTCGCCGCGCCGCTTCTCCTCGGGCGTCAGCGCCGCTGAATTGGCGGCCTCGGGCGCAAGTTTGAGTCGCGTCGCAAGATGGGTGAATTCGGCGAGTTCAAGCAGCACCTGCGCCGGATCGGCGCCGCCGTTGTACTGATCCTCGAGAATGCCAATAGCCTTGGCGACGTCGCCCGACATCGTCGCTTCGAAAAGATCGATGACGCGCGCCTTGTCGGCCACGCCGAGCATCAGCCGCAGATCCTCCGCGGCGACCGCGCCGCCTGCGGAATGCGCCGCCCCATAGGCGATCGCCTGGTCGAGCAAGGACAACGCGTCGCGCGCCGAACCTTCAGCCGCGCGCGCGATCATGGCAAGCGCGTCCGGCTCGATGGCGACTCCCTCAGCCTTGCAAACGTTCCGCAAATGATCGGCGAGGAGGCCCGCGTCGATGCGGCGCAGATCGAAGCGCTGGCAGCGCGAGCGCACCGTCACCGGCACCTTGTCGATCTCGGTCGTCGCGAAGATGAACTTCACATGCTCCGGCGGCTCTTCAAGCGTCTTCAAGAGGCCATTGAAGGCGGCCTTCGAAAGCATATGCACTTCGTCGATGATATAGACCTTGGTGCGCGCCATCACCGGGCGATAACGGGCGTTGTCGATGATCTCACGAATGTCGTCGATGCCCGTGTGCGAAGCGGCGTCCATTTCGAGCACGTCGACATGGCGCGAATCGATAATCGCCTGACAGTGAACGCCGAGCTCCTCCATATGGATCGTCGGCTGATTGATCGCCGGCCGGCCGTCTCGCGCCGGCAGCTCATAGTTGAAAGCGCGCGCGAGAATGCGCGCGGTCGTCGTCTTGCCGACGCCACGCACGCCGGTCAGCAGATAGGCCTGATGGATCCGATTGAGATCGAAGGCGTTTTCGAGCGTCCGCACCATCGGCTCCTGGCCGATGAGGTCCGCGAAAGTGGTCGGTCGGTATTTTCGCGCCAATACGCGATAGGCCGACGGCGGCGCCTGGTCAGCGCCGAAGAGCGAAAGGCCGTCGTCGGGCGCCGGCGATGACCTCGGCGGATCGTGCTCGTGGTCCATCAGCATCCATCCGGCGGCGGCGGACGAGCGGCGAACGGCGCCCTTATCGCGCCACGCCATTCGCTGCTCGCCGAAAGAAGTGGGAGGCTGAACGAAGACCCGCCCAAGCTCGTTAGGGCTGCTTCCTTCCGGACCTGACCCGGTTGGCGAGTGAAGCGTCCACCGCCAACCTCCCGGCCCTTATGTGGCAGAGGCGAGCGGGGGATGCAAGGCTGGCGTTGCGCCAGGCGGAGCCGCGGCCCGGACGCCTGCGAGTCCCCGAAAGTGCCGCCGCTCCTGCCGAGCCGTTCACCCTTCTCGACGAACGGGGGTGTCGCGGGAGCGGCGCACTTGCTAAGGAGAGCGCAAATTCGAGGAATTTGCGCTTGAACGCCGTCACCGTCACGTCCGCTGAACGCGAAGCCACGAGCCTTGCGGCCATCCTCGCGCATTTCGCGCAGGCAGGTTTCGCGCGCTGCGAGCCGCGCTTGCTGCAACCGGCGCATGTCTTCCTTGACCGCTCAGGCGAAGATTTTCGCGGCCGTCTTTACTTGACGAGCGACGGCTCAGGCGCGGAATTCTGCCTGCGCCCGGAATATACGATTCCGGTCTGCCTCGATTATCTCGCCTCCTCACGCGCAGGCGAGCCCGCCGCATTCGCCTATGGCGGATCGATATTTCGTGCGCCCGAACATGGCGCGACGGGCGACGGCGAGTTTCTTCAGGCTGGCCTCGAAAGCTTCGGCCGGGAGGATCGCGAAGCGGCGGACGCGGAAATTCTCGCCGCGTCGCTCGAAGCCGCGGCCGCAGGGGGAGCGACGGCCCTCCAGGTCCACATCGGCGACGCGGGGCTCGTCGCCGCCTTTCTCGAAAGGCTCGACCTGCCGCCGATCTGGCGCCGGCGCCTCGCCGCCGGCCATGCCCGCGGCCAGAGGATCGCCGATATTTTCGCCTCGCCGAGGCGCAACGGCGGCCCGGAACAGTCAGGGGTATTGGCGGCGTTGACCAAAGTCGATCCGGCCGATGCGCGCCGGCTCGTCGAGGATCTGCTCTCCATCGCCGGCATCGCCGCCGTCGGCGGGCGCAGCGCGGCTGAAATCGCCGAGCGCTTTCTCGATCAGGCGACGCTCGCCGACGGCGCAGGCGTGTCGAAAGAAACGCGCCAGCTGGCGGAAGCTTTCTTCGCCATTGAAGGCGCACCGGATTTCGCTTCAACGGCCATGCGCCGGCTCGCCGGCGACGCTCGCGTCGACCTTTCCGCCGCGCTCGACGCTTTCGACGCCCGCGCGCGCGCCATCGCCGCGCGGGGCATCGCCCTGGATAAAATGCGCTTTTCTGCAAGCTTTGCGCGCCATCTCGACTATTACACGGGCTTCGTGTTCGAGGCGCGCCACGGCGATCGCGGCGAAGCGGTGATCGGCGGCGGGCGGTACGACCGGCTGTTCAAGACTCTTGGCGCGGCGTCGGACATACCGGCGGTCGGCGCCGCGATCTGGATCGATCGGCTTACGCCCGGCGTGGGAGAGGCATGATGTCGCCCGCGCAGAAGCTCATCATCGCCTCCCCGTCGAAGGGACGGCTGCAGGAAAACGCCGCGGCGTTCTTCGCGCGCGCGGGCCTGGAGCTGACGCAGGGGCGGGGCGCGCGCGACTATCGCGGCGCCGTCGCGGGAGTCGACGGCGCCGAAGTCGCCTATCTCTCCGCGGCCGAGATCACGCGAAGGCTCGCCTGCGGCGAAGCGCATCTCGGCGTCACCGGAGAAGATCTGGTCCGCGAAGAGATCGCCGACGCCGAGAGGACGGTGGAGCTTCTCGCGCCGCTCGGCTTTGGCGCGGCGAATGTCATCGTCGCCGTGCCGCAAGCCTGGATCGACGTGCGCCATATGAGCGATCTCGCCGATATCGCCGACGGATTTCGCGCGCGCCATAGTCGCGGGCTGCGCGTCGCGACGAAATATGTGAATACGACGCGGCGCTTCTTCGCCGCGCATGGCGTATCCGACTATCGCATCGTCGAAAGTTCCGGCGCGACCGAAGGCGCGCCCGCGGCAGGCTCCGCCGATCTCATCGTCGACATCACGACCACGGGCGCGACGCTGGCGGCGAATGCGCTGAAGATCGTCGAAGACGGCGTGATTTTGCGCTCGCAGGCCAATCTCGTCGCCTCGCTGACCGCGCCTTGGAGCGAAACGGCGCGTGAAGCGGCGCGCATCATTCTTTCGCGTATCGCCGCGGAAGAGGAAGCGCGCACGACCCGCGAGGTGCGCGCTGCTTTGCCTGATTTGAGCGAACGCATCCTGCGAGAGGCCGAGGCAAATTTCGGCGCAGAACTGCGCGACAAGTGCGATCGCTCGGCGCGTTTTTCCTGTCCAGCGCGTAATGTCGCGGCGCTTGCCGACTGGCTGATCGCGCAAGGCGCCAAAAGCGTCACCAGCGCCGGGCTCGACTATGTCTTTCGGGCCGAGAACGCTCTGTGGAGCAGGCTGGCGGCGCGGCTTGGGTGAGAAGTTCGTCATTGCGAGCTGAAGGCGAAGCAATCCATAAAGCGCGCCCGCGACTTCTGGATTGCTTCGTCGCATTTTGCGAAGTCGGTATACCCGACTTCGAATAAAGCTCCTCGCAATGACGAACTGGAGCGGCCTGATTCACGCTTCGATCAATGCGCCGACATGCGCCGCGACGCTGCGCGCAAGATTCTCAGGCTGATAGCCGCCTTCGAGCAGCGAGACGATGCGACCCTTGCAGCGACGCGCCGCGATCTCCATGACGCGGAGCGTCACGTCTCTGAAATCCTCAGCAACTAGGCGCAATCCGCCGAGCGGATCGTGCAGATGGGCGTCGAATCCGGCGCAGAGAATGACGAGATCGGGCGAGAAGGAGTCAAGACGCGGCAGAATGCGCGATGCGAACGCTTCGCGAAACTGCGCGCCGCCGTCGCCCTTGACGAGCGGCGCATTGACGATCGTGTCATGCGCGCCGGTTTCGCCGACCGACCCTGTGCCGGGATAGAGCGGCATCTGATGCGTCGACGCGTAAAGCGCGTTTCGATCGCTCCAGAAAATATCCTGAACGCCATTGCCGTGATGCACGTCGAAATCGACGATGGCGACGCGAGCGATTTGATGGGCGGCGCGCGCATGCAGCGCGGCCACGGCGGCGTTGTTGAAAAAGCAAAAGCCCATCGGCGCATCGCGGGTCGCGTGATGTCCCGGCGGCCGCATGGCGACGAAGGCATTCTTGGCGTCGCCGCGCATGACCGCATCGACCGCCGCGATCGCGCCACCCGCTGCGCGCAACGCCGCTTCATGCGTGGCGCCGTTCATGACGACGTCGGGCCCGATAGGCGCATAGCCGTCCGCAGGCGCAGAGGTCGCAAGGCGCGCCAGATTCTCGGGACTATGCGCCCGTAGCAGCGCCGACTGCGGCGCCAAGGGCGCTTCGACGCGCGAGAGACCCGCAAAGCGCGAATCGTCCAACGCATGTAGAATGGCGCGAAGACGTTCAGGCCGCTCGACATGCGCCGGACCCATGTCATGCGCCAAGGCCGCAGAATGGGTAACGAGCAGCGTCGAAGGCGTCGCGGCGCGCGCGCCAAGACACGCAAGGCTTGCGCTTGCGCCGGCGATCGCCTTTCGTCGCGTTACGGCGGCGTTGTGTCCTGTCATCTCGTGTCAGTCCCTGGCGGAGGCGCAGCATAGGAGCGGTCGAGGCGACTGTCAGCTATTCGATTCGACCGCAAGAAACGCATTGCGGCGATCGGCGATAAAGTTGGATGATGTGCGAAAGGAGCCATGGCATGACGCAGGCGCATTCGACCGATCTTGACGAGACGCGCTGGGCGGCGGTGGTCGCGCGCGATGCGCGCCGTGACGGCGATTTCTTCTATTGCGTCGAAACGACCGGAGTCTATTGCCGCCCCTCCTGCCCCTCCCGGCCGGCGAAACGCGCCAATGTGCGCTTCTGTGTCACGATTCGCGAAGCGGAGGCTTTGGGTTTTCGGCCGTGCCGCCGCTGCCGGCCCGATGCGCCGTCACAACAGGAGCGGGACGCCGAGAAGATCGCCCGCGCCTGCCGAATGATCGAGGCGGCGGAAACTGCGCCGACGCTGGCGCAGCTGGCGCGCGCGTTCGAGTTGAGCGCCCATCACTTCCACCGAATGTTTTCGCGCATCGCCGGCGTCACGCCAAAGGCCTATGCTCTGGCGCATCGGCGCGCGCGCCTCCGCGCCGCATTGAAGGAAAGCGGCACAGTCACCGAGGCGATCTATGGATCAGGCTATAATTCAAGCGCGCGCTTCTATGCGACGGCGAAGGAAACATTGGGCATGACGCCGAGCGCCTATCGCGCCGGGGCGACAAGCGAAACCATCCGCTTCGCCATCGGCCAATCGTCTCTTGGCGCGGTGCTCGTCGCCGCAAGCGCGAAAGGCGTCTGCGCCATTTCGCTCGGCGACGATCCCGAAGAACTGCTGCGCGATCTGCAGAATCGATTTCCGCATGCGACGCTCATCGGCGCCGACGAAGCGTTCGAACGCTATGTCGCCGCGGCGATCGGCATGGTGGAGCGGCCGCAATCGCGCTTCGAGCTGCCGCTCGACATGCGCGGCACGGCCTTTCAGCAACGCGTCTGGGCCGCGCTGCGCGAGATTCCAGCCGGCAAGACGGCAAGCTACGCCGAGATTGCGCGACGCATCGGGGCGCCGAAGGCGACGCGCGCTGTCGCGCAGGCGTGCGCCGCCAATCCGGTTTCGGTCGCCGTTCCCTGTCATCGCGTCGTGCGCAGCGATGGGACGCTTTCCGGCTATTACTGGGGAGTCGAAAGAAAGCGCGAGTTGCTTCAACGGGAACGCAAGCCCTGAATGAACCGCGCTCTAGCCACTCTGAAGCGCCGTATATTCTTCATTGATCGCGTCGTGCAACTCTCTCCATAGAGGATTGATGCGCACGTCCAGACCCCAATTGTAGAGCGCCTTCGCGACTTCTGCGATCGTCTCATTGATCGGTTCGCTTTCTCCGTCCTCTAGTTCCATAGAAAAAAGCTTCGGCGGCGCGTCGCCTTTCCAAGCGTCCCAATGTTCGTTCGAATAGTTGGAGACGCCGCGCTGCGCCGCCAGCAGCTCTGGCGCATATTTGGCGAAGCGCCGATGCAGCAGGCCATCTGCCGGCTCCGCGCGATAGGCGTCGCGCACCGCAAAATAGCGCACATGCTGCACCTCATGCGCGAGGCAGCAGCCGAGGCGCGCGTCACTCATCTGCGGGTCGAAATAGATTTCAATGCGGCCGTCGGAGAAAGACTGACCCTCCGAAGTAAAGCTCTGGCCGAGATAGTCGAAGGTCTTCGTCCGCGGGCTGAGCGTCACTTTGCTGGCGTCATAGCCGAACTCGCGCGCGAGCGCTTCGAGCGTTTGCCGCTTCTTCAAGAAAAGCGCCGAGGCCTCTATGTCGTCGGGCGTCGCCGCAAAGCCGCCTTGCCGCGCGCGCGACGAGAAACCGAACCAGCGGCGCAGGACGGAAAGCGCGGCGGATTCCCGCTGCTCATCTCCCGCCATCGAACGGCTCTTCATGCGTGATGACCCACTCGAACTCCGGATGCGCCGCGGCGACATGCTCCCACCATCGCCGTCCGTCCTGCAAGCGCGGCGAAAGGTCATTGACCCTGAGCCGGCGGAAAACCTCTGGGCGCGCCTTCGCCCCGGCGATGACCGCCTCGACCATGGCGCGCCCGAGACCGCGCCGCAGAGAGTTGATCTGCTCGAATACGAGCGACGGCGGCTCATAGGCGCCGGCGAGCAGAAGCGCGATCCCGGACGCCTCTGTCCCATCGGGAGTAGTAATGAGTTTCGGCGAAGTCGACGCTTTGATTTCAAAAAAGCTACGCCCATATGGCCGCGAATCGACATAAAGATTGAGCGCCGTGAGGTTTTGGGCGATCGCCTCAGCGATCGCCCGCAGCGCCGGATCGACGGGCTGAGCCGGCGCCCGTCTGAACCGCCAAGCTTCCCAGAACGCCATGCAGGCTCCCCTAGACGGGCGGTGGAAGGGGCGCCGTCTGCCGTGCCCTTCCCGCCGTTCCGTGCGATAAAGGGCCATGGCGACACCGATTCGCAACGCTTTCGACCCAGGCTTCGGCGTCTATGTCCACTGGCCGTTCTGCCTGTCGAAATGCCCCTATTGCGATTTCAACAGCCACGTCCGGCGCGGCGACGTCGACGAGGACCGCTTCGTCGAGGCCTTCGCCGTCGAGCTCGCGCATCGCGCCGCCCTCACGCGGGGGCGCGAAGTCCGCTCGATCTTCTTTGGCGGCGGCACGCCGTCGCTGATGTCGCCGTCAACTGTCGAAGCGATCCTAACCCAGATTTCGAGCCATTGGAGCCTCGCCAAGGACTGCGAGATCACGCTCGAAGCCAATCCGACCAGCGTCGAAGCCTCGCGCTTCAAAGGGTTCAAATCCGCCGGCGTCAACCGCGTGTCGCTCGGCGTGCAGGCCTTGAACGATATCGATCTCCGGGCGCTTGGCCGGCAGCATTCGGTCGCCGAAGCGCTGATGGCGCTCGACGTCGCCAATTCGGTCTTCGCACGCACGTCCTTCGATCTGATCTACGGCCGTTCCGGCCAGACCCCCGCCGCCTGGCGCAAAGAACTGGAGCTGGCGCTCGCCCGCGCGCCCGAACATGTGTCGCTCTATCAGCTGACGATCGAGCCGGAGACGATGTTCGAGCGCATGGTCAACGCCGGCAAGATGGCGCTGCCCGAGGCCGACGTTCAGCGCGCGCTCTGGGACGTGACGCAGGAGGTCACCGCCCGCGCCGGCCTGCCCGCTTACGAAGTCTCCAACCACGCGCGGCCGGGCGCCGAGTGCCGTCACAATCTGGTCTATTGGCGCTATGGCGAATATGTCGGCGTCGGTCCCGGCGCGCACGGGCGAATCGTCACGCCGCGCGGGCGGCGCGCCCAGGCCGCCGAGCGGCACCCGGAGATGTGGCTGACCTGCGTCGAGACCGAAGGGCACGGCCTGATCGAGGACGAACTGCTCTCCTCCGAGCAGGAAGGCGACGAGTTCCTGTTGATGGGGCTGCGGCTGCGCGAAGGCGTCGATCCGCAGCGCTATTTTCTTCTGACCGGGAAGCGCCTGTCGCAATCGCGGATCAGCGAACTGATCGGCGACGGGCTCGTCGAATTCACCCGCGAGAACCGGCTGCGCGTCAGCTCGGAAGGCTTCCCGGTGCTCGATGCGGTGGTCGCCGACCTCGCGGCGTAGCAGACTCCCATAGAGAAGGTACGACCGGCGCCGCTCAAGGCTCGGCGCCGGCTGAGCGTTCAGTGCGAACTTAGCGCTGGTACAATTTCTCCAGCGCGTCGGGGCCGAGAAGTTCGCCAATGCGGCCAAGGATCAGCAGCACGACGCCAAACATCGCAAGCGACATCCATCCGAAAAAGACGAAGCCCCAGTGCAGCGGACCTGCAAAACCTTCGTCCATCGACCAGAACGTATGGCCCCATTCATTGAATCCCACGTTCGGGATGGTCATGAAGACGCCGACGACAAGAACCACGAAGGCGAGCGAATAGCCCCTCGCGAAAATGGGCAGGCGCGTCCTCGCGTAGAAGAACGCGCCTAGCCCTATGATCGCGAAAAGCGGATATGAAATGTAAAAGGTGATGATATTGCTCGGCGTGAAATCCGTGTCGCGCACGGCGGTCATGTGCCAGACCGCCGTCTGCTCCGAAAAGAAGCTCAAGCCCCAATAGAGGGCGAGCGCGAAAATAAGCAGCCACTGAATCAGATAAATCAGCCGGCGCATTTCAGTCGGAGCGGCCAGGCTCGCCAGATCCCGGTCTCGCGTGCGCCACAGAAAGCCGACCAAGCCGGCCGCGCCGAGGAAGGACGCGAGAATCGCAAATTGCAGCAGGCCCATCCAATAGACCTGGAACTCGGGCGCGAATGAATCGAGGCCGACGCTCCAGGCAAAAAATTGCTCATAGAGACGCAGGATGATCACGAAGGTCATCAGCGCGGCGAGGCCGATGAGAACCGGCTTCGTATCGATGATTCGTTCGGCGCCCAGGGCGGCAGAACGGGTTTCTGCTTTAGTCATGCTCATGATTGTCTCCAAATGTCCTGACTGCAGGGGGCGTTCCGCGCCCTCCTCAAAGTCTTGATTCGCGCATGTCGGCGGCCGCATTGATGACAGCGGCGGACCCGGCGGAAGAGTCTGAATGCTTCTCACGCGCATCCTTCGTCCGCACCGCCGTCGAAGGGGGCGAGGAAGGATTGTCGTCCGCTAAAAAAGCTTCAGCCGTGCTGGGGAGGAGGCCGCGGCGATTGAGGCGCGCCTTTCGGCTCAATGCGCGGCGCGGCGCCGGACGTCGCCGGTGGAAGTGAAATCGCTTCAGTGGAAAAAATGAGCGCGATCGAAGCGACCGGCTTTAAGGCCGGCGCATCCAATGCGCCGCCGTGAAGGATGCAGCAAATTCCATGGCAATGGCGGCTGTGGGGGATGGCCGGCGGGTCGCCGCCATTCGCGCCGTCCTGCGGCGCGCATTTTGCGCCGAAGACGACGCCTTCTCCAAGCGTTGCGAAATGCGTGGCCGCTATCGTCGTCTGCGCGAGAAACAGACAGGCGACCAGCGTCGCAAACACGCGCGCGCACAACCGCATTCGCCAAAAAATTGGAGCCACCGCCGCCTCTCGGTTTCCAGAGCCGACGTTAGGTTTCGATCGCTCGCCCCGTCAAGCAAGTCATCGACGGGCGGTCGTGCGGCGAAACGACGCCACGAAATTGACGCAGGACAAGAACGAAAGCGACGCGCCTGTTTTCACATTCGATTCTGAAGCTCGCTATCCAACTGGATCGAAATTAGCCGCAGCGAATAATTTATTGATCGTAATCACCGACGGGGTGAGGCCATTCTTAAAGACTGGCTTTCGACGTAAACGCCGGCTCGCTCTTTCGCCTAACTCAGGCATGCCGTTGCCCACCGGCTCGCCGAAACGGGCCCCTTGTCTTAAGTTCCGATAGGCGGCCGGCCGCTTGACTTCGATCACGGGGCGCGGCGGCCATGGAGCGTAGCGCTTGAGTTGAAAGCAAATGCCCGAGGCGGTTTCAGGCCTTGAAGACAGCGCAGCGACGCGCCCTTTAAAAGAAACGCAGACGGCTGCGCTTGAGATCGTGCGCGGCCTCGTCACCGAGTTGCATCCCGATTTCGTCGACTTGCGGCTCGTGAGCCTCGACTGCGACCTTGATAGAGATCTAGGGCTCGACAGCCTGTCCCGCGCCGAGCTGCTGCTGCGGCTTAATCGCAAGTTCAAGGTTCAGCTTCCTGAGCGACTGATCGGGCAGGCCAACAGTCCCCGCGATCTCGCCAACGCGGTTCTCGCCGCTGGCGCGGCTTCGCCGCCTGCGTCGTCTCCCCCAATGTCACATGTGACGCTTGAGAGTATCGACGAGCCGATCGAGGCCAAGACGCTGATCGAGGCGCTCGCTCGACACGCCGAGCGTCATGAGGCTCGTGAACATGTCTTGCTCTGGCGAGCCGAAGGTTCTCCGGAACCGATGACGTACGGCGAACTCTATCACGCGGCGCGCGCCGCGGCGGGCGGACTCGTCGAGCGCGGCGTCGGCTGCGGCGATCGCGTTGCGATCATGCTACCGACGAGCCGCGATTTTTTCGTCGCGTTTTTCGCGGCTTTGTTTTGCGGCGCGGTTCCTGTGCCGATTTATCCGCCCTTTCGCTTGGCGCAGATCGAGGATCATTTGCGCCGCCAAGCCGGCATATTGTCGAACGCCGAAGCCCGCGCGCTCATCACCAATGCCGAGATCAGGGTCGTCGGAAATTTGCTCTATGGGCTCGTCAGCGCGCTTCAACACATCGTGACGATTCAGGACCTGAACTCTGCTCCGCCTATATCCGAACCATTGCCGGCGCCGTCCGACGCCACCGCGCTCATTCAATACACCTCAGGCAGCACCGGCGATCCCAAGGGCGTCGTTCTGTCTCACGCCAATCTACTCGCGAACATCCGCGCCATGGGCGGGGTGCTGAAGGCGTCGTCGGCAGATAGGGTCGTGAGCTGGCTGCCGCTCTATCATGACATGGGGCTCATCGGCTGCTGGCTCGGCAGTCTCTACTACGGAGCGACGGCGCTCATCATGTCGCCGTTGTCCTTTCTCGCTGATCCGGCGCGCTGGTTCTGGGCGATCGATACGCACAAGGCCACAATCTCGGCGGCCCCCAATTTTGCCTATGAACTGTGCCTGAAGGCGATCGACGATACGAAAATCAGCGGCCTGAATTTATCGTCGCTGCGAGCGATTATGAACGGCGCCGAGCCGGTCAGCCCAACATCCGTCGCGCGCTTTGCTCAGCGATTTGCGCCTTACGGCTTTCGGCCCGAGGCGATGACCCCGGTTTACGGATTGGCGGAAAATGCGGTCGGGCTCGCCTTCCCGCCGCCAGGCCGAGGACCGCTTATCGATCGCGTGGATCGCAAGGCGCTTGACCGGGACGGCGTTGCGCGAGTCGCGTCCGCTAACGTCGAGAACGTCATCTCTCTCGTTGCCTGCGGACGGCCCCTTCCGCATCATGAAATCCGAGTTGTCGATGACGCCAGTCGGGAATTGCCGGAGCGACACGAGGGACGCATTCAGTTCCGCGGGCCGTCCGCGACGCGAGGTTATTTCCAGAATCCGGAAAAGACCGCTGCGCTGTTTGACGGCGATTGGCTCGAAACCGGCGATCGCGGCTACATCGCAGGAGGCGATGTCTTCATCACAGGCCGCATAAAGGATCTGATCAAGCGCGCCGGACGCAATATTTATCCGCAGGAGCTCGAAGAGGCTGTCGGTTCGCTTGAAGGAACGAGAAAAGGCTGCGTCGCGGCGTTTCCCGCGATTGATGCGCGCGCCGGGACGGAGAGGCTCGTCGTCCTCGCCGAAACGCGCCTGACCGACGATGCGCGACGGGAGTCCCTGCGCAAGATGATCATAGAGACCTCTCAAGCCTTGCTCGATCTTGCGCCGGATCAAGTCGTTCTCGTTCCGCCGCACACGATACCCAAGACGTCGAGCGGGAAAATAAGGCGCTCGGCCGCTCGCGCCATGTTCGAATCGGGTCAGCTGCGAGCGAAGGGCAAGAGCCCGCAATGGCAGCTCATGCGCGTCGCCCTGTCTGGGATCATGCCTCGGCTGCGCCGCCTCTCATCGAATTTCGCGATCTCGGCCTATAACGCTTACGCGTGGAGCGTGCTGGTCGTGATTGGCGCTTTGGTTTGGCCATGCGTGCTGTTGACGCCAAAGCGAATATGGCGTCACAGCCTTGTCAGCGCGGCTGCGCGATTGTTTTTCCGCGCCATCGGATGCCCGCTTACGATTACCTGCGACGCGCCGGTTCAGCAGGAAAATGCAGTTCTCATCGCCAATCATTCGAGCTATCTGGACAGCGCCGTGCTGGTCGCAGCCTGTCCCGGCGAACTCTCCTTCGTTGCGAAGGAAGAACTTGCGCGTCAACGTGTGGCTGGTCCCTTCTTGCGGCGGATTGGCGCAATCTTCGTGCGCCGGACCGATCCGGCGGGCGGCGTCGCCGACGCGAGAGCCGCCTTGCAGTCAGCGCGCGCCGGCATGCGCCTCGTCTGGTTTCCCGAAGGCACCTTTTCGCGAATGCCCGGGCTACTGCCGTTTCATATCGGCGCGTTCTCGACCGCCGCGCAATTGGGGGTTCCGGTCGTGCCGATCGCCATACGCGGCACGCGTTCGATTTTACGCAGCGATTCATGGCTGTTCAGGCGCGGCCCCATCGCCGTACATATCGGCGCGCCAATCGCCTCGAAGGGCGCCGATTTTCAAGCGGCGGTCGCGTTGCGCGACGCTGTGCGCAAAAAGATATTGGAGCATTGCGGCGAGCCCGACCTTGGCCATGAGCGAGTGACGCTGACGGCGCCCTGATCGCTCTGCTTGGTCGTCACCCCATTTGTCCGCGATGGCGCAAGAAATGATCGGCGAGCACGCAAGCCATCATCGCTTCGCCGATCGGAACCGCGCGAATGCCGACGCAGGGATCATGACGTCCCTTCGTGACGATGTCGGTCTCCTTGCCGAAGCGATCGATCGTGCGGCGCGGCGTCAGAATCGACGACGTGGGTTTCACCGCGAAACGCACGACGATCGGCTGACCGGTCGAAATGCCGCCGAGCACGCCGCCGGCGTTGTTCGACAAGAACAGCGGTCCGCTCTCTCCGGCGCGCATCTCGTCGGCGTTCTCTTCGCCGGTGAGTGTGGCGGCGGCGAAACCGGCGCCGATCTCGACTCCCTTCACCGCATTGATCGACATCATCGCCGCGGCGAGATCGGCGTCGAGCTTGCCGTAGATCGGCGCGCCCCAGCCGGCCGGAACGCCTTCCGCCACGATTTCGATCACCGCGCCGATGGATGAGCCGTCCTTGCGCACGTCGTCGAGATAGTCCGACCATAATTGCGTCGCGCCTGCGTCGGGACAAAAGAGCGGATTGCGTTCGACTTCCGCCCAGTCGAAACGCGCGCGATCGATTTTATGCGGGCCGACCTGCACCAGCGCGCCGCGAATCGTCACGCCGGCGATCACCTTTCGCGCGACGGCGCCGGCGGCGACTCGCGCCGCCGTTTCGCGCGCCGATGATCGCCCGCCGCCGCGATAGTCGCGCACGCCATATTTCGCGTCGTAGACATAGTCGGCGTGGCCGGGGCGATATTTGTCGGCGATCTCCCCGTAGTCTTTGGAACGCTGGTCGGTGTTCTCGATCACGAGCGCGATCGGGGCTCCGGTCGTCACCTGTCGGCCGTCGCCGTCAGCAAAAACGCCGGAGAGGATTTTCACCTCATCCGCCTCCCGCCGCTGCGTGGTGAAGCGCGACTGTCCCGGCTTGCGCTTGTCGAGATAGCCCTGGATGTCCTGCGCTTCGAGCGGAATTTTCGGCGGGCATCCGTCGACGATCGCGCCGAGCGCCGGCCCATGGCTCTCGCCGAAGGTGGTGACGCGGAAAAGATGGCCGAAACTGTTGTGGGACATGCGGTCTTCTAGGCCCGGCGCCGGCGCCGGTCAAACGGCGGATTTAGGGCGTGCGCGTCATGACGCGGCGCCCGTGCGCCGTTAAGATAGGCCCATGACCCTCACCCATAAGCCCGTCGGCCCCGGGAGCCACATTTTCCTCGTCGACGGCTCCTCCTTCGTCTTTCGCGCCTATTTCCAGTCGATCCGACAGGATGCGAAATACAATTATCGCTCCGACCGGCTGCCGACCGGCGCCGTGCGGCTGTTCTGCACGAAGCTCCTACAGTTCGTGCGCGAGGGCGCGGCCGGCGTGAAGGCGACGCATCTCGCCATCATCTTCGACAAGAGCGAGCACTCGTTCCGCAAGGATATCTATCCGGACTACAAGGCGCATCGCAGCGAGCCGCCAGAAGACCTCATTCCGCAGTTTCCGCTGATGCGCGCCGCCGTTCGCGCCTTCGGCCTCACGCCGATCGAGCAGGACGTCTACGAGGCGGACGATCTCATCGCCACCTATGCGACGCAGGCGCAGGCCAAGGGGGCGGATGTCCTGATCGTCTCCGCCGACAAGGATCTGATGCAGCTCGTCGGTCCTGGCGTGACCATGTACGACCCCGCTTCGGGAACCGCCGGCGCGAAAGGCGCGCGCGAAGAAAGGCTCATCGGCGAAGCCGAGGTCGTCGACTATTTCGGCGTCGCGCCGAATAAGGTCGTCGACGTGCAGGCGCTTGCCGGCGATTCGACCGACAATGTGCCGGGCGCGAAGGGCATCGGCGTCAAAACCGCCGCTCAGCTCATCAACGAATATGGCGATCTCGATACGCTGCTCGCCAAGGCGTCCGGCATCAAGCAACCGAAGCGGCGAGAGGCGCTGACCGAGCCGGACGCGGTCGCGCGCATTCTTATTTCGAAGAAGCTCTGCGAACTTGTGCGCGACGCGCCCGTCGAAACGCCGCTGGAAGACCTCGGCCTCCATCAGCCAGATCCTGCAAAGCTTATTGGTTTTCTGCAGGCGATGGAATTCACGACGATCACCCGCCGCGTCGCTGAACTGTATGGGGTGCATGCGCAGGATATCGCGCCCGATCCCGATTTTGTCGGCGCGGCCGGCTGGCGCACGCGCGACGGCGAATTGTCCGGTCTCGCGCCGCTCCCCTCTGAAGCGCCCATACGCGTCGAGAAACAGACGAGCGCGTTGACGCCTGCGAATCTTGTCGCCGTGCGTTTTGCCGAAGCCAAGACGACAAAGATCGATCGCTCCGCCTATGAGACGATCGCCTCGGTCGAGCGTCTGGATCACTGGATCGAGCAAGCGGTCGGCGCGGGACTCGTGGCGATCAATATCGAAACGACTCTGCCAGATCCGATGCGTTGCGAGCTTATCGGCGTCTCGATGGCGACGGCGCCGGGACACGCCTGTTACGCGCCATTGCAGCATCGCTCCGGCGAGTCGGCCGATCTTTTTGCCGGCGCTGAATTGGTCGAAGGGCAGATGCCGATCGATGCGGCGCTCGCGCGATTGAAGCCGCTGTTTGAGGATCCCTCGATCCTCAAAATCGCGCACAATATGAAGCATGATCTGCTCGTCCTGTCGCGTTACGGAATCGACGTTGCGCCGAGCGACGACGCCATGCTCATGTCCTACGCGCTGGACTCCGGGCGCAGCGGTCATGCTCTTGAGGAGCTGGCGCATAAATATTGCGGCCACGAGGCGCTAACCTTTGCCGCCGTCGCCGGTTCGGGGCGCAATTACGTCGGCTTCGCCCGCGCCGGGCTCGCGGCGGCGACGGAATATGCGGCGGAACGGGCCGATCTCGCGCTGCGCCTTTGGCGCGTGCTGAAACCGCGCCTCTCGGCCGAGCGCATGACAGCCGTTTACGAGACGTTGGAGCGGCCGCTGGTCGCGACGCTTGCGCGCATGGAGCGAAGGGGCGTCAGCGTCGATCGCACGATCCTGTCGCGTCTCTCCGGCGAATTCGCGCAGGACATGGCCCGCCTCGAAGCCGAGATATTCGATCTTGCCGGCGAGAGCTTCAATCTTGGCTCGCCCAAGCAGTTGGGCGACATATTGTTCGGCAAGATGGGGCTGCCGGGCGCGAAAAAAACGGCGACAGGCGCCTGGTCGACCTCGGCAAGCGTTCTCGAAGACCTCGCAGGCTCCGGAAATGATTTCGCGCGCCGCATTCTCGACTGGCGGCAGGTCTCCAAACTCAAGAGCACCTACGCCGACGCCCTGCCCGGCTACATCAATCCAGAGACCGGCCGCGTGCATACGAGCTATGCGCTCGCCGCGACGACGACGGCGCGGCTCTCTTCGTCGGATCCGAACCTGCAGAACATCCCCGTGCGCAATGAGGCCGGCCGCAAGATCCGTAAAGCCTTTGTCTCGCCGCCCGGGCGGACATTAATTTCAGCGGACTACTCGCAGATCGAGCTGCGACTGCTCGCCCATATCGCCGACATTCCGCAACTAAAGAAAGCCTTCGCTGAAAATCTCGACATTCACGCGATGACGGCGAGCGAAATGTTCAACGTGCCGATCAAGGACATGCCGGCCGAAACCCGCCGCCGCGCCAAGGCGATAAACTTCGGCATCATCTATGGCATTTCGGCCTTCGGACTCGCCAATCAGCTCGGCATCCCGCGGGATGAGGCTGGCGCCTATATCAAGCGCTATTTCGAGCGCTTTCCCGGCATTCGCGATTATATGGATTCGACGCGCAAAACCGTGCGCGAAAAGGGCGAGGTCTCGACGATATTCGGCCGCGTCTATCACTTTCCTGGCATCGGCTCGGCCAATGCGTCGGACCGCGCCTTTTACGAGCGCGCCGCGATCAACGCGCCAATTCAAGGCGCGGCCGCCGACATCATCCGGCGCGCCATGATCCGAATGGACGACGCGCTCGCGCGCGCCGGACTTTCAGCGCAAATGCTTTTGCAGGTGCATGACGAGCTGGTGTTTGAAGCGCCCACGACTGAAGCCGAGGCGACGATTGACGTGGCGCGCCGCGTGATGGAGCAGGCGCCCGCGCCCGCCGTCCATCTCGCCGTGCCGCTGAAGGTCGATGCGCGGGCCGCTATGAATTGGGACGAAGCGCATTAGAGCGCGCTGCGAAAAAGTGGAATCCGGCTCTTCGCGTAAAGCGCGCTCTAAGCTCTTTGAATCGGCCGCATTATCCGCATTGGGCGACTTAGCCTAGGCGCAGCGTGATCCGACGGCTCAGCTCACAGTCCCGGATCGTCCCCGCTCTGCGTCTCTTCCGTCGCCAGACCGAAGGTCGATCGCAACCAGAGGCGCTCGTGCACATAATAGAGCACGAAGACCGCCAGCAACTCGGCGCCGGTGATTTCGCCCGCGAGTTCCGCGTTTCGCAGGAAGGCGTAAACGATCAGGAAGGTCGAAACGCCGGCCGGCGCGAGCCAAGACAACGCCTTCGCCAAGCTGCGCGTCGGAGTCGGTCGATGCGACTCGCGCGTAAGCGTCAGGCCTTCCATGGAGGCGTAGCTGAGCTCCGTCAGCGGCGGCGCCGCGCGGCCGCTGGATGCGGCGACAGCTTTGACCATGCCGACCGCGACCGTGTCATTGGTAATGCGGTCGATGAGTATGAAACCGCCGGTTTCGCGATTCTCGATATAGGGATCGCAGGCGATCACCGTTTCGAGCGACAGCCGGGCGTCGCCGATTTCGTTGAATGCGAGCGTCGCGCCCCCAGGAAGGGGTTGCGACCGGCCGGTCTCGATATCGATGCGCGCGTCGACCGCGGTGACGGCGGCGGGCGCCGTTTTCGTTCCGAGCTTCAACAAATAGCTCTTGCCGGCGACGAGCGGCTCGCGCACGAGCCATAAGAGCTTGGCTTCGAGCCGATCTCCGATTTTTGCGGGCGAGACCGGCGAACACAGGAGATCGCCGCGCGAAACGTCGATTTCCTCAGCGAGAGTCAGCGTCGCCGACTGACCGGACAAAGCGCTGTCGAGGTCGCCGTCAAAGGTCACGATTCTGGCGACGCGCGTATCGCGCCCGGAAGGCAGAATGCGCACGATGTCGCCAGGCCGAATATTGCCGCCGCTGATGAAGCCGGAGAAACCGCGGAAGTCGAGATTGGGTCGATTCACCCATTGAACCGGCATGCGAAAGGGCGCGATCTGCATCGCATCTTCCACAGCGACGCCTTCGAGATAGGAGAGAAGCGGCGGCCCTTCGTGCCACGGCATGTTGGCGCTGGCGTGGACAAGATTGTCCCCATCCGTCGCCACAAGCGGCGCGACGTAAATGGACGCGAAGCGAAGATTGTCGGCGAAGGCGTGAAAATCCGACTCGATCTTGCGAAAAACCTCTTCGCTGTAGTTGACGAGGTCCATCTTGTTGACAGCGACGACGACATGACGAACGCCGAACATCGAGGTGATGACGCTGTGCCGGCGGGTTTGCGGCAAAATTCCCTTGCGGGCGTCGACGAGCAGAATGGCGAGATCGGCGGTCGAAGCGCCGACAGCCATGTTGCGGGTATATTGCTCATGACCGGGCGTATCGGCGACGATGAATTTGCGTCGGTCAGTCGCGAAATAGCGATAGGCGACATCGATGGTGATGCCCTGTTCGCGCTCCGCCGCAAGCCCGTCGACAAGCAGCGCGAAATCGAGCGCGTCGCCCTGCGTGCCGTGCTTCTTCGAATCGCTTTCCAGCGCCGCGATAATGTCGTCGGGCGCGAGATCGGCGTCGTAGAGCAGGCGCCCGATCAGGGTCGATTTGCCGTCGTCAACCGAGCCGCAGGTGATAAACCGCAAGAGCGGCTTTTCGCCGACCAGTCGTGCAGGCGCGCGCGAGGGCAATGCAGTGGCGACGGCGCCGTGCATTAAAAATATCCTTCCTGCTTCTTTTGCTCCATCGAGCTGGAGCCGTCGTGATCGATGAGTCGCCCCTGGCGCTCCGAAGAGCGACTCTCGCGCATTTCCGTAATGATCGCGTCGAGACTGGCCGCGTCGCTTTCGATGGCGCCCGTCAGCGGATAGCAGCCAAGCGTGCGAAAACGCACCTGCTTTTGTTCAATCTTTTCACCGGGAGCGATTTCCATGCGGTCATCGTCGACCATGATCAGCGTGCCGCCGCGGCTCACGACGGGCCGCTCTTTGGCGAAATAGAGCGGAACCACCGGAATATTTTCCCGGGCGATGTAATCCCAGATATCCGCTTCCGTCCAATTCGACATCGGAAAAACGCGCAGGCTCTCGCCGGGCGCCTTTCGCGTGTTGTAGAGACGCCAGAATTCGGGCCGCTGATTCTTCGGGTCCCAACGGTGCTGCGCCGTGCGGAACGAAAGCACGCGCTCCTTGGCGCGCGACTTCTCCTCGTCGCGGCGCGCGCCGCCGAAGGCGGCGTCGAACCCATATTTGTCCAGCGCCTGCTTCAGCGCCTCAGTCTTCATGATTTCGGTGTGAAGCTTCGAGCCGTGAACAAAAGGGCTGATGTTCATCTCAATCCCTTTGGGATTGATATATTCGATCAGCTCGACGCCGAGTTCCTTCACCCGACGGTCGCGAAATTCGATCATCTCGCGAAATTTCCATGTCGTATTGACATGGAGCAGCGGAAACGGCGGCTTCGATGGATAGAAGGCCTTCATGGCGATATGCAGCATCGCCGCCGAGTCCTTGCCGATGGAATAGAGCATCACCGGCCGTTCGCATTCGGCGACGGTCTCGCGCATGATATGGATGCTCTCGGCTTCGAGGCGATCGAGATAGCCGAGCGGACGAACAGCGAGCGCGGTCATGGATGCGCCTCTTGCGGCGGCCCGCGACGCAACACGCCGTCTTCGCCGACATGGAGGCCGCATTCCTTCTTGCCGTCGTCTTCCCACCACCAGCGGCCGGCGCGTTCGCTCTCGCCGGGAAGGACTGCGCGCGTGCATGGCGCGCAGCCGATCGACAAAAAGCCCTTGGCGTGGAGATCGTTGATCGGCACCGAAAATTCCTCGACCGCCGCGACGACGGCGTCGCGCGTGTAATCCGTCAGCGGATTGAGCTTGAGCACCCTGTGTGTCTCGTCAAAAGCGATGACTGGCGCGTCGGCGCGCGCCTGCGACTGATCCGCGCGAAGTCCCGTCACCCAGCCCGAAACGCCAGCGAGCAGCCGCGACAGCGGTTCGACCTTGCGCACATGGCAGCAAGCCTTGCGCGCCTCCACTGAGTGATAAAAGCCGTTGATCCCCTGCTCTTCGATCAGCGCTTCAAGCGGCGCGGCCTGCGGATAGGCGGCGCGGATGCGCCGCGCATAGCGCGCTTCGGTGCGCTCCCACAGCTCATAGGTCTCGGGAAACAGCCGGCCCGTGTCGATCGTTACGACGTCGATATCCAATCCTTGTGTGAAGATCGAATGGGCGATGAGTTGATCCTCGATGCCGAAACTCGTGGTGAAAACGATGCGCCCGGGAATGAATTCGCGCAGCAGCAGCAGGCGATGATCGAGATCGAGCGGCGCGAGCCGCGGCGACAGCGTTTCGGCGATCGACGGCTTCATGACCGCGCCGCGCTCCGGCGCGCTTCGAGAATCGAGCCGCGCCCGGAATAACCGCACTGATAGCTCATCGTGTAAACGTTGAGCGCGGCGCGCCATTGTTCTTCGTCCTGGCGCTCGGCGAGGTCGTCCGGAATTTCGATCGTGTCGAAGCCGCAGCCGACTGCGTGGGAATATTGGTCGGCGACGAGCCGCCCGCTGGCGCGAAGTTCGCCCTTAAAGCCCGCGCGCCGCAGCAGCCGCGCCAGCGAAAAGCCGCGGCCGTCGGAGAAAGCGGGGAAGGAAATCGAAATGAGACCCAGTCGCGGCAATGCGTCGATCAGGGCCGAAACGTCGGTGACGTTCGGCACGATCACGCCGAGAGCCGCCTCCGGCGCGAGGACCTCGAGGGCATGTTGAAGTCGAGGCAATGACACGATCACTTTTCCGGCTTTCGGCAGCGCTTCTTCATCAGCGAGACGGCGCCAGGCGTCCTCGATGAAGCGCCCCTCAGATATCAGCGCCATCTTCGCCCTCCCGACGCAGCACGTCTTTGAATCGAGCATGACCGAGCCGGCGCCAGGTGTCGATGAAGGCTTCGCCTTCCTCTCGCTCCGCGAGATAGAAATCGACGAGATGCTCGATCACGTCCGGCGTCTGCTCCGCGGTGACGCCGGGCCCCAGAATTTCGCCGATCGACGCCGAAAAGGTCGGATCGCCGCCGAGCGTGATCTGATAGGATTCCTGGCCCTTTTTCTCGAGACCGAGAATGCCGATCGCGCCGACATGATGATGGCCGCAGGCGTTGATGCAGCCGGAAATCTTGATGCCGAGCTTGCCGATGCGCCGCTGCCGCGACATGTCCGCGAATCGCTTCGAGATCGCCTGCGCGATCGGAATCGAGCGCGCCGTCGCAAGCGAGCAGTAATCGAGGCCGGGGCATGAGATGATGTCCGAGACGAGGCCCGCGTTCGCCGTCGCGAGCCCGGCGGCGTCGAGCATGCGCCACAGTGCGATGAGATCGTCCTGCTTCACATGCGGCAATATGATGTTCTGCTCGTGGCTGACCCGCAGTTCGCCGAAGCCGAAGCGCTCGCTGGCGTCGGCCAGCACGCGCATCTGATCGGACGTGGCGTCGCCGGGGACGCCGCCGATGGGCTTCAATGAAACCGTGACGATGGCGTAGCCGGGGACTTTGTGCGCGCTGACGTTAACGTCGACGAAATTGGCGAAAGCCGGCGTTCCAAGTTTCGCGGCGCGCAGCGTTTGAGAGTCGCGCGGCAGCGATTCATAGGGCGGCGGCGCGAAGAAGCCGGCGATGCGCTCGAACTCGTTCGGATCGTGGACGAAAACCGAGCGGTCCATCGCCGCGAATTCGTCGTCGACGGCGGCTCGGATTTCGTCGATGCCCTTCTCGTGAACGAGAATTTTGATGCGCGCCTTATATTTGTTGTCGCGTCTGCCAAAGCGGTTGTACACGCGCATGATCGCTTCGAGAAAGGCGAGCAGATCATGCCGCGGCACGAATTCGCCGACGACTTTGCCGACAAAGGGCGAACGTCCGAGTCCGCCACCGACGACGACCTGATAGCCGATCTCGCCCTTGTCGTTCCTGACGATGCGCAGACCGATGTCATGCACCAGGATCGCGGCGCGGTCATGCGCAGCGCCCGTCACCGCGATCTTGAACTTGCGCGGCAGGAACGAAAATTCGGGGTGCAGGCTCGACCATTGACGCAGAAACTCCGCCGTCGGGCGCGGGTCTTCGATCTCGTCCACCGCAACGCCGGCGAAATGATCGGCCGTCACATTGCGGATGCAGTTGCCGGAAGTCTGGATCGCGTGCATCTCGACGTCGGCGAGCGCTTCGAGAATGTCAGGCGTATCGACGAGCTTGGGCCAATTGTACTGAAGGTTCTGGCGCGTCGTGAAATGGCCGTAGCCCTTGTCCCATTTGTCGGCGATGTCGGCGAGCCGACGCATCTGGCGCGCCGTCAGCGTGCCATAGGGAATGGCGACGCGCAGCATGTAGGCGTGAAGCTGGAGATAGAGTCCGTTCATTAGGCGGAACGGACGAAACTCCTCTTCGGTCAGCGCGCCGGAAAGCCGCCGGCGCACCTGTTCGCGAAACTCGGCGACGCGCTGGCGCACGAAAGCCGCGTCATATTCATCGTAGCGATAGGTCGTCAGCGGCGCATTGGGCCGCTGCGCGACGCGCACGTCGACCGCCGTCATGGCGCGCCTCCGGTCACCGCCTGCTTGCCGAGATCACGGCGCACGCTCGGTCCCTTCACCCGCATTCGCTCGCGATAGTGCAATGGCGTCGGAACGCCGTCCCCGCCGATCTCGACGTCGGCGAGATAAACGTCGACAACGCGATTGGCTGAAATGTCGCGCTTGCCCGAGGCTTCCAGCGCCGCCGCTTCTTCGGCGTTCCGCGCGATGCGCGCGCGGCGATGGTCCCGCTCCCAGCCCGAGGGGCCTAGAAACACCACTTCGCCGTCTGTCAGATTCGAGGCAATCAGGATCTGCGGATGTTTGAAGGCGGCCATCACGTTTCCTGCGCCAGCTTCAGCCGAAGCCCGCTCATGTCATCCGACCAGATGATCTGGCAGGACAGACGCGAATTTTCATAAAGCATCGGCAATTCGTCGAGCTTTTCGATCTCTTCTTCATTGGGCGGCGGCACGCGCCGAGCCCATTCCGCATCGAGGACGACATGGCATTCGGCGCAAGCGAGCGCGCCGCCGCAGGTGTTGTCCATGCCAACGCCATGGTCGCGCAAAATCTCCATCAGCCGCCAGCCTTCGACCGCCTCCAGTTCATGGACGACGCCGTCACGATCCTCCACATGGAGGGTCGGCAGAGTTTGCTGCGACGACTGGGCGGGCCGCTGCGCCACCATGTTCTCGATGTTGCTCATAAAGTTGACGCGCCGACTGTTCCGCTCCGGCGGACCGCCGCGGACGTTTTGCAGTTCGAATGCATAAACCTCTAAACCGCCCGGATGTCAATTCACGACATAATTGTGGAGCTTGGCTAATAATAACAATTTTTGAATGTTATTTATGTCCGTCACAATTGCAGCGCCGTCGCGCGATTAGCTGAAACAGGGCTGACAAGCGCCGGAAAACCATGTTTGCTATGCTCTTGTCCCTCCTCAACAGCGGCGCTAGCGCGAGATCCGATAGGAGTACCCATGGCTAAAAAGCCGGTCAAGATCACCAGGGAAGCGCCAGCGAAACGGGAGGCTGAAAACCGGGCGCGGAAGGCCGAGGCTCCCGTCGCCGCGCCGAACGGCGCCAGTCGCCCCGCCGTCATTGTCGTCGGCGCGGACAAGGGCGGGGTCGGCAAGACCACGATCGCCAGAGCGATCCTCGATTTTCTTTCGCTCAACGACATCCATGCGCGCGCCTTCGATACCGAAACGCCGCGCGGGACGCTCCATCGCTTCCACCCCGATGAGACGATGATCGTCGATCTGACCGAACCCGCAGACCAGATGAAGATCATCGACACGCTGAACACGTCGAAGGCCAAGGTCAGCGTCATTGACGTGCGCGCCGGCGGCTTGAGCCCGGCGCTAGAGGCGCTGGACGAGATCGGCTTCTTCGATGCGGTGAAGAATGGTGACTTCCGCTTCGTTCTGCTGCATGTGATCGGCCCCTCCATCTCTTCGCTGGAGGAAATCGCCGAGATCGCGCCCTATGTTGCGGACGCCAATTATTTCATGGTGAAGAATCACGTCAACGACACGACGTTCTTCGAATGGGATCCACAGACCCACGCGAAATATTTCGAGGACGTCGTCACCTCGGGCGAGATCACCATCCCCAAACTCAGCGAACTTGCCTACGAGCAGGTCGAATTGTCCGGCGCACCATTCTCGACATTCATCGCCAATCAGGACGCACAAGGCCAGCCGGCCGAGCATTCCTTCGTATTGCGCGGTTATGTGCGGACATGGCTGGCGCGCGTCGCCGACGAGTTCGAACGAGTCGGCCTTCGCGAACTTGTCAGCGAAAAGGGACGATAGAACTCGCGGGCGCGATTCATTTCCGGCCAAGGCGAGATGACGGGCCTCACGCTTGCGTTCTTCGTTTGCTCGCCGCATTCGCGAACCGGCGTCACCACGGCGGCGCGTTTGCTCACCGATTACTTTTTATCGCGCAATGCCGACATAGAGGGCTTCGACACTGACTGCCGCGACCCGCTCTATGCGCTGTTCTTTCCGGGACGGACGCGCGTTGTCGATCTTAATGACGTCAAGGGACAGATCTCGCTCTTTGACCGGCTGCTGGTCGCCGACGAAAGACCGAAGATCGTCGACGTCTGGCATTCTTCCTATGAGCGCCTGTTCGCGACCATCGCCGAAATCGGCTTCATGGAAGAGGCGCGGCGGCTCGGGGTCGAGCCGGTCGTGCTCTTTCAGACCGACACTGCGCAAAGCGCCGCGAACAGCGCGCTGGTCCTGAAGACCACATGGCCCGATCTCACCATGAGCGTCGTTCATAATCGCGGCGCGTCGCCGCTCGGGCCGAACTCGCTCGCCGTCCTTGCGCGCTATCCCGCGAGCGGCAAATTGGTCATCCCGCGCCTCGAGGCGCCAATAGCGCGCGCGCTCGATGACGTCGACCTTTCGCTGTCCCGCTTTATGAGAGCGCCGCCGCCGGAAATGTCCGTCGTCCTGCGCGCGGCGCTCCGTGCCTGGCTCCTGCCGATATTCACCCAGTTTCGAAGCTTCGAATTGCGGCTGGCGCTGCAGTCGAGCCAGTGTCTCCGCTAAAGGCCGCGCCATGGACTACCGCAAACTCGGCGACAGCGATCTCTCGGTCTCCGCAATCTGTCTCGGCTCGATGACGTGGGGAGAGCAGAACACCGAGGCCGAAGGCCACGCGCAACTGGATTATGCGTTCGACTGCGGCGTCAATTTCATCGACACGGCGGAAATCTATTCCATTCCCCCGCGGCGACAGACTCAAGGGTCGACCGAACGCATCATCGGCAGTTGGCTCGCCGCGCGCAGGAATCGCGACCGGGTTATCATCGCCACCAAGGTCGCGGGACGCGGCGACGCCAACTGGCTGCGTCCCGGAGGCGTCGGGACCGTTCTCGACGCCGAGAACATCAACGTTGCGATCGAGGGCTCGCTGACGCGGCTGCAGACCGACTACATCGATCTGTATCAGCTGCACTGGCCGGATCGCTCGCTGCCGCTTTGGGGCGCGGGCGGCACGATCTATCGGCGACCGACGAAGCGCGACGAAGTCCCGATCGAAGAGACGCTTGAATCGCTGGCGCGGCTGGTCAAGGCCGGCAAGGTTCGCCACATCGGCCTTTCCAACGAAACTCCGTGGGGCGTCGCACGCTTCCTGCGCGCCGCCGAGCTTGGTCGCGGGCCGCGAGTCGTTACCGTTCAAAACGCCTATAATCTTCTCAACCGCACGTTCGAGATGGGGCTCGCCGAATTCGCCGAACGCGAACATGTCGGGTTGCTCGCCTATTCGCCGCTTGCCCAAGGCTACCTCACCGGCAAATATCAGGGCGGGGCGCGGCCGCCCGGCGCGCGCACCACGCTGTTCGAGCGCGCGCAACGTTACGAGCAGCCGGAAGTCGAACAGGCGATCAGCGCCTATCTGGCGCTCGCGCGTGATATCGGCGTCGATCCGGCGCAGCTCGCAATCGCCTTCGTCACGTCGCGGCCCTTCGTGACTTCGAACATCATTGGCGCGACGACGATGGCGCAGCTCAAAACCGACCTTGCTTCGGTAGAGTTCGCAATCACGCCGGAAATCGAGCGGCGCATCGACGCGATCCATGCGGTCTACAGCAACCCTGCGCCATGACTGAAATCGCAACGCTTCGCGAGGAGACAGCGAAGGATCATCCGGCCATACGCGAGTTGCTTACCGCGGCCTTCGAGCGATCCGGCGAGGCCGAACTCGTCGATGCGCTGCGCAATGAAGGCGACTTGGTCTTGGGCTGCGTCGCCGCCGTTGACGACCTCATCGTCGGCTACGCCGCACTGTCCAGGATGACGGCGCCCTTTCCGGCGCTGGGACTCGGTCCGGTCGCTGTCGCCGCGGCCCATCGATGCAAAGGCGTCGCCAGCGCTCTTTTGCGCTGGAGCCTGGCGCGTGCGCAGAACGATCAGTGGCGCGGGGTTTTTGTGCTGGGGGACAGCGCCTTCTATGGCCGTTTCGGGTTTCGACCGGAACTTGCCGCCGGCTTCGCCTCGCCATATTCGGGGCCGCATTTCATGGCGCTCGCGTTCAGCGGGGAACTTCCCGACAAAACGGGACCGGTAGATTATGCGCCAGCCTTCGGCCGGCTCCGCGTCTGACGATCACGCGTGTCCAGCGTTGGACGACAGCCGTTCGGGATCGACGCCAATCGAGCGCAAGGCGCGCGCGTATTTTGTCGCGAGATCCCGGTCAAACAGCAAGGCGGGATCGGCGGGGCAATTCAGCCAGCCGTTGCGCTGGATCTCTTCTTCGAGTTGGCCGGCGTCCCATCCTGCATAGCCGAGCGCGAGCAACGCCCGGTCGGGTCCGCGTCCCGCCGCGATGGCGCGCAGAATGTCGATCGTCGCGGTGAGAGACACGCCGTCGTCGATCGGCAACGTCGAATTGTCCAGGAAGAAATCCGGCGAATGCAGCACGAAACCACGGTCGGTCTGCACCGGCCCGCCGGAGAGCACCTGGATGTCTTCGGCGCGGCGCGGCAGGCTGATGCGCTCCTCGGGAGCGATCACCTGAAGCTGCACCAACAGATCCGGAAAGTTGCGAACGCGGGCCGGCTGGTTGACCACAATGCCCATAGCGCCGTCTTCTGAATGGGCGCAGAGATAAATCACCGACCGCGCGAAGCGCTGATCCAACATGCTCGGCATCGCGACGAGCAGTTGGCCGTCGAGAAAGCGGCGCTCAGCGGGACGAGCGCTTTGGCTTTCGCTCGTCGGCCCCGCGAAATCTTGCTTCTTGCCGGCTGCCCTCATAGGGTCATGCTACGCTCGCCGCGTCTCAAGAACAAGCGGCGCGAATCGCGTAACTGACTGCCTTAACTGAAGGACGGGCCGCCGCAGAACGATGACGCGCTCAATATTCCTGATCGTCGCGCCACTTGCAGCAACGCTCGCGCAGGGCCTTTCGACGGAGACGCTCGCCAAGAGCGCCACTTTCGCATCCCCTGTCGTGAAAAGCGTAGCGTCCAGCGCTCGGCTTCTCTCGGCCGGCCCTCCGCAGGGCGGCGCGTATCGCGCCGCCGTCGAGATCGCACTCGATCCGGAAACGATCACCTATTGGCGTCAGCCAGGCGAGGCTGGCTCGGCGCCGACGTTCGACTTTTCGAAATCCGTGAATGTCGCCAAGGTCGAACCGTCATTTCCGGCGCCCAAACATATCGATGAGGCCGGAACCATCGTCGCCGGCTACGACTCGCGCGTCCTTCTCCCATTGAAAGTGACGCCGCGCGATCCGAACGCGCCAGCGATTCTCAATCTCGCACTCGGTTATGCGTCCTGCGGCAAAATCTGCCTGCCGGCGCGCGCCGATCTGTCGCTGGAGTTGCCGCGCGACGGCGCTTCGCCGCATGAGGCCGCCATCGCTGAAGCGGAACGGCTGGTGCCGAAAAAGCTCTCCGCGCAGGAAGCGAAAAAGCGCTTTGCGCTGTCGCGCAATGGCGCGGATGGCTCATGGCGGCTTCGCTATCTCGGACCCGGCAAGGCGCAGGACCTCTTCGCGGAAGCAACTGAGCCGTTCTTTATCGAGAGCGGGCGCGCCGGAGAGGAATTCGAACTTAAGCTTTTTTCCGGCGACGCTCCGGCCAAGGCCGCCGATGCGACCCTGACCATCATCACCGACGTCGGCGCCTTCGAGGCTCCGGCGCGGCTGGAATAGAAGCGCGCCTCGGCCTCGCGCTACTCAACTTCCGCGTCGATCGGCGCTGAAGGCTCATGATCGAGCTTCGGCGTGCGCTTGAACGTCGATTTGCGTCCACGCAGCGTCTGCAAAATCTTCGCGCCATTGGCGAAGGCGAGATAGATCATCAGCGGCGGAATCGATGCGACCGTCTTCAGATAATCCAGGATGGTCCCGCGCTTGAGCGCCAGATAGGGCGGAAGCGTCATGCCAAGCGCCACCACCACCGTCATGATCCCCACGATCTCCAGCAGGTCTGCATAGGGCGCGAGAGAACCGTGGAGGATAACGCCAAGAACAAAGGCGATGAATCCGATTGCGGCCGTGGGGAAGAAAACCTGATGAGCGATTAGCGAGATCGCCATCACCCGGCGCGTCAGGCTCCAGGGCGAGCGCCAGATCGGCAAAATGGTTTTTTGCGCGACCTGCACGAAACCATTGGACCAGCGCCTTTGCTGACGGCGGAAGTCGCGGATTCCCTCCGGCACCTGACCGGGGATCGGCGGTTCGGACACGAACAGCCCGCGCCAACCTTTGAGCGCCGCCCGCACGGTGAGATCAAGATCCTCACACAGCGAATAGTCCGACCAGCCGCCAGCGTCCTCGATCGTCGCGCGCCGCCATATGCCGCCTGTGCCGTTAAACTGAAAGAGCCAGCCGGCATGGGCCCGCGAGCGCTGCTCGATAAGATAATGCCCGTCCTGCACAAGGCCCTGTGCGCGCGTCAGCCAGTTCTTTTCGAAATTCTGGAACTCGCAACGCGACTGCACGAAGCCGACGCGATCGTCGGTGAGAAAGAGCGGACCGTGCGCCTGAGCCAATTGGACGGCGGACGGAAGTCGGCGTCGAGCATCGCCACGAAGGGTTCATCCGTGATCGCGAGGCCGTGCGCGCAGGCGCCAGCCTTAAATCCCGAGCGGTCGGCGCGCCGCACATGATCGATCACCGCGCCGCCGGCGCGAAGCTCCGCCGCCACCGCGTCGGCGCGCGCGCTGGTCTCGTCGGTGGAATCATCGAGAAGCTGGATGCGCAGCTTTTCCTTGGGCCAATCCAGAAGCGCGACGCAGCGCAATGATTGCTCGGTGACGAGCGGCTCGTTGAACACTGGGATTTGCAGCAGGACGCGCGGCAAATCCCTGTCTGGCGTCGCGGGCGCTTCCGAATCGCGGATACCCCGCAACTGGTCGTATAAGAAGCGGCCGATGACGACGAGAAAACCGGCGCCGATCGTCAGCACGATCGCCGTGCTGAGCATCACGACCGCGTCGATGAGGAATTGAAAAAGCCCCAGCACCAAACGGCCTATCCTTCTTCATAGGGAACCGGCGAAGGCCTCGCCCCCGCGCGCGCGTTCACGCTATCCTTGGCCCAGACCACTCGGTCAGTGATCCAGGCGTTCAACCAGACCGCCAGCATCGTCGCCTCGCGAACAACAAACACCGCAGGCGCCAACCAGGATAACTGCCATCCTTTGGCCATATAAAGCAATGTCTCGACCGCAAACCACAGGAAAAGGGTCGCCGACGCCGCGACGGCGGGGGCGAGGCCGACGAGCGGCGCCGCGAGCGCCGAGGCCATAACCGCTGGAACTGCTTGGCATATTGGCTCGGCCAAAAAGGAAATGATTTCGTCGTTTCGGCGGATAACCATCCAACGCAATTGCCGGTGGTAAACGTCCGCGAAGTTGCGAACGCCAAGCTCCTGCCGGACGGGTCGATGGGAGAAAACCGGCCGCTTGCCGATCCGTCGCATCGCCTTCGCCAAGGCGTTGTCTTCGCCGACCGTATGGGAGATCGCGTCGAAACCGCCAGCGCGGAGGAAGTCGGATCGCCTGAACAACATGATTTTTCCGATGCCGTGTCCCTGCCCCAACGCCGAGGCGAGAAACAAAATGCGCGCATGCGGTCCGTTGATGATCGCGGCTTCGACATGGGCGGCGAAATTTTCGAGCCGCGCGCAATAGGGAATGGCGCAGACGAGCCCGACGTCGTCGGTCAGATTCCGCATGTGCTGCGCCAGCGCATCCGGCTCAAGCAGCACATTCGCGTCCTTCATGAAGATGACGTCCTGAGCCGCCTGCATGAAGGGCGCGTAAAGATTATCCACCTTTGGACTTACGGCGAATTTCGCGGTCGAAAGAAGAATGCGCGACGGGACGGCCGGATGACGCGCGAAAATGGCGCGCATGCGCTGGACCGCGGGCGCGTCGAGGTCGGTGGCGGACACCGTCACATCGAAATGGCGATAGCGCTGCGTCAGCGCAGACTCTTGCGTGCGGTCAAATTCCTTTTCGAGAAGCTTGACCGGAAGGACGATCGAGACCGCCGGCTGGTCTCGTCGCGTAGCGCGGCGGGCGGCGATTAGAGGCTGGAAGATTGTCGCTGCGACGGAGACGAACAGCAAAGCGATAGCGATGATCCAATAGATCGCCGCCGCCCACATGATGAGATCGAAGATCACTTTTCCCCGCGCTCCGACGTCTCCGGCACTTCAGCAGGAAACTGCCGCATGACGCCGTCGACCAGCGCCGCCGGCAGGAAGGAGAACATGCGCATCGCCCAATACATGTAACGCGGAAAGGCGATGACGCCGCGGCCCCGTTCGAGTCCGCGCTTGATGATGCGCGCGGCTTCGTCATCGGAAAGGACGCCGGGTTGCCAGGATTCGACCTCGGCCGACGCCGACTTTTTCACGACGGCGCGCGCCGAGAACGGCGTCTTCACGATGGTGCGCGCCGACATGGGCGTCTTCACATAGCCGGGCACGATCAGCGCGACATGCACGCCATGCGGCCCGAGCTGGGCGCGCAGACAGTCCGCCCACATGTGAACGCACGCCTTCGCTGCGCAATAGGCCGGCGAATGGGGCAGCGCGCGCACGCCGGCCATAGAGCCGACGATCGCGATCCTGCCGCTCCTGCGCGCGCACATCGGCGGTATGGCGGGCTCGACGGTATTGAAAATCCCGGCGACATTGATCGCGAGCATGGCGCGCACCGCTTCGGGCGTTTCAACAATCTGCCCGGGAGACAGCCCGGTCGAAACGCCGGCGTTGGCGATGAGAATGTCGAGGGGGCGTTTGTCATGGGCAGACTGCACGATCCCCGCCATGGAGTCGCGATCGCGCACGTCGGCGACGTAAGTCTCGGCTTCTTGCGCGCCGGCGGCGAGACAGGCGCGCGCGGCCGCCTCGAGCCGCTCGGCGTCGCGGCCCAGCAGGACAAGGCTCGCGCCATCGCGCGCATAGGCGAGCGCCAGGGCCCGTCCGATGCCGCTCGACGCTCCGGTGATGAGCAGGCGCATCCCCCCTCGAGAAGGGAGGTCGGTCGCCGAGGTCGAATCAGCAGGCATGCTTTTCGGGGCGCCCATTCTTAACCAACCCCGGACTGCTTCGCAGTTCGATCCTGCTCTTCAAGCGGCGGGTGAAATCGCAAAGTCGCTTCGGCGATGATGCCCGGCGCCCGCGCCGCGCCATAGGCGATGAGGCGGACGAAAATCTCTTGCTCCGTTGCGCGCAGCACGCGGCCCGACAGCCTGACGGCGTCGCCGCGCAGAATCGGCTGCACGAATTTTCCGGCAAGCGAAGAGATGACGAGGTCGCTGCGCCATGCTCTCAGCATCGGTTCGAAAGCGGCGAGGAGCTTCATGCCATGCACTGGCGGCGCCGAGAGTCCGATCGCCGCCGCCACCGCATCATCGAGATGCAAGGGATTGGCGTCGCCCGAAACCTCGGCGTAGCGGGCAAGCGCAGGCGCGTCGAAGGGACCGATGATGGTTTCGGGAAGCGTATCGCCGACCTTGACGCCGCCGCTCATGATGCGCTCCCAAATCCGGCGCGCGGCACCAGCCGCAACAGCGTCTCGATTCGGGCGCAGGTTTCGCCGCCGGGCGTTGCGACGGTCGCGAGCATCGTCAGACGCGGCGGCGTTTCCTCGCGGCTCATGGTGACCCGCAATTCATAGCTCTCTCCGGCGACGAGCGGCATGACGTAGGAGAAGCTCTGCGATTCATGCACGGGCACGACGTCGAGTTCGGCGCAGAGGTCGCTCACCGCCGCAAAAGCGAGGCTCGAGAGCCAGACCGCCGGATAGGCGAGCGGCACGCTGGCGCTGTCGCCCCCAGTTTCCCGCGCATAAGCGGCGGCGCGCGCAGGATCGACGCGCAGGCGGAAAGGCCCGAGGGCAAGCGGCGACTAAGCGGCATGACGAACGATCAGCACGGCGTTGATCCTCCGGAAAGCGAAAGAATTCGACATTGCCGCATCGATCTTATGCTTGCGCGCGACGTTGGGGACAACGTCGAGCGGACATTTGGGATCCCGTTCCACGAAATTGATGGTCGGCGGCGCGATCTGTTCGCGAAGCGCCTGTATGGTGATGACGAGCTCCAGGCTGCCGCTGGCGCCGAGCGCATGTCCGTGAATGGGCTTCGTCGATGACACCGGCACCGCCTGCCCGTAATCGCCGAAGACACGCAAAATCGCTTCGGCTTCGGTGATGTCATTGGCGTGGGTCGCGGTGCCATGCGCATTCACATAGTGAATCTCCTGCGGCGCCATTTCCGCGTCTTCCAGCGCCAGCACGATCGAGTTCGACGCGCCTTCGAGGTCAGGCGCACAGGGTCCTTGGCGTCGCTGGTCGTGCCGTAGCCAGTTCGTGCATAAGGGTTCGTGGCCGCGCGCCCGGGCCGCCTCCTCCGTTTCGAGAATGAAAACCGCCGCGCCTTCGCCAAGCGACATGCCGTTGCGGCCCTTCGAGAAGGGACGACATAGACTGGGCGTCAGAACGCGAAGCCCCTCCCATGCGCGGATCGTCGCATTGACGACGCTGCGGCTTCGCGCCGCGCCGACGATCGCCTTGTCCACAAGGCCCTGTCTGATCATCTGCATGCCAAGACCGATCGACTGCGTCGCCGACGAGCAGGCGCTGCCGATCGCGAAAGCAGGTCCAAGACAGGAATAGCGCATTCCGATGGTCGCGGGGGCAGCGCTCGGGATCAGCTTGGGGACGCTCAACATCTCGGGCCGGGTCCTCGACATAGTAGCGATAGATGCCGTCCTCGATCGTCGTCATCCCGCCGATGCCGGACCCGATGATGACGGCGTTCCGGGCCCCGCAACGTCCTTGCGCTTGAACCCCGCCTGCGCCATCGCTTCGTCCGCCGCGACGACGCAGAACTGCGTAAAGGGATCGCAGAAGGGTAGAACATTGGCTTCGATATGTTCGGAAGGATCGAAGTCAGGCACCTGCGCTGCCATTTTGATGCGGCCGTCGTAAGGGCGTTCGGTCTTCAGCGGACGAATCCGGCCGACGCCGTCGCGCGCTGCTTCCCAGAGTTTTTGAGCGCCGACGCCCGAGGCGCAGACAGCGCCCATGCCGGAAATAACGACGCGGCGCCCTGGGGGCGCGCTCGCGAGAAGGCCATTTACTGCTTCTCGCGTTCTTTCTGAATGTGATCCGCGATCGCCTCGATCAGACTCTTGACGTCCTTGGCTTCCTGCAGCGAGCCGTCCATGGGGATGTAGACGTTGAACTTCTCTTCGAGCGCCGTGAGAATCATCACGATGTCGACGGACTTGAGGTCGAGGCTCTCGATCGACGCGTCCATCGTGATCTTGCTTCGGTCGACCATGCCTTCCGAAGCAATGACTTCGATGATCTCGTCGACGAGCTGGCTTTTATCCTGCGGATTGTCTGTCACGAATCCCTCCGTTTCAGGGTCCTTCGCCGCTTGGCGACACCCGGCGCTTGCCTGCGCGACGCATTGACGCGGCGGCGCCGTCCGGCGCCTCCAAATCCGGGCCTATGGCCGGACCCCCACTGCCTCTCCCGGCTATTCCGCCCCAGCGCGCCTTATTTTCCGCCCTCAAGCGCGACCGGCACTGGTTACGGCGTTTGCTTCCGAAAATAAAGCCCGCTCCGCTAGATCACGCTGCGCTTAGGCGGAATCGCCTAAACGCAGATGACGTGATCATTCGCGAAGCTTAGAGCGCGCTTTGCGCGAAAAACCGGCGTCCACTTTTTCGCGAGCCGCGCTCTGGCAGCGGATTTGCTGTGGCCCGGCCGGTCGCTTCATGCGAAAAGGCCGCCCGAAACAGCGGAGGGCGAAGGCGACAATGACGGGACAGGAGACGGCGCTTGCGGGTGCTTTTCCACAGGCTACGGAGGCCCAATGGCGCAGCCTGGTCGAGCGCGCGCTTAAAGGCGCGTCCTTCGAAACGCTCGTTTCCAAAACCTATGATGGACTTTCGATCGCGCCGTTGTACGCCCACGCCGCAGCTTCGCCCCAGCCCGCCGTACGGAAGAACCCCGGGCGCTGGGCCATTCTCGCGCGGGTCGACCTCGCCGACGCCGACGCCGCAAACCGCGTGGCGCTGCAGGACCTCGAAGGCGGCGCCGACGGGCTGCATCTCGTCTTCGCCGGCTCGATCGGCGCTTATGGCGGAGGTCTCGCCGGCGACGACGATGACGCGATCGCCCATACGCTCGCCAATGTTCGCCTCGATTACGGCATTCCGGTCACGCTCGACCATTCGCCGCGCGCGCCGGGCGCGGCCCAGGCGCTCATGCGCTTCATCGATCGCCAGCATATCGACCCCTCGCTTACCCGCGTGTCGATGGGCTTCGATCCGCTTGGGGCGCAGGCGCGGCATGGATACGCCGCGCAGCCGTGGCCGCAAGCTTCGAAGAGCTTCGCGCAAGCGGTCAAAGCCGCCGCCGACGCGGGCTTTCGCTACGCGGTCGCGGTCGCCGACGCCCGCGTTGTGCATTCGGCCGGCGGGACCGAGTCGCAGGAACTCGCCTTCGCGCTTTCAGCGGCGGTCGCCTACCTGCGCGCGCTCGCGGCGGCCGGAATTGATCCTGATGTGGCGTGCGGTCTGATCGCCTTCCGTTTCAGCGCCGACGCCGACGAATTGCTCGGCGTCGCCAAATTCCGCGCCGCCCGGCGCCTCTGGGCTCGGGTCGAACAGGCCTGCGGCCTCGCGCCCAAGCCGTCGCTGGTCTTCGCGGAAACCGCCTGGCGGATGATCTCCCGACGCGACCCTTGGAATAACATTCTACGCGGAACGCTGGCCGCCTTTTCGGCGGCGGTTGGCGGCGCCGACGTCATCTCGGTGCTGCCCTTCACTCAGGCTTTGGGCGCGCCCGACGATTTCGCGCGACGTCTGGCCCGCGACACACAGCTCGTGCTTCAGGACGAGGCGCATATTGACGCCGTCGACGATCCAACCAACGGGGCGGGCGGCTTCGAAGCGCTTACCGACGCGCTGTGCGAACAGGCGTGGGCGCTGTTTCAAGAGATCGAGACCGAAGGCGGGCTCCCGAGCGCGCTGGAAACCGGGGCGTTCCAGGCGCGCGTCGCAGAGGCCGCAGAGCTGCGGGCCAAGAATATGGCCCGCGCCAAGGATAAGCTTATCGGCGCGAACCAGTTTCCCGACATTCACGAGGGCGCGCTCGATGTCCTCGCGCCCTACGACGCCACGGCCGAAGGCGTCGAGCCCCCCGCCGGCGCGCTAAAGAGCATTGCGCTCGCGCCGCATCGTCTCGCCGAACCTTTCGAGCGGCTGCGCGAAGAATCCGACGCCTCCCTGGCCGTATCAGGCCATAGACCCAAGATTTTCCTGGCGAATCTTGGCTCGGTCGCCGCCTTCACGGCGCGGGCCAATTTCGCCAAGAACTTTTTCGAGGCCGGCGGCGTCGAGGCGGTTTTCGGCCCGGAGACGGAATCGACGAGTGAAATCGTCGATGCTTACCGGGCGTCTGGCGCCAAACTCGCTTGCATCTGTTCATCCGACAGGGTCTATGGAGACGCGGCGGAGACGGCGGCGCTGGCGCTCAAGGGGGCAGGCGCGCGGCTTTATCTCGCCGGCCGGCCGGGGGAAATGGAGGAGCGTCTGCGCCATGCGGGGGTAACGGCGTTCATCTACGCTGGCTGCGACATGCATGGCGCGCTGCAACGCGCGCTTTCGGAGGCCAAATGAGGATTTTAGCGTTGGCGGTCGCAGCCTGCGTGGCGGCTGGGAGCGCGTACGCCAAACAGCCGCGCGGTCCAAAAGCGAAGCCGGAGGGCGAACAGGCGCTATCCGGCTCGGGCAGCGGCGTCAACGGTAGATGGAGCATCGAAACCACGACGACGGTCGGCGAGTGCCAAATCGTCGTCCCGCAGACTTTCGATATCGTCGACAATAAGATCGCGGCGCCGTCTGGCGCGGCTGGCTCCTCCTGGGGCTATGTCGACGACGCAGGGACGCTCGTCGCGAGGTTCACTGGCCAAGGCGACCGCGTCGTGCGCTTCAGCGGAACGTTGCGCAACGGCAGAGGCTCCGGCCCCTGGTCATCTTCGACCGATCTTTGCGGCGGCACGTGGCGCGCCTCCCGCATTGACGCAGCGGCGCAATAAGCGCGGACTAGCGCCGCGGGCGCTCTTCGAAGTAGTCGTCGTCGCCCTGGAACATGCCTTCGGCAGCCATCGGACGCGCCGCCTGAACGACCGTGGGCTGAGCCGCATCGGCGCCGGCTGAACGAACCCCGAGACCATCGCGCTGATAGATGTCGTCGCGGAACTGGGTGACGCCGTCCGGCGCCGCCCAGGCCGTGACATAGACCCAGTAGACCGGAACCGCCGGCGCGATCTTGACGTCTATGCGCTCGCCGGAAGCGATGACCTGGTCGATGCGGTCGCGGTCCCAGCCCGGCGTCTCCTTCAGGAGCCAAGCGACATAGTCGCGAACGTTCTGAAGCCGGATGCAGCCCGACGAGACGAAGCGGAAGTCGTCGCCGAAAACGCCCTTCGCAGGCGTGTCATGCATATAGACCCCATAGGGGTTGGCGATGTCGATGCGCACCACGCCAAGCGAGTTGAAATCGCCGCCGATGTCCTGGCGGAACCGGAAATTGAGCGCGTCCAGCGAACGCCAGTTGATCTGCTCGGGCTGCAGCTCCTGATTGTCCTTACTGTAGACGCGGATGTGATTGGCGTTGAGATAGTTCGGATCGGCCTGCATCTTTGGGATCAGATCCTTGCGGATCACCGACGCCGGCACTGTCCAGAACGGATTGAAATTGACCTGGATGGCCTTGGTCTGCATCACCGGCGACTGGCGGTCGATCTTGCCGACGCCGGCGACATGGTGAGTGACGACCTCCCCGTTCTCCACGGTCTCCACCGTGGCGGCCGGAATATTGGCGGTAACGTAACGGTTGCCGAGATCGCGGGAAAAACTGCGCAGACGCACGAGATTGGTCTCGAGTTGCCGCAGGCGGATCTCGGCCGGAACATTCAGCGCCTGAATGGTCTGCTGATTGACGGCGCCGGTCGCGGTGATCCCGTGACGGGCCTGGAAGCGGCGCACCGCCGCCTCGACATAGGAGTCGAACACCGGACTCGCGCCCGTTTCGGAACCGATGTCGCCGGAAGCGATCAATCGGCGGCGCAGCGCCGAGACCGCCGGTCCGTTCGAGCCGAGCCGCAATTGCTGTCCCGGCACCGCCGGCCAGCCCCCGTTAGCGACAATTTCGCGAAAGCGTTCGATCGCCGCCTCGGTGGCGGCCACCGTCTGAGTCGAGAGAATCGGCGTCGTTGAACGGGACACCGTGAGGCGCGCGTCGGCGTCATAGCGCTGCGCCCATTCGGCCTGCCCGTCCTGATCGAAAGCGGCGCAAGCCGGCGCGAGAGCGACTGCCCCGACGGCGAACGCAACGCCCCGAATAAGCTGCAAAAAAGCGGATTCCTGCACAGATCGCTCCAATCTCATCGCCAGGGACGGCCCTGGCGGTCAAGCCGAAAGGCGGCGCGTTCTACAGGACCGCGCCGGCTGTTTTGATCGAGTTGTGCATCTTCGATCTTAACAAGGACCGAATAGTCCGGCGATTTTGTGACCTGGGAAGCTATGGCGAGGCGCGCCCCTCAGCCCACCCGGGCCCAACCGCTCATGCCCAAACGCTCCTGCGGCAGGAAGCGGGACTTATATTCCATCTTGCGCGAGCCTTCGACCCAATAGCCAAGATAGACATGCGGCAGACCGAAAGCGCGGGCGCGCTCGGCATGATCGAGAATCATGAACGCCCCCAGCGAGCGATGCTCCAGCTCCGGCTCATAGAAGGAATAGACCATTGACAGGCCGTCGGAGAGACGGTCGGTCAGACAGCAGGCGGCCAGCGCGCCGATCTCGCCGTTTGCCCGCGCGAGACGATACTCGATGAGCCGCGTGTCGACGTGGCTGTCCTCGATCATCATTTGATAATCGACCATGCTCATATCGGCCATGCCGCCGTCCGAATGGCGCGCGCCGACATAGCGACGAAATAAGGCATATTGCTCGTGCGTTGCGCGCGCCGGTCGGGTTTCGGCGACAAGATCGGCGTTCCGCCTGCGGATGCGCCGCATGCCGCGCGAGGGGCTGAACTCGTCGATCTTCACCCGCACGGAGACACAGGCTCGGCACTGCTCGCACGCCGGGCGATAGGCGATGGTCTGCGAACGACGAAAGCCCGATTGGGTCAATGTGTCATTGAGCGCCGGCGCCCGAAGTCCGATCAGATGGGTAAAAACCTTCCGCTCCTCGCGGCCCGGCAAATAGGGGCACGGCGCGGGAGAGGTCAGATAGAATTGCGGCGCGTCGCGCGGCTCTTTGGTCACGCTCTGTGGTCCCGGATACGAAATTAATCTAGAGCGCCCGCGCGGCGTGCGCCAAGGCCAGATTTGCGGAGTCGAAGGCGCAAATTTTAAGACGAGCGCCGCAAAATGATCACGTCGGCGAGGATGTCGTGCAGGCAGCGCTTGTCGCCGGTGAACAGCGACACGAGCAACAGCGGCGGGAAAAGCCAGGTGACATAAAACAGCACGGCATGGACAGCCGCCTGCAGAAACGGCACGGGATCGCCGTCCATGGTGCGCATCTCCAGGTCCATGAAGGCCATTCCGGGCGTCGCCATTCTCGGTCCAGAAACCGTCAGACCGTTGTAAAAAAAGGCGACGATCGGAAACAGCGGCGGCAGAATGAAGGCCGACAATCCGGCGCTCAAGATCAAGAGCGCGACGAAAAGTGCCGCTGACATGCCGGAGACGAGAATCAAATCCAACATGACCGCCATCATCCGGCGGGTGCGCACGCCCTCCAGCGCTTGCGGCGGAATATAGGGCGCGGCGCGCGCGCCGACCCGGCGCATCGGCGGCTCTCCGCTGGAAAAAGGTTCGCGCTCGGTCATCGACTCGCCGCCTTTCAGTTGGCCCGCCAAAGATCGGCGACCGTGGACGAGGTTTCAAGTGCGCCGCACAGCTTGCGGAATTCGGGGATTAGTCCCTGCTCCGCCTTGACGAGCGCGGCCGGTTTGTCGCAAGGCTCCGGCCAGCCGGCGCGCGTCCTCGCCCGCCCGGAGCAGCCTCGGGAAATGCACATGGCCAGCAACGCCGTCGACGGCGGACATTTGCGCGCCTTTATCGAGCGTATCGAAAAGCTCGAAGAGGAGAAGCGCGCGATCGGCGACGACATCAAGGATGTCTACGCGGAAGCGAAAGGTACGGGATTCGACCCCAAGGTGATGCGCAAGATCATATCGCTGCGCCGGCAGGATAAGCACAAGCGCCAGGAGGAGGAGGAAATCCTCGACCTCTATCTCTCCGCGCTGGGTATGGAATAGTCGGTCGCCCGTGAGCCTCGCCCTTGGGAAGGCGCTCGTAAGCAGGCTATAAGCGACGCTCGTCGAGGCGCTCTATGGATTTTGGCGCGCAGGATGAGGTCGTGCGCTTTCTTGCGTCGCTCGACGGCGGCGCGGAGCGGATCGTCACGACTCACATTTCCGTCGTCGCGCTCAGCAAGACGCACGCCTATAAGTTGAAGAAAGCGGTACGTTTCTCCTATCTCGACTTCTCGACGCCGGCCGTCCGGCTGGAGATGTGCGAACGCGAAGCGGCGCTCAACATACGCTTCGCGCCTGAGCTTTATCTTGGCGCGCGTCGCGTGACCCGCGAACGGGATGGGCGCCTGGCGCTCGACGGCGCCGGCGAGATGATCGACGCCGTGGTCGTCATGCGTCGCTTCGCCGACGAAGACCTGTTTGATGAGATCGCCAACAACGGGCGTCTGACGCGTGAGATGGTCGAGACGCTGGCGCGTCGAATCGCCAACACTCATGACGCGGCGCCGCCCGACCACGAACGTGGCGGCGCCGCGGCGATGCGCCGAACGCTAGGCGACGCGGCCTTGAGCCTGCGCAACGCGGCGCCCGCCGGCGTGGACGAGATCGAGGCCCTCCTCGCGCGGCATCGCGGCGCGCTGGATGCGCAAGCTGCGCTGCTCGACCGGCGCAAGGCGGAGGGCAAGGTGCGCCGCTGTCACGGCGATCTGACCCTGCGCAACATTTGCCTGTTCGAAGGCGCGCCGACGCTCTTCGACTGTCTCGAATTCGACGACGAACTGGCGACCATCGACGTGCTGTATGATATCGGTTTCCTGTTGATGGATCTTTGGCGGGCGCGAGCGCCGGCCTTCGCCAATCTCGCTCTCAACCGCTATCTCGACGCGCGCGACGAAACCGACGGCCTGCCGCTCCTCCCCTTTTTTATGTCGCTGCGCGCGGCGATACGCGCGCATGTCGAAGCCTCGCAGCAAAACGCCGAACGCGGTCGCCTTTACTTCGATCTCGCAGCGACGCTGCTCGCGCCGTCCAAAGGCGCCGTCATCGCGATCGGAGGCCTCAGCGGGTCGGGCAAATCGAGCGTCGCCGCGGCGCTCGCGCCATCGATCGGATGTCCGCCCGGCGCGCGAATCATCAACAGCGACCGCATCCGCAAGCGGCTTTTTGGCCTGCCGCCGACCGCGCGTCTTCCGCGGGATGCGTATGCGAGCGCCGTTTCGGCTAAGGTCTACGACGAGATGTTCGAGGCTGCCGCGCGAACGGCCGAACTCGGCTGGCCGGTCATCGTCGACGCCGTCTTTGATCGTCCTGAAGATCGCGCGGCGATCAAAGCTGCGGCTGGACGTGCGCGTGCGCCATTCTTCGGCGTCTGGCTCGATCTTGATCTGACGCGGCGAGCGGCGCGTGTCGAGGCGCGGATCAATGACGTCTCCGACGCCACGTGCGAGGTGCTGACGGCGCAAATGAAAAAAGCGACCGGCGCGATCGAATGGCTCAAGGTCGACGCCTCCAAAGATACGACAAACATCGCCGCCGAGATCAAGGCGGCATTCGACTTCCAGAGCGACACGCCAGTGTGAGCCGATATCGCAAGCCGGAGGCGAAGCAACCCAGAATCGCGCGGGCACGTGGATTGCTTCTGCGCTAATGCGCGTCTCGGCAATGACGCCGCCCCTTCAGCTACGGAATCAGCACCGCCGCGCCCTGCAGCCGACCTTCGCGCAGATCGGCGAGCGCCTCATTGGCCTGCGCCAGCGGATAGCGCGTTATATGCATCTTCAGCGGCAGCGTCGGCGCCAGCGCGAGGAACTCCCGCGCATCGTCGCGCGTGAGATTCGCCACCGAAAGCAGCCGCCGTTCCTCCCAGAGCAGCGCATAGGGAAAGCTCGGAATGTCGCTCATGTGAATGCCGCCGCAGACGACGGCGCCGCCCTTCTTTGTCGCGGCGAGCGCGCGCGGAACGAGCGCGCCGACGGGCGCGAAGATCAGCGCGGCGTCAAGCGGCTCCGGCGACGGCGCGTCGGAATCTTGCGCCGACGCCGCGCCGAGCGAACGCGCAAAATCCGCGGCGGCACGATCGCCGGGCCGCACGAAGGCGTGAACGCGCCTGCCCTGCGCGATCGCGACCTGAGCGATGATATGCGCGGCGGCGCCGAAGCCGTAGACGCCAATCGTTTCGGCAGGGCCCGCCATCTTCAACGTCCGCCAACCGATCAGGCCGGCGCAAAGCAGAGGCGCGAGCGTCGCCGGATCGCCTGTCTCCGGCAGCGGGAAGCAGTAGGAAGCGTCGGCGACGGCGTGCGTCGCATAGCCGCCATCGCGCGTGTAGCCGGTGAAGAGCGGATCGTCGCACAAGTTTTCCCGCGCACTCATGCAATAGGCGCAATGCCCGCAGGTGTGGCCGAGCCAGGGCACGCCGACCCGCTGTCCAAGCTCGACGCCGGTCACGTCGGAACCGATCGCCTCGACGCGGCCGACGATTTCATGGCCCGGAACGATGGGCAGCTTCGGGTGCGTGAGTTCGCCGTCGACGACATGGAGATCGGTGCGGCAAACGCCGCAAGCCTCAATCCTGACCCGCACGTCGCCGGGTCCGGGCGACGGCGCCCGCCGCTCCTCCATGACAAGCGACGCATGGGGCGCCGGCAGGACCATCGCCGACATCGTTTGCATCATGTCCCCCTCCCCAACCCTCCCCCGCTTCACGGGAGAGGGAGCTAGATTCGGCCCTCTTGTCGCAATGGCGCAAAACCCGCTCGTTAGCGTCCCCTCTCCCGCGAAGCGGGGGAGGGACAGGGAGGGGGCGCGTCCGCCAACAGCTTGCTCAAAAAAAACCGCGCATGTCCGGGAGGAAATCCGGCGATCTCGCCGATACGGGTAAAGCCGAGAGCTTCATAGAAAGCGGCGGCTCCGGGATCGAATGTGTCGACATAGAGTCCGACGCAGCCTCGTTCCCCGGCGATCCGCTCGGCTTCAGCGATCAGCCGGCGCCCCCAGCCGCGGTCGCGCTGCGACCGCTCGACCCAAAGATGCCGAACGTAAAGCCAGCGCCAGTGCGATACGCCGTTCAGCCCGGCGAGGAGAGTTCCCTGCGGATTGCGCGCGACGATGCATAGGGGCGTTTCTCCGCGCGGACCGAACTCAACCGCTATCTCTTCGCCGAGCCTCGCCGCAAGCTCGGCCGACTCGGTCGGTTCGATCGAAAGGACGCTCTTCTCAACTTCTTGGTTTTTGATCATGATCGCGTCGTGAGACGAGTCCTCGTCCTGCTATTTTGGACATGCGTCGCCTGCGCTGCAACGGCCCGAGGCGAAGACGGCTCCTGCGCGCCCGTCGACATCGCGCCGGGGACCGCGCCGACCGGCGCGCGCGTGCGCGACTATGCGCCGATTTTCGACCTCTGCGCCAACGGCGGCGAAACGCGGCTCGCGATTCGGCGCATGAGCGTCGACGGGACGCCGCTGATCCTCACGGTCGATCCGCAATCGTTGCAGACGTCGCTGGAGCGCGCGTCATGCTGGCGCTGCGAAGAGACGAGCGACGCCGCGCAGGCCGAAACGCGCTATCTCAAGGCGCTTCATCCGCCGCAGGACGCGACGCGGCCGCCGGCGCTGGTCAATGCGGGGCTCATTCACGGCGCCGGCGACGGCGCGTTCGTCACCGGCGACCTCTGCCCGAGCCGCAAGCCGCTCGACCGCAGCTTCTTCGAAAAGCTTGCCGCGCAGGGTCCGGGCGCGCCCGTGGCGCTTGCCGTCTCCGGCGGCTGGATCGCGCGCCACAGCGCCGACATCGCCTGGTTGCGCGAAAAGGAGCGGATCGGCGCGCTCGCCATCACCTGGGCCAATCATTCCTATACTCATCCCTATGTCCCCCACCTCGCAGACAGGCGGAATTATTTCCTGCGGCCGGGCGTCGACGTCGATCGGGAAATTTTCGAAACTGAGAAGCTCATCATCGCCGAAGGCGAAACTCCATCCACGTTTTTTCGCTTTCCGGGCCTCGTCGCCGACGCGGCGCTGCTGGAACATGTCCGCAGCCGCCATCTGATCGCGCTGGGCGCCGACGGCTGGCTGGCGCTGGGCTTAAGGCCGCGCCCCGGCTCGATCGTGCTCGTGCACCCCAACGGCAATGAGCCGGTGGGCATAAAGCTGTTTTCGCGGCTCATCGACGCCGGGGCGATGCCGTTGCCGCTGCGGCCGATCAACGAGGCGCCATAGCGGGCCAAACGCCCTTTCATTGACAAGGTTTCCGGCGGCTCTTATCTCTCGCGCGGAAACGCCGCGTCGGTCTCGGCGCCCCGCCGTTGGCGCGCTGTCGCAGGCGGATGTTATTCATGCATTATGCGACGTTCCGCCGGCCGCCGTCCCCCGGCGCGCCGAGAAGGCGGCAGACGCTGCGCGGGAGAAAGGTTCGCAAGAATGATCGGCGCACTCGCCAAAAAGATTTTCGGCTCCGCCAATGATCGCCGGCTCAAGACCTACGCGCCGAAGGTCAAAGCGATCAATG
>JAXMCY010000015.1:0-70501 GCA_046349135.1 Methylocystis sp. | reverse complement strand
GAAACGCGAGACTAGAGGCGGCGTTCCGCAGTAGTGGCGCGTCCCGGCGCGCAAAACTGACGCAGGACTAGCTTTTTGGCGAGAATGGTCGCGGTCGCCGCATCGGGCGCCGTGGCGTCCGCCCCGATCTGGGCGACGAGATTGGGGTTTCGCTTGAAGAGGGGCCCGCCGACCATAACGCCGAGTTCTGCGTTCGCTGAAGATTCCCGCACCGCCTGAATCGTCCGGGCGAGCCTCTCCAAATCGGACTCGGCGCTCAGCGTGATTCCGAAGACGCCGAACCATTCGTCGGCGGAGACGCTGGCGACGTTGTCGGCTTCGAGGTCCCTTTCCAGGCGAACGTCCCAAGCGGCGTTGCGCATGAACGCCGCGACCATGTCTACCCCAAAGACGTGTTTCTCGCCGGGCAGCGTTGCGAGCAGGGCGCGCTGGCGGGGATCGCGCGCCGGCGGCTCGTCGACGCCGCCGAAGCGGCACATGAGCTTCTGCAGCCGCGCGACGCCCAGCGTGACGTCGACGAAATCGCAGCGATCTTCTTCCCAAAGCGTCCCCAGATGTCGCGCGGCTTCGGCGAGAAGGCCGATAAACAGCGTCTCGAGCGAGTGCCCCTTGTCGCGCATCCTGTCGAAAAAGTTCGATGCCCCTTCGCCATCGTCGCCGGTCAGAAGCGCGCCGAAGGTTTCGATCTCGTCTCGTTCGAAGGCGTTTTCCGCATCATGCGCCGAAAGCGCGTGATGCATGAGCTGGAGACGCGGAACGATGTCGTCGAGGATGACGCAGGCGAGTCGCGCCTGCCTGTCATCGAGATCGGGTCGAAGAAAGACGTCGGGCTCCGCCCATTCTTGAAGGTCGTGACAAGGAGGGATCGCGCGTCGGGAGGCAGCAGGGTCGAATTCGCCTAGGTCCGTCATCGTCTGGCCTCCAAGCCGTTCATGGCGATGTATCGCCGGCGCCAGCTCCCAAATTCGTCGCCCATCGCTTTTGTGCTTTTCCGAATGGGCGATCCAAGAGCCGCATCTTGACAGCCATCCGGTTGCGGGCGAGCGATCCCGCGTCATAGTCTCATGAGAATGAACGATTTTTACGTTTCTTGACTTTGCCTTTGGGGCTTGGAGCAGGCCTTGGCTTGCCCGGTAGTCATTGAAACTCACAATGGGGTGATAGTAAAGCTTAATTGACGGCAGCTGTGCGGTAAGCTGCTTTGTGTCATGCAGTGCGGACACATGCGAGAACCCGACAATGAGCTTTAGAATCCGTTTGCTGCGGCGTCGGCAAAGGCGGCGGCGGTGAAAAATATCCGCTCAAATTTTTTTGCGCTCATTGCCTTCGGCGCTGTTGCGCTTTCGCTTCGCGGTCTGTCGGAGTCTGGCGCCGGATTGGCGATCGAACGACTTCATGTCGGCGCCACGCCCGTCACGATCATGCGTCAGACCGATCGGTCGCATGCGCCGGTCATTGTCATCGCCCATGGCTTTTCCGGCTCTCAGCAATTGATGGCGCCCATCGCGACAACGCTCGCCCGCAATGGCTATGTCGCCATCACCTTCGATTTTTCCGGTCATGGCCGTAATCCAACGCCGATGCCCGGCGGGCTCGCCAAGCTGGAAACGAGTACGGCGGCGTTGCTAAAGGACATCGGCGAAGTCGTGCGCTTTGCACGTTCTCTGCCCTGGTGGGATGGACGCGTGGCGCTCGTCGGCCATTCGATGGCGAGTGATCTTGTGGTGAGCTACGCGATCGGCGATCCGCAAATCGCCGCCGTCGCCGCGCTCTCCTTCTTCGGCGAGGGCGTCACGCGCGACAGCCCGAAAAACCTCATCATCATTGACGGCGCATGGGAATCGCGACGGTTGATCGACGCCGGCGCGCGCGTCGTTTCGGAGTCGGTCGGCGTGTCGGCGCAGGCGGGCGTCACCTATGGCGACGTGGCTGGCGGAACCGGACGCCGGCTTGCGATCGCCCGCGGCGTCGAACATATCGGGATTCTCTACAGTCGCGATGCGATGAAGGAAACGCTCGACTGGATGAACGCGGTTTTCCGCCAAGATGAAGCCGGCTATATCGACGCGCGCGGACCCTGGCTCGCGCTCCTCTTTGCTGGTCTCATCGCCTTGATGCGGCCGTTCGCGCAATTGTTGCCGCAGGTCTCGTCCGCGCCGCTTGGCGCCGGTCTGCCGTGGCGGCGCCTCGCGCCGATCGCGGTTGCGCCCGCCTTGCTCACGCCGCTTATTCTTTGGAAGGCGCCGACGGCTTTCCTCCCCGTCCTGCTCGGCGACTACCTCGTCGTCCATCTCGCGCTTTATGGCGCGATTCTCTTCGCGGGTCTCTGGCTGGCGCAAGGCTGGCGCGCCGTTTTTCCGCCGCCGCGCTGGAAACCTTTGCTGATCGCGGCGGCCGCGCTCGCCGCATATTACACGCTCGTCCTCGGCCTGCCCCTCGACGCCTATGTCGTGTCCTTTGTTCCGACCGGCGTTCGCGCCCCGCTGATCCCGGCGATGTTCATCGGCTGCGCGCTCTATTTTCTGGCGGACGAGTGGCTGACGCGGGGACCCGGCGCCGCGCCTGGAGGCTATGCGTTCAGCAAATTCTGCTTCATCGCCTCGCTGGCCGTCGCCGTCGCGCTCAACCCGAGGCGGCTGTTCTTTCTTGTGATCATCTCGATCGTGATCGTCATCCTCTTGACGGTTTATGGTCTCGCCGGCGGATGGGTCTATGCGCGCACGCGCGATCCGCGCGTCTCGGCGCTCGGCGCAGCCTTCGGCCTCGCCTGGGCGCTCGCCGTCACCTTTCCGATCGTCGACTGACGGCCGCCGCACGGCGTTTCCCACCGCAGCGCGAGATCGGCGAGATGCGCGACAAAGGCCACGGCGAGACTCGCGGCGATCGTCCACGAGGGGTCGCCGGCCAGAGCGGCGCGCAGCGCAATCAGCAGCGCCGCGCCGGCGAGCAGGTTACAGAGAAAGCCGGCCAGCGGCGGCCCGCGCCGCCACAGCCGGCGAAGGAGGAGCGCGCCAACAGCCTCAAAGGCGACGAGCAGCAAAATCCAGTCGACGAGTCGAGGATCGATAAAGGCGCTCATACGCGTTCAGCCCCGCGTTTGACGTTTGGCCAATAGGTCGCAAAGGGTTTGTTCAGTTCCACCATGCGCCAATTGAGAAATCCGGCGAAGCTGACCCAGGCGAGATAGGGTAGGAGGAGCGCCGCGGCCGACGTCGAGATCGCGCCCACGGCGACGACGAGCGAAACAATTGACGCCCACAGAAAGACGAGTTCGACGAGCGCCCAGTCGGGCCGCCGCAGCTTGAAGAAGAGCGGGCTCCAGGCGACGTTGAGCACGGCGTTGACCGCAAAGAGCGCCAGAAGCCGGACCCGTGCGCCATCATCTGGCGCCTGCTCCCAGGCCAGAACGCCGCTCGTCGCGGTCAGCAGGAAGATGAGCGTCCAGGCGGGACCGAACAGCCAGTTCGGCGGTCGCCACCTCGGGAAGTTCAAGCTCTCGTACCATTCGCCGACTTCCGTCGCGAGACCGCCGAGCAGCGCCACGAGCGCGACGATCGCCGTTGCGACGGCGACAAGAGTCCAGCGATCGGCCGCGAGCGAGTCCATCATGGCGAGGCAAGCCTCAACAGATGGGCGAGGTCCTTGAAGAAGATGCGCACATGCGCCATCGGATCGGCCCGCACGAGCTCCTTGTTCATATACGCCTCCCAAGTGAGGCGCTGAACGTCCGGATCCTTGCAGATGCTGACGAAGGCTTCGCGCAGCCGGTCGTTGCGATACCAGAAATATTGCATGATCCCCAGAATGAAAAAGACCCGGCCGTGGCGCTTCATGAAGCGTTTGCGCGCCATCGACAGCGCTCGGACGTCGCCCGTGCGCAGGCATTCCTCGACCGAGTCGGCGGATAGTCGTCCGCCGAGCATGGCGTAGTAGATGCCTTCGCCCGAGGCCGGCGCGACGACGCCGGCCGCATCGCCCGCAAGAATGACATCGCGGCCATTGTCCCAGCGTTTGAGCGGCTTCAGGGGAATGGGCGCGCCTTCGCGTCGAACAGTGGAAGCGCCCGCAAGTCCCGTGTCGTCGCGCAGGTCCCGCACGGAGTTTTTCAGGGAGAAGCCTTTGTTCGCGCTTCCCGTGCCAACGCTCATCGTGTCGCCATGCGGGAAAATCCAGGCGTAGAAATCCGGCGAAAGCGCGCCGCGGTAATGGATCTCGCAGCGGTCGGGATCACTGTTTTCCGCGGGCGGCGTCGCTATGACCTCGTGATAGGCGAAGACGAAGCGCGTCTCTCCGGCGCCGGGCACTTCCTGGCGCCCGACCTGCGAGAGCGCGCCGTCGGCGCCGATGACAAAACGCGCCCGCAGAGTTCTCAGCCCGGTTCCGCCCCTGGCGCGATAATGCAGCCGGATGAGGCCGTCGTCATCGCGCGTAATTCTCTCATAAGCGCCCGTCACGCGCGTCGCGCCGCAAGCGGCGGCGCGAGAACGCAGCCATTCGTCGAATTCGCAGCGATCGACCATGCCGACGAAGCCGCCTTTGATCGGCATGTCGACAGCAACGCCCTTCGGCGAAATCATCCGCGCCGAGGTGACGCGCGCCTTCAGCAGATGATCGGGTATCGCGAAGTCGCGGATGAGACGCGGCGGAATCGCGCCGCCGCATGGCTTAATGCGGCCGGCCTTATCAATGAGCGCGACTTTGCGGCCGCGCCGCGCAAGATCATGCGCCGCGGTCGCGCCGGCGGGCCCGCCGCCGACGACGGCGACGTCAAAGACCCCGTCCTCATTCATCAGCGCCTCCTCAGGACTGCGCCGCGACATTCGGCGGCAATAGCGCGCTTGCGCGCGTCGACGTTGGCGCCGCGATTCGGTTCGCGAGCGCGGCGGAAACGACGAAAAGCAGCGCCTCTCCAATAAAGACGAGTGAATAAGCGGCGAGCGGCGTCGGGACGACGAACTTCGCCAGGTCGACGAGGACGGTTGCGACGAAGCCGCCAAGACCAAAGGCCACGGCTTGCGCGGCGCCCCACAGCCCCATGCGCGTGCCTGCGCGCTGATGGGCGCCTTCACCCGCGAGTCCCATCATTGAACCGATGGCGGCGACCGCGAAGGCGCCGTTCGCCAGTCCCAGCACAAAGACGGACATGCGCAGCGCGAAGGAAAGTCCCGCGAATCCGCTTGCGGCGACGGCGATGAGCGCAATGCCTGACGCGAGACAGCCGCCAACGGTCCATAGCCGCAGCGAGCCGAGACGCGGTCCGCCGATTCCTGTCGCGGCAAACGCCACGCCGATCATTCCGAGCAGCACGCCGCCGTGCTGAAGGCCTGCGAGCTTCGTCGTCGATCCCGGAGTCATGCCGAAAACGACGCCGGCGAAAGGTTCGACGAGCAATTCCTGCATGCTGTAGGCGAGCATCGAAACGAAGATGAAGATGGTGAATTGACGCGCCGCCGGCTCGCTCCAGACCTGCACAAAAGCTTGCCGGAAGGGCGGCCTCTTCGTTGAGGCGAACAAAGACGGCGCATCGGTCTCAAGGCCAATGATGGCGACGCTCGCGATCAGCCAGGCGGCGCCGCACACGCAGGCGGTGACGAGAACAAGGCGCTGCATCGAAAATGGATCGAGGAAATGGCCGGCGATCGGCGCGCTCACCGCGAAGCCGAGAATCATCATCACCCAGACGGTGGTGGCGGCCGCGGCGCGTCGTTCCGGCGCGACGCGGGTCGCCAGCATGGCGAGCACGGACGTTCCGGCGGCGCCGGCGCCCATGCCGACGAGAAGGAACGCGAGGGCGGCGAGCGCGAGTCCGGCAGAAAGATTTGTCGCGGCGAGCGCCGTGGCGAGCGCCGCGCCGGTTCCGCCGAGCGCCAGTGTCGCCAGCCCGCCGAGAATCCATGGCGTTCGGCGTCCGCCGACGTCGGCGCCATAACCCCAGGCGGGGCGCAAAATTTGGATGGCGTAATGCGAGGCGACGAGCATGCCGGGCACGATCGCCGGCAAGGCGAGTTCAATTTGCATCACCCGATTGATCGTGGATGTCATCAGGACGACGACTGCGCCCAGTGCGGTTTGAACAAGTCCAAGCCGGACAATGCCGGACCAAGCGAGCGGCGGCGCGCGCATCGAAGTTCCTATCCGCGCATGGCGAAAGCGCTGACGAGCATGCCGAGCACGTAAAGAGTTGTGCCCGTGGCGTTGTAGAACGGCGCCTGTTCGCGCGGATTGGCGAGCAGGCGCCGCATCAGCGTGAATTGTCCGGCGAGCAGCGCCGCGACGATCGACGCGTAATAGGGATGTCCCCAATAGGCGAGCAATCCGACGACGACGAACTGTGGCGCCGCCATGACGTAACAGGCGAGGCGCGCCGCCTCATCGACGCCGAGTTGCACCGGCAGCGACATAACGCCCATGCGCCGGTCGCCTTCGACCGACTTGAAGTCGTTCAAGGTCATGATGCCGTGCGCGCCGAGGCTGTAAAGCAGCGCGAGCGCGATGATGCGCCAATCCGGAAGCGAGGCGGCCATCACGGCCGCCCCGGTGAACCAGGGCAGGCCCTCGTAACAGAGCGCGACGGCGGAATTGCCCCACCAGCCATTCTGCTTCAGCCGCAAGGGCGGCGCGCTGTAGACCCAGGCGAGAAGAAGGCCGAGCACCGCGGCGGCGAACGCCCAGAGGCCGAGCCCCGCCGCTACAACAAGCGACAGCAAGGTCCAGAGACAGGCGATGTAGAACCCCCAGCGGCCTGGAATGCGTCCCGAGGGGATGGGCCGGTTCGGTTCGTTGATCGCGTCGACGTGGCGATCGTACCAATCATTGACCGCCTGGCTCGTCGCACAGACGAGCGGCCCGGCGAGGATCACGCCGGCAAGCGCAAAGGACCAGCGGGAGAGCGGCGAGACGCCCGATGAAACGATGCCGCAGGCGAAAGCCCACATCGGCGCGAACCAAGTGATGGGCTTGAGAAGTTCGAGAACCGCTGCAGGTTTTGGCGTCCGCATGGCCGAACGCTACGCTTGACGCCAAAATCTGTCAATTATGATTTACACATGGGTGCGACAAGTTTGACGTTCACTCGCCATCGAGGGCGCCTTCGTCGTCGTCGTTGAGGTCGCCCAGACCATAGCGGCGCAGCTTGGTGTAAAAGCTCTGCCGACTCAGGCCGAGCATTTCCGCCGCCGAGGCGCGATTGTCATGCGTCAGCTCGAGCGCGGCCTCGATACACAGCCGCTCGATGAGATCGGTGGTTTCGCGAACAAGATTTTTCAGCGGCACGCGGCCGACAAGATCGGCGAACTGCTCGGCCGTGCGCGGCAGCTCATGTCCGCCCAGCCGCTCACGACCGGCGCGCCAGCCGGCGTTTCGAATGGAGAAGCCGAGATAATGACGCGCCCCATCGGAGACGTCGACGGCGGAGAGCTCGACCTCTTCCGAGGAACCATATTGGCCGCGGAAGATCGTTGAGAAATGACGCACCACGCCATGAGTATTGAGATTAGAGAAGAGGACATCGGCGTCGACTCCCGGTCGGCCGATCCAGCGATCGATCGGTTCGCCGCGCAACTGCTCCGCCGAGCCGGCCTGCGCCATTTCGACGAAAGCCGCATTGGCCGCGAGAACGCGGCGATTGGCGTCGGTCAGCGCGAAGGCGTCCGGCAGGCGTTCGAGCGCGCTGAGCATGCCGGAATTTTCGCCGGAGAGCGCCGAAGCGCCGCCCATGCGCGACAACATGACGATGATGTTGGCGGCCCCGTCCTGTCGAAACAGCGCGCCGGAAAGTAAGAGAGATTCCTTGGTTTCGGCCAACTGGGCATGGACGTTGTCGACGCGCGGCGCAACGAGCAGCGCGGTGACGAAAGACTGCGCGGCGCGCAGGCTCGCCTCGTCGAAGAGATCGCCGAAATTGGCGCCAACGATTTTCTTTGCGGCTTTGCCGATCAGCGCGACGGCGGCCGGATTGGCTTCCGTGACGCGCTGAGCGGCGCCGTCGAGGATGAGGATCGCCTCCGAAGAGAGCTGAAACAGCAGCCGGTAGCGCTTCTCGGCGTTGCGGATGCGATTATATTCGCGCTCCATCTCCTGTTGCGCCTCGGCGACGCGCTGCTGCAGCGCGGCGAGCGGTCGAAGATCGCGGCCGAAGGCGACGATGGCGCCGCCTTCCCCCGCCTGCACGGCGCTGTAGCGGACCGGCAGGTCCGGGCCGGTCGGAGCTGGATGATTGACTTGCCGCCATCGCGTCGCTCCCTTTTGGGCGTCACGCAACAGCGCTTCAATCTTCGGCCGGCTCTCGACGGTAACGGTGTCGATCCAGGGACGGCCGATCCATTCGTGCGCCGGCGCGTTGCACTCGGCGCTCGCCGCGGCGTCGACAATGACGCCCTTGGCGTCAATGACGAGCGTCAGATCAGCGGCGGCGGCGATCAGGCCCGCGACCGCCTCCGCCTCGAGCGCGCCGAGTCGCGCGTCGGCGCTCAGAAAGCCCATCGTCTTGGCGGAGGAGGGGGCGTCGCTCAACAGCGTTTCTTTCGATTGCGACCAGTTACTCCGACAGATCGTCGTGTGCGTAGATGCTTACAAACTTGCCCAAAGCTTAGCAAGACGGGCATCGCCGTCGTCGTCAAAGCGCTTTTCGGATCAGCGACTCGCCGAACACTGCGCCCTCATTCAGGAACCTTCCGCCTCGAGAGTTTTCTGGTCCGCGCGAGCCGTTGCAGAGAAGTCTCGGTCCAATGAAAAAATTTGCGCCCTGTCCAATTTTGGCGCTTCGCGGCGCCCTCCAGGACGGAACATAAACCACAGCGGAAATTTTGTCATGTAAACATAACGTCAATTTTAGTTGACACTTTCTGGGAAACGGCTCTACTCTTTGCCGCAGAGTGAGGCGGGCCGCGTGCGATGGCGAAAATCACTTTCAACAACAGGGCGCGGCGAGGAAGCGGCATGAGCGACTACCGGCCTCGAAATGCCAGACCGCTGTATACGGCCGACGAGCGCCGCCGGCGCGACGCGTCGGTCTGGACCTTGGTCCAGGGCGTGCTCGCGCCAACGCAGTTCTTCATCTTTCTCGTCAGTCTGATTCTCGTGCTCCGCTATCTCGCAACGGGAGAAGGCCAAGCCGTCGCGACGGCGTCGGTCGTCGTCAAGACGCTGGCGCTCTACGCCATCATGATCACCGGCTCCATCTGGGAGAAAGAAGTCTTCGGCCGCTACCTCTTCGCGCCGGCCTTCTTCTGGGAAGACGTGTTCAGCATGCTGGTGCTGGCGCTGCACACGGCCTATCTCGCCGCGCTCGCCTTCGGTTGGCTCGACGCGCGCGGCCTCATGTTCCTCGCGCTCGCCGCCTACGCCGCCTATGTGGTCAACGCCGCGCAGTTTCTGCTCAAGTTGCGCGCCGCGCGCCTGCAGGAGCCCGCGCGCGAAAAATCCCAAATGGAATGCGCGCTATGAATGCGCTCGCGCCGCTCTCGAAACTCTCGACGGGCGCGTGCGACGCCGCGGCGATCGTGCAGGAGCGTGGCCAGCGTGAGGTGTTCTGCGGGTTGACCGGCATCGTCTGGCTGCACCGCAAGATTCAAGACGCGTTCTTCCTCGTCGTTGGGTCGCGCACCTGTGCGCATCTCATCCAATCGGCGGCGGGCGTGATGATCTTTGCCGAGCCTCGCTTCGCCACCGCCATACTCGAGGATCGCGATCTCGCCGGCGTCGCCGACATTGACGATGAGCTCGATGCTGTCGTCGATCGGCTGCTGGCGCGACGCCCCGACATTAAACTCCTGTTTCTGGTCGGCTCCTGCCCGTCGGAAGTGATCAAGATCGACCTGTCGCGCGCCGCCGCGCGGCAGTCGCGAAAGCATGCGCCGAATGTGCGCATCCTGAGCTACTCGGGCAGCGGCATCGAAACGACATTCACGCAGGGCGAAGACGCCTGTCTTTCCGCGCTCGTTCCCACGCTGCCGCCTGAAGCGGAAGGCGCTATGCATTCGCTGCTGGTCGTCGGCGCGCTCGCCGACGTTGTTGAAGACCAGTTCGCCAGCCTCTTCGACGCGTTGGGCGTCGCGCCCGTTCGCTTCCTCCCCATGCGGCGCGCGTCCGATCTGCCGCCTGTCGGCCCCAACACGTCGTTTCTTCTCGCCCAGCCTTTTCTCGGCGATACGGCGCATGCGCTGCAAGAGCGCGGCGCCCGCTGGATCAGCGCGCCTTACCCGCTTGGCGCCGAAGGCGTTACGCTGTGGCTGCGCGCGGCGGCGAACGCCTTCGGGATTTCCGAAGCGCGTTTCGACTCCGTCACATCGCCGGCGCGTGCGCGGGCAGGGCAGGCGCTCGCCCATTATCGCGGCGCCCTCGCCGGCAAACGCGTCTTCCTCTTTCCGGACTCGCAGCTCGAGCCGCCGCTCGCCCGCTTCCTGGCGCGCGAGATGGACATGCAGATCGTCGAGATCGGCACGCCCTATCTGCATCGCCGGCACATGGCGTCCGAACTCGACCTGCTGCCGAAAGACGCGCCGATCATCGAGGGCCAGCACGTCGAGAAACAGCTCGATCGCTGTCGCGCGGCGCGCCCAGATCTGGTCGTTTGCGGACTCGGTCTCGCCAATCCTCTGGAGGCGGAAGGCTTCGCGACAAAATGGTCGATTGAACTCCTGTTCTCGCCCATCCAGGGCTACGAGCAGGCTGGCGATCTCGCAGAACTCTTTGTGCGGCCGCTTAAGCGCCGCGCGCGGCTCGAGGTCTAGGCCATGCAGTTGACGCTTTGGACCTACGAAGGACCGCCGCATGTCGGCGCCATGCGCGTCGCCGCCTCGATGCAAGGCTTGCATTACGTGCTGCATGCGCCGCAGGGCGACACTTACGCCGATCTTCTCTTCACGATGATCGAGCGACGCGCGACGCGCCCCCCCGTCACCTATACGACTTTTCAGGCGCGCGATCTCGGCGCGGATACGGCTGAACTGTTCAAGACCGCGGCGCGCGAAGCCTATGAGCGATTCTCCCCGCAGGCGATGATCGTCGGGGCGTCCTGTACGGCGGAGCTGTTGCAGGATGATCCCGGCGGCCTCGCCAAGGCGCTCGATCTGCCGTGTCCCGTGATCCCGCTCGAATTGCCCGCATATCAAAAGAAGGAGAACTGGGGCGCCTCAGAGACTTTCTATCGCCTCGTGCGCGGCCTCGCCGGCGCGCGGCGGGAAAGGCCGCTACGTCAACGCAAGAGCTGCAACATCCTTGGGCCGACGTCGCTCGGCTTCCGCTGCCGCGACGACGCGCGCGAGATCGAAAAACTGCTCGCCGCGCTGGCCGTCGACGTCAATGTCGTGGCGCCGCTTGGCGCAAGTCCGCAGGATCTCACACGACTCGGCGACGCCGATTTCAACGTGCTGCTCTATCCGGAGGTCGCGCTCAGCGCCGCGCAATGGCTGGAGCGCGCGCATGGCCAGCCTTTTACGCGCGTCGTCCCCATCGGCGTCGGCGCGACGCGCGACTTCGTCTTGGAAGTCGCGCGGCTCGCGGAAGTCGATCCCGCGCCGGCGCTGGAGGCGGCCGACTCGCGCCTGCCCTGGTATTCGCGCTCCGTCGACTCGACCTATCTCACCGGAAAGCGTGTCTTCATCTTCGGCGATGCGACCCACGCCGTCGCCGCCGCGCGCATCGCGCAGGATGAACTCGGCTTTGCAGTTGTCGGCCTCGGCACCTATACGCGGGAATTTGCGCGCGATGTTCGCGAGGCTGGCGCGCGCTATGGCGTCGAGGCGCTTGTCACCGACGACTATCTCGACGTTGAAGCAAAGATCGCTGAGCTGCAGCCCGAACTCGTGCTCGGAACGCAGATGGAGCGTCATGTCGCCAAGCGCTTCGGCGTTCCCTGCGCCGTGATATCGGCGCCCGTGCATGTCCAGGATTTTCCCGCCCGATACTCGCCACAAATGGGCGTAGAAGGCGCGAATGTGATCTTCGACTCCTGGGTTCATCCGCTGATGATGGGGCTCGAGGAACATCTTTTGACGATGTTCCGGGAAGACGCCGAATTCCACGACGCCGCCGCGCCATCGCACCTCGGGCAGAAGCAGACGCCTCGGCAACCGTTTGAAGCGGCCGTCGTCAGCGACATCGTCGTTGCCTGGGCCGAAGACGCCGAGAAGGAACTCAGAAAAATCCCCTTCTTCGTGCGCGGCAAGGCGCGCCGGAACACCGAGAAATTCGCCGCCGAGCGCGGCCTTTCGACCATCACCGTCGAGACGCTCTATGATGCAAAAGCGCATTTCGCACGCTGAGGCGACGCCCGTGAAGGTCGTCATCGTGACGATGGACACGCATGTGGCCACAGCGACCGATCGGGCGCGTCGCACGCTTCAGCGGGACATTCCTGGATTGACGCTCAGCGTTCATGCGGCGTCTGAATTCGCCGCAAGTCCGAAGGCGCTCGATGTCTGTCTTGCGGCGATCGCCGAGGCCGACATCGTCATCAACGCCATGCTCTTTCTCGAGGAGCATTTCAAGCCGCTCCTTAGCGCTCTGGGCAAGCGTCGCAATGACTGCGACGCCATGATCAGCATCATGTCGGCGGGCGAGGTCGCGAAGCTGACCCGCATGGGACGCTTCGATATGAGCGCGCCGACCTCCGGCTTCTTGTCGCTCTTGAAGCGGTTACGCGGAAAGAAGGGGAACTCCGAAGCGGCCGGCGCCAACCAGATGAAAATGCTTCGGCGTCTGCCGAAAATCCTGCGTTTCATTCCAGGCGCGGCGCAGGATGTGCGGGCCTATTTCCTCACGCTGCAATATTGGCTGGCAGGCTCTGACGAAAATATCGCCAACATGGTCCGCTTCCTCATCGACCGTTATGCGCATGGACCACGAAGTGGGTTGCGCGGCGCGCTGACATCACATGCGCCCGTCGAATACCCTGAGGTCGGCCTTTATCACCCGTTGATCCGAGGCAGGGTGAGCGAAAGGCTCGATCAATTGCCCGAGCCAAATGATGGCGGGAAGGCGACGATTGGTCTCCTCGTTTTGCGATCCTATGTGCTTGCCGACAACGCTCGCCACTATGACGGCGTTATCGCGGCAATGGAGGCGCGCGGACTCAAGGTCATTCCCGCTTACGCTACCGGACTCGACGCGCGTCCGGCGATCGAGAAATTCTTCGTTCGAGACGGCAAGCCCACCATCGACGCGCTCGTCTCGCTTGTCGGCTTTTCGCTTGTCGGCGGACCCGCCTACAATGACGCAAAGGCGGCTGAGGAAATTCTCGCCCGGCTCGACGTGCCCTATATCGCCGCGCATCCGGTCGAGTTTCAAACTCTATCGGAGTGGCGCGACTCGGATCGGGGCCTGCTGCCCGTCGAATCCACCATCATGGTTTCAATTCCTGAGCTCGATGGCGCGACAGGCCCGATGGTCTTCGGCGGACGCCCCCAGGACGCTGGGTCTTGCGCGGCATGCGCACGCAACTGCGCTTTCCCGGCGAGCGACAGCGCACGGGATATGCAGGCCTGCATCGAGCGCGCGGAGAAGCTGGCGGCTCGAGTCGAAAAGCTCGTCGCTCTGCGCCGTTCGGAGCGCGCAGCCCGCAGGGTTGCGATCGTTCTCTTCAATTTTCCGCCCAACGCCGGCGCGGTTGGAAGCGCCGCCTTTCTATCCGTTTTCGAGTCGCTTCATCTTCTGCTGCAGGAGATGAAACGCGGCGGCTATGCGGTAGAGCCGCCGGCGACGGTCGAGGCGTTGCGCAAAACCGTCGTCGAAGGCAACGCTGCCCGCTATGGCGCCCAAGCGAATGTTCATGCGCGAGTGGCCGACGACGATCATGTGCGCCGCGAGAGCTGGCTTGGCGAAATCGAGGCGCAGTGGGGTCCGGCGCCGGGCCGGCATCAAAGCGATGGCGCCTCGATCCACATCTATGGCGCGCGTTTTGGCAACGTCTTCGTCGGCGTTCAGCCGGCTTTCGGCTATGAGGGCGATCCGATGCGGCTCCTCTTCGAAAGGGGCTTCGCGCCGACACACGCCTTTTCGGCCTTCTATCGCTGGCTGCGCGAGGATTTTGGCGCCAGCGCCGTGCTGCATTTCGGGACACATGGCGCGCTTGAATTCATGCCCGGCAAGCAGACGGGCCTGTCGGCCGACTGCTGGCCCGACCGCCTCATCGGCGATCTGCCGAACTTCTATCTTTACGCTTCCAACAATCCTTCAGAAGGCGTGCTGGCCAAGCGCCGTTCGAGCGCGACGCTCATCAGCTATCTGACCCCGCCGGTCGCCAACGCCGGCCTCTATCGCGGGCTGAACGACCTGAAGTCGTCGCTTGATCGTTGGCGGGGGCTCGCTCCCACAGAGACGAGCGAGCGCGGCGAACTCGCCGGATTCATTCAGGCCCAGGCCGCAGAACTCGACCTCTGCGCCGCCGAGCCGGCATGGCGCGAGGCAGCTGAACATGAGATTGCGAAACTCGCGAGAGCCGTTCTCGAACTTGAATACACGCTAATCCCGCATGGGCTGCATGTTGTCGGCGAACCCATGACGCTCGACGCCCGCGTCGACATGCTTCTGGCGATGGCCGATGCGAATGGTGCGAATATCACGCGTGAAACGATTGAGGCCCTGACGCGCGGCGCTTCGCCAGAAAGCCTCGCCGCTAGCGGCGACACGGTCGAGAGTCTGCGGACGCTCGCACGCGCGGACGCTGCGCTCGCCAAAGATCATGAACTCGACGCGCTGATGCACGCGCTCGACGGGCGTTTCGTGCGGCCGGCGCCGGGCGGCGACGTGCTGCGCACGGTTGACGTGCTGCCGACGGGCCGCAATCTACATGGCTTCGACCCCTTCCATATTCCCAGCCTCTTCGCCGTACGCGACGGCGCGCGACAGGCGGCGCGGTTGATTGAACGCCATATCGGCGACGGCGCGCCCTTGCCCGAGACCATCGCGCTGGTGCTCTGGGGCACGGATAATCTCAAGACGGAAGGCGGACCAATCGCGCAGGCGCTGGCGCTGATCGGGGCCGAACCGCGGTTCGATGGGTACGGGCGTCTTGCCGGCGCAACGCTTATTCCGTTGGAAAAGCTTGGCCGGCCTCGCATCGACGTGATGATTTCGCTCTCAGGAATATTCCGCGATCTCTTGCCGCTTCAAGTCAAGCTGCTCGCTCAGGCTTGCTTGCTTGCCGCTTCGGCGGACGAGCCGGAGGAACAAAATTTCGTCCGCAAACATGCGCTCGCGTTCATCGCCGCATTCGGCGGCGACATGGAGACGGCCGCGCTGCGCGTCTTTGGCAACGCTGACGGCGCTTACGGCGCGAACGTCAACACGATGATTGATGGCGGATGTTGGGAGGACGAGGATCAACTCGCCGAGACCTATATGCGACGCAAAGGCTTCGCCTACGGCGTCTCGGGCCGGCCGACACGACGCAACGAAGTGCTGCAGAGCGTTCTTTCCGGCGTCGACTTCGCATACCAGAATCTCGACTCTGTTGAGCTCGGCGTCACCACGATCGATCATTACTTCGACACGCTCGGCGGCGTCAGTCGTTCCGTGAAGCGCGCCAAGGGCGTCGCCACGCCTGTCTATATCAGCGATCAGACCAGGGGCGAGGGCGTTGTGCGCACGCTCAACGAACAGGTGTCGCTGGAGACCAGAACGCGCGCGCTGAACCCGAAATGGTATGAGAGCATGTTGAGGCACGGCTACGAAGGCGTGCGCCACATCGAATCGCATGTGACGAATACGCTGGGGTGGTCGGCGACCACGGGACAGGTCGAGCCGTGGGTCTATCAGCGGCTGACCGAAACCTATGTGCTGGACGCCGAGATGCGCCATCGCCTCGCGGAGCTCAATCCCACGGCCTCAGCGCGGATCGCCAACCGGCTCATCGAAGCGCACGAACGCCGCTATTGGACGCCCAACGCGGAGACGCTCGCGGCGCTGCAGCAGGCGAGCGAAGAACTCGAAGATCGGCTTGAGGGCGTCGTCGAGGAGATCGCGGCATGAACGTGCAAATCCGCAAGCCGGTCGGAACCGACTCCTTTCAGGTCGAACTCGATCCCGCGATCAGCATCGGGACGGCGAAAGTCTTTGCGGTCTATGGCAAGGGCGGCATCGGTAAGAGCACGACCTCATCGAATCTTTCTGTCGCCTTTTCGAAACTCGGCAAGCGGGTGCTGCAGATCGGCTGCGATCCCAAGCATGATTCGACTTTCACTCTAACCAAGCGTCTCGCCCCGACAGTCATCGACGCGCTCGAATCCGTGAAGTTCCATTCAGAGGAGCTGCGCGTCGAAGACTTCGTCGTCGAGGGCTATAATGGCGTGATGTGCGTCGAGGCCGGCGGTCCGCCGGCCGGCACGGGCTGCGGCGGTTATGTCGTCGGTCAGACCGTGAAGCTCCTAAAGGAACATCACCTCCTCGAAGACACGGACGTCGTCATCTTCGACGTTCTCGGCGACGTCGTCTGCGGCGGCTTCGCGTCGCCGCTGCAGCATGCGGGCCGCGCGCTGATCGTCACCGCAAACGATTTCGATTCGATCTTCGCGATGAATCGCATCGTCGCCGCAATTCGCGCGAAGTCGAAGAACTACGAGGTTCGGCTCGGCGGCGTCATTGCCAATCGCAGCGCCAAGACGGATGAGATCGACCGCTACAATGAAGCGGTTGGCCTCAGGCGCGTTGCGCATTTTCCCGATCTCGACGTCATTCGTCGCAGCCGTCTCAAAAAATCCACGCTCTTTGAGATGGAGCCCTCGCCCGAGCTTGAGGCGGTGCAAAACGAATATCTGCGCGTCGCCGACGAGCTGTGGAACGGCTACGAGCCGCTCGACGCCACGCCCATGAAGGATCGCGATCTCTTCGAATTTCTGGGATTTGACTGATGACGACGCCAAGCTATGTCGCCAGACGCGGCGAACTCGAAGCCTATTTCGACCGGACTGCGGTTGAGGCATGGAAACGCCTGACCTCGGATGCGCCGGTCAACCGCATTCGCGCGACGGTCCGCGCGGGCCGCGACGCGATGCGAAATAAGCTTCTGTCCTGGCTGCCGCAGGATCTTCGCGGTCAGCGCCTGCTCGACGCCGGCTGTGGAACTGGGGCGCTCGCGATGGAGGCGCGCGCGCCGGCGCTGAGGTCGTCGCCGTCGATCTGTCGTCAACCTTGATGCTCTCGCGCAGGAACGCGCGTCCCGCGACCAGCGCCGGCCGCGTGATCCTTGCCGTCGGCGACATGCTCGATCCCGCGTTTGCCGTTTCGATCACGTCGTCGCGATGGACAGTCTGATCCATTACGAGGGCGCGGACATCGCGCGAACGCTTGCCGCTCTGGCGCCGCGCGTCGACGGCAAGCTGATCTTCACCATCGCTCCGCGCACGCCGGCTCTCGCGGCAATGCATGCCCTCGGGCAGTTTTTTCCGCGCGGCAACCGTTCGCCGGCGATCGCGCCGATCGCGCTCGCGGCGCTCGAACGCCACATGGGACGGCAGAAAGCGCTCGACGATTGGCGCGTCGCTCAAAGCGAAAAGGTCGTCAGCGGTTTCTACATCTCGCAGGCTGTGGAGGCGCGACGTTCATGAACCGCGCCAGCGCCGCCCTCGTGAAGAGCCTGATGCGCATCGGTCCGAGCATTCTGCCTTTCGCGGACGCCGGCTCCGCCGAACTGCCGATGCCGCGCCTGCTGCGGCTCTCGCTCTTTCAAGTGACGGTCGGCATGGCGGCGGTGCTGCTCATCGGCACGCTCAACCGCGTGATGATCGTCGAACTCGGCGTGCCGTCCTGGCTCGTCGCGCTGATGCTGTCGCTGCCGCTGCTCTTCGCGCCGCTGCGCGCGCTGATCGGCTTTCGTTCGGACACTCACCGCTCGGTGCTCGGCTGGCGGCGCGTGCCTTACATCTGGTTCGGCACGATGCTGCAGTTCGGCGGTCTGGCGATCATGCCGTTCTCGCTGCTCATCCTCTCGGGCGACACGACGGGTCCGATCGTCATCGGACAGGCGGCCGCGGCGCTGGCGTTCCTTCTCGTCGGCGCAGGGCTGCATACGGTGCAGACGGTCGGCCTCGCGCTCGCGACTGATCTCGCGCCGGCGCACACGCGTCCCCGGGTCGTCGCGCTGCTCTGCGCCATGCTGCTCGTCGGCATGGGCGTGAGCGCGCTCGCCTTCGGCGCGCTGCTCGCGAACTTCAGCGCCATTCGCCTCATTCAGGTCGTACAAGGCGCTGCCGTCGTGACAATGATCCTGAATTGCATCGCCTTGTGGAAGCAGGAAGCGCGCGGCGCGCTCCCGCCGGCGCAGGACGTAGATTTCTCGCAGGCGTGGAAGCGTTTCGCGACGGCGGGCCGTGCGCGCCGGCGCCTGTTCGCGACGGCGCTCGGCACCGCCGGCTTCAGCATGCAGGACATTTTGCTCGAACCCTATGGCGGCCGCGTGCTGCATCTGCCCGTGAGCGCGACGACGGCGCTCACCGCGATGCTGGCGCTCGGCAGCGGCGTGGGATTGGCGATCGCCGCGCGCTGGCTAACCCACGGCGCGGACGCGCATCGCGTCGCCGGCGTCGGCGCGGTTGTCGGCGTCGTGGCCTTCTTCGCCGTCATCTTCGCGGCGCCTGCGGACTCTTCCACGCTGTTCAGCGTTGGCGTCACGCTGATCGGCCTCGGCGGCGGTCTCTTCGCACATGGCACGCTCACCGCCTCCATGGAAACGGCGCGGCCGGAAGACCGCGGCCTTGCGCTCGGCGCATGGGGCGCTTCGCAGGCGACGGCGGCGGGACTCGCCATTGCCGCGAGCGGTCTCGTCAACGACGTGGGCGCAACGCTCGCGACAAGCGGCGCGCTGGGCGATGCGCTTGTAAGCCCCGCAAGTGGGTACGCCATCGTTTATGTCATCGAAATCCTTCTGCTGATTGCCACGATCATCGCGATCGGGCCGCTCGTTCGCTTTACGAAGCAGGGTGGCGAAACGCCATCCGATTTCGATTTCGTTCCCTCGCCGAGCCTCAACTCCGGAGTGATGCAATGATACGCGGAGCCATCACCAGCAACATCGATGTCGCTCAGATCGTGCTTTATGCCTTCTTCATCTTTTTTGCGGGTCTTGTTTTCTATCTGCGTCGCGAGGATCGCCGCGAAGGCTATCCTCTCGAATCCGAAGTCGGACCGCAAAGGGACCGCGGGTTTCTGCTGATCCCGACGCCAAAGACTTTCTTGCGCGGCGACGGCAAGAAAATCCAGGCGCCGAATTTCGAGGCCGATATGCGCGAGCCTAACGCGACAAAAGTAGCCGTTTGGCCGGGCGCGCCACTGACGCCCAATGGCGATCCGATGCTCGCTGGCGTTGGGCCCGGCGCCTATGCGATGCGCATCGATACGCCAGAGAAAATGCACGACGGCCGCGATCTCATCGCGCCGCTTCGCATCGCCACGAATTTTGCGGTGTCGAGCGAAGATCAAAATCCCATCGGCATGGAAGTCGTCGCCGCGGACAGAGGCGTTGTTGGCGTCATCAAGGATATTTGGGTTGATCGGGCGGAAAGCTTTATCCGTTTCTATGAAGTCGCGTTGAACGGCGCCGCGGACGACGTTCTTCTGCCTGCGCCTTTCGCCAATGTCGACGGCTCACGACGACGGGTCCAGGTCGATGCGATCCTCTCGGGCCAATTCGCGAATGTTCCCAGGACGCGCGATCCCGATCAGGTGACGCTGCTCGAAGAAGACAAGATCGCCGCCTATTACGCCGCGGGCACGCTCTATGCGACGCCTGCAAGAGTGGAGCCGCTGCTGTGAAAGCCGTCAACCTCGAAAAGCTTCTGCCGGAAGACATCCCACAAGGCGAGCGCATCCTGTGGCATGGCCGTCCGCGCTGGATCAATCTCTTCGTCGCGCCTACCGGGCCGATCTCGTCGCTGCCTACTTTGCGCTGCTGACCGCATGGAATGTCTTCGACGCTGCGGTCGAAGGCGGCGCCCGGCGGCGGCTCACGGCCTCAGAACCATCGCGATCGGACTCGCGGCGTTGGCTCTGCTCGCTTTGCTCGCCTGGGGGTCGGCGCGCACCGCGCTTTCGTCATCACCTCCCGCCGCGTGGTGCTGAAAATCGGCGTAGCGCTGCAGGTCTTTACAATCTGCCTTTCTCGCAGATTAAAGCCGCGACTCTGCGCGTCGAGGGCGACGGCGGCGGCGATGTGATGCTGGCGCTCTCGCCGAGCCAGCGCATCGGCTACCTACACCTTTGGCCCTTCGCGCGGCCGCTCCGCTTTGCACATCCGGAGCCGACGCTTCGCGGTCTCGCCGATGCAAGACAGGTCGGCGAAATCCTCGGGCGAGCTCTTGTCGCGGCTGCAGCAGAGCGCGGCGACATGTGCGCCACCGGCCATGAGGACGCGGCCATAGCCGCGTCAGGCGCCAATTTGCCAATGCCGGCGGGCAATGCGGTTCCAGCGTAAGCAGTGCAACGCGAGGGATTAAGATCATGACCGAAGTGTCGATCGGCAAGGGCGAGGGTTCTGCAAGCGTTCACGATGGCGTTCCCCGTCCCATCCTGCGCGGCGCAGCCGTGCTTATCGGCTTCGCGCTACTGACGACGGCTCTCGCGCGCTTCACCGACGTCGGCACTCTGCACATGCCGGTGGCGAACGCGATCGAACGTCTCGCCCTGCGCTTCGTTGATCGCGACGATGGGGCGATCGACGTAAGCGATGCGCGCGAGGGCGCCGTATTCTACGTCGTCCAACCTGGCGCCTACGGCTTCATTCGCTCGACCTTGCGCGGGCTTGCGCGTGAACGACGCCGCGCCGGGCTCGATGGTTCTACGCCGTTCGCCCTAACGCGCTGGAGCGACGGCACGCTTTCACTCGAAGACGCGGCGACGGGCAGACGGGTCAATCTCGACGCGTTCGGACCCGACAATTCGCAAGCCTTCGCGCAGCTCTTCGCTGAGAGGAGGCGTCAGCCATGAAGTGGTTGCTTCCTTTCACGCGTCAGACATTCGAGGCGCCCTGCACGATCGAAATAGGCCATACGGCTGAGAGCCTTTTCGCTCATGTTGAGATCGAAGGCGACATTGAGATTCAGCCAGGCGATCGCGTGCTCGTGCAGAACGCGCCGACCCACGCGCCTTTCGGCCACCGCATCACGGTTCAGCGCCGCGCGACCATCATTCGCGCGGGGTTCATCGAACGGCTGTGGACGCGATTCCTCGGAAACTTCGAACTTACCGAACTCTATGACGTCAGCTTTACGAACAGGAGAGCGCTATGAATGCTCCGTTGCGCCACAATGTATCGATCGAAGCGACCCGCGTCGCGCAGGAAGATACGCTTCTAAGTCCGCGCTTTTATACAACGGACTTCGCAGAGCTCGACAGGACCGACGTCTCGTCTGTGCGCGCCGACTGGGATGCGCTGATGGACGAGATGCGTTCGGACCCCAACAACAAGCATTTTCAGCGAACGGCGGAGTTCGACGCCGATTTCGTCTATCCTGACGATCTCGATAAGGAGTTCCGCGACTTTCTCATCAGCTCGATCACCGCAGAGTTTTCCGGTTGCGTGCTCTATGCGGAAATGAAGAAGCGGGCGCACAACGAGGATATGAAGAATCTTTTCGCTTTCATGAGCCGCGACGAGGCGCGACACGCCGGCTTCATCAATGACACGCTGAAGGATTTCGGCATCGGCATTGATCTGAGCTTTCTGACGAAAGCAAAGAAATATACCTTCTTCAAGCCAAAGTTCATTTTCTACGCGACCTATCTCTCGGAGAAGATCGGCTACGCGCGCTACATCACGATCTATCGCCAGCTCGAACGTCATCCTGAGCGTCGCTTCCATCCGATCTTCAAATGGTTCGAGAAGTGGTGCAATGACGAATTCCGTCACGGCGAGGCCTTTGCGCTGCTGATGCGCGCCAACCCCAAGCTCGTCTCGGGACTCAATGTCTACTGGATCAAATTCTTTCTTCTTGCCGTCTTCGCAACGATGTATGTGCGCGATCACTGCCGGCCTGCCTTTCACGCGGCGATCGGCGTACATCCCGATGACTACGACTTCAGGTGCTGCATCTGACGACGAAATTTCTCGCCAAGTCTTTCCAATCGCTTGATCTCGATCATCCCGCTTTCAAGCCCGTCTCGATCGTCTGGTCGAGATCGAACGCGCGATTGCGGAAACGGGAAGCGAAGAAACGCAAAGGCGTCGTCGCCAGGCTGAAGCAGGCGTCGCTCGCGGCCGCCGCCGCGGCTATTTTTGCGCGGCTCTTTGTCTTGCCGGCGAAATCCAATTCGCTGCCGGCCCAAATTCGTCTTGCGCCGGTCTGGTGAGAACGTCGATGCTCGATTATGCCCCGCCAATCGTCGCAACGCTCCTCGTCTGGTGGGGCAGCACCGGCGCGATTCTTTTTCTTCTCGACGGCCTTTCACGCCGCTCGTTCATATGGACCATGGCGGCCGCTTCGGCGCTCTTTGCGCTATCGCTGTGGGGGATTGTCGCTACAAGCGCCGAAACGACGGCGTCTTCCGCCTACTATGCGTTCCTTTGCGGAATAACCGCATGGGCCTGGCGCTCGTGAGCTACTACACCGTTCATCACAAGGTCCGCGCAAAACGGCCTGTCCGCCGAATTTGCGCGGCTGGCGACGTTTATCGAGGCAGTGCGCACGAAGGCCTCTATCATGAGATCGCAATAATTCGCTGCGCCATCGCGCTCGTGGCGCTGACGCGCGACCAGCCCAATCAAATCGGCGTGTGGACCTTCCTCATTCTCTGGTGGATGCATACGAGCGCCAAACTCAATCTCTATTTTGGCGCGCCGAACTTGAGTGAAGAGTTGCTGCCGCAGCATATCTCGCGACCTTCATGACGCGCAAGCCCGCCAGATCTTTTTTTCCGATCTCGGTCACCGCGTCGACGATCGTCACCACGCTGATCGCCCAGAAAGCGTTGGCCGCGACGACGGCACCGAACTCAACCAGCCGCGATTCTGTCGACGCTCATGGCGCTCGCCGTCGCCGAGCATTGGTTTCTCGTCGCGCCGCTGTACGCCAATGCGCTTTGGTCGTGGGGCGTCAAAGAGAATTCATTCGACGGACGAAAATGATACATACACGACTCGCTTCGGATCGCGCACGATCGAAGCCTCGCTTCGCGCTTCGCGCATAAGTGAAAGCTGGGCCTCACGGAGAATGGGGCGCTAAAGGGAAGTTACGCCGATGGAGAATCAAATAGATCCGGTAAGCGCGCCTACTTATTGGCATTTTCAGTCGGCGATCGCACGCTTGAAGATGGAAAAGCGTTACCGGATATTCGCCAATCTGGAACGCGACGCGCCCCGCTTCCCGACGGCCTTATGGCGTCCGCAGGGCGACATGCGCCTCACGAAAGTCACGATCCTGAATTGCTCCAATGACTACTTATGCATGGGGGCCATCACGCCGCGATCAACGCTGCGCGAAGACGCCGCTGGAGCGCCACAGCCGGCGCCGGCAGCGCGCGCAACATTTCCGGCACGCATAATCCGATTGTCGAACTTGAAGCGGAACTCGCCGAGCTGCCTGGCAAACCCGCTGCGCTCGTTTTCACCTCGGTGGATATCCAACCTCGCCGGCATTTCGACCATTGCGTCACTGCTGCCAAATTGTCTCATCCTTTCCGACGCGCTCAATCACAATTCGATGATCGAAGGCGTTCGTCGGTCCGGATGCGAAAAGCAGATCTGGCGCCACAATGATGTGAGGCATCTCGAAGAATTGCTGAAGGCCGCCGGCAAAAGGCGCGCGAAGCTCATCGTGTTTGAAAGCCTCTATTCGATGGACGGCGACATAGCGCCGGTCGCCGAGATCGTTGCGCTCGCCGAGAAATACAATGCGCTCACCTATATCGACGAAGTGCACGCGGTCGGCATGTATGGCGATCGCGGCGGCGGTATCTGTCAGCGCGAAGGCGTCGAAGACCGCATCGACGTCATCGAGGGCACGCTCGCCAAAGGATTTGGCGCGCTCGGCGGCTATATCGCGGCAAGTCCGGCGATTATCGATGCGGTGCGCAGCTATGCGCCGCAGTTTATCTTCACCACCACGCTGCCGCCAATGGTCGCGGCCGGCGCCCAAGCCGCCGTGCGCCATCTCAAGCAATCGGGTGAAGAACGGACGCGCCATCAGCATATGGCGATGCTGACGAAGCATGCGCTGCGCGCCGCGGGACTTCCCGTGATGGACAATCGTTCGCATATCGTGCCGGTGATGGTCGGCGACGCGGCGCGCTGTAAGGAGGCGAGCGATCTGCTCCTCAGACGCCATTCGATCTATATCCAGCCGATCAACTACCCAACGGTGGCGCTCGGCACGGAGCGCCTGCGCATCACGCCGACGCCGCGTCACAATGAGGCGCATGTCGCCGAACTCGTTGAGGCGCTGGTCGACGTCTGGTCATCGTTACGACTGCCCTTCGCCGAGGCTAAAGTCATACCGCTTCGCACGCGCCAGACGGCGGCGGATGAAGCGCGCTGCACCTATCCGCAAATGAAACAAGCGGCGGAATAACACGACAACGGCGCGTGCTATTGGGCGGCAAAGATTTCTGGTCGATTAGCATCCATCTGAACACAATCGAGGCTAAAGCCGACGCGGCTGAAGAATCGTGGCGCAACATCAACGCCATCGACGATGCCGTCTACGAGATAATCAATACACTCTCCCGCCTCGTCATTGCCGGACTGCGCGGCAACGCTGGCGCGGGCGGCGCGATCCTCGCTCTTGCAGCGGACCGCGTGTATGCCAAGTCCGGGGTTGTCCTCAATCCTCACTACCGGAGCATGGGCGAGCTGTATGGCTCCGAGTATTGGACCTATCTGCTTCCGCGTCGTGTTGGGCAGGCCAAAGCTCTCGAATTAATGCAATCCTGCATGCCAATCGGCGCCAAGACTGCATGCACGATAGGATTTCTTGACGACGCCTTCGGTTGCGATGGCGAGATATTCGGGGCGGAGCTCCGGGACCGTGCGATGCGCTTGGCGCAAGATCCAAGCTTGCGAGCTTTGTTGCAAAAAAAAACATGAGATGCTTCTCGACGATGAGGAATTCAAGCCTCTCGCACGCTATCGAGCTGAGGAACTGGAACGCATGAAGCAAATTTTTTTGGCTCGGATCGTGCCTATCACGAGGCGCGTCGCCGCTTTGTCTTCAAGGGCAACGCTGTCCGTCGTCGAATGATTTGAGACAGGGGGCGTCGTGATTTAACGGAGGACGCGGCTCATCTGACGATCGAGTTTATGCGGCGGTCATTTGATGTTGCAACCGTCGATTTGGATGGTGATACGTTGATCCTTTCGCGGTCACGCAGGATTTTTGCGCCGCGTCGGCAGTAGACGTCGGCAGGCGCGAGATTGTTCAGGCTCTCGTGATAGCGGCGATGATTATAGTGATCGACGAAGGCGGCGATTTTCGCCTTCAGGTCGCGGGGCTGATAATAGTTTTCGAGCAGGATGCGGTTCTTGAGCGTCTGATGCCAGCGCTCGATCTTGCCTTGGGTCTGCGGATGACAGGGCGCGCCGCGAATATGTTCGATTTTATGGTCGCTGAGCCATTCTGCGAGATCGCCTGAGATATAGGACGAACCATTGTCCGAGAGGAGACGCGGGCGATGAACGACATGGACCTGATCAAGGCCGGAGGCTTGCAGCGCCAGGTTCAGCGTCTCGGTCACGTCCTCGGCCTTCATCGTCGTGCATAGTTTCCAAGCGACGATATAGAGCGAGAAGTCGTCGAGGATCGTGCTGAGATAGAACCAGCCCCAGCCAATCACCTTCAAATAGGTGAAGTCGGTCTGCCAGAGCTGGTTGGGCGCGGAGGTCTTGTCCTTGACCTCGTCCGCCGCCTTTGACGACGATGAAGGCCGGGCGGGTGATCAGATCATGCGCCTTGAGCAGCCGGTAGACTGAAGCCTCTGACACAAAATAGCCTTTTGTGTCGACGAAGCGCGCGGCGAGTTCCCGCGGCGACAGTTCCGGCTCATCGAGCGCCAGTTGCACGATCTCGTCGCGCCTCTCATCGGGGATGCGGTTCCAGACGCGCGAGGGTCGGGATGGCTTGTCGGCCAAAGTTTCCAATCCGCCGGATCGGTAAAGATCACACCAGCGATAAAAGCTGGCGCGTGAGACGCCGAGCTTCTCCAGCGTCTTCCTCGCCGGCAGATGCGACTGCTCAACAAGGCGGATGATCTCCAGCTTTTCCGAGGCGAGATATCTCATTCCTCGTCTCCCCCATCCGCGATCATGCTTTTTTTTAGCAGTCGCAATTCAAGCGCCGGCTCGGCGACGACTTCCTTCGGCTCCTTGGTCTGCCGGCGCAGATCCTTGACCTCGCCAGTCGTCGCCGCCCGCTCGGTGTCGCCGGCGAGACGCCGCTTGCCGGCTTCGAGGAACTCTTTCGACCAGGAATAATACAGGCTCTCGGCGATGCCTTCGCGCCGGCACAGCTCGGCGATGCTGTGCTCGCCGCGCAGGTCATCGAGAACGATGCGGATTTTCTCCTCGGCCGAATAACGCCGGCGCGTCGCGCGGCGAATATCCCTCACAAGCCGTTCAGACGACGGTTTCGGGCTACCGGATTTCTGGCTCATCTTCACTCCCTGACGGTTACGATGAGCCAGAAATCCTCCTTTCAGCAATCCGCCCAATCTGTCTCAAAGACCCTGACGCCGGACAATAGGCGGCGGCGTCGGTCGCTTGCCATTTGCGGAGGAAGCCGAAGCCGTGATCAATCGCGATAGGGTTGTTGATAGCCAAAGACCGGGATAGCGCTGTCGCAGCGCGGCTTCGAGCCGTCCTCTTTGGTCTTCGCCGTGGAAAACTTCACCGTCCAGCGCGCATCACGATCCTTCTGCCGCAACTTGGCCGGCTTCGCTTTCCACGCGTCAGGAATGCGGCCGTCCTTAATCGCCTTCTTCTAGCTCTCGCTATTGCGCTGCTTGGGCGCCGAAACGAGCATGGCGTCGACGATCTGCCCCGACATAAGGATGAAGTCGGAAGCGTGCAGCGCTGCGTCAAAGCGCGCAAACAAGGCCTCGATCGCGCTGGCCTCGGTCAGTTTCTCCGGGAACAGCCAGATCGTGCGCGCGTTCAAAAGAGCAGATATATGCGTTCCTCGGCCTGCCTGCGGTCGAGCCGCTTTTGATCGAAGAACGCAATTCCGGGCCCTCCGGAGAGTTCGGTGACGGCGTCCGAGAGAAATTGGCCGCGTTTTTCCAGCCTTACAACGAAGAACTCTACGCGCTGCTCGACAAGGATTTCGGCTGGGGCGGCGCGAAATAGAGCCTAATGCTCAGGGCTCCCGACATTTTTCGCTTCTTTAGGCTACCGACTTTTGAACTTGACATATTTTCCTGGCTGCGGAGCTTGGCGCGATGACTAGCGCGCCGCTGTGGCGCGGATACTGGTTTCTGTTCGCCAGCACGTCCGCCGCCGCCTTCATTATGCAGATCGATCTCGCCATGGTTGCGCGACTGGGCGGCCGGGCGCCGGGCGCTTATGCCATACTGATGCGCATCACGCTGCTCGATGTCGCCGTCACCATCGCTTGCGCCGCCGTCGCGGCCATTGCGCTCGGCCATGCGCAAAAAAGAGGCGAGACGGCCGACGCGATCGAAAAGACCTGTGCGCTCTCCCTCGCGCTTGGCGCCGCGACGGCGATTTTCGGATTTTTCGCTTATCCGATCTTCCTTGACGCTCTGATGGGAAGCGGCGCGGCCGCGCCCTATATCGGCGCCCCGATCGTTTGGCTCGTCGCCGGCGCGCCTTTCCGCGTTCTCTCGAACACGCAAGGATTCTTATTGCATGCACTCGGACGAGGCGGCTCGGTGCTGACATGGAAACTGGCCGAGATTCCCGTGAAGGCGGGCGCCAACGTCCTCTTCATACAGACGCTTGGATTCGGCTTTACCGGCTGTTTCCTTGCGAGCTGCATCGTTGCGGCGGTTTCCTCGCTCTGGTTATGGAGCCGACTGCAAGCGCATGGCGCGCGCAGAATTCGCGTCCCCGAAATTGCCTTCGTGCGCTCATTTCTGAGCGGAACGTTTTGGGAAGCGCTGCGGGTGCTCTCGCCGCAAGCAGCGATGCTCCTCACGCTGACGCTCTTCGCGCTCCCTTGGCCCAACGGCGCCAATGGTCAACGTCTCGACTCATTTGCGGCCGCACAAACCTTCATGCTGTTCATCCTTGGTCCGCTGATTACGCTGACGCGCTATCTCGCCATTCACCTGCCGACGAGGTCTCCAGGCGACTGGACGCCTGCGCTCGCGGCGGTCATTCGGGTCGGCGCGCCAATCGCGCTGACGGCCGCGATCGTGCTGCTGTTCGGGCGCGATTGGATCGGCGCGTCTCTCTACCGCCAACATGGAGACTGGTGGTCCGTTTTTGTCGCCTGCTTGGCGCTTTCCCTTCCCATCCGATTCGTCGGAAGCATCCTCCGAGGCCTGACGCTCGCTCGGAGCTCATTCGCAGAACTGACCTCCGTGGATATGCTTTCGCAATGGGTTATCGCCCCGCTGTTCATTCTCTTTGGACTGTCCGTGAACCGTCCGGAGATCGCCTATCAGTCCCTGATCTGGCCCGAACTTCTCGCTGTTTTCTTGATTTGGCTTGGTCTTCGGTCCGCGCCCGAGAAGCCGGCTAGCGTCAATGTGGGCTTCACGCGCCCGCGTTCCGGCAATATATGAAGGACGCTTAACTTCCGCCGGTTCGAGGACAGGATGAACGCCCACGCCAGGACGCCCGCGGCCGCTGCGCCGGCGCCGCTTATCGACCCCTTCGGGCGGACGGTCTCCTATCTGCGCGTTTCCGTCACTGACCGATGCGATTTTCGCTGCGTCTATTGCATGTCGGAACATATGCAGTTCCTGCCGCGGCGCGACCTGCTGACGCTCGAGGAGCTCGATCGGCTCTGCTCCGCCTTTGTCGCACGGGGAACGAAAAAGCTGCGCATCACCGGGGGCGAGCCGCTGGTACGCCATGACGTGACCAAGCTTTTTCGCGCTTTGTCGCGCCATCTTGCATCGGGCGCGCTGGAGGAGCTGACGCTCACCACCAACGGCTCGCAGCTCGCGCGGTTCGCCGGCGAACTCGCCGACTGCGGCGTCCGTCGCGTCAATGTCTCGCTCGACACGCTCGACCCGGACCGTTTCAGAACTTTGACCCGCACCGGCGCGCATGAGCAAGTTTTGGCGGGGATCGCCGCCGCGCGGGCCGCGGGGCTCAAGGTGAAGCTCAATGTGGTGGCGCTCAAAGGCGTTAATGAGGAGGAATTTGTCCCGCTCGTGCGCTTTGCGCACGCCGGCGGCATGGACATGACCTTTATCGAAGTGATGCCGCTCGGCGAACTCGACGGGCCGGAACGCGCCGATCAATATTTGCCGATGCAGGAGGTGCGCGATCGGCTGAGCCAGGCCTTCACGCTCGATGAGATCGACTACCGCACCGGCGGACCGGCGCGCTATGCGCGCGCGCGCGAGACCGGCGGACGCATCGGCTTCATCACGCCGCTCACCCATAATTTCTGCGAGAGCTGCAATCGTGTGCGCGTGACCTGCACCGGGACGCTTTATATGTGCCTCGGCCAAGAGGACGCCGCCGATCTGCGGGCGCCGCTGCGCGAAAGCGCCAACGACGCGCTGCTGCATCAGGCGATCGAGGCGGCGATCCTTCGCAAGCCCAAGGGCCACGACTTCGTCATCGACCGGACCGCGCCGTCTCCCGCCGTCTCCCGCCATATGAGCATGACGGGCGGCTGATACATGAAGCCGGCTCCCGTCGCGTTCCTCGGCCTTGGCGTCATGGGCTACCCCATGGCCGGCCATCTTCATCGCGCCGGCCATAGGGTTCGCGTCTATAACCGCACTCTCGCGAAGGCCGAGAGCTTCTGCGCCGTCCACCCCGGCGCGGAATGGGCCCCGACGCCAGCACAAGCCGCGGTCGGCGCCGATTTCGTCTTTGCCTGCGTCGGCAATGACGACGATCTCCGCGCCGTGACCATCGGCGCGGAGGGCGCCTTCGCAGGCATGTCGTCGGGCGCCATCTTCGTCGACCACACGACCGCCTCGGCTCAGGTCGCACGCGAACTCCACGCCGAGGCGGCCCAATACGGCCTCGGCTCCATCGACGCGCCGATCTCCGGCGGCCAGGCCGGCGCCGAAAAGGGGGCGCTGACCGTCATGTGCGGCGGCGATCCGTCGGTCTTCGCCAAGGCGGAGCCGGCGATCGCCTGCTACGCGCGCGCCTGCCGGCTGATGGGGCCGCCCGGCGCCGGCCAGCTCACCAAGATGGTCAATCAGATCGCCATCGCGGGCCTCATACAGAGCCTGGCCGAGGCGCTGCATTTCGCCGGCGCTGCGGGGCTTGACGCGGAAAACGTCGTCGATCTCCTCAAAAACGGCGCGGCGCAGTCGTGGCAGATGGAAAATCGTACCAAAACGATGCTCGCGGGCGATTTCGACTTCGGCTTCGCCGTCGAATGGATGCGCAAGGACCTGGCGATCTGCCTCGCCGAGGCGCGCCGCAATGGCGCGCGCCTGCCGGTGGCGGCGCTGGTCGACCAGTTCTACGCCGAGGTCGAAAAGATGGGCGGACGGCGCTGGGACACGTCGAGCCTCATCGCGCGTCTCGAGCGATGAGGCGGACTTAAGGCGAATTCTTAAAATTTCGTGACTGCGGCGGAACCATTAGCAGGGCCGCGGCGTTTCTCCCCGGCAAAAAGAGGAAAGGTCCGGATCGCATTGTTCGCGTAGCGATCTGAGGCTGAATTCCCGGTCACCCTGTGGGGAGCCCTAAATGGCCGTTTCGCGCGAAAGCCTATTCGCGAGCCGCACGTCGCGGATTGTACTCGGATTGACCGTCGTATTCTGCGCGGTTGCTGCTGTCGCAGCTGCGCCATCGGCGTCCGCTCCGAGTCGGTCCGGAGCCACTGGCGTCCAAGCCGCCGTGAGCCTGAACGACGTCGGCCAGCGTCCGCTCGCGCGCGGATCGGCTGTCCGAGTGGGGCGCGCCTATGGCGCGGAGGATGAAGATTGCACGCTCGTCATCACGCCGAGAGCTGACGAGAGTGGTCGCGTCCGTTACATGCGTAGCGTCTCCTGCGCGAATTGACGCCAGGCAGCGCTCCCGGATAGGCCAGAGGGCATTCCTTAGGCGAGGTCGTTCGGAAACGGACGCTTCGCCTTTTTGTTTTCCCATCGCGCTCCATGCTGGTTGGCTGGATCACATTTTTCGCGTCGAGCGTTTCAGCCGACGCAAAGTCATTTAGAAAGTCGCTCTAGCAACGCGCGTATCGTTTCAGGCAGGGGAGCGGACAGACTTTCGGCGTATATGCGTCGCAGCTCTAAGGTCAAACGACCATTGAACCCAAGCAGCGACAAATGGCGCGCCGCCTCCTTTCGCTCTTCGGTTGACGTTCGCTCCCGATCTCTCGCCGCGCGTAGTTCAGCTTTTTTGTCCATTTCGAAGCTCTTGGAGGGCGGTCGAGACGGAAACCGGCGACTCCAATGCCCACTGGTTGAAAGTTTGCTTGCTCTAATTCAACAAAATAAAAGGGCGAAATGTTCCCTGGGAGGGCGAGAAAGCCATCCCTCGGACGCTCAACTGGGCGAAAGCGGAACAATGCTCACGAAAAAGCGTTAACCGGAAAATGCCCTCTGCGCTTCGGGTGATCTGGGATGGCGCCGCGATCGTTTTGGAAAGGCTTTCTGAAGCTTTCTCTCGTGACCTGTCCGGTCGCGATGACGCCGGCCACCACCGAAGGCGAAAAAGTCCGCTTCCATATCCTCAACCGAAGCACGGGCAATCGGGTGGTCAGCCAATATGTCGACTCTGTCTCCAGCGCGCCGGTCGGCGAAGACGACGCCGTCAAAGGCTTCCCGCGCGGCGAAAACGATTATGTCCTGCTTGAGGACGAAGAACTCGACGCGCTCAGTTTGGAAAGCACGCGAACGCTAGATATCGGCGTCTTCGCTCCGGCCGAGAGCATCGACTGGATCTGGTTCGACAGGCCGCATTATCTCGTTCCCGACGATCCGATCGGCGTCGAAGCTTTTTGCGTCATTCGCGACGCGATGAAGGCGACGGGCACGGTCGGCGTTTCTCGACTGGTGATGTATCGGCGCGAGCGCGCAGTGATGGTTGAACCGCGCGGCAAGGGTCTTGTTCTGTGGACGTTGCGTTTCGCCGACGAGGTGCGCGATTCCAAGGATTATCTCGACAAAATAGGCGATGAAACGCCGAATGCGAAAGCGCTTGGTCTGATTTCCAAATTGATCGAAGAGCGCAAAACTCCTTGGGACCCTTCGATGGTTGAGGATCCGGTTCAAACACAGTTGCTCGACATTATTTCCGGAAAGAAGAAGGCGCACAGGCCCGCGCGCGGCAAGAAGCAGGCGCCGGAGACACCAAGCAACGTCGTCAATATAATGGATGCGCTCCGCAAGAGCATCGATGCGGAAAAGCGCGGCTCGAAACGTTAGGCTCTTTTCTTCCTGACGGGTTTTCCCGTTTCGATCGCCGCCGCCGCTTGCCGAAAATCCGCCCAAGGATCGGCCTTCAAAGAATCAAGCCGCGCGAGAGTCTTGGCGATCGTGAAATAGGCGGGTCCGATCGCCGGACTGAGTTCGTCCCAGGCCAGCGGAACCGATACGGGCGCGCCAGGTCGGGCGCGCGTCGAATAGGGCGCTACAGCGGTCGCGCCGCGCTGATTGCGCAGATAGTCGATGAGGATTTTGCCCCGGCGCTTCGACTTCGCAATCGTCGAAACGAATTTGCTCGGACTGTCCTTCGCCATGGCGTCGGCGATGCTCTTGGTGAACGCCTTTACTTGCGGCCATTCCGCTTTCGGTATGACGGGCGCCATCACATGGAGGCCCTTGCCACCCGATGTCTTGACGAAGGCGCTAAGCCCGAGACTTTGGAGCCGGTCCCGCGTCTCCTCAGCCGCGGCGATGACAGATTCCCACATCACCTCCTCGCCGGGATCGAGATCCATGATGATGACGTCGGGACGCTCCCAATCTGACGCGGTCGAGCCCCAGGGGTGAATTTCCAAGGCGGCGGCCTGAACCAGAGCGATCAGGCCGTCGAGGTCCTTGATGCTGAGTAAGGGCTCGTCCTCCGACTCTTTGGGGTCGTGGATGAGCGCGATGTGAGGATCGATGCCTTTCCAGGCGTGCTTTTGAAAGAATTTCTCTCCGTCGACGCCGCTTGGACAGCGCAGCAGCGCCAGCGGACGATTGACAATAAAGGGCGCGATATAGCGCCAGACCTCCGAGTAATAGTCCGCCAGTCCCTGCTTGGTCACGCCTTGGTCCGGCCAGTAGAGCCGATCTGGATGAGTGAGGGTCACCGCGCTTGTCTCCGCCCGCGCCGTCGCGGGTCGCTCGACTGGCGGCGCCTTCTCGCGTACGACGTCCTGCGCTCGCTTGTCTTCGCGCAGGCCACGGAAGGAGGCGTGCCGCAGAATTTGATCGGCCGTCCAGCCGCGAAATTCGACCTCGGCCACCAGTTCGGGACGCACATAGCGCACATGGCGCGCCGCCTCAGCGCTGAGGCGCGCGCCAAAAGTACTCGACGATGTGCGCAGGGGATCGAGCTTCGCAAAAAGCTCGTGCGCCATGTCGGTCGTGAATCCGGTCCCGACGCGGCCCACGTGACGTAGAGCCCCATGCTGATAGACGCCGAGCACGAGCGCGCCGATTGCCCGCCGCGATACCGTCGAGGGCGTATAGCCGGCAATGACGAATTCCTGCCGGGCGAAGCATTTGGCCTTGATCCAGCTCTTCACCCGTCCCGAGCGATAGGGCGAATCGCGCAGCTTCGAGACTACGCCTTCAAGGCCAAGCCGACAGGCATGCGACAGCACGAGCGCGCCGTTGTCTTCGAAATGAGCGCTGAAACGAAGCTTGTCGCCGGTCTCAATGCCAAGAAGACTCGCCAGCGCTCCCTTGCGGTCGAGCAGAGTCGCGCCGCGCAGATCATAGCCGTCGAGATAAAGAAGATCGAACATCCAGTAGACGAAACGGTCGCTGCGTCCAGCGCTCAGATCGTCCTGAAGCGCCGAGAAGTCAGAGGCGCCGGCGCTCGTCTCGACGACGATTTCGCCGTCGACGAGCGCCGCGCCGAGCGGCAGCCCACGCAGCGCCGCGACGATCTCGTCGCCGAACTTCTTTGTCCAGTCTAGGCCGCCGCGCGAGAGCAGCCGCACGCGCCCGGCCTCGATGCGCGCCTGCACGCGATAGCCGTCGAATTTGATTTCGTGAATCCAGTCCCTGCTGGCCGGCGCCGCGCCGGCGCTCGCCTGCATCGGCGCGACGAAATTCGGCAGTTGCGTCTTCTTCGCGCCTCTTATGCGCGAAGGCTCTATGTTCAGCGCCGGCGCCGGGCGTATTGCGGAGCTGATCTTGACCGATTGGGATGTCGCGGCCTGTTTGGGCGCGGGAGCCTTTTTTGAGAACCGCTTCGCTGGCGCCTCAGCGAGATCCTTGATCGCGCGCCCGCTTTTCACGGAGAGCGGCATGTCATCGAGTATGTCTTCGTCTTCGGGCGTTCGCGCAAATTCGTCCTGGCCTTTGATCAGAAGCCAATTGTCGTGCTTGTCGCGCGGCTTTCGCGCCATACGCACGAGATGCCACCGTCCGCCGAGCTTCTTGCCCTTCAGCTCGAAATCGAGATGGCCCTTGGCGTAACCCTTGTGTGGATCGCCGTCCGGAATCCAAACGCCCTTGTCCCAGACGATCACGTCTCCGGCGCCATATTGACCCTGGGGAATGACGCCTTCGAAATCGCGATAATCGAGAGGATGGTCCTCGACGTGTACGGCGAGCCGCTTTTCGCCGGGCACGAGGCTCGGGCCTCTCGTGACCGCCCAGCTTTTCAGCACGCCGTCCATCTCCAGCCGGAGATCGTAATGCAGCCGCCGCGCCGCGTGCTTCTGGATGACAAAGCGGTTGCCGGTCGTTCGTGCGCCGCGCCCCCGTGGCTCGTCAGTCGCCGCAAAATCTCGCTTTTTGCGATAGTCGGCGAGCGACATGCGCGGTCAGCTCGCTTTTCGGCGCGTCGCCGTCGTTTTGGCCTTACGCGCCGGCGCCGCGCGCTTCCTGGTCGCAGGCTTGCCGGTTTTGTTCGAGAGGGCCGCGCTCTCTCGCAGCGCCTCGAGCAGATTGACGACTTTGGCTTCCCGGGCCTTTTTCGCCGGCGCGACCGCTTTGCCTTCGAGCTTCGCTTTCACGAATTCGGCGAGAGCCTGTTCGTAGCGGTCTTCGAATTTCGACGGATCGAAGGTTCCTCTCTTCGTATCGATAATGTGCTTGGCGAGCTGAAGCATCTCGCCCTCGATTTTGACGTCGGGCACCTCATCGAACGCCTGCTGGGCGGATCGCACCTCGTAGTCGAAATTCAAGGTGATCGCGAGTAGGCCGTCGCCGTATGCGCTGATGAGAACGGTGCGCGCGCGCCGGAAGAGGACCGTCTTGGCGACCGCGGCGACTTTATTTTTGCGCAAGCCTTCCCGTATCAGCACGAAGAGTTCGGCGGCGTCGCTTTGCGACGGCGAGAGATAGTACGGCTTGTCAAAATAGACACTGTCGATTTCAACCCAATCCAGAAAATTCTCAATCGTCAGGCTCTTGTCGCTCTGCGGCCGCGCCTCTGCAATCTCTTCTGGTTCGAGCACGACATAGTCGTTCTTGCCAACCTCATAACCCTTGACTTGATCGGCGGATTCAACCGGCGCGCCGGTCTCGCTGTCGATGAACGTCCGGCGTACACGATGGCCGGTGGCGCGGTTGATCGTATGGAAGGCGATTCGGTCCGAGGTGGAAGTCGCCGAATAGAGCGCGACCGGGCAGACGAGCTCGGCGATTTTCAGAGAGCCCTTCCAATTCGCTCTCGGCGGCAACGCATACCTCTTACGCTTGCGGGGCGAATGGCCGCCGCTGTCGCATTACGCTTCCGGCGCCTCTGTCCTGTCAAGCTTCTCTGCAAGTTTCGAGGCGACCAACAAGCCGAGCGCGGCGCCAATGATGAGATGGAGATTCGGTCCGACGCGCTCAGCGACGGCCTTTGCGGCGACCGGCGCCAGCGATCCGATCGACTTAACCATGTCGCTATTCGAATTCAAAAGTTGGTCGGCGAACGTGAGGGCCGAAAAGTTCTTGGATTCAAGTTCGGCTGCGGGGGTTGGCGCTTCCAAACGCTGTGAAGCCTGGCTTGCCGCCGTGAAATAGGCGACGATGGCGGCAAATAGAAAGGCGCTCGCGACCACAAGGTTTCCGACGATCTCGCCCCAGATCGCCGTGGCGTATGCATGAGCGGCGGCCGTCGCAAAGCCCAGCGCGAACAAAGCCAGGACGACAACGACCAAGAAACGCGACGCTCTCTGCGTCGCGTTTTCAATGGTGCCGTCGACCCGGTGGAATATCGTGTCCAGGATCATCATGGGCCTTCCCTGAAGATTAGCTCCGGCCCTTCCACATGGCGCCGATCATAAACCCACCGGCGATAGCCAGTAGGAGCGCGGTTATTGGCTGCTCCCGCACCGTATCCTCGACGGTCGTTTTAAACCCTTCGGTCGCAGCTTTTGCCTTGTCCGCTACGTCGCGGGATTGCTCGGCCACTGTGGCGAGAGCCACATCGGCTTTGTTGAGAGTCTCATCCACTTTGGCGCCGACGTCCTCTGCGATCGAAGCGGCCTTTGCGGCGGCGTTTGCAGACGCTTTAGTGAATGCGTCCTGGGCGTCATGCATTTTGTTCGTGACCTGAGATGTTACGCTCATGTCCGGAGCTCCGCTGTTAGCCCGTCCGGGCATATATTGAAACTTGCGGATCGTTTTATTGTTCCTTGGCTGTCGCGCTTTCGCCACGGTCATTCTGGAAGGGCGACTTCACGCTGTGGAAACAAATGGCTGAGCGTGACGGTGCCCGCGATCAGCAGGGGCGTTGCGAGGATCGCGCCGACGGGTCCCCAAAGCCAGGTCCAGAACACTAGGGCCAGGAAAATCAGTCCAGGATTTAACGTCAGCCGTTTGCCGACGACGCTGGGCGTGACAAGGTAGGCTTCCAGCGTGTCTGCGACGACCATGATCAACGGGGCGACGAGCGCTTGAGAGACGGCGCCGAATGTGGTGAAGCCCGCCAAAAAAAGCGCCGCGTACATGACCAGCGGTCCTACGTAGGGGACAAATTCAAAAGCAAATGCGACAACACCCCAAAGCAAGGGATGAGGAAGGCCGACCGCAAATGCGGTCACGGCGACGATTAGAGCGAGAGTCAGATTTATGGCGGCGACAACTGCGATATAACTCTTGAGGTCGCGCTCGATGCTGTTCAAGAGCCGCAGGATGCGCAGCCGCTCCTCCTTCCCTTCGAAGGTGAATATGAGATAGCGGCGCGTCGCTTCTCTTCCCGAAAGAGAAAAGAACAGAGCCGCGAGAAAGACGATCAATTCGCCGATGGTAGGGGAGAGAAAGTTCATCACCGACTGCAGCGCGCCGGCCGCATCGAAATTTTGAAGCGCGAAGGTTCGCTGCAACCGTTCCAGCGAAAAAGCGGGACCGAAGGCGGATTGCAGCTTATCGTTGAAAGAGGCCAAGAGTTCAGGCGCGCGGCCGACCCAATCAACAGCTATGGCCGACCCCTGGACTACAGCCGCATTGGTGATCACCAATGCGCCGAAGACGACCGCCGCCGCAAAAACGCCAAGCGGCACGCCCCAGCGTCGCATTGCGCTCGCCCAGGGACCGAGCATAAAGGAGAGGACGCCCGCAGCTACGACAGGCATTAGCAGGGTTCGAGCAGCGCTTAATGTGGCGACGAGCATCAGCACAAAAATGCCGATGATCGCCCAAGAGGCGGCCTGCGGGACTTCGAACGAAGAGTACGCCGGCCTATCTTCGACCGGTTGCGATGGTTGCAAGCTGGGCACCAGGAAGCGTGGCAGTTGACGAAGACCCTAACCAGTGGGAGCCCTCAATGTTCCATGCCGCTCCGAGGTCTGACGGCTTTTTCTACAATCCCGGAAAAATATCTCCCGGATCTTCAGCAATCTTTGCCTCGCCGACCGATTTTTGAAATTCGCCAACGACGATCTGGGCTAAACCCGAAAGCATGAGATTGGGCGACTGCGTAGCGATGCCAAGAGTCATCTTAGTCTTGCCCATCGCCTGGTTGGCGTAGCCGCGCATTTGGTCGGCGGCGCCCGATTGCACGATGTTTTCGAACCTCTCCCGCATCGAGTCCCTGGCCTGGGCCATCGAATAGCGCTGCGCAGCCGGCTCCATAACGATGGGATTATCTTGCAATAGAGACGATGAATTTGCGGCGTCGCTGCTGCTGGATCCTTCGGAATCCTTGGCCAGACGATCGCCGTTTCCTACGGGAAACTCAATCATTGACGCCATTCTCCTAAAACTCAATTCCGACATTGGCGACACTCGTCGCCAGGATAAAACCGTCAGGAGCGGCCTATGTTCCGAATGGTGATGAAATCGTGCAGTTTACGGCGTCGAGAACGAAAGAGATCGTTAAGTTGGAGGAGAAGGATTTTCGATCTGCTTGAACGGGTTTTCGACGCCTGTCGGCAACGCGACGTCGAACCCCTGGTTGATTCCCGAAAACATTTGGTAGAAGCCCGACAATACGACGAGTTCGACGAAGCCTTCCACGCCGAATGTCTTAATGGCTTGGTCCTGAACGCCTTGCGGAATGTTTTGCCAGGACAATGTCGCCTCAAGCGTCTTTGAGACGATGTCGAAGGGCGCAGGAGCGAAGGCGCTCACATCATCGCCCTGCTGAAGCGCGCGGATGAGGGCCGATGGAACGCCCGCCTCTTCTGCATGCCGAATATGGTCGATCCATTCGAAGGCCGCGCCGGTGCGACGCGCGACGAACAGGACGACGAATTGATAGATGTCGCGCGGTAGATGGCCCTGGAACTTCAGGTAATAGCCGAGGCCTTCGATTTTCTCGCAAAGTTGCGGATGGTTCATCAGCGCGGCATAGGGACCGCCGAAGCCGGCGCCTTGCGCTTTCCGTCGCTCGACCATGCGCTCGTAAATAGCGCGATCTTCCGGCGACAACGTCGAAGGATCAAAAGGCAACACGGCCATCGGCTCTCTCACTCGTGGTAGGAATAGGCCGCGATGGCCTCTGCCCAATCTTTAACTGGCGTCGTAAAAGCCCTGTCGGCCTTGACGTCGATGAGACAGGGGCCTTTGCCCTCCAGCGCTCTCTCGAAAGCGCCGGCGAGCTCGTCGGGAGCGCGCACGGTTTCAGCGCGTGACCCCAGGGCTTGCGCGAAACCGGCCCAGTTGTGATCCGGCAATCGCGTGAGTTCGTCCGGGGTTGGACCAAGTCCATGCGCGCGCAACCAGACATTGCCGAGCGCCGCATTGTTGATCACGACGTAGATCACGGGCAGTTGGTAACGCGCCGCGGTGGCGATTTCCATGCCGCCCATGCGCATGCAGCCGTCGCCTGTGATTACGGCGACGCGTCGGCGCGGCTGAGCGCATTGGACGCCGACCGCCGCGCCGATCGCCCAGCCCATAGGGCCGAGATTGGTGGCGGAAACGTACGTTCTCGGTTCATAGGCCTCCCAATAGTGGCCGGCGAAGGCCCGATGCGCGCCGGAGTCCACCACCAGTATGCCGTCGCGGGGAAACGCCTTTCTCAGTTCGCTAACGATGCGCGCCGGGTGAATCGGCGTAGCGTTGCTCGCGCAGTTCTCCGGGTCTTGCAGCCGCGGTTTCGACCGAATCTGTGAAATCCAATTCGCGCGTGCGGCGAGCGTCGGCTCGAGACATTCGCGCAATCGATCGCTTTGATCGAGCAGATAACGCAGATAGGCGTCGCAGCTCCCAACGACGCCACCGTCCTGGACATGCGTCCCGATGGCGGAGGGAAGAAAATTTACGCAGATCGTGGCGCCTGGCTTCATTTGCAGCGCCCAGTGCATCGTATCCCGCTCATTCAGTCCTGATCCCAAAATGATCAGCAAATCGAGCGAGGGATCCATCAAGACGGCGCGAGAATGGTGCGTCCCCGCATAGCCGAACACGCCGAGCGAGAGAGGGTGGTCCTCTGGAAAAACGCCCTTGCCGCGCAGCGTCGTTGCGACAGGAATGCGCCAAAGCTCTGCGAAGTCTTTTAAGGCGACGGCGGCATTCGGATGTTCAACGCCCGCCCCGGCGAGAATTGCGATTTTCACCGGCGGCCTGCCGTCTGGCCCGCTTGCGAAATGTCGCAGTGACGAATCGGCGGCTGACATGGTCAGCGCGTTGTAGTCGACCAACGACCTATCGATCGGCGAGTGGCTGACGGCCAGCTCCTCGGCCAAACAGTCTCCCGGCAGTGAAAGATGCACCGGCGCAGCCGGCCGTGTCCGAAGCTGCAGCAGCGCGTGCCGAAACAAGTGCGGCATGTTTCTGGGATTGTCGATCGACGAGGAATAGCGCGTCAGCGGCTTCATGATGGCGACGTCGTCCAGCGTTTGAGGACTGGCGTCCTGAAACATTCCCAAGCCTTCGAGGACCGTCGCCACTTCGCCGCTCATCAGAAGAAGGGGCGAGCCGTCGGACTGCGCCGTCGCCACCGCTGTGACGGCGTTGGTCAGGCCGGGACCGCCGATGCAGAGCGCGGCGCCGAAATTCCCGCTCGCGCGCGCATAGCCGTCGGCCATATAGGCGGCGCCGCCCTCCTGCGCGGCGACGATGGGGGTGAGCGCCTGTTGACGCCCCAAAGCTGGCAAAAAGGGGTCGACGAGCCCGCCAGGCACCATGAAAAGATGGTCGAGTCCTTCGCTTGCCAGCGCTTCAAGAATGAAATCGACCGCGAGGGGCATTTTCTTGCTCCGGTTCGGCATTGGCGCGCCGAGCCTCGCGCGATCTTTTGGCCGGCAGACCATATAGTCAGGCGCAAGCTTCATGATCAATGGATGGCTATCGCCAGGATTTGTGGAGAAGTCTTCGTTCTCTCGCGTTAGACTCGCGCAGGATGAAGCGCTTTCACGCGAAGAGGAGGCGGACGGCGAAGGTCTTCGCCCCTTGGTCCCAATAGTCCAAGCGACTCGACATCGCCGTAATCCGCCGCGATCAGGCGATCGCCGATGTCGCGCCGATAGCGCATGTTGGGAATGCGCACACGCTCAATCAAGCGATAGGCGTTTCGCTTGGCGTTTTGGATCGATCGACCGCATCCCGTCGCCACCATGGTCCAGCCATAAGCGCCGGCCGTGACGAGCTGGCCCTCGTCGAGGCCTACTTCGCAATAATGGAGATTCTCGCGGTCCCTTCTCGACAATGCGCCGTCAATGAGGATCGGCATGCCGATCGGCTCTTCGGCCTGTCTTCGCGAATAGGGAAAAGGCGGGACGGTCAGGACGACGCCCACCGAAAATCCTTGTTCAACGTTTAGACGATCCTTGTCGCGGCGCGTCATCGCCTGCAACAGTTGCGACCAGGACGTGCGTTGTAACGGAGAAAGAATTGCAAAGCCCGGATAGCCGAATCTGCATGTGAACTCGAGCGGCCAAATGCCCCGCTCATTGACGATCGTGTTGAGATTCACGTAGCCGCAATGGCCGTGGCCCCTCAGCAAAGGCTCGATTCTGGCTAGAGTCGATTCGAAGAAGCCCGTCGAGCGGTCGAAGCTGACGACCGTGCCCATCTCTCCGGTCAGCTCGCCAAGGTCGCCAGGAAAAAAGCGCTTGTGCTCCCAGTCAAGACAGGCCGGCCGCAAGAATTTCTCGCCGTCGAAATAGGCGCCGACACCCATTTCGACGCCGCCCACGAATTCCATCAGAATGAAGCTCGCGTCATCCGCAGGGGTTTCCGGACGATTGCGCAAAATCGCCGATATGTCCCGGCCGTCGTCGAATTGGCCGACGTAGTTGCGATGCGCCAGAGCGGGCGAATTGAATTTCAGCACATATCGTCCCGGACGTTCGCGAAGAAAACGCAGCCCGTCCTGCCGGCTCGAAAATCGCCAGGTCGCGGCCGTCGCAAAGCCGAGTTCGCCGAGCAGTCTTTGGGCGTAATCCCGGTCGATTTCAAGCCGATCGCCGAAGGCGCTGCCGCCGACGACATTGAATCCGTCTCGGCGCAGATCATCTTGCAGGCCGCCGGAGGAAACATTCTCGAACAGAATGATTCCGTCGCGGTCCGCGCCTTTCACCCATTGGAGTTCACCCCGCCAGTCGTCAGTCTTGGCGATCATTCCGTCCAAAATATTTCGGCAGAGCGGCGCCTCGATGTAAACTTTGACGTCATGTCCTTGCTCGGACAATCGAAGGTAGAGGGCGGCAAGGTCGCAATAGTCCCCAATGCCCAGAATCCGCATGCGGTCTCCTAAGCCGCTTCTCGCGGCGGCGCTTCCTGGAGTCGGAAATGACGTCGGTAGCGTTCGAAGCACCGCGCCCCATGCCAGAGCCGAAGAATGGCGCCCTCGCCAATCGCCTTCGCGCGACGCCGATCTTCTTCAACAAGAGGACGCAGAACTTCGCGATTCCAGGCTTCCGAATGTTTGACGTCGAGAATGGCGTGAAGCGAAAAATACTGGCGCTGCTTTCCGGGAATTCTAAGACGTCGCAGGCCCCGTTCGACATGCGCCGCGCGTCCCGGAGCCGTCATCTCGATCGCGCCGAGCGCGCCGATCGAATGGAAAGCGTAACGGCGATTGCTGGCGAGCGCCACCATCGTATTGCCGAGCGCTAGCGACTCGGCGCAGACACGCTGTGGTCGCGCGTCGACGTCAAAATAGCCGGCAAGCCGCGCCAGCATCGGCCCGTGCATGCCCTGCGCATTGCCTCGGCCCATTTCGTCCCAATAATTGCGCGCCATTTCGAGCTTGGGCGTGCAGGGCATTTTAATCTGGGTAAGGGCGACAAGATCGTCGAAGCCCGCTTCGCCGGAGACTTCCTGTTCGAGAAACCATTTCATCTGGTCGAAACTCGCCTGTCGCTCAAGCCAGGGAAAAAGCGGATCGTTTTGTCCCGGACCGCTCTCGGCGAGGCGCTCATACCAAGTCAGAAAGGCGTCGGCGTCGCTTGGAATATCGTCGACGAGCGGCGCAATCTCCTCCCGCACGCTCTCGACATAGGCGATTTCCGCTTCAGCGAGTGCTGCACGCGCCCGCACATCGTCACGCCAGTCGCCGGAGGGCGTGAGCGGTTCGAGGCGCGCGCGGTTGCGCCGAGCGAGCTCTCTTTGAAAGCGCTCGAAGTGACGACCTTGTCGCGCAGGCGCCATCGCGCTCCAATCGGAGTCATGCATCCGTCAACCTTCTCTTTTTACGTTGAGGAAGACCGCAGCGATACGGTCGACGTTCCGATAGGCGGCGCGCTCCAGCTCTTCGCCGAAGACGTCGGGGTCCACTTCCTGGTATTCGAAGGATACTGGCGAAGCGTCGAGTATGGGCGTCGCCGCGGCGAGAAATTGATCAACGCCGCCAATGATCGGCGAGCCGGTATAGAGAAGCAATCGTCCGTTCTTTGCGAGCTGCGCGATGCCCTCCCGCAGAATGTCGAGAGAAAGCGAAATGCCGAGTTCGCCGCCGCCATGCCGATAGACCCGATGCAGATCGTCGACCAGATAGGGCGGATTGGCGATGATGTAGTCGAAGGGGCCGCGCAACTCTTCGAAGAGATCGCTCTGGATCATCCGCGCGCGCTCAAATCCGTTCAGGACGGCATTGATCCGCGCATAGCGCAGCGCTTGCGGATTAATGTCGGACAGGAGCAGTTCGACGCCAAATTTCATGACGCTAGCGGCATATATCCCGCCGGCGCCGCTGCCGCATCCAAGGTCGAGAATGCGTCGCGGCGGCAAGGGAGAAAAAGGCTGAGCCTTGAGCACGGATTCAATGCAGCGCGCGAAGCGGTAAGTGTCAGGCCCGAAGAAGACTGAGTCCGCCGCTTCGGTCGGGAAAGCCGAATGAGCGTAGAGCTGGTCTCTGAGGGTCGAGAATCTGACCCTGCTGCGCAGGAGCGCGCCGCAGTGCGCCACCGCCTTCGCTTCGGCGAGCGCGTTCAAAACATTGGCTGGCAGATCGCTTGCGGAAAACGGCAGGTTCCATCCGAAGGCGCGAGTGAAATTTGTTCCCTGAGACGCGCCACGCCCAATAACGCGGCTATGCGTCAGCGGCGTCGTGGTGACGAAGCGATAGTCTCGATCGCGAAGGTATTCCCCCAGGCGAAGCAAAGCGCTATCGGCTAGGTTCAACACGGGAGGAGCGAAGCTGGACGCCGTCGTCGCAGTATCGGAGCAGTAATGCAGGTGCGTCATGGCCACCGCCGAGCGCCAAGAGAGGTTTCAACTCGCGGCGGGGGCGATAGTTCCGATAGGTTTGCGCTTGCTGTCAGTAAACCGAGTCGCGGGGAGCTAATCCTTGGCGTCGATCGCGCGCAGCTCGCCGGATGCAAGCGCCTCGGTTTCGTCTTTGAGGTCAACGCCGGTGAGCCCGCGTCGGCGCGCCTCGTTGCAGAGATAGAGCAGCTTTCGCGTCGCCTCGTCATAGGCGAGCCCTTGCGGGCGGATGTTCGAGAGGCAATTGCGCTCGGCGTCTGTGCGGCCGACGCGCGGCGCAAAAGTGAGATAGACGCCCAGGCTGTCAGGCGACGAGAGTCCGGGTCGTTCGCCGATGAGAACCGCCGCAAGCCTTGCGCCTAGCGTTTCGCCGATGTCGTCGCCAAGCGCGACGCGCCCTTGCTCGGCGAGAATGATCGGCGCGACTTTCCACGATGCCGGATCGAGCGAGGCGAGCGTCCGATCGAGGATGGGGATCGCGTGCCGGGCGATCGCGCGGGCGGACAAGCCTTCGGCGACAATGAACGCGATATCGTAATCGCCCGCCACAGACTTCAGCCGCGCGCGCGATTCATCGTCCAGTTTTCGACCAAGGTCAGGGCGCAGCAGGAAGCTGCGCCGATCGCGCGCTGCGCTTCTGACGCGGACAGCCGCGCGGCCACGTGAGGACAATTCCTCATCGAGAGCTTCGACGTCGAGCCTCTCCTCGACAGCGTCTCGCGCTTCGGCGTGCGCCAATTGAAAATCCAGAGTTGCGCCCGTGGTGAGCCCTGTCCCGGCGCGGGGCAGAAAAATTCGCGCCGGCGTCGCCGAACGCAATTTCGAAACCATGGCGGGAGGCGCCGGACGACGATCCGCCATTCTCACGCTCTTTCGAGAAGCGGCGCAAAGGAGGCGGGCAGCGCCTGCGCCAGCAGTTCGCCGCGCGCATCGCTCAGCCCGACGTCAGTCAGCCATTGCGCGAATTCCGGCGCCGGCGCCAGATTGAGCATACGCCTCACGGCAAGCACGTCATGATAGGACGTGCTCTGATAATTTAGCATGACGTCATCGGCGCCCGGAACGCCCATGACGTAATTGACGCCGGCGACGGCGAGCAGCGCGAGGAGATCGTCCATATCATTCTGGTCGGCTTCGGCGTGATTGGTGTAGCACACGTCGCAACCCATCGGCAGTCCGAGCAGCTTGCCGCAAAAGTGGTCTTCAAGCGCCGCCCGCGTGATCTGCTTGCCGTCGAAGAGATATTCGGGCCCGATAAATCCAACGACCGTATTGATCAACAGGGGATCGAACATCCGCGCGACGCCATAAGCGCGCGCCTCCAGCGTCTGCTGATCGCAATCCCAATGGGCGTTGGCCGAAAGCGCGCTGCCCTGGCCAGTTTCAAAATACATGACATTGTCGCCGATGGCGCCGCGCTTCAAAGCGAGCGCCGCTTCATGGGCTTCGCGGAGCAGCGCGAGGTCGACCCCGAAACTTGCATTGGCGGCTTGCGTGCCCCCGATCGATTGAAATACCAGATCGACCGGGGCCTGCCGCGCCATGAGCTGAAGCGTCGTGGTGACATGAGCGAGCACGCAGGACTGCGTCGGAATGTTCAGCGTCTCGCGCAATTCGTCGAGAAGGCGCAAGAGTTCGTAGCATTGTTCCGGGCTGTCGGAGGCCGGATTGACCCCGATGACGGCGTCGCCATTGCCGAGCAGGAGCCCGTCGATCGCGCTTGCGAGAACGCCGCGCGCGTCGTCGGTCGGATGGTTGGGCTGAATGCGCGACGACAGCCGTCCGCGCAGGCCGAGCGTATTGCGAAATCTGGTGACGACGCGCCGCTTGGCGGCGATGAGGATCAAATCCTGGTTGCGGCATATTTTCGAGACCGCCGCCGCCATTTCCGGCGTGAGTCCGAAGGTCAGAGCCGCGAGCGATTCCTCGTCAGCGGCGTCCGAGAGAAGCCAGTCGCGAAATTCCCCGACGGTCAGCGAAGCAATCGGCGCAAAGGCCTGCCGATCGTGACCGTCGATGATCAGTCGGGTGACGTCGTCTTCTTCATAGGGAACGAGCGCCTCGTTCAAGAACACGCTCAAGGGCACATCGGCGAGCGCCATCTGCGCGGCGACGCGCTCGGCGGCGCTGGTCGCGGCGAGTCCGGCGAGGCAATCTCCCGAACGCAGCGGAGTCGCCTTCGCCATCAGCGATTTGAGATCGGGAAAACTGTAGCGCGTTCCGCGAATCGTCGTCCCATACATGGCTCGACCTCGAACGACTACCTCTCAGGCTAGCGCCGACGCCAATGTGTCACCTTGCGTCGGTAAGGTTTTCCCCAGCGCTTGACCAGCCCATGGCCTTTGCGCCCAACCCGCATATACTTGCCCAGCCAAAGATTGTTCGTCCTGCCGGAGCCGATGTCAGCCCATACCGCAGACCCTGAAATTCTGATCCGCGCGCTTCCGATCTGGCGCGGACCCATCGACATCGCGCCCTTGCTCGGCGGCATCACCAATAAGAACTACATCGTTACCGACGGCGACCGGCGCGTCTTCGTTCGTCTCGGCGGCGACATCCCCGTTCACGGCGTGATGCGCTTCAATGAGTTGGCCGCGAGCAGGGCCGCCGGCGCCGCGGGCGTGTCGCCGAATGTTCTTTATAGCGCGCCCATGGCGATGGCGCTCGAATTTATTACCGGCAGCACCTATGACTCTGAAGACGTGCGTCAAAATCGCAAACGCTGCGTCGATCTTGTCAAGCGCGTCCATCGCGAGCTTCCCCGGCATTTGCGCGGCCCCACGCTGGCGTTCAACGTTTTTCACGTGATTCGCGACTACGCCCACACGCTTGCCGCGGACGAAAGCAGAATCGCGCCGCAGTTGCCGCGCTTGCTTGCGGCGAGCGAGATTCTGGAAAAATCCGTCGGAGCGATCGATCTCATCTTCGGCCATAACGATCTCCTCGCCGCCAATTTCATCGATGACGGACGGCGTCTCTGGCTCGTCGATTGGGATTATGCGGGCTGGAACACGCCACTGTTCGATCTTGGCGGGCTTTCATCGAACAACGGCTTCGACGCCGCGGACGACGACGCGTTGCTCGAAGATTACTTTGAAACGGCTCCGACCGATGCGTTGCGCCGCCGGTTCAAGGCGATGCTTTGCGCCTCGCTCTTGCGTGAAACGCTGTGGAGTTTCGTCTCGGAAAGCCGATCCACGATTGATTTCGACTATGTTGCTTATTCCGATCAAAACATGTCCCGTTTCGAGGACGCATGGGCGGCGTTTCAGCAGATGGATGTACCATGACGGAGCTTCCGCGAAGCGCGCAGATCGTCGTCATCGGTGGGGGCATCGTCGGCTGTTCAGTCGCCTATCATCTCGCGAAGCGCGGGGTCGAGACGCTGCTCATTGAGCGTCATCAACTGACGTCGGGATCGACATGGCATGCCGCCGGACTGATCGGTCAGTTGCGGACCAACGCCAATATCACCAAGCTGCTCGGCTATTCTGTCGAGCTTTACGATCGGCTCGAAGAAGAGATGGGCTATGCGACAGGCTGGCGGCGCAACGGCGGGCTGCGCCTCGCCTGCAACGCCGATCGATGGATCGAAGTGAAGCGGCAGGCGACGTCCGCCAGGAGTTTCGGTCTCGACATGCAGCTGCTGAGCGCCAAGGAGGCGCAGGCGCTCTGGCCGCTAATGAATGTCGATGACGTGGTCGGCGCTGCTTTCCTGCCGACCGACGGACAGGCCAATCCTTCAGACATCACCCAGGCGCTCGCCAAAGGCGCTCGGCTCGCCGGCGCAAAGCTTGTCGAGGGCGTCGCCGTCGCCGATTTCATCATCGAGAACGAACGCGTGCGCGGCGTCGTCACCAATCGCGGCGCGGTCGCTTGCGAAAAGCTCCTGCTCTGCGCGGGTCTTTGGACGCAGACGCTCGCCGCGCGCGCCGGCGTCGCCGTTCCGCTTTCCGCGGTTCACCATCAATATATCGTGACCGAAAAAATCGACGGCGTGACCAGCGATCTGCCGAGCGCTGCGCGATCCGGATCGGTTGACTTACTACAAGGAGGAGGTCGGCGGTCTCGTCATGGGCGGCTATGAGCCCAATCCCGTGCCGTGGTCGTCGGGCGTCGTGCCCGACGATTTCGCCTTCGGCTTCTCGAAGACGACTGGGATCATTTCGAGCCGATCATGAATCTTGCGCTCGGCCGCGTGCCGGCGCTCGCCGAGTCCGGCGTCAAGCAGATGATCAATGGCCTCGAAAGCTTCACGCCCGACGGCAATTGGATGATCGGCGAAGCGGCGGAAGTGCGAAACTTCTTCGTCGGCGCCGGTTTCAACGCCTTCGGAATCGCCTCTGCCGGCGGGGCCGGCATGGCGCTCGCGGAATGGGCGGCCGACGGCGAACAGCCCTTCGACCTCTGGCCCGTCGACATCCGACGCTTCGGTGCGCCGCACAGGGACTCAAACTGGGTGCGCGTGCGGACGCTCGAAGCCTATGCGCGCCATTACAGCATCGCCTGGCCCTTCGAGGAGTTTACCTCCGGCCGGCCGCTTCGGCGCTCGCCGCTCTACGACCGGCTCAAGGCGAAGGGCGCATGCTTTGGCGAGAAGATGGGTTTCGAACGTCCCAACTGGTTCGCGGATATGAAAGCTGGCGAAGAGCCGCGAGATCGCTATTCCTTCGGCAGGCCGGGCTGGTTCGAGGCGGTTGGACGCGAGCATCGCGCCTGCGCGAAAGCCGCGGCGCTTTTCGATCAGACGAGCTTCGCCAAGGCGCTCGTCGTCGGCAAGGACGCCGAAGCGGCGCTGTCCTGGATCGCCGCCAACAATGTCGCCAAGCCGCCCGGCGCCGTCGCCTATACTCAGCTGTTGAACCGCAAGGGCGGAATTGAATGCGATCTGACGATCACGCGTCTGGCTAGCGACCGGGCTACGTGGTGACAGGCACGGCCTTCGGCACGCATGACTTCGATTGATCAGGCGATCGATTCCCAAGGATTGGATGCGACCGTCATCGACGTCACCTCGGCAAATTCGGTGTTGGCGCTCATGGGTCCCCGCGCCCGCGAGATGCTGCAAGCCTGCTGCGACGACGATTTGTCGAACGGAGCCTTTCCTTTCATGAGCGCCCGCGAGATCCGTTTGGCGGGCGCGCCGGTTCTGGCGATCCGCGTCACTTATGTCGGGGAACTCGGCTGGGAGCTTCATGTCCCCGTCGATTTCGCAGTCTCGGTCTATGATGCGCTGACCGAAGCGGGCGCGCCCTTCGGACTTGTCGACGCCGGCTATAGGGCGATTGAATCGCTGCGTCTGGAGAAAGGCTATCGCGCCTGGGGCGCCGACATCGGTTCCGATCACACGCCGCCGATGGCGGGCCTGGCCTTTGCCGTCAAGATGAATTCCGGCGTGGCCTTTCAGGGGAGGGAAGCGCTTGTTCAATCCGCCGGCGCGCCACTGCCACGGCTTCTCGCCGGCTTTGTTGTCGATGATCCCGACATCACGCTGCTGGGTCGCGAAACGATTTTTCGCAACGGCGCGCGCGTCGGCTGGCTGTCGAGCGGCGGCTATGGCTATTCGATCGGCAAGGCGATCGGCTATGGTTACGTTCGTAACCCCGACGGGGTCGATCCGACATTTGTGCTTTCGGGCGAGTATCAGCTCGAAATCGCCGGTGAGCGCCGGCCTGCGAGCGTCTCTCTTTCGCCGTTCTACGATCCCAAAGGCCAGCGCATCCGCACCTGACCCTCGCGTCCTATGCGTCGAGCCGCTGGTCGGCGCTTGACACCGCGTCGCCGACAGCGCGCGGGACGTCAAATTTTGAGATTGTTTCCTCGACGGCGCCCAGCGCAAGATCGAGGTCGTCTTGAGAGATGACGAAGGGCGGCGCCAGGCGAACGACGGTGCGATGCGTGGCTGTCGTCAGCACGCCCATATCGATCAGTCGCTCACACACTTCTCTCGCGCTCGCATAGCGCGGGTCCAGATCCACGCCCGCCCATAGGCCGCGTCCGCGAATCTCTCTGATCGCCGGCAGGCGCATCGCGTGCAGCCGCTGCAGCATTCTCGCGCCGAGCGCCTGGCTGCGCTCGACCAGCCGCTCGTCGCGAATGACGCGCAGCGCTTCGAGCGCGACGGCGGCGGCGAGCGTATTGCCGCCAAACGTCGATCCATGCGACCCGGGCGTGAACACGTCCATGACTTCCCGCTTCGCCACGAAGGCGGAAACCGGCAGAACCCCGCCGCCGAGCGCCTTTCCCAGCGTGACGCCATCGGGGACGATATTCTCATGCTGGAAGGCGAACCATGTTCCGCTGCGCCCCAGCCCGGATTGAACCTCATCCAGCAGCAGCAGTATCCCACGTTCGTCACACAGTTTGCGGAGCCCGGCGAGCCAGCCGTCGGGGGGCACGATGACGCCCGCTTCGCCCTGGATCGGCTCGACCAGAATCGCGGCGGTGTTGGGCGAGACGGCGGCTGCGAACGCCGCGAGATCGCCAAAGCGCGCCGCGCGAAACCCCGGCATGAACGGACCAAACCCGTCCCGATACGCGCTCTCGGACGAGAAGCTGACGATCGTCGTGGTTCGGCCGTGAAAATTGCCGTCGGCGACGATGATCTCCGGATTGGCGATTCCTTTGACGCGGCTGCCCCATCGTCGCGCCGCCTTGATCGCCGTCTCTACCGCCTCCGCCCCGGTGTTCATCGGCAGAGCGACATCGAGCCCGGTCAGCGTGCAGAGCTCTTCCAAAAACGGGCCGAGCCTGTCGTCGTAAAAGGCGCGAGAGGGCACGGCCAGCCGCCGCGCCTGCTCGGCCAGCGCTGAAAGGATGCGCGGATGAGCATGGCCGAGACTAACGGCTGAATAGGCGCTCATCATGTCGATGTAGCGCCGACCTTCCACATCCCACAGATAGGCTCCCTCTCCGCGCGTGAGCATGACGGGGAGCGGATCGTAGTTTCTGGCGACGTGCGGGTTCGTGAACGCGGAGCCGTCCATATCCAAGAGCTTTAGCTCGCATCCGCATTAGATAGATGCGTGCGGCCATTTGCGTGATTATTCATACATAGGAAGATGCAACGACGGCGCCAGCCGCGTAAGTTTGGGCGAACAACGGGAGCCGAAATGGGGGCGCGTGTTCTGCAAGCCAATATTGCCGCTGAAACTGCGGCCATTCTCGCTGGGTTCGGCGTAAAGTCGCAAGTCTTCGAGCGCGGCTCGCTGACCACGCGCTCGCCGATCACCGGCGAGATCATCGCCAGCGTTGAAAGCGCCGAGTCAACCATCGTGCAGCAGACCATCGCGCGCGCCGAGGATGCATTTCGAGTCTGGCGCAATTTTCCGGCGCCGCGTCGAGGCGAATTCGTGCGTCTGCTCGGCGAAGAGCTGCGCGCGGCCCAGGCCGGCTGGCGCGCCTCGTCACGATCGAGGCCGGGAAAACAACAACGGAAGGTCTCGGCGAAGTTCAGGAGATGATCGACATCTGCGACTTCGCCGTGGGCCTCTCCCGGCAGCTCCACGGATTGACCATCGCCACCGAACGCCGCGGCCATCGGATGATGGAGACTTGGCATCCGCTGGGCGTCGCCGGCGTCATCACGAGCTTCAACTTTCCCGTCGCAGTCTGGGCCTGGAACGCGGCGCTCGCCCTGGTCTGCGGCAATGTAGTGGTTTGGAAACCCTCGGAAAAGACTCCGCTCGTGGCGCTGGCGACGCAAGCGCTGGTCGAGCGCGCCGCCGCACGTTTCGGCGATGCGCCGCATGGGCTTTCCACTGTGCTCGTCGGCGGCCGCGACATCGGCGAGGCGCTGGTCGAAGATGCGCGGGTTCGGCTGGTTTCGGCAACGGGGTCGACCGCGATGGGCCGCGCCGTCGCGCCGCGCCTCGCACGTCGCTTTGCGCGATCAATTCTCGAGCTTGGCGGGAACAACGCGGCCATCGTCTGCGCCTCCGCGTCCCTCGACCTCGCGGTCCGGGCGATCGCATTTGCGGCGATGGGCACTGCCGGCCAGCGTTGCACGACCTTGCGCCGATTGATCGTTCATGAAGATGTCTATGACGAGCTTCTCAACCGATTGCGCCGCGCCTACGCTTCGGTTCGGGTCGGCGATCCCCGTGACGGCGCTTCGCTCATCGGCCCACTGATCGACGGCAATGCATATACCGCGATGTGCGCGGCGCTCGACGAAGCGCGCGGCGCCGGGGGCGCCGTCTTCGGCGGGGAACGCGTGCTCGCGGACGAATATCCCGAGGCCTACTACGTGCGGCCGGCGCTTGTGGAGATGCCGGCCCAGACGGAGGTCGTGCGGCGCGAGACATTTGCGCCCATCCTTTATGTGATGAAGTTCCGCAGCCTCGGCGAAGCGATCACATTGAACAATGATGTCGCCCATGGGCTCGCGTCGTCGATCTTCACGGCGCGCCTCGATGAAGCCGAGCGTTTCATGGCCGCCGATGGGTCGGACTGCGGCATCGCCAATGTGAACATCGGGCCGTCGGGGGCCGAAATCGGCGGGGCGTTCGGCGGCGAGAAGGACACGGGCGGCGGCCGCGAAGCGGGGTCGGACTGCTGGAAGGCCTATCTGCGCCGCGCCACCAACACGATCAATTATTCAGGCGAATTGCCGCTGGCTCAGGGCGTCAAATTCGATTTGGAGGGTTAGCGTCAACGTCGCTGCGCGATGATTTTCTCGCGCCGACGACATACATACAGCGAGCGACCCTCGATCCGTCAGAGTTCAAATGAGCGCTTCTTCTCCCTCTGCTGACGCCATTCGGGCGATGTTCGCCTCGGCGATCTCGGACATGTATCAGGCGGAAGCGCCGCAGTATCGCGCGATGAAGGCGCTCGTCGCCGAGGTGAACGGGAGATGCCTCGCCAACGATCCGCAACTGAAGCGGCGCCTCGTCGAAAGCCGCGAACTTGAGCAGCTCGACGTCGAGCGCCATGGCGCCATTCGCGTCGGGACGGCCGAGGAGCTGTCGACGCTGCGCCGGCTGTTTGCGATCATGGAAATGGCGCCGGTCGGCTATTATGATCTGTCTGTCGCGGGAATTCCCGTGCATTCGACCGCCTTCCGTCCGATTGGCGAAAGCGCGATGCGGAGAAGCCCGTTTCGGATCTTCTGCTCGCTCCTCAGACCCGATCTGGTACCCGATGCGCAAGCGCGTGAGATTGCAGCGAAGGTTCTCACTCGGCGCGACATTTTCACGCCGCGCTGCCGACGGCTGATCGATATTTTCGAGACGCGCGGCTTTAACGACGAAGAGGCGCGCGAATTTGTGGTTGAGGCGGGGAAGACCTTTCGCTGGAACGGGCAGGCGACGGTCTCGTCCGCCGTTTATCACAGGCTCCATTCGACGCATCCGCTGCTGGCCGACATCGCTTGCTTCAAAGGGCCGCATATCAACCACCTGACCTTGCATGCGCTCGATATCGACGCCGCGCACGCCGCCATGACGGCGCAGGGCATGAATCCGAAGGCGATCGTCGAAGGGCCGCCGCGTCGCCGTTGCCCGATTCTCCTGCGCCAGACGAGCTTCAAGGCAAATCCCGAGCCTGTCGAATTCAACGAGGACGACGTGCGGCGCGTAGCCGGCGCGCATGCGGCGCGCTTCGGCGAAATCGAACAGAGAGGCGCCGCGCTGACCGCTAAGGGACGCGCGCTTTACGACAGGATTCTCGCAGAATCTCAAGGTGACGCTCCGCTCTCAACTGATGGCGCCAATGCGCAGGCCTTCAACGAGGCGCTAACCCGACGCTTTGCGGCGTTCCCCGACGATGATGAGACGCTGAGGCGTGAAAAGCTCGCGTTCTTCCGCTATTCGCCGGTTGCGGGAGCCGGGGCAGGGGAGACAGCGTCTCATCCGTCCATCGACGATCTTTTGCGGCGCGGCGCCCTGCGCGCGGAACCGATTCTCTACGAAGATTTCCTGCCGGTCAGCGCGGCCGGCATTTTTCGCTCGAATCTCGGAGATCAGCGCGCAGAGCAATTGATCGCGCGCGCCGACCGGCAAGCCTTCGAGGCGGCGCTTGGCGCGCCGGTCCTTGATGAATTTGCCCTCTATCAGGAGGCGGAATCGCGCTCCTTAACGATAAGCCTCGAGTCGCTTGGTCTCGATGTGTCGAAACCCTTCGATGTTGAAAAAACGCACTGAGCGTATTGGCGGGGCGGCGAGCGGCTATAACTGAAGGGCAGGCGCTCAACGCGCGTGGAAGCCGTCCGCGGTGTCGGAAAGCATGCGATCCATTCTCGTCACCGGCGCGCTTGGCCAGATCGGCGCAGAACTGACGCCGGCCTTGCGCGAGCGATATGGAAGGACGCGCGTGATCGCCTCCGACCTTGCGAAAGCGCAGCCATCCGACGATTTCTATGAGCGTCTCGACTGCGTCGAGCCGGCGGGTGTCGCCGATCTTGTCGAGCGACGCCAAGTCGGCGTCATCTATCACCTCGCCGCGCTTCTCTCCGCGGCGGCCGAGGGCAAACCCCAGGTCGCTTGGACCGTCAATATGAGCGGGCTCTATAATGTGTTGGAGGCCGCGCGTCGCTTCGGCTGCAAAGTATTTTTCCCAAGCTCGATTGCGGCGTTCGGCCCAACGACGCCGCGACTTGGCACCCCGCAGATCACCATCCAAAGGCCGACGACGATTTACGGCGTCACCAAGGCCGCCGGCGAAATGCTGTGCGACTATTACGTGGCTCGCTTCGGCGTCGATGCGCGCGGATTGCGTCTCCCCGGCCTCGTTTCTTTCGCGGCGCCGCCGGGCGGCGGCGTCACCGACTACGCCGTCGAAATGTTTCGCGCAGCGGTTCGAGGCGAGCGCTATTCCTGCTTTCTCGCCGCCAACACGCGCCTCGACATGATGTATATGCCGGACGCGATTCGGGCCATCATCGAACTGATGGAATCAGATCCCCAGCGTCTGCGGTTTCGCAACGCCTATAATGTCACCGGCATGAGCGTCACGCCGCGTGAAATCGCCGCCGAAATCCGTAAACTTATCCCGACCTTCGACGAGGATTACCGCGTCGACCCGTTGCGCCAGGCGATCGCAGACTCCTGGCCGCAGTCGCTCGACGCCGGCGCCGCGCGAGAGGATTGGGGTTTTGCGCCTCGATTCGATCTTGCGGCGATGACCAGCGACATGCTGGCCCAACTGACGTCGGCGGCTGGCGCATTTGACCAACCACATGAGGGCAGAAACGCCAATGCAACGCTTGGGTAAGGCGCTCGCGGCGCAGCTCGACGAATTGTCGCGCGCCGGTCTCAGTAAAGGCGCGGAAACCGTCCTTTGCGGCGTCATACCTGCGCAGGCCGGCTACGGTCCTCGCTTTCTCGTCGAAGGTGAAGGCGACAAGCCGTTTCTGCGCATGAACGCCAACAATTATCTCGGCATGTCGTTGCGCGCGGAGTTGATCTCTGCCGAGGAAGAAGCGGCGATGAAATATGGCGCGGGGCCCGGCGCCGTGCGCTTTATCAGCGGCTCCTGGTCGCCTCATGTGATGTTGGAGCGCCGCCTGGCGGCCTTTCACTCGCGACCGGCGGCGATCGTTTTTTCGTCGGCCTACGCCGCGATCATGGGGCTCATTCCTCTGCTCGTCGGTAAAAAGACGGCGATCATCAGCGACGCCCTCAATCACAATTGCATCATCAACGCGATTTCTCTCGCTGCGCCCGCCGTGAAGCATATCTACAAGCATCTCGACATGGGCGAACTCGAAAGGCGCCTGGACGAATCAGCGACATCATGCGACCGCGCGGTCATCGTGACCGATGGCGTGTTCAGCATGCGCGGCGACCATGCGCCGCTCGACCGTATCATGGCGCTGGCGCGCAGTCGCGATGACGCCTTCGCCGATGGGGCGATCGTGGTCGTCGATGATTCTCACGGCGTCGGCGCGCTCGGCGCGACCGGTCGAGGGGCGGAGGAATATACCGGCGCCGTGCCCGTCGATATTCTGGTGGCGACTCTCGGCAAGGCATTCGGGGTGAATGGCGGCTATGTCGTGGGGGACGAGATTCTCATCCGCTATCTGCGGGAGCGCTCGCCTCTCTATGTCTATTCGAATCCCATTACCCCATCGGAAGCCGCCGCCGCGCATAAGGCCATCGACATTGTGGACAGCGCTGTTGGCCTGTCCCTTCTCGCGCATCTGCGCTCGATGACCACACGCTTCAAGTCGGGGCTGATCAGGCTGGGGTTCGAGACCTTGCCTGGAGAACATCCGGTGGCGCCGCTCGTCACTCGCGATAGCGCGAGAACCGTGGCGCTCGTCGAGCATCTGCGGCGGCGCGGCGTTCTGGCGACGGGCCTGACCTATCCTGTCGTGCCGCGAGGCGACGAGGAAATCAGGTTTCAGATCAGCGCCGACCATACCGCCGCCGATATCGATGCCGCTTTGGAGGCGCTGGCGGAAATGGCGGAGCCGACAGATTCTCATATTCAGAGCAAATAGCCGCAGCGCAGATTTTCTGCGGCGGCGCCGCCTGATGATCGAGCGGCGAAGTCGAGGGCGTGATCATGGACAGCGCGCGTTACCATAAGGCCAGCATCGGCAACCATTTGCTTCAGCCGGAAACGCTGATGCTCGGATACGGCTACGACCCGGCGCTGTCTGAAGGATCGGTCAAGCCGCCGGTGTTTCTGACGTCGACCTTCGTATTTCGAACAGCGGAGGATGGGCGCGACTTCTTCGATTATATGGCGGGGCGCCGCACGCCGCCGGAAGGCGAGGAGTCCGGCCTCGTCTATTCGCGTTTCAATCATCCCAATCTCGAAATTGTCGAGGATCGTCTGGCAATTTACGAACATGCCGAATGCGGTCTCGTCTTTTCGTCCGGCATGTCGGCGATCGTCACGACGATTCTCGCATTCGCGCGGCCGGGGGAAACGATCCTGCGCAGCCGTCCGCTTTATGGCGGCACCGAAGTTCTCATCGACAAGACCCTGGCGCCGTTCGGCTTGACGGGCGTCGGCTTCACCGACGGACTAGATGAGGAAAACATCCGCGCCGCCGCCGCGCGCGCGATGGCCATCGGACGCATGGCGATGATCTTCATCGAGACGCCATCCAATCCGATGAACAGCCTCGTCGACATAGCGCTGGTGCGGCGCATCGCCGAAGACGTCGCGACCAAACAGGGCGTGCGCCCGGTGATTTGCTGCGACAATACGCTGCTTGGCCCGGTTTTCCAGTCGCCGCTCCGGCACGGCGCCGATCTGTCGCTCTATTCGCTGACCAAATATGTCGGCGGACACAGCGATCTTATCGGGGGCGCCGTCGTTGGCGACTGCGCGCATCTCAAAACGATTCGGACCATGCGCAGCGCGATCGGCACGCAGCTCGATCCGCATTCCTGCTGGATGCTCGGCCGGTCGCTCGAAACGCTGTCGTTGCGCATGAACCGGGCCGCGGAGAATGCGGCGATCGTCGCGGATTTTCTCGCGAGCCATCCCAAAGTGGCCCATGTTCACTACCCGCCGCTATTGCCGCCCGATCATCCTCAGCGATTGCTGATGGAGCGGCAGTCCACATCCGCAGGTTCGACCTTCGCATTTGAAGTCGTCGGCGGGCAGGCCGAGGCTTTCGCTGTTCTCAATCGGCTTCAGATTTTCAAGCTCGCCGTAAGCCTCGGCGGCTCGGAATCCCTGATCTGCCACCCGGCGACCACGGTGCATTCGGGGCTCTCCGAAGAAGCCCGCCGGGAAATCGGCATCACGCCTTCACTCATTCGCGCGTCGATCGGCATCGAGCATCCGGACGACCTCATTGCCGACCTCATGCAGGCTTTCGGCTGAGAAAACACATACCTAGCGCCTATGCGGGGCGAAAGGACGCCAGAAGCTTCGCGGTACGATCTGTTAAATTCAGGGGCGTAGACCTATGTATTCGACATCGTTCGTGATCCGAAATCGAACCGAGGCTGGACAATGAAAGTAGCCAAGGAAGTGCGGGAGGACCGCACCGTTTTGAGCGTCCAGGAAGACCGCATCGATGCGCATAACTCTGGCGAGCTTAAGGATGTGGTGCTGAAAACTCTCGAAGGCGGCGCAAAAAACGTCGTGATCGATCTTGCACGCGTTCAATTTATCGACAGTTCCGGTCTTGGCGCTCTGCTTTCTGGTTATAAAAACGCCAATCTGCGCTCGATCAGCTTCGCTTTGGCGGGCCTGCAGCCCCGCGTCAGGTCCATGTTCGAGCTGACAAGGCTGCACCGGGTTTTCGACATTTATCCGAGCCTGCAACTTGCGCTGAGCGCGTGAATGGGGATGCGCGGTGATCGAAATGTGCGAGACGGCGGTCAATCTCGACATCGTCGTTCCGAATGAAACGCGATATCTGCGTTTCGTTGGGGCGATCGCCGAACAGCTCGCGAGGGAATTGGACATTCAGGAGGATAAACGCGACACTTTCGCTTTCCATCTCAACCTTGCGCTGACCGAAGCCGTCGCCAACGCCATTCAATATAGCTCATTAGCGAACGCAAAAGACTCCGTTCGGATCTGTCTTTCCGTCAAAGACGCATATCTGTCCGTTCGCGTCTTTGACCATGGCGGAGGTTTCGATCTCGCCGCCGTGCCAACTCCCGACCTTGACGAACTTCGCGAACGCGGGCGCGGCATATTCTTCATCCGTTCGGTAATGGACTCGGTCCAATATCGCAAAACGGATTCGGGCAATGTGCTCGAAATGCGCAAGAAGATCGCCTAGCCTCCCGTGCTCGGCTCCCCCAAAATTCTGGCCCCCGAGATAGCCCGTCCCATTGACTGGGATTCGGCGGTGCGCCGCTTCCTGCGTCGCGCCGAACGCCGCGTCGGGCGCGATCTGTCGGCGGATGCGCTGCGCGGGCTGCCGAATGCCTATCGCTATCTCACGCCGGCCCCGCGCGCCGCGCGCGATATCGCTTTGATGGAGGCCAATGATCGCGCGCAGGAGATCATTGAATTGCGTCCGCTGGTCGGGGCGCGCGCTGGCCAAGCGAACTATGAGGTTCGTCTGATCGGCGCAACGGAGCGTCCTCTCGACGAGCTCTTGCCGATGCTCCAGAATCTGGGGCTGCGCGTCGCCGATCAAATACAGTTCAAATTCAATTTCGACGCCGGACCGCGCTTCATACGAAGCTTTACCGTCGAGCCCGCGATGGGTAGCGGAACGAGCCTCGCGCGAACTCGTCGTCGGCTGTTGGAAGCGCTCAAAGCGGTGTTTTCGGCACAGGTCGAAAGCGACGAACTGAACGGCCTGGTCGTGGCCGCCGAACTCGACTGGCGTCAGGTCGATCTCTTTCGCGCCTACTGCAATTACTATCAGCAACTCGGCGTGAGGCTCGGCCGCGCCGGCGTCTACCGTGGGCTGTTGAGAAGTCCCGCGGCCGTCGAGTTGCTTTATCGCTACTTCGAAGCGCGCTTCAAACCGGATCGAGAAGGGCGCGATTCATTTGAGACCGAACTCGAACTGCTAACCCCGATCAGGGCCCAGCTCGCTGAGGTTCTCGACAAGGTCGCCGACGCCGGGGACGATCGCATTCTGCGCGATCTCTTCAATCTCATTGACGCCACGGTGCGCACCAACTTCTATTTTTCCGGCAGTTGGACGCGTAACTTCATCGCCTTTAAAATCAGCAGTCTCGGCGTCTTCAACATGCCGTCGCCAAAGCCGATGGCGGAAATATACGTTCACTCGGCGTCGATGGAAGGCATACATCTTCGCGGCGCCAAGGTTGCGCGAGGCGGCATTCGCTGGTCGGACAGGCCCGAGGATTTTCGGACCGAAATCCTCGCGCTGATGCAAACCCAGATGATCAAAAACGCGCTGATCGTGCCGCAGGGCGCGAAGGGCGGCTTTGTCCTGAAACTTCCCTTTGAGGACGCAGCGCAGCGGCAACGACTGGGGAAGGAGGCCTATTCGCAGTTCTTGCGCGGACTTCTCGATCTTACCGACAATCTGAAGGATTCGCAGGTCGTTCGGCCGCCGGAGCTTGTCGCCTATGACGATCCCGATCCTTATCTCGTCGTCGCCGCCGACAAGGGAACGGCGACCTGGGCAGACGTCGCCAATGAAATTTCTCAGTCCTATGATTTCTGGCTGGGGGACGCCTTCGCGAGCGGCGGCAGACATGGCTATCACCACAAGAAACTGGGCATTACGGCGCGCGGCGCGTGGGTCTGCGTAAGACGGCACTTTTATGAGCTTGGCCGAAATGTCGACGCCGAGACGTTCACCGTCGTCGGCGTCGGCTCCATGGATGGCGACGTTTTCGGCAACGGAATGTTGCATACGCCAAACATTAGACTGCTCGGCGCCTTCGACGGCCAGTATATCTTCCTGGATCCGAATCCCGATCCGCTGGCTTCGTTCACCGAGCGGCGCCGTCTGTTCGACTTGCCGCAGTCGACATGGCGCGACTACAACCCGGCGCTGCTCTCTCCGGGCGGCGGCGTCTACCGGCGCGACGCCAAGGACATTTTGCTGAGTCCGGAGGTGCGGGCCTGGCTCGGCGTCAGGCACAGCACGACCGACGGCGAAGCGCTGGTCCGTTGGCTTCTGACGGCGCCCGTCGACCTTTTATGGATGGGCGGCGTCGGTACGTATGTCAAAGCGAGTTCGGAGACAAATGAAAGCGTCGGCGACCGCGTCAATGACGGCGCGCGAGTGGATGCGCTGCAGCTTCGCGCCAAAATTGTCGGAGAGGGCGCAAATCTGGCGTTCACCCAGAGGGCGCGCATCGAATATGCGCTGAAGGGCGGCCGCATCAACACCGACGCCGTCGACAATTCCGCGGGCGTCGATCTCTCCGATCATGAAGTCAATCTGAAGACGTTGCTGCGCACGCGGTCGGAGAAGGACGCGCCAGAGCCCGGCGACGCCGACGGGCTTCTTCAATCTCTGACCGAGGAAGTCTGCGCCTCCGTACTGCAAGACAACGACCAACAAAGTCTTTGCCTCTCATTGGATCACGCGCGATGTCTCGCGAATCTTGATCCGTTTATGGATATTGCCGAGCAACTCGAAAACGCCGGCTATATCAATACGACAGGGGACGCGTTCCCGACGCGCAAGGGCGTGGCTGCGCGCGAGACCAAGGAATTGACCCGTCCGGAACTCGCCTTGCTGATGGCGAACGCGAAGCTGGCGCTCAAGCAGCGGCTGCTTGAAGATGGATCGTTCCTGGACGGATCTTGGGCCGATGATTTTCTCGCGAGTTACTTTCCTCAATATTTGCGGTCGCATTTTCCCGACCGGATCAGAAACCATTCGCTTGCGCGAGAAATCGCCGTCACGGCGATTTGCAACGAGGTGATCGAGCAGGCGGGCGTCAGTCTCCTGCTGCTCGGGGAGGGGCTGGCCCCGGCTTTACTCAGTTACGCCGTGAAGCTCTACCTCTCCTTCGATCGAATTTTCGAAGGCGACAAATGGCGCGCTGCTTTTCACTCGAATGGCGACCTCGACGCCGCGCACGAATATGGCCTTCGGCTCCAGCTTGAAGACGCTTTGGCCTATATGTGTCACTGGGCGATGCGGCGCGGCTATCGACTGAGCCCGGATGATGAAGAGATCGAACGTTGGCGCTCTGATCTTCGTGACTATCGCAATCGTGTGGGAGCCGCCGAACCGGCCGGCGGACTGGGAGAACCTTACTTCGATCGACTGGGCGATTTTCCCTTCCTTGTTGCGCTGACGCGGGAGTCGGGTGAAGACATGCGCATGGCCGGCGCCTATTTCGATCAGGCGGCCAAGCTGTTTGGACTGCAAAAGCTCACCGCCTTTCTCGAAGAGGTGAAGCCGAGAGACCGCTGGGAACAGCAGTTGCAGGCCGCGCTCGACGCTCGGATGAGGGATGCGGCGGCGCGCATCGCGTCGATGCAGTTCCTCACGGGGATCGCAGACCCGCGCGGCTTGTTCCGCGACGTCGGCCTGGAATTTCGTCTGGCCGGCCTTGAGCGGCTGGCGTTCAAACTGGAGACGTCGCCCTTCACGACGCTCACCCCTCTCGCCGCCTTCGTCGCCGAGTTGAATGCACTCGTCGACGCTTGCGACGCCATCTACCGCAGCCGCGCCGGCGCGCGCCCGCAGGGGGAGCGCCGGCGCCAGGGCGTTTCGGCGCCATCAGGAGCTTCTTAGCGGCATGGAAACGCTGGCGGCCGATCGCGCGATTCTGGACGCTTTCGACGAGGCGCTTTTCGTTGTTGAGTCGTCTGGCGCCGTGCGAACGATGAATCGCGCCGCTGAACGTCTGACCGGCTATGTCGAAAGCGAGATTCGCGGCCGGTGTTTCTACACGCAGTTCGTCGCGCGCAACGGGAGCGACGGCGAACGCTCTTGGCCGCCGCACGCCCGCGAACGCCTGTCCTTGCGCATTCGCCGCAAGGACAAAACCCTGATCGACGTTCGCTGCGAGATCGATCCGCTTGCCGGCGACGGCGGCGGCGGTTCGCTGCTCAAACTTCGCTCGATCGACGAAGGGTCGAGCGAGGACGACGCCTTCGACGACATCAAGGAAAAGCTGGAAACAATCTTCGGCGGCATGGCCGGCGGCCTCGTGGTGATCAATGAAGCCGGCGACATATTGCTGTTCAGCAAAGGCGCGGAAAAGCTTTTTGGCTATCGCGCCAAAGAAGCGCTCGGAAAAAACGTCAAGCTGTTGATGCCTTCCCCCTACCGGGAGGCGCATGACGGCTATCTCGCCGCTTATGAGAAGACCGGGGTCAAGAAGATCATCGGCATCGGCCGCGAGGTCGCCGGGCAGCGCAAGGACGGCGCGATCTTTCCGATGTATCTTTCGATCGGCGAAATCTGGCTCAAAGGAACGCGCTATTTCGTCGGCGTCACCCATGATCTTACCAGGCTCAAACGCGCTGAGGATAGGCTGCTGACGCTTTCGGCCGCCGTCGAACAAAGTCCGATCGCGGTGATGATCGCCAATAAGGATGGCGAAATTGAATATGTGAACAGCCGCTTCGCGACCCTGACCGGCTATCAGCCGCATGAGCTCATCGGCCAGAATCCACGCATGCTTCAATCGAAGCAGACGGAGAGCGACCAATACCGGCGCCTTTGGGAGACCATTCGCGCTGGCGCGGAATGGCGCGGACAGATTCAGGACAGGCGAAAAGACGGCAAGCTCTACTGGGCTTCCGAAATCATTTCACCCCTGCGCAACGCGAATGGCGAGATCACCCATTACCTCGCCATCCAGCAGGACATCACCGAGCAGAAGCGCGACAAGGAGGCGCTGCTGGAGAGCGAACAGCGCTTCCGCCAGGTCGCCGAGATGGCCGGCGACTGGCTGTGGGAGCAGGATCAGAACGGCCGCTACACCTACAGCAGCAACGCCGTCGAAGACGTGCTCGGCATGGCCCCCGACGAAGTTCTCGGCAGGACCTATCTCGATCTCTTCGCCGGCAAGTCGGCCGGCGAACCCGCCGCGGAGAACATGCAGATTCCGACCGCGTCGCGTCGGGCGTTCCACCGCGTCGTCAACCACTACCGTCACAAGGACGGCGGCGACGTCTATACCGAGTCGACCGGCGCGCCGGTGTTCGACGAGAGCGGCCGGCTCATCAAATGGCGCGGCGTCGATCATGACGTCACCAGCCGCAAAAAATTCGAGGACGCGCTGCGGGTGCGCAACCGCGCCATCGAAGCGGTCCCCATCGGCATCGCCATTTGGGATGCGCAGGCGCCGGGCGTTCCCAACATTTATGTCAATCCGGCGCTCAGCCGGATCACCGGCTTCACCCGCGAGGAGTTGCTCGGGCACAGCCTGCATCTGTTGCGCGGACCGGAGACGAATCTTGCGGCGCTTGAAGAGGTCCGCGCCGCCATCATCGAGCGTCGAAGCTGTCAGGTGACGGTGAAATTCTACCGCAAGGACGGCTCGCCGTTCTGGGACGAACTGCTCATCTCGCCGGTCGCCAACGAAGCCGGACGCATCACCCATTTCGTCAGCGTTCACGCCGATATTTCCGATCGGCGCCGGATCGAAGAGAGCCGCCACGAGCTCGAAATCGCCAAACACATTCAGTTGTCGCTGCTGCCGAACGCGCCGCTGCGCGCGCCGCATATGGAGATCGCCGGCATCTGCCTGCCGGCGACCCATGTCGGCGGCGATTATTTCGACTATTTCGAAAATTCCGGCGTCGCCGACATCGTCATCGCCGACGTCTCCGGCCATAGCGTCGGCGCCGCGCTGATCATGACCGAGGTGCGCAGCACGCTGCGCGCCGAGACGCGGCGCCCGACCAATGCGCTGAACGGTCCGGGCGAACTCCTGCGCGACCTCAACGAACTGCTGCATGAGGATCTGTTCACGGCCGATATTTTCATCACCATGTTCTATTGCCGCTTCATGCCGCAGACGCGCATGCTGCAATACGCCAACGCCGGCCAGAATCCGCCGCTGCTGTTGCGCGCCGCGCATGCCGACTGCACGCAGCTCGACGCCGAAGGCCTGGTGCTCGGCGTCAAACGCGGCGTCGACTTCGAGGAGCGCAGCCTCGAACTCGCGCCCGGCGACCGGCTGATGCTCTACACCGACGGAATCACCGAGACGCAAAATCGCCAGGGCGAATTTTACGGGCTCGAACGCCTGTGCAACGCGTTCAGGCGCCATCGCGCGCTCGCGCCCGAGGCGCTGATCAAATCCGTGCTCGACGATGTGCGCGCCTTCCGCGGCGCCTCGCCGGCGACCGACGACGTCGCCATGGTGGTGTTGGAGGCGCGCTGAACTAACGGCGCGCGAAGATTTCCCGCCGCCGTGAGGCGCGGGGGCGAGCGGTCCGGGACGCGCCGGCCGTCGCTGGCCGCAGCGCAAGGAAATGTCTTCGACTGCCGGTTTCTCCCGGACACGGATCGCGTCGTCTCGCCGCCTCCGGGCTGAGGGAGCCGCTCCCCATCGTTCGGGTAACCGACGCCTGCGCCATCCTCGGATATTGCGGTCCGGGCTTTCGAAGCCTGCACATGAGTTTCTTTGAGCCTTGCGGCTCTACGAAGCGCCCATGCGTCTCCGCGCAAAGGAGAGAAGCCCAGACCGGCGCCGCTCGACCCTGAGCCGCGCCCTCGCTTGACGAAGGCAGACAGATGATAGGAATTTATTCCGCAGATGTCAAGAGGGAGACCTGCGGTTAATGCTTAGCGTCAAGCTCTAATTTTCACTTACTCGGATTTTCGGCACAAACTGAACGACTCGCGAATCCAAGCTTCCTTTCGGCAAAGCGCAAAGGCTTTCGATATCTGACGCGTTAATAGCCAGCGCTTCTTCTATTTGAGATTTTGAACTTATTCCGTTGTCCAGAAGCATCTTAATAGATGCTCCTAGTATGACTGGCGCGCGCGCTTGGAATCTCTCATCCAATGGTTCCGTTTTGCGGATCATCTTCAAGTTCAATTGTCTGAACACATAACTAAATTGGTTTTGATTTAGTATTCCAAGATCGCGACACCGATACGCCATTGCCGCGATCGACACTCCCCATTTTTCCTTCAAGAAAATAAAATGATTAAGAGACGTGCCGAGAACTTCCCGGCTGAACGTATCTTGCGGCAACAGCAACGCGCTTGCAAAGCGATCGGCCTGCTTTTCAATACGTGCAATATTATCCGACGTAACCTCCACTTCGGTGTGGAGCAGCATATGGCCTAATTCATGAGCAAGATTATACGCGGTTCTAGGGCCGCTACTCACGTCCGCCGAATACAAAATATATGGGCGTCCGAATTGCCAAGCAGAAACCGCATCCATATCGGCACAATGCACGCTTTCGTGCACAAGTATAAACCCGCGCAGTTCCATAACGGACGATAAATCGCGAAGCGGGCCGCGACCTAATTGCCAACTCTCTCTGAGAGCATCTGCGGCTGCTTCGATTTGTTCCGTTGAATCGGAAGCCGCATCAAATTCGATGTTTGGAAGCTTTGCCTCCGGCAGTTCTATATAGTCTGCCAAAAAAGCAACTATGTCCGACGCCCATTCAAGCCGTCTAGAAATTCTCTTTCTGTGATGCAGCTCCATTCGCTTTAGGCCGCGCCAAAATGGCGAAATGCCATTCGCGGCGCGCTTCCGTTGCGTGACGAAGAATGAAGGCGGCTGTCGCGTTATGGCGATAATGCGTCGCATCGTCTCGCCGCTCGGCGTGGCAAGCCCGCTTTCAAAACGAGCTACGGCTTGTTTTGTAAGTTCCAAAGACTCCGCAAAAGCTTCAAGCGAAAGTCCATGCGCTTCGCGAGCCTCGCGTATTCTCTCGGGGATCGGGCGGCTGAGAGTGCCCTTTTCTTTTGCCACGTTCAGGCACCAGCTTTTTTGTCTGGCGATTTGATGTCGATAGCCTTCGCGATGTGATCTTTAAGGCGTAGTGCTTCCGCAGGGTCAGGAGTCATGCTGACTTCGGGAATGCTCCGGCTAGTCTCAAGCGTCTTAAGCACGTTTATGTGCGCGATATATTCATCTGTGTCGACCGCCGGCGCCGCCCAACATAGATGGCTTACTTTGCCGTCTTGAGCGATCCTGAACGTCAGCCAAGCATATAGCTTAGGGATTTCCCTAATGATTTTTTTGATGTCGCGCTCGTCTTCGCGCCAGCTAAGTAGGTCTGGTTGTAGCCGCAGACGGAAATCTTGTCGGCTATCGGCCTCTACCGGAAATTTATAAGTGTCATCAGTTCTGCAAACGTGCGCAAGCGCTCCGGTGGAAACGATCTCAAGCCAATGCCAATTGCCCTTTGGCATTGGCTGCATGGTCGCGATAAACGGTAGATCGCCGCGTTGGCAATATAGCGCAATTTGGTGACAAATTCCGACGCGCCGAAGGTGACCGCGAAGATCGCGGCCTATAGCGTTTTTTAGGAACGACTCGCCTTCGAACAGATGATCAACAAGAAAGCTTCCCTCTTGGACGGCACGAAAAAGCGCTGAATTAGACGATGGCGGGTAAGCCAGCGTTAATCGGTCTTGAATTTCAGGGATAATCGCCATCAGGAAGCCCCGGGACTGATTTCGGTAAACTGATTTACCAAAATCGTCATCTTAGGTCAACTGAGTTACCGATTTGTCAACATTTTTCGGCGGCTTGTTTTTGCAATTTCCGCCCGGCGCTACAGCACACGCTGCAGAACAGCGGCCCGCATGCTTCGAGACGGCGCCTTCGGCGCCTCCTCAGCATGAAGGCGCTGCCGGGATTGCTTTCCAGCGTCATTCCCGACAGGCCGAAGGCCTGATCGGGCAACTGTGTTTTTTATGGTTGGGCGAAGGACGCATTGTCGCGGCAGATGGCGTTGAGAATGACGATGATCTTACGGGCAAGCGCAATCAGGACAAGTTTTGGCGGCTTGCCGGCGGCGCGCAGTTTGCGCGCAAAATCGCCCAAGCGGGTTTTGGAGTTGGCGGCGGACAGCGCCGCCATATAGAGGGCTCGCCGCACCCGGGCGCGCCCGCCTCTGATCATGCGCTGACCATGGCGCTTTCCGCTGTCGTTGTTGAAGGGCGCAAGGCCGACCAGCGCCGCAATGGCTTTTGGCGAGCGCTGTCCGAGTTCCGGCATCAGCGCCAGCATTGTGGCGGCGGCGACGGGGCCGACGCCGGGCACGCTGCGCAGGCGCCGCTCGGCTTCGCGCAAGGACTGGTCGGCGGCGATGGCGGCGCGAATGCCGTCCTCGATCGCTTCAATCTCCTTGTCGAGCCAAGCGAGGTGGCGCGTGAGACTGTCGGCTGTGGCGGCGTCCTCGCATTCGTTACGCCGAACAACCTCCTGCTGGCGCATCGCGACGAGCTGATCGCGGCGCTTGTGGCGCATCGCGAGGTTCTCGCGGGAAAGATCGCTTGGCGGGCGCGGTTTTGGCGCAAGCGCGCGGCCAAAGTCGGCCAGCAGGCGCGCGTCGACCGCATCGGTCTTGGCGCGCCGTCCCAACGCGCGCGCAAAATCCCGCGCCTGCTCGGGATTGACGCGCGCATGCGGCACGCCGGCGGCTTCAAGGCCACGACGCAAAGCGCGATCGTAGCCGCCAGTCGCCTCGAACACAACGAAACGCCCCCGGACAAGCTGCGTCGCGGCAAAGGCAGTGACGGCGCTGGTGGTATTGTCGATCCGGGAAGAGCCTTCGAGCGGATCAAAAATATCGAGATGGGCTTTGGAAACGTCGATTCCGACGCAAACAGGGGATATGCTCATCGTGCCTGTCCCTGTGATGCGAGGTCTGTTGGCGCAGCCTCGTGCAACTGTTCAGGTGAACTTCGAAAAGCGGACGGGGACCAGGCCCGATCACGGTGGCGACACCAGGAATCCAACGGTCTCCCGTCCGCCATCACCATCCCACAAAATCAACACACAGGAATCATCGGCGCTTCCTTTCGGGAGCCGTGAATCACAACGCTTGGATCGCGCCAAGCACTCCCAGTATGCAGCCTCGGTTCTAGACGGAAGCGGAACCATCGGCGCCGGTTCGGCGTTCATCTGACGGGTTCCGGCTAACGTGCTACGAAGCGGCGGGGGCATATACTCGTTTCCGCAGGAGGGTATATGTTCATATCCTTAGGACAATCGCTGAGAATTGGGCTTTTGTTCACCGCCATTGAAGCGGCATTGGTCCTCTTTCCGGTGACGGCTCATGCGGGTTCCGGCTACCGCAGAGCGATGGACGCGGGCGCGGCCCGAGCCAATAGAGTCGCCGTCCTCGTCAACATCGACAAAACAACACAACGAATGACAGTTTATGTGGATGGGGTAGAAAGATATGCATGGCCGGTATCAACTGGCCGAGCAGGATATACAACTCCATCGGGAACCTATACCGCCACCTCTATGAACGAAATTTGGTATAGCAAGCAGTGGGACAACGCCCCCATGCCCCATTCCATTTTCTTTATAAGGGACGGTCATGCCATCCACGGCACCTCCGAAGTGAGGCACCTTGGCAGACCCGCCTCGCATGGCTGCGTGCGTATCTCGCCAAAGGATGCCGCCATTCTCTATGCGCTGGTGGAGGAGAACGGCCTGGAGAATACGCGGGTAGTGGTGAGCGGCGTTACCCCGGGCGGCGAGTATAATGTCGCTGAAGATGAGACAAGTCCGCGCGGCGAGGGTAAGGTCGCTAGGGGTCAGACAAGTCCGCACAGGATCAGACGCTCAACTGGCGATCCTTATTACAATGGATCCCAGGGTTACAATGGATCCCAGGGTTCCTATGAATCGCCATGGCCATGGACCTATTCACCTTGGTGAAGGCCAACGTCGTCATTGCGAGGAGCGCAGCGACGAAGCAATCCAAAAGTCGCAGGCGGATTCTGGATTGCTTCGCCTCCGGCTCGCAATGACGACTCCCATGGCTGTCACCGATCGTGCGCTGTGCGCGCGTCGGAAATGACGCCACGGGCTAGGGATCGACGGTCAACGTCTGTCCGGCCTTGTTCGCGGCGATCCATTTGTCGAGTTCGGCGACATGGCTGCGCTCCTCGGCGACAAATTCCCTGGCGAGAGTCTTGATCTCGGGGTCTGACGTCGAGTCGAGAACGCGCTGGTAATAGTCGAGTCCCGCCGTTTCGGCGTCGCGCGCGATCTCGAGCGCCTGTTCTCGTCCAATGAAGGGATCGGCCGCCCAGATCGCCGCCGTCTCCGGACTCTCGAATCCGGGCCAGACGAATTCATCCGGCCTCATCTTGGGTATCTCGCGAAAGCCGCCGCGGGCGCGCGCTTCAGCAAGATGCAGTCTCGAATAATCCGCAAGGCGGCGAAACAGTTTGCCGACTTCGTGATTGCCGCCCGCCTCCATGGCGTCGGCCAACATGCCGTAGCGGTTCGCCGCTTCGAGTTCGAGATTGATTGCGTAAGCCAGAAATTCCTCGACCGATTCCATCCCATCCCTCGCTTGCTGATTTAGCGGCTCAAGCTTCTTGAAAGCGCGCTGGCGAGAGGCGGGCGACGGCGCCGTCTCCCGCCAATGCGTCAGGCGCCCGCGATCAAGCGTTGGCGCTCTGTGGGTTCTTTGCGGCCCATTCTTCGCGCGTGATCCAGGCTTCGAGAATTTTGACGTGCTCGGCTTCCTCCTTCACGAACTCATTGGCCATCGCCTCGATCTCCGGCGATTTGGTTTTGGCGACGACGGCCCGATAAAACTCATAGCCTCGGCGTTCGCCCTGCAACGCGGCCTTCAGCCCGTCGAGCCGCGACAGCGACGGATCGGCGGCCCAAATCTCGGTGCGTTCCGGGGTGGCGTGATTTGGCCAGACGTAATCCGGCGGGATGAC
>JAXMCY010000014.1:0-74813 GCA_046349135.1 Methylocystis sp. | reverse complement strand
GCCATGCGCCCTATGTCGGCGCCAGCGCCTTTGCGACCAAAGCGGGCATTCACGCCTCCGCAGTGCTGACCGATCCGCGCACCTATGAGCATGTGACGCCGGAATCGGTCGGCAATATGCGGCGCGTGCTGGTGTCGGATCAGGCGGGCCGCTCGAATATTGTGTCGGAGCTTGCCCGGCTTGGCGTCGTCCTCGACAAGGACGATCCGCGACTGGCGCGTCTTCTCGACGAGGTGAAGGAGAAGGAAGCGCAGGGCTATGCCTATGAAGGCGCCGACGCGTCGTTCTTTCTTTTGGCCAAGCGCGTGCTCGGCGAGGCGCCGCATTTCTTCGACATCGAACGCTACAGCGTGGCCGTGGACCGCCGCTTTTCGCGAAACGGGGAAGACAAGGGCGCCGAGGCCATCGTCAAAATCAACGTGCATGGCGAGAGCCGCATTTCAGCCGCCGAAGGCAATGGTCCCGTCAATGCGCTCGATCTGGCGCTGCGCAAGGATCTCGGCGCCTATCAGCGCTTCATCGAAGACGTTCGGCTCGTCGACTATCGCGTGCGCGTCTTCCAGGGCGGCACCGACGCGGTGACGCGCGTTCTGGTCGAATGCGCGGATGGCGAAGGCGCGCGCTGGTCGACGGTCGGCGTCTCGGCCAATGTCATCGACGCGTCCTTCGAGGCGCTCGTCGACGCAATCAACTACAAGCTTCTGGTCGCGGTGCGGCAGGCCGAACGCGAAAAAGCATTCTGAGAAGCGCCCGCTCCAACTCCGTCATTGAGCGACGCGACGAAGCAATCCAGGCTTCGCCCGCGGCTCTGGATTGCCTCGCTGCGCTCGCAATGACGATTACTGCAAATGTTCGCACAGCACTAACGTGTCGCAGCATTAAAGCCGCTCGGTGACGGCGGTCTCGCTGATATCGGGCGTATGGCGGGCGGCGGCGAAGATCATCGGAATAATGTCCTCGACGCGCTCGGCGACGAGATAGCGCACATCATAATCCTCACGGATGAACTGCTCGTTGTGCATATGCGCGAATAGCGACAGGAGCGGGCGCCAGAAGCCGGCGATATTGGCGATGACCAGCGGCTTGGTATGACGACCAAGCTGAATCCAGGTCAGTTGTTCGGTCAGCTCCTCCAGCGTGCCGACGCCGCCGGGCAGCGCGACAAAGGCGTCGGAGCGTTCGAACATCAGGCGCTTGCGCGTATGCATGTCCTTGACGACGATGAGATCGGTCGCGCCAGCGAAGGGGATTTCGCGTTCGTCGAGGAATTCTGGGATGATTCCGGTGACGACGCCGCCGGCGGCGATCGTCGCCTTCGCCAATACGCCCATCAGCCCGATAGCGCCGCCGCCATACACGAGGCCGATGCCCGCGCGGGCAAGCTCGCCGCCCAAGGCGCGCGCCGCCGCCGTATGGCGTGGATCGGCGCCCATCGAGGAGCCGCAGTAGACGCAGATGTTTTTTATTTCTCGCATGTTCGATACTCATGCCGCGCTTCGGTGGCGTCTCGTCCGGGGTGCGCATTGCTTCTAAACGTCATATATGACGCAAAACGCCGCTGATCGCGGCCCGTCCATTCGGAGACATATGATTAGACCCGATCAAGGCGAATCGAGCGATCCCGACGCGCTCGATCCGGACGACGCCGCGCTTCAGCCGGTTTCCGATCAGCAACTGTCGGAATCGTCCCTTATCAATACGATAGGGCATTTGTGGCCCTATATCTGGCCGCGCGGCCGACGCGATTTGGAGCTGCGCGTCGCTGCAGTCTTCGCGCTGCTCGTCTTGAGTAAGCTGTTCAACGCCGCGACGCCTTACGCCTTCAAATGGGCGACCGATGCGCTCGCCGAAGGCGGCGCCGGCGCCTGGGCGAAGGCGGGAGCCGCCGCGGTCTATTTTACGCTGCTGATGGGCGCGATCCGCATCACCGCGGTCATTCTGATGCAGTTGCGCGACGGCGTTTTTGCGGCGGTGGCCATGCACGCGGTGCGTCGGCTGGCGACCGATCTCTTCGTCCACATGCATGAGCTGTCGCTGCGCTTTCATATCGGCCGAAAGACTGGCGGACTGACGCGCGTGCTCGAGCGCGGGCGCAACGGCATCGAGACGCTGTCGCGTCTCGTCATGTCGACCGGCGCGCCAACTGTGCTCGAGATGGCGTTGGTTCTCGGCATTTTTCTCTATCAGTTCGACTGGCGCTACGGGCTGGTTCTGCTCGCGACGCTCGGCGCATATTTTTTCTACACGATGCTCGCCACGAACTGGCGGATCGCCATTCGGCGCAAAATGAACGACAGCGACAGCGACGCCAATCAGAAGGCGATCGACAGCCTCTTGAATTACGAGACGGTCAAATATTTCGGCGCCGAGCGGCGGGAGGCCGCGCGCTACGACAGATCGATGACCAGCTATGAGCAAGCGAGCACGCATTCCTATGTCTCGCTTGCTGTGCTAAACGCCGGCCAGACCGTCATCTACATCATCGGCCTCACCGCCATGATGGTGATGTGCGTTTATGGAATCGAGGCCGGCCACAACAGCGTAGGCGATTTCGTCCTGATCAACCTCTTGATGGGGCAACTGGCGCAGCCCCTGAATTTCATGGGCACCTTCTATCGCGAGGTGCGGCAGGCGATCATCGACATCGAGACGATGTTCTCGATTCTGGCGCAGAGCCCCGAGATTTTGGATAAGCCCGGCGCGATGCCCCTCGTCGTGCGCGAAGGACGGATCATTTTCGACAATGTCTCGTTCCATTACGAGCCGAACCGGCCCATCCTCAAAGGCGTCAGCTTCGAAGCTGAGCCGGGACAGACGGTCGCGATCGTCGGCCCTTCCGGCGCGGGTAAATCAACGATCTCGCGATTGATGTATCGCTTCTACGAGCCGCAAGGCGGACGCATCACGATCGACGGGCAGAATATTCTGGACGTGACGCAGGAAAGCCTGCGCGCGGCGATCGGCATGGTGCCGCAGGACACAGTCCTGTTCAATGATTCGATCGGCTACAACATTCGCTATGGACGGTGGGACGCGAGCGACGAAGAGGTGCGTGAGGCGGCCCGCCTCGCCCAGATCGACCGCTTCATCGAGAGCGTGCCGGACGCCTATGGCGCTCAGGTCGGCGAGCGCGGCCTGAAGCTTTCTGGCGGCGAGAAGCAGCGCGTGGCGATCGCCCGGACGATTCTCAAAGGTCCGCCGATCCTCATCCTCGACGAAGCGACCTCGGCGCTCGACAGCTTCACCGAACATGAGATCCAGGAGGCGCTGCGGCGCGTCGCCAAAGGCCGCACCACACTGGTCATCGCGCACCGCCTGTCGACCATCGTCGACGCCGACGAAATCCTGTTTCTCGATCATGGCCGCATCATCGAGCGCGGGACGCATCAGGCGCTGCTGGCGCTCGGCGGCCATTACGCCGGCATGTGGAACCGCCAGCGCGAGGCTGCGGAGGCGCGTGCGAAGCTGTTGGAGGCGGAGCGCGAGGAGCTGGAGGAGGCGGAGTAGGGCGCCCGGCGCGCTGGCGAATTCTCGCCGCTCTTTGGCGAGAATCTTTCTTTGTCGAAGCCGGGGTTGGCTGCAGCTTCAAGTCATCTGGGCATGCACCGGACGTGGCGGCTGTGTATCGCTCTCTGCGGCAAGTCGGCGGCGCAAGCCGTGCGCCTTGCGCGCTGCTCGGAGGTTCCGATGACGGGAAGACTCATGCTCGCCGCGTTGGCCGCCTGGGCGACCGCCAGTACGGCCCAAGCTCAGATCAAGGCGGAACATCCGCGCTACTGCGTCATGAGCGTCGGCCCGACGCAAATGATGTTCAGCGCGTTTCAGGAGAACCAGACCGACGAGATATTTTGCCGGCATGTGCCGACGCTCGGTCTGACGATGATCATCCTCGACGCGCGGCAGGTCGAACTGCGCGATATGAACATCGAAATCCGCGTGCTGCGCAATGTCGGACAGGCGGACTGGCGCGACAATCTAGACGCGAATACTGTCGCGGTTTTGCCGCCGAAAAAATATCTCGCGGACAAGGGCACCGCGAGCTTCACGCATAACTTCAGCAAAGACGGAAATTATATCGCGCTCGTCAGGGCGACGAGCGATGACGGCGCCAAGGAATATATCGGGCAATATGATTTTTCGGTAGGCGACACGGCTGGATGGTACGCGGTCTTTGGCCTGGCGTCGCTTGTCGGGGCCGGCTGCATGCTGGCGGTCTGGCGCCGCAAGCGGGCGGCGCCCCGGCTCGCCTCCGGCCCGTCGCCGTCAGCGCTTCGACAGTCGTCTTAGATTGCCGTTGACCCGCTTCGTATAGACGGCGAGCGCGCGCTCGGCGGCGCGATGGGGTTGTCCGGTCGCGACGCTCATCACGGCCTCGACGCCGGCTTCGGCGGCGGCCTCGAGCTTTTCGCTGACCATGAGTTGGCTTTCGCGTTTGCCGTGGGCGCCGCCCGCCGCGATTTTCATCAGCCGCAGGCCGATCACCTGATTGGCGGCGAAGCTCATTTTGAACGCGTCCGAGAAAAGCTTGTTCATTTTCGATCGACTTCTACGCATAGCGCCCTCCTGTCAATCGAAATAGCGCGGCCGTGGCAATGTCCAACAGTCAGCGTGCTCATATACGCCGCGCATTCTTGCGCCTGATCACCTCACTTACTGTTGCTGGCGGCGGCATCGCGATCTATGGCTCGCTCATCGAGCCGCTTTTTCGTTTGCGCGTCACCCGTTACGCCTTCACGCCACCGACGTGGCCAAAAGATTTAAGGTTGCGACTCGCGATTGTAGCCGATCTTCACGCCTGCGATCCGTGGATGACCGCCGAGCGTGTGACGGAAATTGTCGACCTGACCAACAGTCAGGGCGCTGACTGCGCCTTGTTCGTCGGCGACTATGTGGCGACTCATAAATTTCAGAGACAGGAGCCGGCGATCGCCTGGTCGCGCGCCTTGGCGCGGCTCGACGCGCCTCTCGGCGTTCATGCGGTGCTCGGCAACCATGACTGGTGGGCGGATGAGGCGTCGATGCGCCGCGGTGAGGGCCTGCCGGATGTTGGCAAGGCCATGCAGGATACGGGTCTCGCCGTTTATCAGAATGACGCCGTGCGTTTGGTCAAGGACGGGAAGCCGTTCTGGATTGTCGGACTGGGCGATCAAATCGCCTTTGTCCCAGTGCGGGGGTGGCGGCATCCCCGATATGGTATCGATGATCTGAACGGCGCGCTGACGAAAGTCGTGGACGACGCGCCAGTTATTCTGCTGGCGCATGAGCCGGATATTTTTCCGGGCGTGCCGGCGCGCGTTTCGCTCACGCTTAGTGGCCATACGCATGGAGGACAGATCAATTTATTTGGCTGGCGCCCGAACGTGCCATCACACTATGGCGCGCGCTACGCTTATGGTCACAAAATTGAGAACGATCGTCACCTAGTCGTTTCCGGCGGACTTGGCTGTTCGATCGCGCCCGTGCGGATCGGTTGTCCGCCGGAGATCGTCGTCATTGATCTGGGTGTGGCGTAACCGCTCCTTTGGGCGCTTTCATCCCGCGCGCGTCTCCCCCATATTGCCGCCATGGCTTCTCCCCCCAAAAAGCCCAGAGACCCGGCGCGGCCGACTCGCGCCAAGGCGTCGAAGCCTGAGGTTGCCCCGCTTGCGCCGCATCTCGCGCAATTGCTCAATCCCGCGCTCGCGCCCGGATTCGGCGAGTCTCCGCAGGCGGCCTATGAGCCCTCCTCGATCCATGGCCTCGACGAGGAGGAAATCCAGAAATACGGGCTCGACGAAGGCTTTCACGCTGGCGGGGGAGTCGAAGCTACCGCCGACAGCCTCGCCGCGCTGCTGCGCCTCGGCGATCCGAATATTCGCGACAAGAAACCCTGGGTTCCGCATCGTCCCGAGCGGCCCGAGAAATCCGAAGGCGGCGTTAAGTTCGAGCTTGTCTCCGACTACACGCCTAAGGGCGACCAGCCGGCGGCGATCGATGAGTTGGTGAAGGGCGTCGCCGCGCAGGAGCGCGATCAAGTGCTGCTCGGCGTCACCGGCTCCGGCAAGACCTTCACCATGGCCAGCGTGATCGAGCGCGTGCAGCGGCCGGCGCTCATTCTGGCGCCGAACAAGACTCTCGCGGCGCAGCTCTACGGCGAGTTCAAGAGCTTTTTTCCCAAAAACGCCGTCGAATATTTCGTGTCCTATTACGACTACTACCAGCCCGAAGCCTATGTGCCGCGCTCGGACACCTATATCGAGAAAGAGTCCTCGGTGAACGAGCAGATCGACCGCATGCGCCACGCCGCGACCCGCGCGCTGCTCGAACGCGACGACGTCATCATCGTCGCCTCGGTCTCCTGCATCTATGGCATCGGCTCGGTCGAGACCTATACGGCGATGACTTTCTCGGTGACGCTTGGCGAAAAGCTGGAGCAGCGACAGCTCGTCACCGATCTCGTCGCGCTGCATTACCGCCGTACCGGCGCCGATTTCACGCGCGGCACATTCCGCGTGCGCGGCGACACGGTCGATATTTTCCCGGCGCATTACGAGGACCGCGCCTGGCGCATCAGTTTCTTCGGCGACGAGGTCGAGTCGATTTCCGAATTCGATCCGCTGACCGGCAAGAAGACGGTCGATCTCGAATTCCGTGAAGGTCTACGCCACCCGCATTATGTGACGCCGAGGCCCACGCTGCTGCAGTCAGTCAAGGGGCGATCAAGGAGGAGCTGCGCGGGCGTCTCGAAGAATTGCACCCGCCGGCGCGACCTCGAGGCGCAGCGGCTCGAGCAGCGCACCCGCTTCGATCTCGAAATGATGGAGGCGACGGGCTCCTGCGCCGGCGTCGAGAATATTCGCGCTATCATCTCACTGGTCGAAAGCCGGGCGAGCTGCCGCTGACCCTGTTCGAATATCTGCCCGACAATGCGCTGGTCTTCGCCGACGAGAGCTACGTGTCGATCCCGCGATCGGTGCCGAGGACAAGGGCGACTTCCGCCGCAAGGCGACGCTGGCGGAATATGGCTTCCGTCTGCCCTCCTGCATGGGATACCTGGCCGCTGCGCTTCGAGGAATGGGACGCGATGCGGCCGCAGACGGTGGCGGTCTCGGCGACGCCGGGAAGCTGGGAGCTGAGCCAGACGGGCGGCGTCTTCGTCGAACAGGTGATTCGTCCGACCGGGCTTATCGATCCGCAGGTCGAGGTGCGGCGCGCCCGCGCGCGCCCAGGTCGACGATCTTCTCGACGAGGCGCGGGCGACCGCGCAGATCGGCTATCGCTCGCTGGTCACCGTGCTGACCAAGCGCATGGCCGAAGATTTGACCGAATATCTGCACGAGAACGGCGTGCGCGTGCGCTACATGCATTCCGACATCGATACGATCGAGCGCATCGAGATCATCCGCGATCTTCGGCTCGGCGCTTGACGTGCTCGTCGGCATCAACCTGCTGCGCGAGGGCCTCGACATCCCCGAATGCGGCCTTGTTGCGATTCCCGACGCTGACAAGGAAGGCTTTCTGCGTTCGGAAACGTCGCTGGTGCAGACGATCGGCCGCGCCGCGCGCAATGTCGACGGCCGCGTGATTTTATACGCCGACCAGATCACCGGTCGACGCCGAAGCGGGCGATGGACGAGACCACCGCCGCGCCAAACAGGAGGCGTATAATCGCGAAAACGGCATCACGCCGGCGTCGATCAAGCGCGGCATCGCCGACATTCTCGGCTCGGTCGCCGAGCAGGATCATGTGACCATCGACACCGGCTATGACATCGCGCCGGGGCACAATCTCGGCGCGGCGACAATCGCCGATCTCGAAAAGCGCATGAAGGAAGCCGCCGCCGATCTCGCCTTCGAGGAGGCGGCGCGGCTGCGCGACGAGATCCAGCGCCCGCGGGAGTTGGCGAGGCCAGTCCGATGCTGCGCATCCAGCTCTCGCGTCAGGCGCGGTCGGGAGCGCCGCGCCGCGACGGCGACATGATCGGCACCCGCGCGCGAAAACCGACCGACGCCGACATGGGTCCGCATACTTCGGCGGCGGCGAAGCGCGACCTGTCGGCCGCATGCCGCCGCCGCGGCCGGTGGGACGCTCCTCCGGCGGCAGGCCCGGCACGCGCACGGTGAAAGGCAAGCCGAAGTGACGCATTGGTGTCCCCTACGCCCGCAAAAGGGAGAAGGGAGACGCGCCCTGGCCGACATATTTGCTTGCGCTGGTAATTTCCGGTAATTTATCCGGAAATGGGATCACCATGACGAGGCCGCAAAAATCCAGCGTCCAAATCCATCGACAGCGCATGAAGCGAAAGGGTCTCGTGCGCGTCGAGGTGCAGGCGCGCAAGGAGGATGTGGCGCTTGTCCGGGGCGTCGCCGCCGCGCTCGCCGATCCCGCCCGTCAAGCAGAAACCCGTGCGCTTCTGCGGGAGGTTGTTGCTCCTCCGTCGCCGGGATCGCTCAAGGCGCTTCTTGCCGCGGCGCCTCTTGAAGGCGTAGACCTCGGGCGCTCTCGCGACGCAGGTCGGGACGTCGCCTTTTGAACTTTCTCGTCGACACAAATGTGATTTCCGAATTTCGTAAAGGCGCGCGATGCGATTCGCATGTCGCCGCATGGTTCGCCTCAGTGAATGACGAGCAGCTCTATCTCAGCGTGCTGACGCTCGGTGAAATTCGGCGGGGGGCGGAAAAGCTTCGGCGACAGGACGTAAACGCCGCTGCCGCCCTTGGTCGTTGGCTGGTGGATGTCGAATGGGCTTTTGGCGGACGTATTTTGCCGGTCGACAATGATGTTGCGGGAGAGTGGGGGCGAATGAGCGCCCTTCGGACGGTCCCTATTGTGGACTGTTTGCTAGCGGCCACGGCCAAAGTGAATGATCTGACGCTTGCAACGCGCAATATACGAGATGTGAAGGACCTCGGCGCCAAGATCCTTGATCCATTCGCTGTCAGAAAACCTGAATAACCCGTGTGAGGCGCCCAAACTCCCCGGTTCACAAATCCTTCGTTCTCGATTAGGGTCCGCGCCCAAGTCCGCTCCCCGGCCGGGGCAGCGGTTTTTCGCTTTTTTCGCGCTATCTAAGCCGCGCGGCGACGTTGCGGCGGCAAGCGCCTTACAAGGAACCACATGGCCAAGGAAGAACTGCTCGAATTCCCCGGCGTCGTCACCGAACTGCTGCCGAGCGCGATGTTTCGCGTCAAGCTCGAAAACGACCACGAAATCATCGCCCACACCGCCGGCAAAATGCGCAAGAACCGCATTCGCGTGCTGGAGGGCGACAAGGTGCTGGTCGAAATGACCCCCTATGATTTGACCAAAGGCCGTATAACATATCGATTCAGGTAATTTCCTTTCGGCGGAGCGACCGTCTTGACAGCCCATCCTCCTAGCGCCCGTCCCAAGCTCATTCTCGCCTCAGCTTCGCCCAGGCGCCTCGCGCTGTTACAGCAGGCCGGGCTCGACGCCGACGCGCTGCTGCCCGCCGACATTGACGAGACGCCGCACCGCGGAGAATCGCCGCGCGCCTACGCCACCCGAATCGCCAGCGAGAAGGCGGCCGCCGCCGCCAAGCTGAGGGCGACGCAGCCGGAGCTGAAAAACTCCTTCCTCATCGCCGCCGACACCGTTGTCGCCGTCGGTCGGCGCATCCTGCCAAAGGCCGAGACTCGGGAGGAGGCGGACGAATGCCTGCAGCTGCTGTCCGGACGCCAGCACCGGGTCTATTCGGCGGTGAGCCTGATTACCCCGCGCGGCTTCGAGCGCAGGCGTCTGGTTGAAGCGCGGCTGCGCTTCAAGCGGCTCGGCTCGACCGAGATCGAAGCCTATCTTTCGACTGGCGAGTGGCGCGGCAAGGCCGGCGCCTACGCCATCCAGGGACGCGCCGGCGTGTTTCTGGTGAAGATCGTGGGGTCGTATACGGCGGTGGTCGGCCTGCCGCTTTATGAGACCGTGTCGTTGCTGGCGGGAGAGGGCTATCCGGTGCTCGCCCCGTGGTTCGCGATGGCGTGAGCCTTAACCGCCGACGTAGCGCCGCGAGAATCGCCCCCCGAGCCGGGTGAGAATTTCATAGCCGATGGTGCCCGCGCGCGCCGCGACGTCTTCGATGCAAATTTCGTCGCCGAGCAGTTCGACCCAGGCGCCACGCTGCGCCGAGTCTTTGGGCGCATTCGAGACATCAAGCACGATGTAGTCCATCGACACGCGGCCGATGAAGGGGCAGCGGACGCCCCCGACCAGCGCTTCCCCTGCCGGCTTGCTGTCGCAGCCGGTGGCGCCGACCGGCACGCCGTCGGCATAGCCGACCCCGATTGTGGCGATGCGCGTGCGCTTAGGCGCCGACCAAAGCGCGTCATATCCCACGCAGGCGCCTGGCTCGATTTCGCGCATCGACAGGATGCGCGCCTTGAGCCGCGCGACCGGGCGCACCGGACATTCCGCGTAGGGGGTCGGATTGCCGCCGTAGAGCGCATAGCCCGGCCGAATGAGATCGAAATGCGGGCGCTGCGGCAGGAAGACGGCGGAAGAATTCGACATTGACGCCGGAATGTCGGCGAAGCGCGCGCGAGCGTCGAGGAACGCCTCGATCTGGCGGCCGTTGCGGGGTTCGTCGCGCAACTGCGAACTGACGAAATGGCTCATCACCAGAGTCGGGGTGAGCTGCCGCGCGCGCTCGGCCGCCTGCGCCGCCTCAGGGATCGGAATGCCGAAACGATTCATGCCCGTGTCGAAATGAATCGCCGCTTTAGGTCTGTGGCCGGTCGCCGCCCATTCCTCGATCTCGCCGAGCGAACCCAGGGCGGGAATGAGCTCGGCGGCGACGAGGCGCCGCGCCGCGCCGGGAACGAGGCCGTCCAGCACATAGATGGTCGCGTCGGGCGCAACCGCTCGCGCCGCTTCGCCCTCAAGGACATTGGCGACGAAAAAGGTTCGGCAGCCGGCGGAAAGCAGCGCGCGCATGGACGGCGCGAGCCCCAGCCCATAGGCGTCGGCCTTCACCACCGCGCCGCATTCGGCGCCGCCGGCGACGCGCGCCAGAGTCCGCCAATTGTCCGCGAGGGCAGAGAGATCGACGGTCAGCATGCCGGTTTCCGCCGGGTCCGAAGTCTCGGTCCGGGGCCGCAGGCGCACGGCGGGTTCGATAATTCCCATCTCGACCGTCACTCTAGACCGCAAAAGGCGGCGTCTAGATGGCGAGCGCCATTATAGACCTATTCCGGCAGTAAGCGTTCGAATTTCGCGCGCACCTGTGGCGGGAGACGCCGGGCGCGGCCGGCTTCGACGCATACGATCCTCACTTTTGCGCGCACGAGCAGCTCCGCCTGCCGCAAGACCCGCTGCTCCAGCGTCAGCGAGGCGCCGCCGAGTTCAAGCGTCTCGGTTTCCACGGTCAGCAAATCGTCCATCGTCGCCGGCCTTTGAAAGTCGAGATCCATCGACCGGACGACAAAGAAAATCGGCGCGCCGGCCGCGCCCTCCAGCAGCGCTTTCTGGTCGAGCCCGAGCGCGCGCAGCATTTCCGTGCGCGCCCGCTCCATGAAGCGCAGATAGGAGGCGTGATAAACGAGGCCCGAAAAATCAGTGTCCTCATAATAGATCCGGACAGGAAGGCGGTGTGGGATAGAAGCATTCGTCATCAAGGCTCAGTAAAGCTCCATGCGCGACCGCGCCCGGCGATCGCCCGCTTTTCTATGGGATTTAGCTGGGAGAGGCTACGGACCGCCGCCGGTCCTTGATCCCGGGCGCGAAAGTCGCATCATGGGTCGCAACGCGCCTTGGACGTTGAAGGTGAGGCGCCGGCGAGGCGACGAATCGAAATAAAATCGGAGGAGCTTTCCCATGTCTTTCCAGATTGGCGACACGGCGCCGGATTTCGACGCCGTCACCACGCAGGGACCAATCAAATTCCACGATTGGATCGGCGATTCCTGGTGCATTCTGTTCTCGCATCCCAAGGACTTCACGCCGGTCTGCACGACCGAGCTCGGCTATATGGCCAAACTCGAACCGGAATTTAAACGGCGCAACGTCAAGGTCATCGGCCTCAGCGTCGATCCGGTCGACAATCATGCAAAATGGGCCGTCGACATCGAGGAAACCCAGGGCGCGAAGCCGACATATCCGATGATCGGCGATGCCGACCTGCGCATCTCGAAACTTTATGGGATGCTGCCGGCCGCCGCCTCGGGTGACGCCAGCGTCAGGACGCCCGCCGACAATCAGACCGTGCGGAATGTCTTCGTCATCGGCCCCGACAAGAAGATCAAGCTTATCATCGTCTACCCGATGACCACGGGGCGCAACTTCGACGAAGTGCTTCGCGTCATCGATTCGCTGCAGCTGACCGCAAAACATAAGGTCGCGACGCCGGTGAATTGGCGGCCGGGCGACGACGTGATCATCGCCGGGTCGGTCTCCGACGAAGATGCGAAGAAAATTTACCCGGACGGGTGGAATGCGCCGCGTCCCTATCTGCGGATCGTGCCGCAGCCGAAGTGAGCGCGTCAGTTGCCGTATGATGAACTTCGTGGCGGCGGCGACGCTGCAAGAATAAGCGGTTATCGCTTGTAAGCAGATCGTGCGCCGTTGCGCCGTCGACGAGCATTAGGCCACGCAGTAAGCAGGAATGACGCGGGGAGTTCCTCGCGGTCGTCTTGGCGTCTGGACAAGTAATCCCAACATCAAGCGCCTCGCGTTTTACCGCGACGGACACTCGCTCGATCATTGCCACGCCTACGCCAAGTGACATATAAATCCAAATCGACATTATCGATTCTTTTAGGGGAAGGTCCGCCGAATTGGAGCGGGGATGAACAAGAAATTTCTTGTCTGGTGCGTCGTGCTGAGCGGATGCGCGATACATCCGCTGCCCGAAGATTTTTCGGGAGTCGACACTCAGGATATTGTGCGACAGATACGCTGCGAGACGCGTTACGCGCTCATCGACATGACAGCGCGTTTTCTCGCATACGGAGACAACGTCGATGACATGTCCAGGGCTATTGGAGCGGCCTATTTTACTGAAAAAACAAAGCCATTAAGTAGTTTTAGTCCCAAGCTATTCAAAGGTCACGTGCAGGATAGCCTGAATATCTTTTGGACAACCGGCATCGCTTATAACTTCAAGTTGAACATGCTGGAGAATAACAATTTCGCCGCCGGCTTGGGGTTTGCCGATCCCTTTGTAAGAGGTCCTACGACGGGCACTCTGACGATGGCGGTAGGGGGCGCTCTCAACAGACAAAGAGGAAACACCCGAACTTTCACTATAACAGACACTATTGGTGGATTGATCAGCAAAGTTCCGGACAACTTTTGCGAAAATAAGATCGTCGGTCCCAATTACCTTTATCCAATCACTGGAGAGATTGGCATGAAGGAATTGCTGAAAACTTTTGTCTATTTGAGCATTTTTGGCGGTCTTATGGGAACCGAAAAGAACCCTTCAACGCCTCCGACCATGGTTGACGCACTCGATTTTCAAACGGTGATCCTTGGCCAAGTCAATCCGACGCAGGTCATATTCTCGCCGATCAGAAACACGTTCGCCTTGGTCAACGCCAACGTGAACGCGGAAGTCAGGCGAACGGATATTCATCAAGTTACGGTTGGTCTCGCGCTGGACTCGGCGGCTTTGACGCAACTCGGTCCATATCGGGATTTTTTGTTCGCGCGCTACGGTGGCGCAGGTCCTGCGGGACCGCCGCGATCCGGGCCCAAAGCGATTCGCGGTTCTCTCTTTGGCCGCCTTTTGACCGCTTCCGGCACACCGGCCGAAATAGCGGCGGCGGAAGCCGTTGACCAATTCCTGACTCAACGACTGTTTTCGCCAACAATCAACATCAATCCATGAAAGGCTCAGTCATGGCGAAGAAACCAGCGCCCAGGATCAGTGCTGCTAGTTTTGTCCCGATGAAGGGTAAGACGCCTCTGCCATTCCAACTCAGTGACCTCATTGACGTTGTGCGGATGATGGAGAAACACGGACAGCTCGAAAAGTTCTCAAAATTTGTAAAGCGCAATCATCTGACAGTTTCGGTGCCTCCAGAAACGGTGAATAGCGTCAAGGAATTTGTCGCCAAAGACGAGGATTTGAGAGCGGATCGGGTCGGAAAAAAGGTCATCGTGCCGAAAAAGAAGCCGCGGGAAGCGATTGCCGGCGTGGCCCTTGAAGCGACATTTAAGCCGGCTAAGCGGGATCCTTATAAGGATTGCTGCGGTTTCTAGGATTTCAGATTCAAAAACATTTTTTCCCGAAAGGCTACTCCTCGCTTTCCTCAAACAATCCGAATTGCCCCTGAGGCCTTGCCGGCTCGGCGAGGCCGAGGTGACGGAAGGCATGCGGCGTCAAGAGCCGTCCGCGCGGCGTGCGTTGCAGAAAGCCCTGCTGCAGCAGGAACGGCTCGATTATGTCTTCGATCGCGTCGCGCGGCTCAGAGAGCGCAGCGGCGATCGTCTCGATGCCGACGGGTCCGCCGCCGAAATTGACGGCGACGAGATTGAGATAGCGCCTGTCCATAATATCGAGTCCGATCGTATCGACCTCCAGCAGCGACAGGGCGCGGTCGGCGAGTTTGCGCGTAATCGCGCCGGCCCCGTCGACGATCGCGAAGTCGCGCACGCGCCGCAGCAGGCGCCCGGCGATGCGCGGCGTGCCGCGCGAGCGCCGCGCGATCTCTTTCGCGCCGGCCTCTTCCATGCCGATTCCGAGCACGCGCGCGCCGCGCTTGACGATCAGCTCCAGTTCTTCCGGCGTGTAGAAATTCAATCGAACGGGAATGCCGAAGCGGTCGCGCAACGGCGTCGTCAAGAGGCCGGCGCGCGTCGTCGCGCCGACGAGGGTGAATTTCGCAAGATCGATCTACACCGAACGCGCTGCGGGGCCTTCGCCGATGATGAGGTCGAGCTGAAAATCCTCCATGGCGGGGTAGAGAATTTCCTCCACCGCCGGGTTCAAGCGATGAATTTCGTCGATGAACAGCACGTCGCGCGGTTCGAGATTGGTGAGCTGCGCGGCGAGATCGCCAGCCTTGGCGATAACCGGGCCGGACGTCGAGCGGAATTGACGCCAAGCTCGCGCGCGACGATTTGCGCCAGCGTCGTTTTGCCGAGGCCCGGCGGGCCGACGAGCAGCACATGGTCGAGCGCCTCGCCGCGAGTCTTCGCCGCTTCGATGAAGACTTTGAGATTGGCGCGCGCCGCCTCTTGGCCGGTGAAATCGGCAAGCGAGAGCGGGCGCAGCGAGGCGTCGGCGTCGTCGTCGCGCTGCTCGGGGCTTATAAGGCGCGCGGGCGTGGTCAAGGCTTGACGATCAGGTAGAAGGGCGACCACCCTCCCCTTGAGGGGGAGGGTCGGGCTGCGAAGCAGGCCGGGGTGGGGTGTTGCCCCGAGACACGGGTGTCACCCCACCCGGCGACCTTCGGTCGCCGACCTCCCCCTCAAGGGGGAGGTGGATCGCGCTATCGACATTATTCGCCCTTTCGCTTCGATTGCCCGTGACGGGCGCTCCAGAACGGCGTTGAAATTCGGCCGGCGCGCTACGCTATGATGCGGCAAACGGAGCTGCGCCGTGAATCGCCCGTCCTCGCAATATGAGTATATGTCCCTCGACGATTTCGAGGAACTTCGCGGCCTGACCGCCGCCGCTCAGCGCGCGAGTTCCCGCAGGCCTTGCCGAATCAGCGCGCCGGCTTCGGCAGTTTCGCCGAGCTGCTTGAGGCCTTCCGCCACTGCCGCCGCCGCCTGCGGGCGGCCGTAGCCGAGATTGACGAGGGCGGATATAGCGTCGCGCGCCGCCGACGGCGCACCTTCGCTCTCTTCGCCGGAGAGCCGCGCAAGGGCTGGGTCGACCGCGCCGAAGGCAGGCGCCTTGTCCTTCAGCTCCGCGACGATGCGCGCGGCGAGTTTCGGTCCGACGCCGGGCGCGCGGGCGACCGTCGCCTTGTCCTGCATGGCGATCGCCGAGGCGAGATCATTTGCGGAAAGTATCGATAGAATCGCCAGCGCCACTTTGGCGCCGACGCCCTGCACGGACTGCAACATGCGGAACCAGTCGCGCTCCGCCTCGCTCGTAAAGCCGAAGAGGCGAATCGAATCTTCGCGCACCTGCGTTTCGATCGCGAGCGCGGAGGCCTCGCCGACGCGGGGCAATTTTTGCAACGTCCGCGTCGAACAATGCACGACGTAGCCGACGCCGCTCACGTCGAGAATGACGAAGTCCTCGCCGTAGCTATCGATGAGGCCCTTGAGCTTGCCGATCATCGCCGCGCCTCCGTCATCGCGAGGAGCGAATGCGACGAAGCGATCCAGCAGGCGCGCCGGGCGGCCGGATTGCTTCGTTTCGTTGCGGGCAATGACGGCCGCGATGCTGCGCGTGGCAGATCGCGACGGCGAGCGCGTCGGCGGCGTCGGCGCTTGTCGCGCCGCTCGCCGGCAAAAGCACGCGCACCATCATCTGCACCTGCGCCTTCTCGGCATGGCCGGCGCCGACGACGGTTTTTTTCACGAGATTGGCGGCATATTCGGCGATGACGAGGCCGGCGAGCGCGGGGCGGTGAGCGCCACACCGCGCGCCTGTCCAAGTTTGAGCGCCGACTGCGGATCGCGATTGACGAAGGTCTCCTCGATCGCCGCCTCATGCGGCGCATGGTCGGCGATGACGCCCGTCAGCCCCTCATGCAATTGCCGCAGCCGCTCGCCCATGTTGAGGCTCGCGTCCGAGCGCACGCGCCCGCAGGCAATGAAGGACAGCCGCGAGCCCCGCGCCTCGATGATTCCCACCCGGTGTTGCGCAGGCCGGGATCGATGCCAAGGATGAATCGGGGGAGGGGTCATTAAGCTATTTGGAGGTGATTACCCTGTGAGCGATAGGGGCGCCAGCAGCAAAGTTTAACGTCTAGTTTAGCCGATGTCCGGAGCCCGATATAGATTACTGCTCAATCGTAAGCCCAGGCGTATGTCGTCGGTCCGCCGGTATTGGTGCACAGAACTTTGCGGGTGACTGCGCCAGGGGCGCCGACGGCGGAGCCATATGTTCCGGTGGCGTAGTCAGCTCCATCCGTGACCGTGCTGTATGCGCCGAGCGTTGCGGCGTTGCAGGTTACTAGGGTGCTGATCGTATATTTGACGGGGACAATTGTTCCCTGGATCAACACGCCGGCGATTGACGCTGCGTTGGGCGTGAACCAATAATTCGGACGGGTGTTGTTGTAGTCGAGTCGAATGGTTCCGTCGCCAGTGGCGAGGATAACGGCGCCCGTTAAGCCGGCGGAAAGACCGACAACTTGGCCGCCAACGATTGTGTTGTGTGAGCCAGTTGTGATCCCTCGGCCGGTGTTGTGGCCGATGAGCGTGTTGAAACTGCCGCTGGTGACATCGTAACCGGATTCATAGCCCATAACGTTATTGCCGCCAGCAGTTGTGGCGGAATAGAGCGCGTGGTGACCGACGCCGACGTTAAGGCCGCCGCCCGTGACGAGGCTGTAGAGAGACGTGTTGCCGATGGCGCTATTGGCAAGCGAGGTCGTGGAATTGAAAAGGGCTTGGTTGCCGACGGCTACGCCGCCTTCGATGCCATTGTAGTTTTGGAGGGCTCCGTAGCCAACTGCGACTGTGGCGTCTGTGTTTGTGGCGGCATGGAGCGCGTAGCCGCCGACCGCGACCGATCGGCGGCCGGTCAAATTGCCAAACATGGCGTTGACGCCAACGGCGACATTTCCGAAGGCGTTATCGTCGGCGAGGCGGATATTGGCGAGAGCGTTTGCGCCAAAGCCGGCATTTGATGCGCCGAAGACATTCTTACCGAGGGATGGGGCAATAACGCCCCCGGGGCCAGTAAGGATTCCGAAAGTCGCCGCCGGGACGCTTGGCCAAGCCGCGGAGGTTTTGGGGCCGTAGATTCCGCCGGAACTAGTGTCGATGAACCAGGATTTTTCAGAACCGATGGAATTGGCGGGACGATTGCCGGATGTATCGCCAAGAAAGGCATTGCCCGGGACTCGAGAAGTTTGGGAAAAGGCTGAACTGGAAAGCGCTAGCCAAATTGTGAGCGCAAAAAGAATCCGCATTCCGCGGGCTCCATTTTGATGAGGCGAACGGTTCGGTAGCGTCTTACGCTTCTCGCAATTAGTCGAGCCTAGCTCGCCTCCGCCTTTCCCACCGCCTCCGCCACGGCGTCAAACGCCAGCATCGTCGATCCATGCCGGGCCTTGTAGTCGCGCACCGGCTCCAGCACCGCGAGGTCGGCCCATTTGCCAGTCGGCGGCGGTCCGTTCTCCTTTAGCATTCTGCGCAGCGCCTCGCGCGCCTCGCGCAGCTCCTGAGGGGTCGAGCCGACGACGTTGCGGGCCATGATCGAGGCCGACGCCTGGCCGAGCGCGCAGGCTTTCAGCTCATGAGCGTAGTCGGCGACCTTTCCCTCGCGGAGATTCAGATCGACGGTGATCGTCGAGCCGCAGAGCTTGGAATAGGCGGAGGCGGTCGCGTCCGGCCGCGGCAGCCGGCCGATGCGCGGAATATTGCCGGCAAGCTCCAGAATGCGTTGATTGTAAATGTTGTTCAGCATCGCCGCCGGCGCGTTTCCAGCCAAGGCCTTACCACCGCCTCGATAAGACTCTATATAGGATTTTGCGCGCCTTCGCGAAAGCGGCGGCGCCGCGTCGGGGCTTTCCAACGCCCCTTTTCGTCTCGAATTCTCGCGTGATCTCGAACTTTCCGGAGAGGGCGATGATTTGAGGGACCGCCTCGCGCCAGGCGCGGGGCACTCGCTGCGACGCGCCTGTTACAGGGCGCGAGTCTAACGCATTGGAGGCGCCACATGGACGACGTGGTTAAGACCTTTCCCTTTTCCTCCCTTGAAACGGTTCGAACCTTGGAGCGCCCGACGCGCGAAGAGGCCGAGGCCGCGGTGCGCACGCTGTTGCGCTGGGCCGGCGACGATCCCGACCGCGAGGGGCTGCGCGACACGCCGCGCCGCGTCGCCAAGGCCTATGAGGAATTTTTCAGCGGCTATCGGGAGAGCGCCGAGGAGGTTCTCTCGAAAGTCTTCGAGGAGGTCGACGGCTATGACGATCTCGTGCTCGTGCGCGATATTCCCTTCACCTCGCACTGCGAGCATCACGTCGTGCCCTTCGTCGGCAAGGCGCATATCGCCTATTATCCGAACGGCGGCGTGGTCGGCCTCTCCAAGCTTGCCCGGCTTGTCGAGATCTTCGCCCGCCGGCTGCAGACCCAGGAGGCGATGACGGCGCAGATTGCGGCGGCGATCGACGATGCGCTTTCGCCGCGCGGCGTTGCTGTGATGGTCGAAGCGGAACATATGTGCATGTCGATGCGGGGCGTGATGAAACAGGGATCCTCCACGGTCACCATGCAGTTTGCCGGCGTGTTCCGCGACGATCCGGCTCAGCAGGCGCATTTCTACACGCTGCTGCGTGGAGCCGGTTGATGTCGCAGACCGGCAAGGAAGATATCGAGGAAGGAGTCGTCTTCGCGCCGAAATTCGACGCGCACGGCCTCATCGTGTGCGTCACGACCGAGGCGGCGACGCGCCAGGTGCTGATGGTCGCATACATGAACCAACTCGCCCTTGAGAAGACGATCGAGACCGGCTTCGCCCATTACTGGTCGCGGTCGCGGAGGGAGTTGTGGCGAAAGGGCGAAACTTCCGGCCAGACCCAAAAGGTTCGGTCCATGCGCGTCGACTGCGATCAGGACGCCTTGCTGCTCGAGGTCGACGTCGGCGGCGACGGCAAAGCCTGTCATACCGGGAGGAAATCCTGCTTCTATCGGGCGCTCACGGGCGACGGCGCGCTGATTTTCTCAGCCGATGGCGGGTAGATCGCGCTGCGTCCAGCGGGATCGCCCAAACGCAGATGACGTGATCGATTCCACAAGCTTGGAGCGCGCTTTGCGCGAAAAGCCGGCATCCATTTTTTCGCAGCGCGCTCTGGGAGCGGGACGCGCGCGTGACCTCAGCGACGCGATCTGGCGGAAAGTTAACCTGAAAGCCACTTTGAAGGCGCAGCCTGATCTCCAAATATATCTTGGGCCGATTCAGCGCCGGGGAGAAAGCCGAGCAGGACTAACGGAATGCTATCGCTACGCTCACGCAATCTTCAAACTAACGGCCCTGAGGCGGGCGCCGCGATGACGGACCAACCCCAAGCGCCTCCAACAACTGTGGTCCGCAAGGCGGACACGGAAGCGAAAAGGGAGCGGCGCGGCCAGCCGACGATTGGCTTGGCGCTCGGCGCAGGCGCAGCGCGCGGCTGGTCGCATATCGGCGTCCTGCGCGAACTCGTCGCGCATGGCATCTACCCTGACGTGATCGCGGGCACGTCGATCGGCGCGGTTATTGGCGGATGCTACGCCGCGGGCAAGCTCGACGCGATCGAAACCTTTGCGCGATCGCTTACCAAGCGGCGCGTCTTCACGCTGATGGACCTTTCCTTTTCAGGCGCCAGCCTGATCACCGGCGAGCGGCTGCGGTCCGCGCTGGAAAAAGAGCTTGCCGACGTCGACATCGAAAAACTGCCGATCCCCTTCGCCGCCGTGGCGACCGAGGTCGGAACCGGACATGAGGTTTGGCTGCAGCACGGTTCGCTGTCGCTCGCCATCCGCGCGTCCTACGCCCTGCCCGGCATTTTTGAACCGGTGCGCATCAGCGACCGCTGGCTGTTCGACGGCGCGCTGGTCAATCCCGTGCCGGTCACGGTCTGCCGCGCGCTCGGCGCCGAATATGTCATCGCGGTGAACGTCACCGCCGACACCATGTATCGCGCGCGCGTCATCCGCGACGATCCGGCGGCGCAAAAGCGCGCGGCGGAGGCGGGGCCGTTCGCGGGGGCCGACCTCTCTTTCGCGGATCGCTTCCTGCCGCGCTATTTCGACCGTCAATCGAGCGAAGCGCCGAATGTCGCCACGGCGATGATCGACGCCTTCAACATCATCCAGGACAGAATTCTGCGTTCGCGATTGGCCGGCGACCCGCCAGACGCCACAATCACCGCGCGGATGGAGGAAGTCGGCATGTTCGACTTTCACAAGGCCGAACAACTCATCCATGTGGGCACCGAGGCGACGAAGCGGGCGTTGCCAAACATTTTCGCCCACATCCCCCTGCCGACAACCGTCTGAGTTTAGGCCTGGGCGATGTATTCGCGCATCGACCGGTGTTCTTCCTCGATGACGCGTATCCGGTACTTCACGACGTCGCCAATCGAGACGAGACCGACGATCCGGGTCTCTCGAACCACGGGAATGTGCCGGCGCCGTTCGATCGTCATGACGCGCATCGTGTTCTCCACCGCATCCTCTTCCCGGGCAGGTTGCGGATTATGCTGCATGAAGGATGAAAGGGGTTGCGTCAGCGCCTCAGGTCCGTCAAGCGCGACTGCGGAAACGATGTCCCGCTCGGCGATCAGCCCCATCAGTCGACCACCGTCATCAACAATGACGACCGCGCCGATCCTGTAACGCATCATCAGCTGAGCCGCCTCCTGCAATGTCGTGCCGGCGCTCGCAGTCACCACTTCGCTCCCTTTCTCTGCGAGTATGTTGGCGATGGTCATCTGGCCCTCCTCTTCGCTCACGACCGGCCCCCTAGCCAGCCGAAAGCCATTATTGCGAACTCAAGGCATGTCGGCCCGCGCTATCGAAGAAATTGAAAAAGAGCAGGCCGAACAGGAACCCTCCGAGATGCGCTTCCCAGGCGATGGCGCCGGACGCGCCGGCCGCCTGCGGAAACGCGCCAAGAAGCAGATTCGCCGCTAACCATGCAGCGAGAAAAAACATCGCCTGCCGGTTGAGCGGCAATTGCGACAACGAAGTGGAACTCGGCGCCTCGCAGGGCGCCCGCGGGTTGCGCCTCCCCTCCGCCAGCTGCGCTCCTGGCGTAAATGCGAAACGCACAATTGCCCCCATTGTTCCTGAGATTGCGCCTGACGCGCCGACAATTGGCGTGATTTCATTTGGATGCAGCGCAAGAAAGACCAGTGCGCCAGCGAATGCGCTTGCGGCGAGAAAGAGCAGGTAGCGCGCCGAGCCGAATCGGCGTTCGACCGGCGTGCCGAATGCGGCGAGCGCCAGCGCGTTGACGACAAGATGCTTCCAGTCGCCGTGCAGGAAAGAATAGGTCACCATGGTCGCGTATTCGGCGCCGCCTTCGACCGTTACCCGCGCCGGGATGAAGGCGAATGTCGTCAACAGCCACTGAGCGAACTCCGAGGGCCCGTAGGCGACGACGAATTGTACGGCCGTTAGCGCGAGGAGGAGCGTCTTCGTCACTGGCGGCAGGTTGAAAATGCGTTCCCGCTGTGCGCTCACGCGCGCTCCTTATCTCATTTTGCGGGCGAGGGCCCACAGAGCTGCGATGCTAATCTAGCGCAAGCGACCGCGGCGCGCGTCCCGATTTGACGCGCCTGGCGGCGTCGGCAAAGCCGCGTTCGGGATTATCAGCGGCTCGGCATAATGCACGGGAGAGAAGGCAGCCCGTTGGTCGAGCTTCTCTTTTTCCTCGGCTGAGCTTGCGCTCGCTGTTCCCGCAGCCCGCTACTCTGGCGATGGCACGAGCCCTGCTGTTTTGACGCGCGGGGGCAAGGCATGGCGGCTGCGTGCCAATTCTGGGCAGGGGCGCACGAGCGTCGGGCGACTTTGGATGAAATTGCCGGTTACGAGGGATCTGCACGATTATTGGGAGTGGTTGAAGCGCGAGCGGGAGGCTCCGGATCGAGCGGATATCGATCCCGTCGCGATTCGCCATATCCTGGCGGACACATTCATCATCGAAGTCGACGCCAGGCGCCGCTTTCCGCTTCGACTGTGCGGCGCCCGGGTCAACGCTCTCTGGCTCGGCGAACAGAAGGGTTCCCCGTTCCTCGGCTGGTGGAGAACCCGTGGTCGTCCTGACGTCGCTGAGGCGATTCGCCAGGTCATCGACCAGGAAAGGCCGCTGATTGGCCATGCACGAGCGAAGACGCAGGCGGGCGAGACGACGGAGCTCGAACTTCTGCTTTTGCCTTTACGCCACTTCGGCAATAGGCGGTCGCGCGTTTTGGGATCGCTTGCGCCCGTTCGGCCGCCAGCGTGGTTGGGAGTTTGTTCGATCGGCCAACTCGACCTCGTCGCTTCCCGGTCGCCGCAAGCGTCAGACGACGATTGGGGCCTCGGCTCGACCTCGCGGTTGGCGGCATCCGATGGCGGTTCTCGCTCGTTTCCCTGAGTGGCACCGCGCTGGCGTTTTGGCTGCTGTGGAAGTTTTGACTTAATCTGACGGATGGTGTTTTCAGCCACGCAAGGGAGCCGTGGCGGGGCGGAGCTGGTCGGGGTAGCGCAGCCCCCCGCCACGGCATCTCCAGGAGACACCGACATGACCGAGGATCAGAAATCCGCCCGAGGCCGGCCAGCTCGAACTCGCAAGCAGCTCGGTAACGTCAGCCAGGCTGCAAAATCATCCGATACAGCCGCGACAGCCTTTACCGGTTCAAGGACCTTTATGGCAAAGGCGGCGAACTGGCCCTGCTGTAAATGCAGATTTTGATTTCCCCAGAGCGCCGAAGTAAAATTCCCCAGTCTGGCGGGATGGCGATCAGCCGATTTCGTGATCGGCGCCTCCATTTTTTGGCGGTCGTCCACGACGCCGGAGCGTCGGAGAGATCGGCGCGGGTTGGATGCTGGCTTTTGTCCGAACATGTTCGGGGAGCAGATCGGCGTGTTCGCGCAGGCGATAGCTCGAACCTTCGATCTGGAAGACGACCGCGTGGTGCAGAAGCCGATCGAGCAGCGCGGTGGCGACGACGGGATCGCCAAAGATTTCGCCCCATTCCGCAAAGCCGCGGTTCGAGGTGAGGATCATGGCGCCCTTTTCGTAGCGGGCGTTGACGAGCTGGAAGAACAGATTGCCGCCGCCTGGAGTGACCGGCAGATAGCCGATCTCGTCGACGATCAGCAGCGAGAAGCGGCAGAAGTAACGAATCTTCTCCCGCAGCGCCCTTCGCGTTCGGCCTTGGCCAATGTTGCGATGATGTCGGCGAGGCAGGCGAAGTAGACGCTGCGGCCGACTTTAACCGCCTCGACGCCGAGCGCCAGGCTGAGATGGGTTTTGCCCGTGCCGGGCGGTCCGATGAGATGAACCGCTTCGGCGCGATCGATGAACTGCAATTCGGCGAGCGCCATGACGCGGCTCTTGTCGAGCGACGGCTGGAAGGCGAAGTCGAAGCCGGCGAGCGTCTTGACAGCAGACAGGCGCGCCATCTGAAGCGCCATTTTGACCCGACGGTTCTCTCGCAGGGTGAGTTCTTCGGTGAGCAGAATATCGAGCGCATCGAGAGCCGTCGTCTCGCCGCGCTCGATGCCACGCAGGGTGACGTCGAGGATTTCGAGGGCGCGGGGCATCTTCAAGCCGACGAGATTGCGTTTGACGCGGTCGATGACGGCGGAGGGCGTCGCGTTCATCGCGAACCTCCCTGCATCGCCAGCCGGCGCCCCACAGCGTCGTAGAAGGCCAGCGGACGCCTTGCGGCCTGATCGCCGGCGCGCAGCACAAGGGGCGGCGATGCGTCGGGCGGCCGGCGGCGTGGCGCTTGAGACGGCATTTTGCGATGCGCCGGATCGAGGCGCTTTTCGCTGCGGCCTTCGAGCGGCGCATGGGCGGCGATCAACGCGCCATCCTCGAAGATGCGGATCGCGTCGGCGAAGACATGGACATCGAGGACGCGTCGCCGGGTCGTGTCCGGGACGCTGTAGAGATTGCCGCCGACGCTGACCATGCCTTCGTGGGACGCGCGCCGTTCGAGCCTCAGTACGGCCTGATAGGGCGTGAGCGGCGCCGCCCAGGAAAAAATCTTCCCGGATGTAACGGAAGGGCCGCTCGACTTTCCCTTTCGTTTTGGCGCGGTAAGGCTTGCAGGCGCGTGGCTGAAAGCCGTAATGGCGCGCCAGATCGAGCAGCGCGCGATTGTAGACAACGAGGCCATCCGGGTCTTCGCCGATCACAGCGGTCTTCATGCGATCGTAGAGGATCTCGCACGGGACGCCGCCGAGCGCCTCGAAGGCCGCCATGTGGCAGCGCAGGACGCTTTGCATGTCCTGGTGCAGGACAAAGCGCGCCCAGATGAAGCGCGAATGGCCCAGCACGATGGAAAAGAGCCAGACGATCCGTTTGACGCCGGGCTCATCGAAGAACTCGACGTCGAAGCGGGCGAAGTCGACCTGCGCCTGTTCGCCGGGCGGCGTCTCGAAGCGGACCTCGAAGCCTTTCGCGCGCGGGGGCCGAAGTTCGCGCAGAAGGTCGGTGACCGCAGTGAGCCGCCAGCATATCCGCGTTCCTTGATCGCCCACCAGAGACGGCGTCCGGTCAGCGTCGGATAAGCTGCAAGCCGCTGCCGCAGGTAGAGCTCGAAAGATGCGATCGCGCGTTCGCGCGGCGGACGGGCCTTGTAGCTGGGCGCCGTCAGCCCCGCCGCGATGTGCTTGCGCACGGTTTTCCGATCGATTCCGAGCTGACGCGCGATCGCGGACACGGAGATCCCCTGACGATGTAGTTCCAGGATCATGACGATTTCCCCAAGTTTGATCACCGCGCGCTCCCCTCCCGCCAACGGGAGCAGCATCGGTGAGTCGGCGCGCCGCCCGGCCTTCCAGGGCATGCCCTGGAAGGCCGGGCGTCACGAAAACTGGAGAATTTTCAATCGGCACTTCTGGGGAGTTTACGTCCGGCACTCACACCTGCACGAGCGCTCTCGCCGCAAGCCGTTGTTGAAGAACCCGGTGGTGCCTGACACCGAGGCGACGGTGCACACAGACCCAGCCGAAGCCTTCCGCGCCGCAATACGGGCTCGCCTTGGACGCGAGCCGCGGCGCATCGTCGGCGACGGCGTAATGCATGGTTTTCCGACCAAGAACGGCCGCGACGAAGCGGGATGGTTCGTCTTTTACGACGATGAATTTCCGGCCGGATCGTTCGGCGGCTGGCGCAGCGGAGCGACCTTTAAATGGTTGGGCTACGATCGCACGCTGGCGCCCGACGATCGTGAGCGCCTGCGCGTCGTCCAGGCGGAAAGGGAGAAGTAGCGCGCAGGCGGCTCAAGCCGCCTCAGTTGAGGCGCGCCGGCTCTGGGAAGCCGCAGACCTCGGCGCGTCCGCCAGTAATCCCTACTCGCCGAGAAGCGCATAGGCCCGTTTGGTCCGTCCAGCGTGAAAGAGGCGACGACGCGCATCAGCCATCCCAGAACAGGCGAAATCTTTGGAACCGCGTGGCTTTGCGACGGAGGCCTTGTCATCACCTGCGCCCACGTCGTAGCCCATATTTATCCCCAGAACGCCGGCGTCGGTGCCGAAGTGCAAATCGAATTGCTCTTCGCCGACTCGTCTTTTGCCAATCAACGCTTTCGGGCGCGCGTAGCGCTGGGCGGGTGGGGACCAGACATAGGTCAGGACGTCGACGTTGCAATACTTCGTCTCGAAGGCGACGGCGCGCCCGTAATTGGCTGGCGGGAAGTCTGTGAAATCGGCGACGACTACGAAGGAGACCTCGACTCCTTTGGTTTTGGCGTAGGCCTCGATCCCCCTGGACACAATGTCGAATTACGTCTCTCGCGAAACGCCATTGAGACGCCGAAACGTTTGGCGACGGCCCGGCTCAGCGACCATCGAGGCGCACTTTACGGCAGGGGCGGGTGCAGCGGCGCGCCCGTGACCGATAAAGCGGGACGCGTCGTCGGAATTTACAAGGGCGCGCGTGAGGCGAAGGGCGAGGCGGGCGCTAGGGAATATGTCGCCCGTTTCGTGCTCGTCGCCGCGATCGGCGAAGTTCTCAAGTCTGTTTTCAGCGCGGCCTCGGCGCTTGGCGCAGAGGTTCTATCTGATGGTCTTGTCGGCGGCCTAATCGACGCTGCGCTGGCGAATCTGCCTGATTTCCAGCGCGCGATTAATACTAAGCGGTTGCTGAAGAAATTCGAGCTGCATTTGCGGGAATTGAAAGTCCTCATCATCGATCCAGGCCGTCTTGACGAGGCTTGGGAGGAGCTCGCGGGACTCGATGCGGCGTGGCGGGAGGCACGCGAGAGAAACAAAACGGATTGCTTTGGATCGGTGCATTTTGGTGCGCTCCCAAGGCTGCTCGCCGAGTATTCGGCAAAGATCGGGGCATTGGCGACGAATGAGCGCGATGCCGTCCCCAATGACTGGGATCGTTGCGAAATTGGCGTTTCGGGCAGCGGCTGCGATTGATGGGTGGTTCTCCCATTGGGCTCTCTCGTCGCGCTGTGTTGGCGTGAAGGGCGCATCAGGCCCCATTTCCTTGCGCTCAGGCGAGCTTGAGCGCCCGTTGCATGTTGTAGGCGAGGCCCAGAAGCTGGAGGTGGCTTTCGTTTCGGCACATGCCGCAGTAGCGCACGCGGGCATAGCCGAACCATCGCTTCAACGTCGCGAAGACGCCCTCCACCGCGGCGCGGATCGGCGCGATCAAGGCGTTGTGGCGCTTTTGCCAGATGCTGAGCGGCGGTCCGCCGCCCCAACTCTTGTGCATGATGCGCGGCTTGATCCCGTGACTGCGCAGCAAGGCGCGGCGCTGGGCTTTCGCATAGCCCTTGTCGGCGTAAACCGCCGCTTCGTCGCCGCAGACCAGCGCTCAGCGGGAACGGTGTCGTTGACATTGGCGGGCGTAAGCGTCAGGCGGCGGATGAGCCGACTCTTCTGATCGACGCCGGCGTGCATCTTGTAGCCGTAATGCGTTCCGCGGCGACCCTTACGCGCCGTCAGCTTCGCGTCCGGATCGACCGGCTGGCGCGATCCGTCGGAGGAGCCAGGACGAAACGGCGTCTCGACCAGCGAAGCGTCGATCATCGTGCCCTTCTTCAGGATCAGCCCGCGGGATTCGAGCTGGCGGGAGAACTCGCCGAAAAGCCTCTCAGACAATCTGTCTTCGGCCAGCTGATTGCGGAAGCGGCACAGCGTCGTATGGTCGGGCGCCGGCGTCTCCAGCGCCAGGCCGACGAAGCGGCGAAAGGACATACGATCGTTGAGCGCGTCTTCAAGATCGGCGTCGGAAAGCCCATACCATTGCTGCAGCAAAAGCGCTTTGAGCATCAGCAGCCGCTCCTTCGGCGGCCGGCCCGGCCCTTGCGGCTCGGTAAACTCAAGCAGCGCTTCGAAGCGACGCCAATCGACTTCCTTCGACGATCGCTCCAGAGCCACGTTCTGACCGATCTTCGGGGAAACCCAACCGTCGCCAAATCCAAGCTGCATCGAACCGCCTCCTTTCCGATGAGTGAATCACGACAACAGAATTTTGCAACGATCCCCAATGACTGGGAGGAGAATGAGCACCTACCTCATGTCGAGGAGGCGCGGCGCCGCCTGTTGGCGTCGATCGATGATCGAATGAACTATTTGAATGGTTCAGCCGTCGCTTTGGCAGAAGGGGCACGACGCGAGGCGTCGCGGCAGCTGCGACGTCTTCGCGACCTTCTGACGCGCGAGACGCTTTCGCTGTCGATACTGAAAGACATCCGTGCTGCACTGGAGGCGTTGGATCGCGACATATTCCGTGAGGTGATTATTGCCTGCCAGCTCGTGCTGGGCCGCCACGCAGCGCGTCCGCCGGATTTTGCGATGTTCCGCGAGCGGCTGTCTGATGGTTCGGCGGGGGAAATGGTGGTGATCCCAGCGGGAAGCTTCATGATGGGCTCGAAATTCGGCGAGAACGAATTGAGAGAGGACGACAAGGCTTGGGACGACGAAATAGTTACCGGCAAAGGCAGCGGCCGAGACAATCCGGAACGTGGAAAGGACATGCTTTTATCCGAGGCGGAAGGGCCTTTCTCCGCCAAGCCCTTTACATGCCCGCTCTCGTTGTATGCAGATTCAACCCGGACCTCAAAGCCGCCTACGAAAGACCCGTCAAAGCCGGAAAGCCCCCAAAAGTCGCCGTCACAGCCGTCATGCGAAAGCTACTGCTGCTCGCCAATGCGCTGCTGCGAGCCAATCGGCCGTGGATCGAAAAAGCCCCTTGATGAACACGGATACTCTAGGTTTCTTGGCCACTGGCACCCTCTCTACTCAAACGGCTCCAGGGAGAGGTTTACTTCCCCCGAGCTTCCGGTTCTTGCTTACCAGATGCTTACCGAAGCCTGGCGCTTACCGTCAGCGCGGGCAAAGTAGTCGCATAACTTACTGATTTCACTGGTGCGCAAGAGGGATTCGAACCCCCGACCCCAGCATTACGAATTCCACGACGAAACTGCGGTGCCATTGGCCGGTCGGTTCCGTATGCGAGCTTGCTGCTCGTCAGCGAAGAACGAGTGTAGAGACGTTAGCCCACAATTCACAACTATCTTGGTCCGCGGTGCGGCGCCGACGCGGTGCCGACACAAGGCAGAATGCGCTAAATTAACCGTTGGGGCTGATGCGAATTAATCAATAAATTCAGCTTGGTGCCCTGGCCGGGATCGTATTGTAAGAATATGTGCTTGATTTATCGCGCTTGTTTCTGATTCGAATTTCAGCAAGACCAACAAGAAGACCAACAATCTAATGCGGCGGCCGCCTTCCCGAGGCGTAGATGCGGTTCGACCCGACAGCGAAATTATGCAGACGCATAGCGCCGCATCTAAGGCGCAGCCATCGCTGCTTTCAACGGATGACGTACCGAGTCCAGACGGGAAACCCGGTTCGTGCTCCCTTTGGCTCTTGTCTGCGGTAAGCGGGAATCGAGCGAAGGGGAGGTCCGGGTGGTAGACCAGTCGATTGCTCAACGGGGAGGATGCGCCAGAACCGGACGTAAGGCACCCGCGTTATAGTTTGGCGGTAGCCTTGATCTTCGGCGGCTGCCAGGAACCGTCCAGTATAGGTTGCTTGCCCCAATAGGCGCGGAGGTAGAGCGAGAATCGTTCATTCGGGGCAGGAATCCAGTTCGATTCCCTGTCGGCTCCTGGTGATTTGGCGCTGGCATAGAGGGTCAGGGAACCGTCCGCATTGCGCTTGAGGTTCTTGTTCTTTGTCCCGAGTGAGTAGCGTTTTAGGTCGTTGGGATGGAAGAGATGCCTGTCATTGTACAGCGTCAGTGACCAGAAGCCGTTGACCGGAGGCTCCCGTCCTGCCGCGAAGGTGATTTCGTAACTGTTGCGGCCATTCAACTCCCCTCCCGCCCCGTCGTAGTCCGTATAAAAATATTGCGTCTCGTTCGGTCTGTTGTCGAACATGTTGGATTTTGCCGTTCCAGTGCGGTTGAAGTAGTCGATCCCCCACTGCGCATTGTTGGTCGAGCGATTCCATCCATTGCCGGCCGGACGTCCGTTATGCCTCCACTCGAAGAACGGCTGGATTACCTTTTGTTCCGTCGCGACGGCCGTCTCGACCAGCAGGTTCTTCAGTTCAGGATCTTTGGCCGCTGCATCGAGCAGAAGGCGAAACTGTGCATATAGCGCCTGCTCACCGGGTAAAGGCTCCACGATGTCCAGAACCTGCCCAAATTCGTCGAAGAACTTCTCCGGTATAACCCACTTCGTCTCGCCGCCCTGCGATTTGGGGCCGGGGATATCCGGGACCTTTTTCCATTCGATCGACTTCATCGTGCCTGTGAAGTCCTTCAGCGGATAGGCGACGATCTGGTTGATGAGCGGCTGGATTGCCTTTTTGTCCTCTGGCGTGTCGTCCTGGAACACGCGAGGAATCGCGTTGGCGAGAGCCGTGGAGCTGCGGAAAACGTCTGTAATGCCAGCCGGCTTCCTGCCTTTCCATTTCGGACCCGCAAGCAGATAAAATCCGGGCTTCGACTTGTATAGCTTGCCAAGGTGACCAAACTGGTCGGTGCGCGCGTCGTACATCGCGTAGACCCAGAAACGGTCGCCGAAATCCGGCGCCTGTATGACCACCGGCTCCTCGTCGAGCGAGAAGAACCCGAGACCGTAGACAACGTCCTGATTGGGACAGGTCACGAAAGTTTCCGAGGGTTCGATATAATCGGCGAGCATCGCGATCTGGCCGCGCGGCGCGACAGGCAGCACGCCGTTGAGGTGGCCCGGCTCCGGCGCTTGGGTGATCGCGGCCCTCCGGTTGATCATGTTAACGATCGGCCAGCCCCAAATATAGGCCATTTGCGCAATTGTCGTCGCATAACCCGGATACATCATGATCCGCGCGTCAGGCTGTGTGATATTCGACGACGCGCTTAAATCTGGTGGGCTGGAGGCAGATCTCGGCCGGGCTTGCGTCGGGTCGGCCAGGACGACGGCAGAAGCGGCGGAGAGTGCGGCCGGGACGGCCGGCCTGGCGCCAAAGGTGGCGAGGGACGCCAAGCCGACGCTGCCTCTTATGGCGTCGCGCCGGTTGGGGTCGGAATTATGGATGAGTTTCGATTTCACGATATGCCCCTCACTTCATCTTCACTACATCGTCCGGCTTCCAGGTCTGATCGAAGAACTCGACACCGGTGCCGTAGAGACGCAGCGCCACCAGGAAGTTTCGTCCGCTGACGGTCTGGATGAAATTTGTGTCATGAGCGCTGGCAGGCTTCGATGGACCGAACCAGAGATCGATGGAGCCGTCTTTGTTAGTTGCGACCTTGTTGAAGCCATTAATGGAAGGCATCAGCTGCGGCGTTTCCACCATTGTGCCGTCCGTGATGTTGTAGGCGGTGACAGCCCAGAACAGCGCGGCCGGCGGATGGGGCGGCAGATGTAGCCTGTAAGTGTTCGAGCCGTTCAGGAACTCGCCGTCCGCATCCCGGAGCGCGACAGGATATTTTGACCCGGCGCCGAGCGTCCGCATGACCATTGCAGGAGCGGAGGAATAGGCGACCTGGAAGTAGGTGGCTCGCTGGTTCACATCCAGATAGCCGTCCTGGAGCCATTCTGACGTGGCGCCGCCCCAGACATTTTCGTACTGCCTGTCCTTGTAATAAAGATTGCGCCCGTCCGGCCTGCCGAGCTGCCGCAAGGCCATGATCATCCTCGGCGCCGTTTCGACGGCTTTTCGCAGCAGCTCTTGCTGTTTCGGGGTTGGGTTAAAGGGTTGCCCCTTTATAATGCCGATCGAAGCCAGCACACCACGAAGCTCGGGATCAATGGCCGACACAGGTTCATAGTCGACGAATGTCTTGAGCTTGGCCCAGTAGGCGTTGTCAACAGGATACATCATGTCGATGCGTTTGCCGCTGCCATTGGGAAACTGCATCGGTTTGACGTCCTTCTCGACAGCCCACAGCGGATAGATGCGTGTCTGCTCTGCAAGGTTGACCGCTGGCATCGGGTCGGGCCCGTTCCGGCCCTTCGCCATGATTGTGCGGAAGAAAAGAAAGACGTTGTAGGTTTTCGATTTGAACGCGAAATAGCCCTGTGGGGTCTCACCGTCATAATCCGGCGGCAGCAGCAGATAGAGCCCGCCGCGCGCGCGGTCAGGTCCGATGAGGCCTACATCCGTGATTGTGCGCTGGAAGAAATCGGTGAACATACCGATGACGTCGCGCGGGGCGGCAAGGACAAGCGGGCCGGTCTCCTTCAGATCGAGATAATTCATCGAGTAGATGACGTCCGCATTGGGCGTCGGCACCCAGGCGCGCGCGTCCATTCGGTCTTTCCAGATCGGCAGGATGTTGTACCCTTTACCGAATGTCGCTTCCGAGCCGTCGCGCATGCCGATGACGTTTAGAGCCGGCAACATCGTCATGTAAGCGTGCACGGCGCGCTGATAGTAGAGCTCGTCACGGAGCGCCTCGGCCTCCTGTTGTGGAAGCCAGTTGCCATTGTTCAACTGTCTGATAAGCGGCGGAGCGGCCGGTTCCTCAGCGTAGGCCGACGTGGCCAAACCGGAAACAAAAGCAAGGACAATCATTACTGGCGAAAGTTTCGTCATGACTTCCTCATTGGATGCGAAATCATTTGATCTCGACCCTGCCGTGAACGACGATTCTCGCCCGGCGCGCCCGATATATAGGCCGGCGGAGAGGACGGATCAGCTTTAGCGAATGGCAAAAACGGGTCAAAAATACGCGTTCGATCTGAGCCGCGAAAGTCCGCTGACGACGTTACTTCGGCCTCGCTGTTCAATGTGCCTTTAGGCTGGAGCTTGCTTTCCTTCCATCGGCCGCGAGCCAACCCGGAGAGGCCTTGACGACGCGCGAAAGCCTGACGTTAAAATCTTGGCCGCCAGCGGGTAGCCAGATCAAGCTCAATACTCACAGTTTGCTCGTAGGCGGCATGATGGCGGGCGACGCCGCGATATTTGCAATTTGCGACGCGCGCTTTCGATCACTCGCGATCTCTAGGTACATGTGAGACGGTGGACGTTTCTCCCTTGTGCTCCACCGCAAACGCCTGTTTCCCTTTCGCAGTCCAGAGCGCCCGCGCATGTTCGCCCTGATCGCTTTGGAGCTTATCGGACATCCAGAGCAGCGCACCGTAGATCATAGCGCGATCATCGCCGGTCAGATACACGATGCCGGCTTTGAAAACGAGGCCGCCGAGTTCGATCAGATGCCGCGTGCGCTTGCGCCGTTCGACTTGCCAGGTGCGCATGTCATGCCGCACCCGCGCCGCTTGACGCCGGTTGCGTTCGGCCCGGTTGCGCCGGAGAGCTGCCAGCGTCGCGGCGAGCCGCCGATGCAGATCGCCGTGACCGGCCGCGAAAGAATGCAGCCCCGCGCTTTGCCCAAGCCTCCCTCTTTCCGGCATCCTTCGTCTCGGCCAGCACGATCAACGCGCCTGCCAGTTCGTCAGCGCTGAGGGCGTCGGCGCCGGTCGAGATGACCAATTCGCCAAGCTGCTGCACCTTGCGGCTTCTGAGGTCTCGCGCCCTGTCTTCGAGCGACTTCATTTCCGCATCGAAGTCCCGTGGCTTGCGCATCGCTGCCTCCAATCGTCCATCAACGTATCGATGCGACGATGATAGTTGAGAGCTTTCCGGAATGCTGTAAGGTCGCCGGGACGTTGTGGAACGGCGCGGGCAGTCCCGAGAAATTCATTTCGAGGGCGCGCTTATACGTCGTTCCGACGTGCGCTTCGCTGTGATGATGTTCGGATCGCGATGGCGATCTATCATCTTCACGTCAAGGTCATCGGCCGCAAATGCGGCTCCAGCGCGGTGGCGTCCGCCGCCTACCGCTCGGCCTCGCGGTTGCGCGACGACCGGGTCGGACGCAGTCACGATTTCTCGGCCAAGCGCGGCGTGGTTCATTCCGAGGTGATGCTGCCGGACAATGCGCCGGAGGCGTGGAAGGACCGCGAACGACTTTGGAATGATGTCGAGACGCTTGAGGTCAGAAAGGATGCGCAGCTCGCCCGCGAAGTCGAATTCGCCCTTCCGCGCGAGATGACGGAGCGCCAGGGGATCGAACTCGCCCGCGATTTCGTGCGGTCCGAATTCGTGGACCAGGGCATGATCGCCGACCTCAATGTGCACTGGGATGTGGCCGATGTCGGAATGCGGAAGCCCCACGCGCATGTCATGCTGACCATGCGCTCGGTCGACGAGAAAGGCTTCGGTCCGAAGGTGCGAGAATGGAACCGCACCGAGATGCTCGAACGCTGGCGGGAGCGTTGGGCAGAGCTTGCCAACGAACGACTTGCCGAACTCGATATCGACGCACGGATCGACCATCGCAGCCTGGAGGCGCAGGGCGTCGCGCTGGAGCCGCAAAGCCAGATCGGCGCGCCGGCGCAGCGAGTCGAGGGCGAAGGGTTAGAGGTCGCCGACCGCGCGGAGATGCACCGCGAGATCGCGCGCAATAATGGCGCGCGCATCATCGCCGATCCTTCCATTGCATTGGACGCTATCACGCATCAGCAATCGACCTTCACGCGCCGCGACATGGCCAGGTTCGCGCACCGGCATTGCGATGGCGCCGACCAGTTCAACGCGGTGATGGGCGCGATGTGCGGCGCTCCCGATCTGGTCGAATTGGGCAAGGACGGACGCGGCGAGGATCGCTTCACCACAAGCGAGATGATCGAGACCGAACAGCGCCTGCATCGCGTGGCCGAACTCATGGCCGAGAAGGAACGCCATGAGGTCGGTGCCAGGGACCGCGAAGCGGCGTTAGCGCGTGCGGAAGCTCGCGGCCTTGTCCTTTCGGGAGAGCAGGCCGAGGCGCTGGCTCATGTCACGGACGGGCGCGATCTGGGCATCGTCGTCGGTTATGCCGGAACGGGAAAGAGCGCGATGCTGGGCGTGGCGCGCGAAGCCTGGGAATCGGCGGGCTACGAGGTCCGGGGCGTGGCGCTGTCAGGTATCGCCGCCGAGAATCTGCAAAGCGGATCGGGCATCGCGTCGCGCACCATCGCCAGCATGGAACATGGCTGGGGACAGGGCCACGACGTGCTCACGCGCCGCGATGTGCTTGTCATCGACGAGGCGGGCATGGTCGGCACGCGCCAGTTGGAGGGCGTGCTGTCCCATGCCGCCGAAGCTGGCGCCAAGGTGGTGCTGGTTGGCGATCCGCAACAGCTTCAATCCATCGAGGCGGGCGCGGCGTTCCGCTCGATCTTTGAGCAGCACGGCGGGGCTGAGATCAGCGAGGTGCGCCGCCAGCGGGACGACTGGCAGCGTGACGCCACGCGCGATCTTGCGACCGGACGGACAGGCGAAGCGATCCATGCCTATGACACACATGGAATGGTCCATGCCGCCCCGACACGCGAGCAGGCGCGCGACGATCTGATCGACCGCTGGGACCGCGATCGGCAGGCGTCGCCCGACCAGAGCCGCATCATCCTCACCCACACCAACGACGAGGTGCGCGCGCTCAACGAGACGGCGCGCGGGCGGATGCAGGAAGTTGGTGATCTCGGCGACGACGTGCGCGTCACGGTGGAACGCGGCGAGCGCAGCTTTGCCAAGAGGGATCGCATCATGTTCCTTCAGAACGAGCGCGGCCTGGGCGTGAAGAACGGCACGCTCGGGACCATCGAGCAAGTCAGCGAACGATCCATGTCCGTGCGTACCGACGACGGGCGTAGCGTCTCGTTCGACCTCAAGGACTACGACCGCATCGACCACGGCTATGCCGCGACCATTCACAAGGCGCAGGGCATGACGGTGGACCGCACCCATATTCTGGCGACGCCGGGCCTGGACGCCCACGGCAGCTATGTCGCCCTGTCGCGCCATCGCGACGGCATGGACCTGCATTACGGCCACGATGACTTCGCCGACCAGGACCGGCTTGTCCGCGCCCTGTCGCGCAACCGGGCCAAGAACATGGCGTCGGATTACGAGCGCGCCGATCCGGCGCGGAGCTATGCCGAACGGCGCGGCATCGCGTTCCGTGCTCGCGTCGCCGAGATCGTACGCAAGGTCGTGCCGGAGAAAGTTCGCGGCATTTTCGACGGCTTACACCTGCACGCCGATGGCGGAGTGGGGCAGAAGCGGACCGCGCCGGAAAGGAAGGCGGAGGAAGACGCGGAAACGGCGTTGCGCCGTGCTGGCGCCAAGGCGCTCATCCGCCATGCCCGCGCGGTGGACGTGATCTTCAGGATGCAGGAACGGGGCGGTAAAGCAAGCTCGGATCAGGTGAAGGAATTACAGGAGGCCCGCAAGGTTTTCGAGGAAGCGTGGCCTCATGGCTCGCACGATGCCGAAGCCGCCTACAAGAAGAACCCGGAACTTGCCCAGGAGGCAGCAACAGGCCGGGTCATCCGCGCCATCCGCGCCCTGCAGCTCGAAACCGAGCTGCGCACCGATCCACCGCGCCGCGCCGACCGCTTTGTGAAGCGCTGGAGGGAACTCGGCATGACCAGCCAGCGCCAGTACGAGGCGGGCGACATGTCCGGCTACAAGGCCACTCGGTCGGCGATGGGCGACATGGCGAAGAGTCTCGAACGCGATCCGCAGCTTGAATCCATCCTCGCCAACCGCACGCGGGAACTCGGCATCGGAATCAATTCTGGACGCCGCCTCGGGCTCGAACTTGCCTTCAGTCACGGCATCGACCTTGGCAGAGGCCGGGGCATCGGACTTTAACCCCGCCTATTTTCCGCCGCCTGAACGCCACGCTACGCCGACGCCTTGTAAACTCTTGCGCGCGCGGAGGCGGTTGCTCTCTCTGGATCAGGAGCAGTCAGAAACAACCGGTAGGAGGCAGCGCAGCCATGCCCGCACCAGACCGTATCGTCCGCCTGAACACCGTCCTTGTCCGGACGGGCCTGTCCCGGTCCACCATCTATCGCAAAATCGCCGAAGGCACGTTTCCGCCGCAGATCAGGATCAGCGTCAACGGCGCCGGCTGGAGAGAATCCGACATCAATCGATGGGTCGCTAACCCCGTGGCGTGGCGACCGAAAGAAGAGGTCGACCTGGATGACCGATGGCGAGGCGAATAGCAGCGGGGAGGGTGCCATGTGCCGAGGCCACCCATCGCATCGGAGCGGCTTCAGAATGCGGGTGCGCAAAGGACTTCGAGAGACGTCGATCTCGCGCACACTAAACATCAATCGCGTTTCGCATCGATCACGCCCGCCGCAGCGACACGACCTCAGCGCCTTGCCGGAGCGTGTCGACGTGATCGGCCCACCACTTCATCATTTCGATACGCTCGGGCCAGAAATCGGCGCGCGCATAAGCCCTGCGAACTTCGTCAGGGTCGGCGTGGGCGAGCTGGCGCTCTATGGCGTCGCCGCTCCATTTGCGGCTTTCATTCAACATAGATGATGCAGCAGCTCGGAAGCCATGGGCCGTCATCTGATCTTGGGAATATCCGAGCCGGCGCAGCGCGCCGTTCAATGTGTTTTCCGAAATAGGACGCTCAACCGAGCGCAGTCCAGGAAACAGAAGGCGGAGGCGGCCGGAGATCGCGTGCAACTCTTGCAACAGACTGACCGCTTGCGGTGAGAGAGGTACGCGATGTGGGCGCCGCATTTTCATCCGGCCAGCGGGGATCGCCCAAACTCCAGCGCTTAAATCGAACTCGAACCATTCAGCGTTTCGCAGTTCACCTGGCCTGACAAACGTGAGCGTGAGCAATTGTAAAGCGAGGCGCGTCGTCGGATCGCCTGCGTACCCTTCGATGGAGCGCAGGAGGCCGCCAAAAGCAATAGGGTCTATGATTGCAGGCCGGTGTTTCGTGATCGGCGCGGTCAATGCTCCGCGAAGTGCAAATGTTGGATCGTTTTCACAACGGCCAATCGCTATGCCGTATCTGAAAACCTGCCCGACAAGAGCGCGCAGTCGAACCGCAGTCTCGTAGTGTCCCCTTGCTTCTACCTTTCGAAGCGCCGCCAAAACCTCGGGGGCGGTTATGGACGCGATCGGCCTCGATCCAATCGACTGGCTGGCGAAGCCAAGCGCCCATTTATTTTTGCGAAGCGTCTTTTCGGCCTTGCCCTCGCGGCGCTTCTTTTCGATCAATTCGTTCGCGATAGCGTCAAAGGTATTATTTCGTTCGGCAACCTCGCGGACCTTATCTTGCTTTCGCTGCTCGCCCGGATCAATGCCTCTTGCCAATAGCGCCTTGGCCTCCTCGCGAAGCTGGCGTGCATCTTTCAAGCGGACCGAAGGCCAAGCTCCCAACGCGACGCGCGTTTGTTTGCCGCCGAAGCGGTAAGCGAAGTTCCAGAGTTTTGAGCCCGTCGCGGTGACCCATAATTGCAAGCCGCCGCCATCTGATAGCGTCAACCTTCCACTCTGCTTCGGCTTTGCTGCGCGGATCGCGGCGTCGGAGAGCGGCATGCTGGCCTCACGGGAGAATTGCTGGTCTTTGTTGGTCTTTTTGTCGGTCGAGAGTGCCACGGACCAACAAAAAGACCAACAAATTTCTCGGCTGCCGGGGGATGGAGGGAGACAGGCAGAGACGGAAAATGGCCTGTAATATATATTATTTCAATTAGTTATGGGACAGTCTGAAATCTTCTGACATGTATGATTGGTGCCCCGGGCCGGAGTCGAACCAGCACTCCTTGCGGAACTCGATTTTCAGTTGAGCGGTCAATACCAAAGAAGCCCATTAGCAAAATGTGACTTCGGTGGCGACTTGGTGGCTACTCGGCCTAAAGCCGACAGGCCGTTGTTTCGTAAGCAATTGATTTAATGGTCGGAGTGGCGGGATTCGAACCCACGACCCCTTGTCCCCCAGACAAGTGCGCTAACCGGGCTGCGCTACACTCCGACTGGCGCCGTTATAGAGACGCGGGCCGTCGCTGGCAACGCCGCGGGCTAGCGTTTCGTCAGCTTGAGAAGGCGCTTGCACTCCTCGATTTCGGCGAGAACTTCGCGCAGGATGCGCGCGCGCGGATCGGCGGCCGGGCGGGCGCGAGAGGCCGCAGAATCCCCGAAGGGCTCGTCGATCTCGACCAGCGGCGCCGCCGCCTCGGTCCCCATGTCCAGCTCGGGATACTGCAGAGCGTCATCCTCCTCGGCATAGGCCTCATCGATCTCGTCGTCTTCCGGGTCGAGCGGCTCGCCTGTCGCGCCGGATCGGCGGGGCAGGGGGGACGCGCCCACCTGGAGCGCGCCCTGACGGCGTCCGGCGCCGGCCAGTACCGCTTCCACCCCGTCCTCCTTGAGAATGCGCTGCACGCCCCTGATCGTATATCCCTCCTCGTAGAGCAGCCGCCGGATCGCGATCACGAGATCAATGTCGCGTTGACGGTAGAAGCGGCGTCCGCCGGCGCGCTTTAAGGGGTTGATCTGCCTGAAGCGGCTCTCCCAGAAGCGCAGCACATGCGCGGGAAGGTCGAGGCTTTCCGCGACCTCGCCGATCGTGCGCATCGCTTCTTCGCTCTTGCCCACCTGATTCCTCGACTCATGGCAAGCTATTCATACATCCGTCCGAGCGCTCTTTTCAGCCCAAAATCGGGCCGTCTTGCGGGAGCCGGCGGCCAGGTGTGGACAAGCGGGCGCCGCATCCCTTAACTGGCGCCCGTCGTCCGCTCCCAACCCTCGGCGTCTCATGGAAGATTGGCTGCACTTCCCCCATCCCGTCCCGGCGATCAGACACCATGTCACCGAGGCGAGCGCCATTGCGGTGCGCAACTGGCTGTGGGTGGTCGCGGCGCTGGTTTTTCTGATGGTGATCGTCGGCGGCGCGACTCGGCTGACCGAATCCGGCCTCTCCATCGTTCAGTGGAAGCCCGTCACCGGCGCGCTGCCGCCGCTGTCGCAGCAGGAGTGTCAGGAGGCTTTCGAAGAATACAAGCAGATTCCGCAATATAAGGAGCTGTTCCCGGACATGGACCTGGCCGGGTTCAAATACATCTACGCCTGGGAATGGGCGCACCGACTTCTCGGACGCCTGATCGGCCTCGTTTTCGCCGTGCCGCTCATCTGGTTTTGGGCGCGAGGCCAATTGCCACGCTCGGTGAAGCCGAAGCTCCTGGGCATTCTCGCGCTCGGCGCTCTCCAGGGCGGCGTCGGCTGGTGGATGGTGGCGTCCGGCCTCGTCAATCGCATCGAGGTGGCGCAGGAGCGACTGGCGATACATCTGCTGATCGCCGCGCTGATCTTCTCCGCATGCCTATGGGTGGCCGGCGGCTTGGGTCCGCGCGCCGTCTCGCTCGCGCATGAGGGCGCCGGCCGATTGAAGGCGGTCGCATTGACGATTCTCGCGGTCGTCTTTCTGCAGATTTTCGTCGGCGGCCTGGTCGCCGGCTTGCGGGCGGGGCTTATCGACAACACCTGGCCGCTGATGGACGGCGCATTCATCCCGCCGGCGGACGTTTTATGGCGATTGGAGCCGGTCTGGACGAATCTCGTCGACAATCCCGTCACTGTGCAGTTCTTTCACCGCATGATCGCCTATCTGATTTTCGCTCTGGCGCTCGGGCATCTCATCGATGCCTGGACGAATGCGGAAGGACGCGCGCGGCGCGGCGCCGGCATCCTCTTCGGCCATGTGCTGATGCAGGTCGCGCTCGGAATCGCGACTTTGGTGCTGGTCGAGCCGCCCTATGCCGGCGCGCCGCATCTGGGGCTGGCGCTCGCGCATCAGGCGATCGGCATGGCCGTGCTGGCTGTCGCAACGCTGCAAGCGCGACGCCTTGCGCAAGACTTGTCTATGCACTGAGGCGGCGGCGTGCGGAATCTTCCTATCCTCAATCTTCCCGGCCCGGAATTTCTCAATTTCTTCGGCCTCGTCGTGATCCTTGTTCTGGCGGGAGCCTATCTCTGCATCCGCTTCGCGGATCGCACCGATCGCCGCGCGCCGCCGCCGGTGCCGCAAAATCCCGACGCGATGGAAGTCGCCTTCCTGCAGGGCGGGGTCAATCAGGTCATTCGGACGCTGATCTACGATCTTGCGCAGCGCGGTTTCGTCGCACTCGCCGCCGAGGATCACGTTGTTCCCACCGAGAAGCAGCCTCAGCCGGGCGAACTCAACGCCATGGAGGCGCGCCTGCTCGAAGCCGTGGAGCCGAAGCCGAAGGCGCATGCCCTGTTCGAAGATCGCGCATTGCGGGGACGCTTGCTCGAACAGCTTGCGCCGGTGCGCGCCAAACTCGCGGCGGAAGGGCTTATCAAACCCAAGTCAGTGAAGATCTGGCGCCGTCGCGTGCAGATTGGCGGGACGCTCGTCATCGCTGGTCTGGCGCTTGCGAAAATCTTTGTCGAGTGGACGAAAGGGCCCGCGAACCTCGCCTATCTCATTTTTCTCGCCGCCGCTTCGGTCGCCGTGCTTTTCGCGCTCGCCTATGCGCTGACCAGAACCCACGCGAGCCGGCGCGGCCACGCCTATCTCGAAGCGATGCGACTTGCTTACGGGGGCAGGTTGAACGAGGCGGTCGCGCATATCGGATCGCCTGGACCAGAGGCGCGTGCGTTCCAGGGCGCGGCGCTGTTTCTGATCGGACTTTTTGGATTCTCGCCGCTCAAAGGCACGACGGAAGCGATGTTCGCTGAAGCGTTCAGCCGCGGCTCTCAAAGCGGCGGCGCCGATTGCGGGACGAGCTGCGGCGGCAGTTGCGGCGACGGCGGAGCGAGCGGTGGCGCCGATTGAAACGCCGACGCTCGGCTCCGGCCTCGGTTATCGCCCGCAGTTTCGCGCTGATCTCTTCGTTCATCGAGATGAGGTCGATTTTCTCGAGATCGTCGCCGATCACTACCTCGACGCGCCCAGAGAGAAGCTCGACGAACTGGATCTTCTTAAATCGCATTTTCCGCTCGTCGCGCATGGTCTCGATCTTTCGATTGGCGGCGCGGAGGGTCTCGATACGCGCTATCTCGATAAAATCGCCGCACTCGTCGAGCGCATCGATCCGCCCTGGTGGAGCGAACATCTGTGCTTCACGCGCGCCGGCGGCGTCAGCATCGGCCATCTTGCCTCTCTACCCTATACGCAGGAGGCGATCGACGTCGTCGCGCGCAATGTCGAACGCCTGCGAAGCCGCATAAGGACGCCGCTGATCCTTGAAAACGTCACTTGTGTCGTGCGCGTTCCTGGCGGCGAAATGGAAGAGGCCGAGTTTCTATCGCGCGCGCTTGAGGCGACAGGATGCGGCTGGCTGTGCGACGTCGCGAACCTGCACGTGAACGCGACGAATTTCGGGTACGACCTTGATACGCAGTTCGAGCGCTGGCCATGGGACAGGCTCGTGCAGATTCACTATGCCGGCGGCCGTGAACGCAACGGATTGCTGATCGACAGCCATGACGCTGCGACGAGCGAGGCGGTTTGGACGCTTTACGATCGCATTGTGGCGCGCGCGCCGGTCAAGGGCGTCGTTCTCGAGCGCGACGAACAAATTCCACCGTTCCGCGCGCTTGCTGAAGAAGTGGCGCGGGCGCGCGCAATGCTCGTGGAACATGGCCGATGGGGTTAGCCGAGACCCAGGCGCTACTGGCGCGCCTTTTCACCGACGAAGGCCTGCGCCGCGGATTCTTCGAGTCGCCGGTCGCCGTGGCGGCTGAGCTCGGTCTCAGCATGCATGACACGCAGCGCCTCGCCGCGCTCGACCGGCGCGAAACGGAGGCCTTGGCGCGGAGCCTGATCGGCAAGCGCGCGCTCTATGCGCGCAAGGCGCTGCCGCTTACGGCGCGCGCGTTGGGCGATCGATTCGATGGGCTTCTACGAGAGGCGATCCGCGGCCGCGCGAGAGACGGCAAAAGCCCTTCAGACGCTGCGGCGCTTGTCACGCTTCTCGAGGAACGCCTCGCGCGGCGCGGTGAGCCGCTTTGGATCGCCGATCTGGCGCGTTTCGAACGCGCCTTTATCGATTCCGGACGGGCCGGGTCGGCGCTTGTTCTACGACGATTCTATTTCGACGTCGCAGCAATCGCTGCTTCTCTCGCCAGAGGCGAAGACGTCAGCGCCACTCGCAAGCCAACATTTGGCGTTTGGGCGCGTGCGCCTCGAGGAAGGCTTCGCTGGCGGTTGTTCGGGCTCTAAGCGCGACGAAACGCTTCCGGCATATCGGCATGGCGCCGTTCGGCGACGACGTCGATCATCCGCTCTGCGCCGCGATCCCGCGCCTCCTGGTTCTGCGCCTTGCCGAGGTCTTCGCTCGCTTCCTTGTACTGCGCTTCGGCCTCGTCGATCTGCACACGAAGCTCAGAGATCGATGCGAGGATGTTTTCCCGCCGGGTGCGTGCGGCGCGCGCATAGGTGGGGTAGGCGAAATGGTTGAGGTCGCTGATGTTGGCGCGACGCTCTTCCTGGCCGATTTCGCGTTCGAGCTCATTGGCCATGCGCGTGAATTCGGCGATCATTGCATTGAGCTGGACCACGCGCCGGCGTTTTTCCTCGGCCTGAAACCGTTTCAGACGGATAAGCGTATCCCGCGATTTCATGCGACAAGCTCCGTTACGCTATTTATGCGAAACAAATTCTTAACTCCGCGAGACGGGCCTTAATATGCCCCGCGGAAGTTGCTCCTTAGTTACCGGAGGCGAATTTTTTTGAGGGCGCGGGTCTGCGCCCTATCTCAAGCGAGGGGCGCGCTTTGGAGGCGCAAGCTATGCGAAATTTTGCTGTAATCGTTGCAGGCGCGGCCATAAGCCTCGCAGCGTCAAACGCCCTAGCCGAGGCTCCTGGCTTCGTCTTCTCGCAGGACCAGTTGGAATGGAAGGCGGCGCCGCCGGAGCTGCCGAGAGGCTCGGAAGTTGCGATGCTTTTCGGCGATCCGATGCAAGGCGGACCGTTTCTGCTTCGGATGCGGGGGCCGAAAGGATATCGAGTGGGCCCGCATAAGCACAGCGGAATCGAAACGATGACGGTGTTGTCGGGCGCGCTGCGCTACGGTCAGGGCGACAAGCTCAATCCAGACGCGGAACGAACGCTTTCCACTGGCGGCTTCGCCGCGACGCCCGCGGAAGTCGTCCATTGGGTGACCTTCGACGACAGTACGGTGATTCAAGTGACGGGCGTCGGCCCGTGGAACATCACCTATCTTGATCCGCGAGACGATCCGCGCGCGCCGCAGCGCTGATTTTACGCCGGCTCCTTGGCGCGCGCCGTTGACGCCGCGGCGCCGCCATAGCGGCGGTAAACGAAGTCCGGCGCCGGCGCCTGCGACTCGACTTCCGCGTAGGCGGCGAAGCGCGCGTGGTCAGGAGAGAGATGGCAGGCGGGATCCGTCGCCGTCGCCTCGCCGGCGATCGCGAAAGCCTGACAACGGCAGCCGCCAAAATCGATCTCGCGTCGATCACACGACCGGCAGGGCTCCTTCATCCAGTCCACGCCGCGGAACGCGTTGAACGCTGATCCCTTTCGCCAGATGTCGGCGAGCGACCGCTCGCGCACATTATCGAATACGAGTCCCGGCAAGGTCTGCGCTGCATGGCAGGGCAGGGCCTTGCCTGACGGCGTCACCGCGATGATCGAGCGCCCCCAGCCGCCGGTGCAGGCCTTGGGCCGTTTGGCGTAGTGATCGTGGATGACGAAATCGAAATTGAGCACGCCGGCGAGACGCTTCTTCGCCTCTTCGACGACGCCAACCGTTTCCATGAAGGCTTCGCGCGTTGGAATGAGCGCAGCGCGGTTCATCTGCGCCCAGGCGTAATATTGAATATGCGCTATCTCGATGCGCTGCGCGTCGACCTCGACGGCGAAATCGATGATCTGCGGCAGATGGGCAATGTTCTGCCGGTGCATCGGCGCGTTGATCGTCAATCCCATGCCCAATTCGCGCGTCCATCGCGCGACGTCGCGCTTCTTGGCGACGCCGCCCTCAAAGCCGGAGATGCGGTCCGCGCTCTCGGGAACGACGTCCTGGATCGAAACCTGCACATGATCGAGGCCGATCTCGGCGAGACGCTGCAATCGCTCGCTCGTCAGCAGCACGGCGGAGGTTACGAGATTGGTGTAGAGTCCGGCGTCGACGGCATGCGCCAGTATCTCCTCCAAATCGCGTCGCGCGGTGGGTTCGCCGCCGGATAGATGCAGCTGCAGCGCGCCGATCGACGCCGCCTGATGAAAGGTCTCGCCCCATTCGTCTGCGGTGAGCTCCGCATTCGATCGTTCGAGCTCAAGCGGATTGGAGCAATAGGGACATTGCAGCGGACAGCGATGGGTAAGTTCGGCGAGCAGTCCCGCTGGCCCTCCGGCAAATGGCGCGATTGAGGAGGCGAAGTCGGAAGGCGCCGGCGCCGCAAATTGATCGGCCCCGTCACGCAGCAGCCGCTTGTCGGCGAGTCCCTGCAGCAGCGCCCTGACGTCTCGCGTGATGACGTCGAGCGGCGCCGCATATTGCTCGGCAAGACGCGCGCACAGATCGGCAATGCGCGTCGCGCCGTCGATTGCGCGCAGGACAATGAGCCCGATCGGATCGAGTTCATAGGCGCGCTCGGGGGCGAGAATGACTGTCCGCGAACGGGCGCGATCCTCGTGCAGCCGCGCATAGCGCGTGAAGGCCGGACGCGAGTCGGGGCCGATCACGAACCGCGCGGCGTGCGCCTCAGACATTCGCTTTTCCTGGCCGCCACGCGCCGGGCGGGATCAGCGCCGGCGCGACATAAGCGTGATGTAATGCGTCAAGCTGCGCCCACAAGACGTCGCATTTGAACCGCACGGCGCCGACGCAGGCTTCCTGCTCGGCGCGAGTTTTGGCGTTGTCGAGGACGAAGTCCAGCGCAAACTCGGAGTCGCGCGGCGCCCTGGCTCAACCGGCGTTTGAAATAGGCCATCACGTGGTCGTCCACGAAGTCGTAGTTTTCGAGCATGCCGGCGATGCGTTCGCGATGGATAGACGGCGCAAATAGCTCGGTCAGCGAAGACGCGACCGCGACCGTGAGCGGCTGCTCGACGACGAAGCGCACATAGGCCTCGACGGCGAATTTCGTCGCGGGCAGGGCGCCGCGCCGAGACGTGACGTAGTCGCGCGAGAAGCCGAGCGCGTCGGTGAGCACAAGCCAGCGCTCGATGCCGCCGCCTTCGTCGCCGAGACCGTCGTGATCATGAATGCGGTGGATCCATTCGCGGCGCAGTTCGCGGTCGTGGACCCGGCTCATGAACGCGGCGTCCTTGCGGGGCACGGCCTCCTGGTAGCAGTAACGGTTGAGCGCCCACGCGGCGACCTGCTCTTTCTTAAGCTTGCCCCCATGCAACAGCTTATGAAACTCGTGCTTGTCGTGATAGCGCTCGGCGCCGACGGCGCGGATGGCGGCTTCGAATTCCTCGCGGGAGAGCGGCGCGGCCTCGCGCCAATCGATGGCTACGATCTCGTTCACAGACTCACCTCCATGCCGTCTTCGCCGATGTCCCAGCCGGCCGCCTGTGCGATCGCGTATTCGTTTGAACGCGCGTTAAGCAGCGGATTGGAATTGTTGATGTGGACGAAAATTTTGCGCTCTACGCCGAGCGGCGCAAAGGCGGCGATGGAGCCGTCGGCGCCGCTGACGTTGATATGGCCCATGCGCGAACCGGTTTTGCCGAGCAGCCCTTGCTCGATCATCTCGTTTTCGTGAAAGAGCGTGCCGTCGAAGAACACGAGCTTGGCGCCGCGGAGACGCTCGCCGAGCGGCGCGTCGATCTTCGCGCAGCCCGGAATGTAAAAGAACGAGTCGCCGGTTGCGGCTTCGATGATCTCCAGCCCGAGCGTGTCGCCTGCGCTTGTTCCAAAATTCGGCGCATTGGCGTTCTCAAGGTAAAGCGCGATCTTGCCCGGAACCGGAAAGGCGCGGATAGAAAGGCCCAGATCGAGGCCGGCGCCTCTTATGGCGACCGCCTCATCCATGCGCATCTCGATACGCGGCACGAGCTGCGTTTGCAGTATCGTAAAAATTGGATTGGCGCCGAGCGCGTCGAGAACGCGCCCTGCCGCGTAAAGGCTGAACGGCTGCGCTTCGCGCATGTTGAGAAGGCCGGCGACGTGATCGACATCGCCGTTTGTCAGCGCCACCGCCTTGATCGGGCTCGCGCGCAAACCGTCTTCGGCGCCGGGCGCAAGCTCGGGAGCGGCGGAGATTTGCTGTCGCAAATCCGGGGAGGCGTTGAGTAGAAGCCAATCGGCGCCATTGGCGCTGACCGCCAGCGACGACTGGGTGCGCGGCTTGAATCCCGCAGCCCCCGCGCGGACGGCGCGGCAGTTGGCGCAGTTGCAATTCCATTGCGGGAAACCGCCGCCGGCGCCAGACCCTAAGACTTTGATTCTCATTGACATTTCCGACATGGCGGGCGCGCCGCGCCGTCGGTTCTCCCTGACGTCATTTTGTTGGCACTATGCGCAGGCGGCTTGCAATCGCGCAAGTGCGACCGATTTGCGCGGACCATGAAATGTCGAGACTTTTTCCCTTTCGAGACGGGTGTCTCGCCCCGCTTTGGTCGCTTTCTCAGGGCAGTAAAGCGCAGGATGAGGCTGAGGCCTTAGTCGAACGCGCCGCTGTCTCCTATACGCGCCGGATCGAGCCAATCATTTGCACAGACTTGGGATGAATTCGCTCACGCGCTTATGTGCGCTCTTGCTCGCCGCCTCGCTTGCCGGCTGCGTGTCGGACGGCATGCGCATGGTCGACGGCCACGTCAACAACGCGGTTTCTCTTGTATCGGGACCGCAAGGCGAGCCAGCGAACGTCGCCATTTTCGTCGCGTCGACCCGGCGCTCGGAAGGCGCGGCTGATGACGGCCGCGCGCATTTTTCGTTGACCTCGATCGGCGTGCCGCTCAACCACCGCGCCGGATATATCGAACGTCCGAGCTTCGGCGGCGCTGATCGGCGCCGCCATTTCACGGCGCTGTCGAAGCGCAACATGGACGAGCAGGAGTTCTACGGCGAAGTCGCTTCGCATGTCTCCGGGCGCATCGGCAATTCGCGCGACGTGTTGCTTTTCGTGCACGGCTTCAACACCAGCGCCGAGGATGCGCGTTATCGACTGGCCCAGATCGTCGCCGACGGCCGCTTCTCGGGCGTTCCCGCGCTCTTTATCTGGAATTCCCGAGGGGGACTTTTCAACTACGAGTCCGACAAGGAAGCGGCGACCGTCTCACGCGATGCGCTCGAAAGGCTCATCGTCGACCTGTCTCATGCGCCTGGGGTTGGACGCATCCATGTGCTCGCGCATTCGATGGGCGCATGGCTGACGATGGAGACGCTGCGAGGCGTCGCGCAGTCCGGCCATCCCGATCTCGACGGCAAGCTCGGCGAAGTCATGCTCGCGGCGCCCGACATCGACCTCAATGTTTTCCGTCAGCAGGTCGCGCGTCTCGATCCTCGGCATGTGTCGGTCTTCGTCGCGAACAATGACCGCGCATTGTCGCTCGCGTCGCGCATCGCCGGCGATCGGCCGCGGCTGGGGGCGATGAACCCGAACAGTCCGCAAGACAGGGCGGAGCTCGATCGGCTTGGCGTCGCCGTGCATGATATTTCGTCGTTCTCGACCGATTTCGTCGGCCATGGCGCATTCGCCGAAGCGCCCGACGTGGTGCGGACGATCGGCGCGCAACTGACTGCGCCGCGTCCGGCCGAGGCCGAAACGCAAGCAGTGATCGACGCTAACGGCGGAACCGCAGCCGCCACTGCGCCGGCGCCGCTCAACCAGAAGATCGAGACCCAGCCGCTGGCTCCGATCGCCGCGCGATGAGCTAGCCTTTTCTTGGCCTAGCTACGCGACGTCGCTGGAACATGGCGCAGATCTCCTGACATGCGACGCGCACTTCAGGAACTTGCAGGGCGTCCTCTATGTCGCGAAGACCAAACCCTAGCGACTACTGCGACTGTGGAGCCTCTGTCCGCGCCGCCTTCTCAGCCTCGGCTTTCGCCAGCCTGTTGTAGCGCCGCACGCTGAGCGGAATGGCGGCTAGGAAAGCAACGCTCAGCACGGCGAGCAGTTCCATCGGATAGATCGCCAGCAGCAGCGCCGTCACGCCGACGCCGAACAGTACGGGAATGACCAGATCGCGCGGAATGCGACCGATGCGCTTGCCTGAAAAATGCGGAATGCGGCTCGCCATCAGAAAGGCGATTCCGAGCACATAGACGATATAGAAGGGAGTCATGGCCTTTGACGCCGGCAGCTCCAAAACAGAGAAATGCAGATAAAGCGGCAACAACACCGTCACCGCGCCGGCGGGCGCTGGCATGCCGACAAAAAACTCAGCGTGCCAGGCAGGCTTCGACGGATCATCGATCATCACATTGAAGCGCGCGAGGCGCAGCGCGCAGGCGATGGCGAAGACGAGCACGGCGAACCAGCCGAGGCCTTTGATCTCGTGCAGCGTCCACAGATACAGCAACAGGCCGGGCGCCACGCCGAAATCGACGAAATCCGAAAGCGAGTCGAGCTCGGCGCCAAAACGCGAGGTGCCTTTGATGGCCCGCGCAAGGCGCCCATCCAATCCGTCGAGCACCGCCGCCGCCATCACGGCGGTGACGGCCGTCTCGAACCGCCCTTCGATTCCATAGCGGATCGCGGTTAGCCCCATCGACAGCGCGAGCAGCGTGACGAGATTGGGCAAAACGACGCGCAACGGAATATTGCGGAAACGCAGCCGACGCCGTTCCGAGGGCGTCAGCGAACCCTCTTGAGTATCGTCGCCGGAGAAGAACGGATCGGCCATGTCTTTCCTCAGCCCGCCTTGAAAGTGAGCGCGGCCGCGCTGGCGGTCATGTCGGCGAGAATGGTCTCCCCAGCGATGGCGCGCGAGCCAACCGCCACCATGGGCCGCGCCGATGACGGCATGTAGACGTCGACGCGGGAGCCGAAACGGATCAGGCCGAAACGGTCGCCGACGCCGATCTGTTCGCCTTCCTTGACGAAGCCGACAATGCGGCGCGCGACGAGGCCCGCGATCTGCACCACGCCGAAACGTCCAAAGGAGGCGTCGATGACCATGCCGCTGCGCTCATTGTCCTCGCTGGCCTTGTCGAGGTCTGCGTTGAGAAACAGGCCCGGTTTGTAGGCGATCCTCGAAATGCGCCCGGTTATCGGGGCTCGGTTCACATGCACGTCGAAAACGCTCATGAATACGGAGATGCGCTGCATCGGCTCGGCCCCGAGCCCGAGTTCCGCCGGCGGCAGAAAGAAGCCGACCGCGCTGACGACGCCATCGGCGGGTGAGACGACGAGGCCCTCGCGCAGCGGCGTGATGCGACGCGGATCGCGGAAGAAATAGGCGCACCATGCCGTTGCGATGAAGCCGATCCAGCCGAGCGTCGGCGACAGCCAATCGAGCAGGATAGAGGCGAACGCAAATCCGGCGATGAAGACATAGCCTTCCGGATGGATCGGAACGAGCGACTTGCGGACGGAATCGATGATCGACATGCAGGCCTGCTTTCGTGGCGCGTGGGGGCGCGCGCTTCCTTTGCCATTTTGCGGCGCCAAAGTCACGAAACCCGCTGCCTCGGATCAGGGCAGCCGAAGAATGCGGCAGGGGTCGCCCTTCGCCGCCGCCGGCGCGCCGGGCTCTCGGATGAGCAGCGCTTGGGATTGAGTGAGCTCAGTGAGGAGCGACGAATCCTGCAGCGGCTGCGGCGTGGCGACAAGCCGCCCATTTTCATCCTTGGCGAGCCGCGCCCGCATGTAGTCGCGACGCCCCTTGTTGGCCGGGAGGTCGCTGCCTGCGATCGCCAGTTCAGTCCGGTCGGCGCCGGCGCTGGGGTCGCCCTGTAGCGCGCGCAGCAGCGGCGCGAGGAACGTCAGCGCGCAGACGAAAGACGCGACCGGATTGCCTGGAAGGCCGAGGATGCGCGCGTCGCCAAGAGTCCCATGGATGAGCGGCTTCCCCGGCCGCATCGCGATCTTCCAGAAGTCGAGCGCCATGCCCTGGCGCGACAGCGCCGGACGCAGCAGATCATGGTCGCCGACCGACGCGCCGCCGAGGGTGACGAGAACGTCGGCGCGCGCCTTACGGGCAAGGCCGACGCCGCGTTCGAGTTCGGCGAGATCGTCGCGGAAAATGCCGAGATCGACGACTTCGGCGCCGGCGTCTTCGGCGATGGCTGCGACAGCCAGATTGTTGCAGGAAATGATTTGCGCGGGACCAGGCTCGACGCCCGGCGGCACGAGTTCGTCGCCGGAAGCGATCATCGCCACGAGCGGGCGGCGGGCGACCGGAACCACGGCATGATTCATCGCCGCGGCGAGCGCCATTTCGGCCGGACCGAGGCGGGTCCCGGCGGCGAGAGCGACCGCGCCTTCGCGAAAGTCGAGGCCGGCCGCGCGGATGTGCGGGCCGGGCGGAGCGTTCGCCGTCAGCGCGCCATCGGCGACTTTGGCGTCTTCCTGCAGCAATATCGCATCGGCGCCGTTCGGAACTGGCGCGCCCGTGAAAATGCGCACGGCCTCTCCGGGCCCGAGCGCCGCATCATAGCCTCGGCCCGCGGCGCTTTCGCCGACGACGCGCAGTGGGCCAGCGGCAAGATCGGCGGCGCGCAGCGCGAAGCCGTCCATCGCCGAGACCGCGACGGGCGGCTGACTGCGGCGTGCGACGAGATCGGCGGCGAGGGTGCGGCCGCGCGCCCGCGCGAGCGGCGCAGATTCTTCGCCAAGGACCGCAACCCCTGCGAGCACGCGCCCGAGCGCTTCGTCGACGGAAAGAAGCTTGGAGTCGGACATCCTCAATTCGCTTGGTGTAGAGCGTCTTGCCTGCGCCTGTCGCGGGCATCCACGGCTCTGGCTCCCGATCTATGCATTCGTGACGTAACGTCGCGGCGTGGGCGCCGAAACAAGCCCGGCCATGATGGCTGGAAGATTTCGCGTCAGTCTCTTTTCCAGTCGCCGGATTTGCCGCCGCGCTTCTCGACGAGTTCGACGCCCTCGATGCGCATGCCGCGATCGACCGCCTTCAACATGTCGTAGATCGTCAGACAGGCGACCGAGACGGCGGTGAGCGCCTCCATCTCGACGCCGGTTTTGCCGGTGACGCAGGCTTCGGCGACCACTCGCAAGCCGGGCAGCATTTCGTCGGGTGTGATCTCAACCGATATGCTCGATAGGGGGAGAGGGTGGCAGAGCGGTATGAGGTCGCTCGTCTTCTTCGCCGCCATGATGCCCGCAATGCGAGCGACGCTGAAGACGTCGCCCTTCCTGGCCTGACCTTCGACCGCGAGACGCAGAGTGTTTGGCGTCATCGTCACCCGGCCGCGCGCCCGCGCCAGGCGCGACGTCTCGGGCTTTGCCGATACATCGACCATATGCGCTTCGCCAGTCGCGCCGAGGTGAGTCAGCGCGCTCACGTCACGCGCCGGCGGCGGATTTGTGTGCGCCTGAGTTGTGATTGGCTGTTGGGCCATGCAGAAGTTCGCGCGTGGCGGCTTCGACGTCATGTTTGCGCATCAGGCTTTCGCCGACGAGGAAGGTGAAGATATGCGACTTTTCGAGACGCAGGCAGTCGTCGTGCGTCGCGATGCCGCTTTCCGCGACAATGATCTTGTCGCGCGGAATCTTCTCGGCGAGCTTCTCGCTCACGTCGAGTGAGACATTGAAGTCATGCAGATTGCGATTATTGATTCCGATGAGACGCGTCTCGAGCTTCAACGCGCGATCAAGCTCCCTCTCGTCATGCACTTCGACGAGCACGTCGATGCGCAGATCATGGGCGGCGGTGTTCGGCGCTCTCGCTTCGTCGTCATCGACCGCAGCCATGACGATAAGAATGCAGTCCGCGCCAAAAGCGCGCGCCTCATAGACCTGATAGGGGTCGAACATGAAATCCTTGCGCAGCGCCGGAAGATGCGTGGCCTTTCGCGCGGCTTCGAGATCTTCGAGTCTGCCCTTGAACGACGGCGCGTCGGTCAACACCGAAAGACAGGCGGCGCCCGCGGCATGGTAAGCGCGCGCCAGTTTCGGCGGATCGAAGTCCGGCCGAATGATCCCCTTCGACGGACTCGCCTTCTTGATTTCGGCGATAAGCGCGATGCGGCGTTCGTTCAGCTTTTGCTCGATCGCGTGAACGAAGCCGCGCGGCGGATCATGATCGCGCACCTTGCGCTCGAGCGTCGCCAACGGCATGCGCACCTTGGCCTCGGAAATTTCCGTGCGCTTATAAGCTTCAATCTTTTGTAAGATGTCGGTCATCTGCTCGCCTGCGGGCGAAGTCGGGCCGCGACCGCTTCGCTCGAATTCGTTCCGCCGATTGCCGGCTTGCTATGAATAGCCGATAAACGCGCGCAATCCTATCCCGATCGAAGGGGATCAGGCGTCTCGATTGGAGCAACGGATCAGCGCTTCGAGCTTGTCGCGCGCGGCGCCGGAATCGAGCGCCGCCTCGGCGCGCGCGACGCCCTCGCGCAAATCTGCGGCGTGCCCGGCGACGACGAGCGCAACCCCGGCGTTGAGCGCGGCGATGTCTCGATAGGCGTTCTTCTCGCCGTCGAGCACCGCGCGCAGCGCTCTGGCGTTGTGCGCCGCATCGCCGCCGACAAGCGCCTGCATCGTGGCGCGCGGCAAGCCTGCCTCTTCCGGCGAAAGGTCGAAGGCGCGGATTTCGCCGTCTTCGAGCGCGACCACATGAGTTAAGCCCGTCGTCGTCGCTTCGTCTAGTCCGTCGTCGCCATGCAGCAGCCAGACGCGCCTGGCGCCGAGTTCTCTAAGCGCGCGCGCCAGGGGTTCGAGCCACTCGCGGGAGAAAACTCCGATCGTTTGACGGTCGACCCGCGCGGGGTTGCACAGCGGGCCAAGCAGGTTGAAGATCGTACGCACGCCGAGCTCGCTTCTGACTGCGGCTGCGTGACGCATCGCCGGATGGTGCGTGGTCGCGGCCATGAAGCAAATTCCGGCCTCGCGTAGCGAGGCGGCGGCGGCGCTTGGAGACATGCCGACCTTGACGCCAAGCTCCCCGAGCACGTCGGACGCGCCCGACAGCGACGAGGCCGCCTTGCCGCCATGTTTCGCGACGATTGCGCCGGCGGCTGCGGCGATGATCGCGGCGAGGGTGGAAATATTGTAGGTGCCAGCCCCGTCGCCGCCGGTGCCGACGATGTCGATCGCGCCCGATGGCGCGTCGACCGGCGTCATGACCGCGCGCATGGCCTCAGCCGCCCCGATGATTTCGTCGATCGTCTCGCCGCGTAGTCTCAAGCCCATGAGAAAGGCGCCGAGCTGCGCCGGCGTGGCCTCGCCCCTGAAGATCAGGGTGAACGCCGCCTTCGCCTCATCGCGCGCGAGTGGCGCGCCAGAGGCGAGAGCGGCGATATAGGGCTTGAAGTCGGTCATCGGCAGTCGGCAACGAAGGGTGGCGGTGGGCAATAGGCAATCGGCAGTAGGCAGTAGGCGATAAGTTTATTTGTCCCGACAGCCGACGGCCTAACGCCGACTGCCGGTCCTTATCACGCCGCCTTCTCGCGGCGCCGCGGCCCTTCGTTCCATTCGCGCGCAAGGTCGAGGAAATTCTGCAAAATCTTATGACCGTGCTGAGAGGTGATGCTTTCGGGATGGAACTGCACGCCATGCGTCGGCAACGTCTTATGCGACAGCGCCATGATGAGGCCGTCCGGCGTCTCGGCGGTGATCCGAAGGCAGTCGGGAAGCGTATCGCGACTGACGATCAGCGAGTGGTAGCGCGTCGCCTGAAAAGGTCCTTCGACGCCTCGAAACACGGCGTCGCCGTGATGAAGGATCGTCGCCATCTTGCCGTGGATCGGCAAGGGCGCGCGAATGACGTCGCCGCCGAACGCCTCGCCGATGGACTGATGGCCGAGGCAGACCCCGAAAATCGGCACGGTCTCGGCGGCGGCTGAGATCAGCTCCATGCAAATGCCGGCTTCACGCGGCGTGCAGGGGCCCGGCGACAGCACAATCGCATCGGGCCCTCCGGCGAGCACTTCGGCGACGGACACCGCATCATTTCGGTGAACGGCGACGTTCGCGCCCAACTGGCCGAAATAATGGACCAGGTTGAAGGTGAAGCTGTCGTAATTGTCGATGAGGATGACGTTGGACATTGGGCTGCAGTCGGCGCTCGAGCGCCGGTTCTGGCGCGGTTCTGAGGAGTGCAATAGGCCGCGGGCGGCGCTTAGGCAACCGTCCGAGGGCTGTCGTCGCGCGGCGCGAAGCGCCAGTCGGGCCGCACGTCTTTGATCATCATGATCTCGGCGAGCGATTGGCGGGTCAGGAGCCCTAGCAGCCGCCCGTCCGCGTCGATCACGCCGACCGCTTCTCCCCCGGTGAGCTTGGGCAGGGCGGCGTCGATGGTCTCGCCAACGCCAAGCGTCGCCGGCTGTCGGCGCACGAAGGGCGCGATCGGCGCGCCGGGTTCGGCGTCCCGCAGGGCTTCGATAATGTTCGACCGAGACAAGAAGCCGCTTAGGCGGCGCGAGGCGTCGACGACAGGGAATTCGTCCTGGGACGTGGCCAAAAGAATGTCGATCGCTTCCCGCACGGTCGAACCGCGGTCGATCATGGCGATGCGGGTCTCCATGGCGTCGGCGGCCTTCAGACCGCGCGCCGCTTCCGACATTGTGGTCATCTGCGCTTCGCCGGCGGCCGCGATATAAACGAAAATCGCGATGAACAGCAGCAACGGATTTCCGAACAATCCGAGAAAACCGAGCAGAAAAGCGAAACCTTGACCGATCTGGGCGGCGATGCGGGTTGCGCGCTCCTTGCCCATCCAGATCGACAGAGCGGCGCGGAGCACGCGGCCGCCGTCCATCGGGAAGGCCGGGATCAGGTTGAAAGCCGCGAGAAAGACGTTCACCGCCGCCAGACGCTTCAAAAGATTGACGGAAGGATCGCCGATCTCGATCGCATCGGAGAGATCGACGGCGCCTATGAACGCCATCAGCGCGACAGCGATCACAACGTTGACGGCCGGACCCGCGAGCGCGATCAGCAGTTCCTGTCCCGGCTTGTCTGGCATCCGCTCCATGTCGGCGACGCCGCCGATCGGCAGCAGCGTGATCTCCGGCGAGACGATTCCATAGCGGCGCGCGGTCAATATGTGGCCGAACTCATGCAGCACCACGCAGATGAAGACCGCAATGATGAACAAAATGCTGTCGCGCGCGGCGACGGCGCCGCCGCGCTGATAGGCGGCAAAGCCGATCCAGCCCAACAGCAAAAGGAATGTGACGTGAATGCGCACGGCGGTCCCCTTGAAGGAGCCGATCGTGACGGACCATCGCATAGGGGCGTCCTGCGGTCGTGGTTAACAGCCGGTAAGATAGGACTGACAGGCGGTTCGCGCTAGGGCGGCGCGATATGAAAAAGGCCGGCGAAGCGACCTTGAGGCGCTTGCCGGCGATAGGTGAGAGATGGGTGAGAGACGAGAAAACGCGCGAAACAGCGTCAGAGCCGATAACGGACCTGATCGGTCCAGAAACGCTCCAGCCGCGTCAGCGAGGTGTTGAGACTGCGGAATTCGTCGCAGGACACGCCGCCGATCTGCTCGACGGTCTGCGCGTGCTTTTCATAAAGCTGCGCGACGATGTCGTGAATTTGCTTGCCCTTCGGAGTCAGGCTGATGCGCACCGAGCGGCGGTCGAGGCGCGAGCGGGCGTAATGCATATAGCCAGTCTCGACAAGCTTCTTGACGTTATAGGAGACGTTGGAGCCGGTAATAGCCGCCGCGCGTGCGCAACTCGCTCGCGGTCAGTTCTTGTCGCCGATATTGTAGAGGAGCAGCGCCTGCACCGAGTTGACGTCGCCGAGATCGCGACGATCGAATTCGTCTTTGACGACGTCGAGCAAGCGGCGATGGAGGCGTTCGACGAGCGTCAGAGCTTCAAGATAAACTGGCCGGATTCGCTGGCGCGATCCTCGCGGGCCATGGGGGCGGTCTTGGTCACGGCGCTCATCGTCTTTCCATCAGGGCGGATGCGTCAGGCATCTCGTGATCGGCGTTTGATGGGGTCAAATTAGGTCGAGCGGGTGAAAGCTGGTTTGGGCAACAGCCTGAATCGCGCGTTTACCGCGACGCCGCCTGTTTGCGGTGAATGAGAAGTGAACTTAAAGGTTCGATTTACGCTAATGCGCCTCTAACCGGCCTGATTTCTCAAGAAGGGTTTGGCGGCTTTCTGTCAAATCTGCGGCGACGGCGGCGTTCGCGCATACGCTGCGCCTCGACGTCGCGTCCGGCCTCAAAGGTCAGGCCGAAATACATGGCGATCAGCACGGCGTCGACGCCGATCAGCCAATAGCCGCCCATAAAGAAGCTCGGCATGCTGAGCGTGAGAAAAATTTGCGCGCTCGCCACCAGCAGCCACAGCACGCCGCCCCAAGGCGTCGCTAGCCACAAGCCGACGCCGGCGATCAAATCGAGCACCGCGAAGAAAATCACCGCGAAGGCTGCGCTTTGGGGCATGGTTTCAAATATCGAGCGATCGGTGGCGAGGATGAGCCGCCACTGCATCAAGCCCTGCACAAGCCAGGAACAAGGCGACGATGCGCATGAAGCGCGACAGCAGAAGGCCCCATTTCGCGGCGTCGGCGCCATTGGGTTCGCCGACGCGGATTGCGCGGTAAGGATCGTCGCCGTCGTCGTAGATCGTTGGGCCGTCCATGAAATGCGCCGCCGCCCTTTCGCTGTTCGCGCGCTATCGCCGAATTGCTATTGTCCGCGCCGCGCCCGCGTCGCAAAGCGAACCGCTTCCTCGGCGGCGCGAAACAACGCCTTCGCCTTGTTGACGCATTCGCGGTGCTCATACTCCGGTTTGCTGTCGTAGACGACGCCAGCGCCGGCCTGCACATGCATCTTGCCGTCTTTCACAATCGCGGTGCGCAGCACGATGCAGGTGTCCATCTGTCCGCCTGCGCCGAAATAGCCGATGCAACCGCCGTAGATTCCGCGCTTGTCAGTCTCGAGTTCGTCGATGATTTCCATCGCGCGGACTTTCGGCGCGCCGGAGACGGTGCCGGCAGGAAAGCCAGCGGCGAGCGCGTCAATGCAATCATAGCGCGCGTCGAGTTCGCCTTCCACGTTGGAGACGATGTGCATGACATGACTGTAGCGTTCGATCGTAGCCGTCGGTGACCCGCACCGTTCCTGTCTTCGCGACGCGGCCGACATCATTGCGGCCGAGATCGAGCAGCATCAGATGTTCGGCGCATTCTTTTCGTCGGCGAGGAGATCGGCCGCAAGACGTTCATCTTCGGCCTTTACCTCGCTGCGCCAGCGTGTGCCGGCGATCGGACGAATCGTCACCTTGTCGTCGGCGACTCGCACGAGGATTTCGGGGCTCGAACAGACGATCTGGAATTCTCCGAAATCGAGGAAACAAAGAAAAGGCGCGGGGTTGACGCGCCGCAGCGCGCGATAGAGCGCAAAGGCGGGCAAAGCGAAAGGCGCGGTGAAGCGCTGCGACAGCACGACCTGAAAAATGTCGCCGGCGCGAATGAATTCCTTGGCGCGCTCGACCATTTCGAGAAAGCGCGCCTGCGGCGTATTGGAAACGGGCTCCTGAGCGAGAAGCTGCGCATCGGTTCCGCTGTCGCGGTGCTCCAGCGGCGCCTCCAGCGTTGCGACCACTCTGTCGAGACGCGCCAGCGCGGCTTCGTAGGCGGGCTTCGCCGCAACGCCGGATTTGGGCCGGACAGGCGTCACGATCGAAATTTCGTCGCGGACGGTGTCGAACACGATCATCACCGTCGGACGCACGAGCAGCGCGTCAGGGACGCCGATCTTGTCGTCCTTCGCCGGCGCGAGGCGCTCCATCTGACGCACCATGTCGTAACCGAGATAGCCGAACACGCCAGCGGCCATCGGCGGCAAGCCGACAGCCTGCGGAACGGCGGACTCGGCGATGAGCTGACGCAGGGCGACGAGGGGAGGGGCCTCACAAGGCGTGAAGCCGGTCGCGCCGTCGAGCGCTGTACGATTGATTTCCGCCCTGTCGTCGACGGCGCGAAAAATGAGGTCGGGGTCGAGGCCAATCATCGAATAGCGGCCGCGCGCAGCGCCGCCTTCGACGGACTCAAGAAGAAAGGCGTGGCCGCGCCGGTCCCGCGCGACTTTGAGATAGGCGGAGACCGGCGTTTCGAGATCGGCGACGAGTCGCGTCACGACCAGTTGCGGCCGACCGGAGTCATATTCGGGGCCGAATGCGTCGAAGTCAGGCTCAAACAGCGCGCCGCTCACCTGTCGCGTTCCGCTCCGGTCGCGGCTGCGAGCGCCCGCTGGTTGATGTCGACGCCGAGCGCCTTTTCAAGGCCGCCGACATATTGCTCCAGCAAGTCATTATCCAGCGCCGGCTTCAGCTGCTGAGCGATCGTCTTCGATTCGATCGAGTTTGGATCGAAAACAGGCGTCGTCGAGTCGCGCACGAAAAACACCATTCGTCCATTGTCGACGACGACCGAGCCGGCGTTCCGCGGCGCTACTTCGAAGAACTGAACGATTACATTGGAGTTGAAGCCCGGACGCGCTTCGCGCTTCACGTCATTCGCGCGCTGCGGCTGAACGCCGAGCTCCTTGGCGATGTCTTCGATCGGTTTGCCCGCGTTCAGCTTGGCGACAACCTCGTCGGCTTTGGCGGCGAGCGCTTTTTGCGCCGCCTCGTTGCGCATCGCCTCGGCGACCACTTCCTTCACCTCATCAAAGGCCTTCTGACGCGCAGGCTCAATGGCGTTGACTTCATACCAGACATAGCCGCCGTCCCGGGTGGCGACGGTGTCGTTGTCGACCCCGACGTCCGATGCAAAGGCCGCTTTGACGAGGTCAGGACCCGCGGGAAGGTCTGCGATCGGCTTACCGGCGCGGTCATTGCCGGCGTCGTCGACGGCGTCGTAAATCTTCGTCTCCAGTCCCGCCGCCTTTGCGGCTTCGGCCAGAGTCTTGCCGGAGGCGCGCTGATCTTCGATGGTCTCGTGGAGCTTGCGCGCCTCGGGCGTCGCGCGCTGCGCGGCGATTTCCGCGCGAATTTCGGACGCGGCCTGTTCGAAAGTCTTGGTATAGACGGCGGGCGCGATGCTTTTGACTTGCGACAGGACGGCGCCGAAGGCGGTATGGACCGGTTCGGTCAGACCCGGCTGGGGAAGCGCAAAAACAGCCGCCCCGACTTTGGCGTCGCCGAAATCGCGCTGTTCGACGAAGCCAAGATTTACGTCCTTGGGATTGAGTTTCAGCTCAGCCGCCAGCGCGTCAAAACCGACGCCGGCCTTCAGCCGCGCGAGCGCAGCTTCAGCTTCCGCGTCGGTTTTGAAGACGATCTGCTGCACGTCGCGTTTTTCCGGGGTTCCGTAGCGCTTCGACTTCACCTCGTCATAAAATTTGCGTGCGTCTTCGTCGGAGACGCTTTCCGGCTTGCCGACCGCAGAGGGGCTGACGACGAGCGTGGTCAATTTACGAAATTCCTTGGCGCGGAAGGTCTGCTCGTGCTCGCCGAAATATTTCTTCAGCTCCTCGTCGGACGGCGCCGACGCCGCGGCGACCAGGGACGGGGGCAGAACGACATAGTCGATCGTCCGCGATTCATTGCGGAACCGGTATATCGCTTCGATCATCAGCTTAGGCGGCTCGACTCCGGCGACGACGATGTCGGTGATCATCTTGCGCAGATAGGCGTTCTTCTGATCGGCGAGGAAGCCGCGCTCGGTGAAGCCGGCGTCATTGGCGATCTGCCTGAAGCGCGCGGCGTCGAATATGCCGTCAGGGCCTTGGAAGACTTTTTCAGACGCGAGCAAACGCTGGGCGGTCTCGTCGCTGACCGCCAGCTGAAGCTGACGCGCCTTTTGATCCAGCGCGACCTCGGTGACCAGGCGCTCCAAAATCTGCAGGTCCAGGCCCGATTGACGCGCCTCCTCATTGGTGATCGCGCGTCGCATCCGCTGCTGGAGGCGGCGTAGCTCGTTTTGATAGGCGCTGCGGTAGGCCTCGACGGAGACTTCGCCGCCCCCGACGCGGGCGAGGCGTTGCGTCGTCATGCCGCGAAAAACGTCCCCGACGCCCCAAATCGCGAAACTGACCACGATAACGCCCATGACCAGCGCCATGATGGCGCGGCCGATCCAGTTCTGCGAAGCGATGCGCAGGCCTTCTAACATGAGGGATGCTTCCTTGGCAGCGTTCGAGCCGGCTCCCCGGCTTTTGGCGGCGGACTATAGGGAGCGCGCGGGCGCGTTGCAACGCGCCGAATGGGGACCGGCTTGGACCGTGGGCGCGTCGATCTGCGACGTTGATTTTTTGTTTTAAAAGCCTGCAGTCTCGCCTTTGAGCTGAAGCCGCGCCTGACGCCTCCAAAATCGGGAGCGCGCCGGGCCGCGCCTGCGCCGAACAGGAGAGTCGACAATGGACGAAACCGCGGACGCCCTCGCCGAAGCCGGCTCAGCCGGTTCGACGCCGAAAATCGAGGAGGGGGGCGCGGTCGTTCGCGAGCTCGAACATGGCGCGGGCACCCATGCGCCGCAGCAAAATGTTCGCCGGTTGCGCGCCGATTCCGAGGCGATCCGCAAGGCGTTTGAATCGGGTGAATTTCCCTATAAGACGCGGCTCAGCGAAAAGGTCTATCTGCGCCACATGGCGCTGCTGCAGGTGGAGCTCCTGAAAGCGCAAAACTGGGTGAAGGAGACCGGTCAACGCATCGTCATGCTGTTCGAAGGGCGCGACGCGGCCGGGAAGGGCGGCACGATCAAGCGTTTCATGGAGCATCTCAACCCGCGCGGGGCGCGGGTGGTGGCGTTGGAAAAGCCGTCGGAGCGCGAGCGCACACAGTGGTATTTCCAGCGCTACATCCAGCACCTGCCTGCCGCCGGCGAAGTCGTCTTCTTCGATCGCTCTTGGTACAATCGCGCCGGCGTCGAGCGCGTGATGAACTTCTGCACGCCGAACGAATATCTCGACTTCATGCGGCAATGTCCCGAGCTGGAGCGCATGTTCGTCAGCTCCGGCGTCCGCCTTTACAAATATTGGTTTTCGGTGACGCGCGAAGAGCAGCAGCGCCGGTTCCGGTCGCGCATGAACGATCCGCTCAAACAGTGGAAACTTTCGCCGATCGATCGTGCGTCAATGAACAAATGGGACGATTACACCGAGGCGAAGGAGGCGATGTTCTTCTTCACCGACACGGCCGACGCGCCCTGGATCGTCATCAAATCGGATGACAAGAAACGCGCGCGCCTTAATTGCATGCAACACTTCTTGTCGAGCCTCGACTATCCGAATAAGGACGCCGGCGTCGTCCACGGACCGGATCCGCTCATCGTCGGATCAAGCGCCCATGTCATCGGGCGCGACGAGCATATTTTGGGCAAGTCGCTTGCGATGGACGTCGAGAAAAAGCGCAAGCGCTGACGCCTAGTGCGCCGCTCGCGAAAAAGCGGACAGCCGTTTTTTTGCGTCCAGCGCAGTCTAACATGTTGTAATCGATCACGTCGTCTGCGTTGGGCGGTTCCGTTTAATCGCGGCGTGATCAAGTCGCCATAAATCCGACAGGCTTCCTCAATACGCGTATGCCTGCCGCGGCGACGCGCATTTTGTTCTGACAGCGCAAACTCGAGCCTCAGCCTTTTAGGGCGAGCTTCGCCAGCGGCAAGCGTCATCTTCAAAAAAATTTAACCATAAAGTTAAGGCCCCGCTTGCACTTCAGATGACGCTCGATTTATCAATAGGACGCTGAAGCTGGAAGAGGCGCGAGCGGAGCCCTTCCCCTTCCCCAAGGGCCCGAGACATGCGCTCGGTCGACTGAGCCCTGACAGCCATTCGGCGGCAAGACCGCCCTAACGAGCGCCCCAAAAAGGAAGTCCTATGCTGCGATCACTCGGTCTTGCAGGAATGATGACGGCTGTACTTTTGACGGCTCCAGCGCACGCCTTCGACGTCATGGCCCCGGACTACGGCGGACGCGTAGAGCAATATCAGGCCAGGTTAGCTCGGGCGGAGTCCCGGGGCGAGCCCATACGCATTGGCCCCACGGAATGCGATTCTTCCTGCACGCTCTACCTGGCGTCGCACAAGTCCTGTGTTTCCGAAGGCGCAGTTTTCGGCTTTCACGCGCCCTGGTTTGGCGGGCCTGAGGGTGGCGTCGTCGATCCGCGAATGACCGCGGTCTTCGCCGCGCATTACAAGCCTGCGTTGCGCCGGGTCTTCATGGCTCACGTTTACAGCCACGGCAATCGCGCTCCCGGTCCGATGCTGCGCATCACCGGCCGTCAGCTGGCGGCCTATGGCTATCGCCTCTGCTAAGCTCAGGGTAGATCGACGGGCGCGGGGGCTTGATCGGACGATCGAAGCGCTCCGCGCTCATACCAGCCCTTGCTCCGATTGACGATCCAGACGACGCTCAGCATCACTGGAACTTCGATCAGCACCCCGACGACAGTCGCGAGCGCGGCGCCGGATTCAAAGCCGAACAGGCTGATCGCCGCCGCCACCGCAAGCTCAAAAAAATTGCTCGCCCCGATCAACGCCGACGGCCCAGCGACGCAATGCGCCTCTCCCGCCGCGCGATTGAGCAGATAGGCCAATCCCGCGTTGAAATAGACCTGGATCAGGATCGGCGCCGCGATCATGGCGATGATCGCAGGCTGGCGGATGATCTGTTCTCCCTGAAAACCGAAAAGCAGAACGAGCGTCGCGAGCAGCGCAATGAGCGAGGCGGGGCCGACATGCGCGAGCGCCCGTGCGAGACGCCTTTCCCCGCCCGCCGCGAGCAGCCGCCTGCGCATGATCTGAGCGGCGATCACCGGAACGACAATATAGAGGACGACCGACAGGAACAGCGTGTTCCAGGGCACGATGATGGACGAAAGTCCGAGCAGCAATCCCACGATCGGCGCGAAGGCGACGATCATGATCGCGTCGTTGAGCGCAACCTGACTCAACGTGAAATGCGGTTCGCCCTTGGTGAGATTCGACCAGACGAAAACCATGGCGGTGCAAGGCGCGGCGGCGAGCAGAATGAGGCCGGCGATATAAGAGTCGATCTGATCGGCCGGAAGATAGGGTCGAAACAGATGGCCGATGAACACCCATCCGAGCAGCGCCATCGAAAAAGGCTTCACCGCCCAATTGACGACAAGCGTCACGCCGATGCCGCGCCAGTGACGCCCGACTTCGGCAAGCGCCGCGAAGTCAATTTTCATCAGCATCGGCGTGATCATCAGCCAGATCAGCGCGGCGACCGGCAGATTGACCTTTGCGATCTCGATCGCCCCGATCGCGTGAAACAGCCCTGGAAGGAAATGTCCGAGAGCGACGCCAGCGACGATGCAGAGCGCGACCCAGAGCGAAAGATAACGTTCAAAGACTGTCATGAGCTTACTCTGCCACGGCTTTCGGCGACGTTGCGCCTTCCATTTCCCCGATCTGATGCAGGCGCTGGCTCAGCGCGAGCCTGTCGAGGCGATGCAGCGGAATCGCGCAGAACTGATCAATGCGATTGCGCAGATAGCGAAACGCGGTGGCGAAGGCCCGCTGCTTCTCGATATCGCTTCCTTCCACGGCGGCCGGGTCTTCGATTCCCCAGTGGGCCGTCATCGGCTGCCCCGGCCAGACCGGGCAGATTTCTCCCGCGGCGCTGTCGCAGACGGTGAAGACGAAATCCATGCGAGGCGCGTCAGGACTGGCGAACTCGTCCCAGTTTTTGGAACGATAGCCCTCTTTCGGGAGCCCCATCGTCTCCAGCGTATAAATCGCGTAGGGGTTGACCTCGCCCTTGGGGTGGCTGCCGGCGGAAAAAGCATTGAACCTGCCGGCGCCGCGGGCGCGCAACAGCGCCTCGGCCATGATCGAACGCGCGCTGTTGCCGGTGCAGAGGAACAGCACATTGTAGATCCTATCAGTCATTGACGAGACTCACATTTGATGTCGGTGAGAGCGTCGGCTGTCGCGCATGCCGCGCCGCCGCAACAGTCTTCGGCAAGAAATCGCGCCAGCGCGTCGAGCCGCGAAAGGTCCGCGCGATAGACGATGCTGCGGCCGTTGCGGGCGCTGACGACAAGCTTGGCCTGCGACAGGACGTTGAGATGGGCGGACAGCGTGTTCTGCGGAACGCAAAGCGCGCGGGCGACGTCTCCGGCCGGCAGACCTTTGGGCTCATGCCGCACGAGCAGCCGAAACGCTTCGAGCCGCGTGGGCTGCGACAGCGCGGCGAGACAGGCGAGCGCCGTTTCTGTTTCCATAATTCCAGATATATCGAAATATATGACGGCGCAATGACGCGGCTCGCGGCTGCGCTTCAGGCGCATTGTTGCCTGATCTTTGCTCTGTTACCTCATTTGCAACGTCAGGAGCGCTTTACATGAGTCGCCGCCCGCTCGTCGCCGGAAATTGGAAAATGAATGGGTTGCGCGCCTCTCTCGCCGAGATCGAGGCGATGGGCGCCGCCTATGATGACGCGCTCCGCGCCTGCGCGGAATTGATCGTCTGCCCGCCAGCGACGCTGATCGCGCTCGCCCGGGATCTGGCGGCGCGCGCAGGCCTGGGACTCGGCGGACAGGATTGCCACGCCGCGCCCGGCGGGGCCCACACTGGCGACATTTCCGCCGAGATGCTCAAGGACGCCGGCGCGTCTTATGTCATCGTCGGCCATAGCGAACGCCGCTCGGATCACGGCGAAACCGACGCCGACGTGCGTGCGAAGGCGGTAGCGGCCCTGCGCGCCGGGCTCACGCCGATCATATGCGTCGGCGAAACGCGCTCCGAGCGTGATGCGGGCGACGCGCTGACCGTGGTCGGCGCCCAGATCGATGGCTCGCTTCCCGCCGACGCGCCGAGCCATATCGTCGTCGCCTATGAGCCGGTCTGGGCGATCGGCACCGGCTTGACGCCGACGGTCGATGACGTCGCCGCGATGCACGCCTTCGCGCGCGAGCGGATCGAAGCCAGGCTTGGTCGTGGTAAGAGCGCGGAGGTTCGCATTCTCTATGGCGGCTCGGTAAAGCCATCGAACGCCTGCGAGCTGCTGCGCGTCGCGAATGTCGACGGCGCGCTCGTGGGCGGCGCCAGTCTCGCGGCCCAGGATTTTATCGGCGTCGCCAGCGCTTATCGCTGAGCGAAGCTGGACAATCAGACCGATGCCGATAAAGTCATCCGGTTGGAGGAGCCCAGGCTTTCTCGAAATTAATTGGATGAAGGGGACATGCCATGGACCCGAATGATTTTGGCGTCATCGAGTTCATCGACGCAGACCGTGTCTATCCCGGCTCGAGATTCAGCGAGGTTCGCGACGCGGTTTTCGCCAATCCCTATCAAAAGGTCTGGGGCGCGCCAGAAGAGTCGCCGCTCCCCTTCGTCATGCCAACCTTTGTCGACATGTTGCGCGTGCTCTGGAAGGGCAGGCACTTTCTGACCGATGCCGCTAAACGATCGGTCGACGCGCGCAGCGATCTGAGATGGGGACCAGACAGGAAGGGCTTCAGACGGATCGTCCATCCCTGGGGCGTCGTTCTGACCGGAGTTTGGGAAATCACTGCAGACAGCGGCTACACCGGCTATTTCCAAAAAGGCAGCAGGGCGCTCATCGTCGCCCGCTATTCCAACGGCGGCGCGGTGCAGCGTGGCAAACCGCGCGGGCAGGGCATCGCCGGCAAGCTGTTCGCGACAACCGACCCAAACCACAGGGAACCGTTGCAGACGGCGAATTTCTTCACCATCGACGACATCGTCGGCGCGTTGACGCCCTACCTCAACGATGTCGAATTCGTCAATGCGCCGAACGTCACGCTTTCGAATGATTGGAGCACGTCGCCGATCGTCATCACTGCCGGCGTCGTGTTCACCATCATCGATAAGGACGCCACTCAGCGGCAGCTCTATGAAATCGCCGAGCTCGGCAAGCCTCGCGACCTTCCGACGCACGCGCCGCGTTTCATGCGCCTGACGCTCGCGCCGAACCATCCGCGAATTGAAGGAGAGGGACTGGATTCACGCGACGAATTGCTGGCGATGATGTTCGACAGGGGCGATCCCGCGCCAAAGCGCAAAATCGTGTTCAACATCGACGTCACGGACGACGGGGAAGTGACGGGCCGCACTGGATTTAAGAAGGGAACGTTCCGCGATTGGCGGCGGATCGGCACGATAAGTTTCGACGATGCCGTCGCCTCTTATAACGGCGACCGCGTCCTGCATTTCCATCATCCGAATTGGCGCATGAACCGCGATGATCCGGCGACTCGGTTCAGGCCTGCGCCGCAGGGCGGCGAAGCGGAGAAGGCCGACGCGGTGTAGGCTTGCCGCCTCGTCGACCGCCCGATATAAGCGCGGCGCCTGATTACTCCAACGACGAGGCGATGCGCTGCTATGGCGATCGAACGCACCTTTTCAATTCTCAAGCCCGACGCGACGAAGCGCAATCTCACTGGCAAGATCAACGCGCTGATCGAAGGCGCGGGCCTCCGCATCGTCGCCCAAAAGCGCATCCGCATGTCGCGAGAGCAGGCGGAGACCTTTTACGCCGTCCATAAGGAGCGTCCCTTTTTCGGCGAGCTCGTCGACTTCATGATTTCCGAACCGGTTGTCGTGCAGGTGCTTGAGGGCGAAAACGCCATCGTGCGCTATCGCGAAGTCATGGGCGCGACCAATCCGGCGAACGCCGCTCCGGGTACGATTCGCAAGGCACATGCGCTGAGCGTCGGCGAGAATTCGGTGCATGGCTCCGACGCGCCGGAAACGGCGGCGGTGGAAATCGCCCAGTTCTTTTCCGGCAACGAGATCGTCGGCTGAGCAGGCGCGGCATGGATCGTCGGGTCAAGCGGTCTTGGAGAAATACGCCTGCATGATCCGGTCGCGATAGGCGACGAGGTTGGGTTTCGCCATCGCGGCGTCTCGAACGGCGCCGTCGGCCATGGGCGCCAAGACCGAAGCCAGAAAGCCGAAGACGGTTGCGTCGGCGCCGCAGGGTGCGTCGCCGAAAAGATAAGGCTTGTCGCCGATCAGCGTCGCCAGCGCGTCAATGTCGCGCACGCCGAGCTCATCGACTTCAGCCGTGCTGTGACGACCGATGCCTTGCGCCCACAACGACTTGGCGATCCTGCGGCGAATGAACCATTTCGCCAGCGGGCGAATAATAGCGGGCGCGCTATCGAAAAACCGCGCTGGACCGCGTTTAAAATTGGCGTCATCCATCCAGCGCATGCGGACGACGATCCAATAGAAATGCTCCTCGCACATCTTCTCGACGCACCAGCCGACCGCCTTCTGTTCGTCGGATAAATGTGCGTCGTAATCCTTCCCGTATTTCCTTTCGATATGAAAGCGGATGAAGGAAGAGTCCGCGACGATCTCGCCGTCGTCGTCGATATAGGGCTGCTTGCCTTTCGGCGCCTTCGAGAATCCGCGACGATCTTCGACATAGTCGAGGCCGGCCATCTTCAAAAGAACCATGGTCTTCATCACGAAAGGCGATGCGTCGGGAAGTCCGGCGACGGGACGGAAGCAGTAAAGCGTGATCGTCATACAATTCTCCGTGGCGCCGCAGTCAGGTCGGGAACGACAAGCGTTGCGTCATCAGGCGCTGGTGCGCCGAGCACGCGATTGCCATCGATCCGTACGGCGCCCGACGCGACCAGCTGTAGCGCCATCGGATAGATGACGTGCTCCTGCGCGAGCACGCGGGCGGCGAGCGTTTGCGGCGTGTCGTCGTCGAGCACCGGCACGGCCGCCTGCGCCACGATGGGCCCTTCATCCATTTCTGGCGCGACGAAATGCACGGTCGCGCCGTGAATCTTTACGCCGTCGGCAAGCGCCCGCTCATGCGTGTCGAGCCCGCGATAGGAGGGAAGCAGGGCAGGGTGGATGTTGAGCATGCGTCCGCGCCAGAGACCCACGAAACCGGGCGTAAACATGCGCATGAAGCCGGCGAGGCAAATGAATTCGATGCGATAGGTTTCGAGCACAAGTTGCAGCGACCGCTCGAATTCCTCGCGTCCCGCATAAATCTTGTGATCGACTGCGGCGGTCGCGACGCCCGCCGCCTTCGCCTTGGCGAGGCCGGGCGCGTCGGGACGGTTCGAGAGGACAAGCGCGATGTCGGCCGGGAACCCCGGGTCTTTGGCCGCGGCGATCAGCGCGTCCATGTTCGAGCCGCGTCCGGAAATCAGAATGGCGGTGCGCAATCGGCTCACAACGCCAGAGTTCCGCGCGCAACGACTCGCTCCGCGCTGTCGGTCTCGATAATTTCGCCGATCCGCAGGGGCTTCTCGCCGACGGCGCGCAGCGCAGCCTCCACCTCGCCGGCCGCCGGCTCTGACGCGACAACCGCCATGCCGATGCCGCAGTTGAAGACTCGCAGCATCTCGCTCTGGGTCACGTCTCCCGTCTCCGCCAGCCAACGGAAAACCGGCGGAACGTCGAACGCCGAGAGATCGAGCGAGACGCCAAGTCCGCTCGGCAGAACGCGCGGCAGATTGTCTGGAAACCCGCCGCCGGTGATATGGGCCAGGGCGACGATATGCGGCGTCGCCTTCAAGGCGGCGAGTAGAGGCTTCACGTAGATGCGCGTCGGCGTCAACAGCGCCTTCGCCAAATTGCGATCATGCGCGAAAGGCGCCGTGGCGTTCCACGCCACGCCGGCGCGCTTCACGATGCTGCGCACCAGCGAAAAGCCGTTGGAGTGAACGCCGGAGGAGCGAAGGCCGAAGACGATGTCGCCCGCACAGACATTTCGGGGCAGGAGACGATTGCGCTCGGCGGCGCCAACGGCGAATCCGGCGAGGTCATAGTCGCCGCGCGCATAGAGGCCCGGCATTTCAGCCGTCTCGCCGCCAAGCAGGGCGCAGCCGGCTTCGACGCAACCTGCGGCGATTCCCTTCACCACCGCGGCGGCTGCGGTCGGGTCGAGTTTTCCGGTTGCGTAGTAATCGAGGAAGAACAGCGGTTCGGCGCCCTGAACGATCAGGTCATTGACGCACATCGCAACGAGATCGATTCCGATCGTGTCGTTGAGACCGGATTCGATCGCGATCTTCACCTTGGTGCCGACGCCGTCGTTAGCCGCGACGAGCACGGGGTCGGAAAATCCCGCCGCCTTGAGGTCGAACACGCCGCCAAAGCCGCCGATCTCGCCGTCGGCGCCAGCGCGCCGCGTCGAACGCACGGCGGAACGGATCATGTCGACGAGCCGGTTGCCCGCGTCGATGTCGACGCCGGCTTCGGCATAAGTGAGACCCGTAACTTTCTGCTGCATTTGATCCTTCGCCCGTCGCCTGGTGGGCGCCGGCGGTTAGATGGGCGCAAGCGGCGGGCGCTGTCAAATTCGCCCGGAAAGGCTACGCTGTTGTGCGTTTGCACAAATTCTTTCCCTGGCGTGCGTCATATTGAAACTCGCCGCGAAGGAGCGCCGACATGAAGTTTCGTTTCACCATTGACGATATCGCCGCCGCCCGCGACGCGGGCGCCATTGACGCCTTAACGTTCGAGCGGCTGTCGCAATTTCTGACGTCACGACAAGCATCCCTCTCAGAAGCCGCGTCTCAGACGCCGCGCTATGACGTGGTCAACCTGTTTTGGTATGCGGGCGCGCTCATCGTGCTCAGCGCCATGGGCCTGTTTTCGACCACGGCATTCGGCCTTTGGGGCGACAAGGCGCTGCTCGTCACGGCGGTCCTCTATGCCGTCCTGTTCACGTCGGCCGGGGCCTATCTTTGGCGCAAGCGCGGCCTGCGCACGCCCGGCGGCCTGCTCATCGCCTGCGCGGTCGGCATGACGCCTCTCGCGATCTTTGCGCTTCAAGCGATGTTCGGCGTCAACCCGGCTGGCGAGGCGCGCTCCTATGGCGACTTCTACGTCTGGATCAAATCGAGCTGGCTTCCCATGGAGGTTGGAACGATCGCCGCGGCAGGCGTCGCCCTGCTCGCCTTTCCCTTCCCTTTCCTCGTGATGATCATCGCCTTCTGCCTCTGGTTCATGTCGATGGATCTGACGCCCTGGTTGATGGGCGTCCAGGAGTTTTCGTGGGATCAGCGCGCGACGGTCAGCATGTATTTCGGCCTCGCCGTGCTTGCCGTCGCCTGGCTGGTCGATCTCAAGCGCTGGCGCGACGGCGATTTCGCCTTCTGGCTGCATCTTTTCGGCCTGATGGCCTTTTGGGGCGGGCTGACCGCGCAGCACAGCGGCGGCGAACTGGGCAAGGCGCTCTATTGCGCCATCAATGTCGCGTTGATTTTCTTGTCGCTCTTCCTGATGCGCCGGGTCTATGCGGTGTTCGGCGCGATCGGGGTCACGACCTATCTCGGCTATCTCGCCAGCAGCGTTTTCCAGGATTCGATCCTTTTCCCCTTTGCGCTCTCGGGAATCGGCGTGCTTCTGATCGTCTTCGGCCTTTTGTTCCATCGATATGGGGCCGCGATCGGCGCGACGATGGGCGAATTGTTGCCGGCGCATCTGCGCGGACTGCGCCCTGCCCATGCGCGCGAACAGGCATAAGCGTGCGCCAGGCCGTGAAGGGCTTCGGACGGCAGGCCAACGCATTGATTGCGTTTTAGGCGGGTGCGGACTATATAGGCGGCATCCCAACATGGACGGCCGTTCTGTGGGTCGCTAGCGCCAGGCGGCGCGGCGCCGGACGCCGCCGCTGTGTCTCGATCGAGGAGTTTGCAAGATGGGCAACGCCCCGCTGATGCCGAAGGCCACGGCCGTGTGGCTCGTCGAAAATACGTCGTTGACCTTCGATCAGATCGCCGATTTCTGCAAATTGCATCCCCTTGAGGTGAAAGGCATCGCCGACGGCGAGGTCGCCGCCGGCATTCGCGGCCACGATCCGATCACCTCTGGTCAGCTTACGCGCGAAGAAATCGAAAAGGCGGAGAGAAACCCCGACCATCGTCTTCATCTTTCGGTTTCGAAAGTGGTCGTGCCGGAGGTCAAGAAAGCGCGCGGTCCACGTTATACGCCGCTGTCGCGCCGTCAGGATCGTCCGAACGCCATTCTGTGGCTCGTGCGCAATCACCCCGAGTTGAAGGACGCTCAGATCATGCGTCTTGTAGGGACCACAAAGACGACGCTGAAAGCGATCCGCGACCGCACGCATTGGAATTCCGGGGCGCTGACGCCGATGGACCCGGTGACCCTCGGACTTTGCTCCCAAATCGAACTCGATTTCGAGGTCAACCGTGCGGCGAAGGACAAGCCGCCGGTCGAGGATCATGGACAGACCCTGGTTCCCGCGAGCGTCACCACGAGCCCGCGGGCCGAGCCGGCGACGACCGAGGATGTCTTCGGCAAGGCCAAACCAGCGGCGCCCGCGGATGAGGAAGACAATTTCGACGCCGATCGCGTGTTCAGCCGGCTGAAAGACGTCGATTTCGGCGAGTGACGTACCGCCAACGACCAAGATTGATCAAGCGAAGGCGGGCGCGTAATTCTTGCATCAAGGCCGGAATACTCACCGCGTGCGTCGCGTCAGCGAGCGTCGCTTCTGCTGCGACCGCTTTCGCGCCCGGCGAACATTTGGATCCTTCGGATGACCGACTCGCCTTATGATCGCGACCTCGAACGAAATCCCGCGAATTTTCAGCCGCTGACGCCGATCACCTTCCTGGAGCGAGCGGCGGCCGTTTTTCCTGAGCGAATCGCTATCGTTCACGGCCCGCTGCGGCGAAATTATCGGGAGTTCTACGCGCGCAGCCAGCGGCTCGCGAGCGCTCTCGAGAAGGCTGGCCTCGGCGGCGGCGACACGATTTCCGTCATGCTCGCCAATACGCCGGCGATGCTCGAATGCCATTACGGCGTTCCGATGATGGGCGGCGTGCTGAACACGCTGAACACGCGGCTCGACGCCGCGATTCTCGCCTTCACGCTCGATCACGCCGAGACCAAGGCGCTGATCGTCGATCGGGAATTCTCCGACGTCATTCGAGAGGCGCTTTCGCTCGCGAAGGCGAAGCCATTGATCATCGACTACAGCGATCCGGAATATGAGGGCGCTGGCGAACCTTTGAGCGCCGTCGACTATGAAGACTTCGTTGTCTCGGGCGCCGCCGACTGGCGATGGTCGCCGCCGCGCGATGAATGGGACGCGATTTCACTCAATTACACGTCAGGGACCACGGGCGATCCCAAGGGAGTCGTCTACCATCATCGCGGCGCCTATCTGACCGCGCTCGGCAATGTGCTCACCGGCGATATGGGCCGCCATCCGGTCTATCTGTGGACCTTGCCGATGTTTCACTGCAACGGCTGGTGCTTCCCCTGGTCGATTTCGGTCAACGCCGGCACGCATATCTGTCTGCGGCAGGTGCGGGCAGGTCATATTTACGAGCTGATGGCCGAACACGGGGTCACGCATCTCTGCGGCGCGCCGATCGTCATGTCGACGCTGCTCAACGCCAGCGAATCGGAGAAGCGCCTGTTGAAGCGAGCCGCGCGCTTCTTCACTGCCGCCGCGCCGCCGCCGCAATCGGTGCTCGCGGGCATGAAGGCCGCCGGCTTCGAAGTCACGCATCTCTACGGCTTGACCGAAACTTACGGTCCCGCCGCGGTCAATGAATGGCAAGAGGACTGGGACTCGCTCGACAGCGGCGCGCAAGCGCAGCTCAAAGCCCGTCAGGGCGTGCGCTATCTCGTTCTCGAAGATCTCGACGTGATCGACCCCGACACGATGCAGCCTGTGCCGCGGGACGGCGCGACGATGGGCGAAGTCATGTTTCGCGGCAATGTGGTCATGAAGGGCTATCTGAAAAACAAGGGCGCTTCAGATAAAGCCTTCCACGGCGGCTGGTTTCATTCGGGCGATTTGGGCGTGCGCCACCCCGACGGCTATATCCAGCTCAAGGATCGTTCGAAGGACATCATCATTTCGGGCGGCGAGAACATTTCCTCGATCGAGGTCGAAGACGCGCTGTTTCGCCATCCCAAGGTGCGCGCCGCGGCGGTCGTCGCCGCCCCGGACGACAAATGGGGCGAAACGCCTTGCGCCTTCGTCGAGCTGAAGGACGGCGTAGAGGCGACCGCGGAGGAGCTGATCGACTGGTCGCGTCAGCATTTGGCGCATTTCAAATGCCCGCGCCACGTGATCTTTTGCGAACTGCCGAAGACCTCGACGGGGAAAATACGCAAATATGTTCTGCGCGAGCGCGCACGGGAGATCTGGCCGGCGGGCGCGACCACGGCGTCCCTATAAATCGCCCTGAAAGATTGGCGCGCGCCGAACAGAAAAAGCAGCATCAAAAACAGAGAAGCCAGCAGTCGCTGAGACTGCCGGCTTCGCGTCGGGAGGGCGGAAGGCCGAAACTTTCCGCGCCCCGCTATTCGCTGATATTAGAAGAACAGGCCGAGGCAGCCGCCCGCAAGACCGCCGACGACAGCAGCCGCGACCGTGTTGGCGATGCCGCCAAGCGCGATGGACGCGAGGCCGCCGAGAATGACCGCGCCGATGCCAGCGAAAACGTAGGTGTTCGTGGTGATTTCGAGTTCTTTCTGAGCCATTGTTCACTCCTCTTAGTTTTCGTTCCCTGAGTCGCGCCTTGTTCGCCGGCGCGTTCCCATCCAATGGGGGCGCGTCATTTCGACGCAGGGGGAGGTTAGCATAAGTTGGCGCTGAGTCAATCGCACATGAGTTGTGTGACGGTCTTCGTAATTATTTGATATATCATATTATTCTAAAGAGATATGGGTTTCTCGGCCCTTGGCGGACAGAAACTTTTCCGCATGTAACCCCTTCGTCGACGGCGCCTCGGTCGCGGA
>JAXMCY010000013.1:0-76431 GCA_046349135.1 Methylocystis sp. | reverse complement strand
CGTATAAAGACCGTGCTCGCCCGCACAGGCCTGTCCCGCTCGACGCTCTATCGAAAAATTGCCGAAGGCACATTCCCGCGCCAGGTGCCGATTAGCATCAATGGCGCGGGCTGGCATGAATCCGCCGTCAATCGCTGGATTGCCGATCCCGTCGGTTATCGCGCCGAGACTGAGGAGCGTGCGTCGTAGGCGCGCCGTCAAGCGGCCTGGCTTTTCTTGTGCAACTGCGCGACCTTGTCGCCCACCTTCTTCGCGCAATAGCTCGCCCAAGCTTCCATCAGCTTGCGGCGCTTCTCGAAGAGGTCGCCTCGCCGATAGGCGGCTTCGGCCTTGTTGCCGATGGCGTGAGCCAGCGCCATTTCGCAAACCTCATGCGGAAATCCTGTCGTCTCGGAAGCCCAATCGCGGAAGGTGGAACGAAAGCCGTGAACGGTGATCTCCGCCTTCATCCGGCGCAGCAGCATCGCCATCGTCATCGATGACAGAGGCTTGTTCGGCTTGGGGCCGGGAAACAAATGACCCTCCGTCCCGAACTTCGCCATCGCATCCACGATCTTCATCGCGCGCGGCGACAGGGGCGCACGATGTTCCCGTCCCGCCTTCATGCGCGCCGCCGGGATGATCCAGACCTTCTTCTCAATGTCGATCTCATCCCATTGCGCGCCCATTACTTCGCCGGAACGGGCGGCAGTGAGAATGGCGAACTCCAGCGCCCGCGCCGCCACCGCGCCGCGTCCCCTGAGATCGGCCATTAATTCGGGGATGGCGTCATAGGGCAACGCCGCATGATGCCCGCGCGAAAGCCGCTGGCGCTTGGGCAGGAGTTGGTCGAGATGCCCACGCCAGCGCGCCGGATTCTCGCCAGAGCGATGGCCCTTGGCCTTGGCGGCGTCCAGCACATTCTCGATCCGGCCGCGCAGCCGTTCGGCCGTCTCGGGCGTGCGCTTCCATAAGCCTTGCAACACGCTGAGGACATCCTGCGTGCCGATCTCATTCACCGGCTTGCCGCGCATGGGCTTGGCGTATTTGGTGAGGGTCATCGTCCATTGCGCGGCGTGCTTGGCGTTGCGCCAGGACAACCGCATCGCTTCCACATAGGCGTCGGCGCATTCGCCGAATGTGGGGATGCGATCATCCTTGGTGCGCTCGGCTTTGGGATCGCCGCCCGCAGCCAGTATCGCGCGCAGCTTCGCGGCCTCGCTCCGAGCTTTGGCAAGCGACAGGTCGCGCCTGCCGCCAATGCCGAGTTCCGTGCGCTTGCCATTTCGCGCATACATGAAAATCCAACGCTGCCGGCCCTGTTGGTCAATAAACAGATAGAGGCCGCCGCCATCCGAATGGCGTCCCGGCTTACGGAGCTTCGCGGCTTGCGTCGCGCTCAGCTTGTTGAGGGTTCGAGCCGCCATATCCGCATCTCGCGGTCCCATTATCGGTCCCACTTTATGAGCAGGATTGGACGAAATGTCCAGAGACGGACTAACATGTAATTTCCATTCAACTAACTGATTTATTAGGTGTAATACATAATTCATGGTGTGCCATCGATACCCCGAAAATCCCAATTGCGACGGACGCCCCCTCCGCCAGAAAGTTAGCATTTGAATTCGGGCGCGACCCGCCACGTTGAAAGGCCCTCCGCTCGCAGGTCGTCTCCCGCGGAAAATCGCAGGCGCCCGCGACCGATCTTGACGACAGCCGGCGAAGAGCGGAACTTGGCGATTATTCGAGCCGGCGGAGGGTTCACAAATGGCCAGCCCCAAAGATTGCAGCTCCGATGTCGCCGTTTTAAATGAAATCCGAGAACTGACAGGGCGCATCAGCGACCAGCGCACGCAAACGATCCTTCGGTCGGTTATTGACGCAGTCGCGTTAAATCCCCAGCCGTTACCGCCACGGGCTCACCAGTTATTGCAGGCGGTGGTCAATGCGCTCAACCCGCAGCCTTTGCCGCCTGGGCCAGCCTAGACTTCGGATGATGCGCCGGGGCTTCGCCGCTCTGGCTGAAGAGACCTCAGCGACTTTCCGGCGACCTACTACGCACGGTTCTCCGGAAGCGCGGTGTCTCGCGCCCATCGCCAGAGGCGAAGCAGCTTCGTCCCAAAACCTCCTCGATGCCGGCTCCGTTTACGGCTTGGCCTTGTCGAACGCCCAAAGCGGGAGCATGCTGGCCCTTTGGTAGGGCGGCCGAAGGCGAATGCCCGCTGAGATGGGCAGCGCGCGTGAAGCCGCCTTCGATTCAAGAGTGCTGAGCTTTGGGAGGGACTCCATGGAATCGAACGATACGGTCGCGCATGAGCAGCGCCGCGATTTTACCGAAGTCGTCGGCCTGTTCGATTCCGTTGATAATTTGCAATCGGCCATCGACGATCTGATGACTCACGGATTCGACCGATCCGAAATCAGCCTGCTCGCCGAGGACGCGAAGGCGCGCGAAAAGGTGGGATCGAAACGCTCGGTCGAAATCGAAGACAGCGATGAAGCGCCGCGCATTTCCTACATTGAAAACGAGTCGCTGAACGAAGGCAAAGCTTCGCTCATCGGGCTGCTCTTTTATGTCGGCGCCATTGCTGGCGCGATCGCCGTTTGGACCATCTACGGCGGTTTCGCCGAGGCGATTTTTGCGGGCATCGCCGCCGGCACGGCCGCCAGCCTGGTTGGCGTGGGCGTCATCAAATTCGTTCAACATCGTCAGCGCCACTGGGTGCAAGCGCAATTGGCGCGCGGCGGCCTGCTGCTGTGGGCGCGGACCCGGACTGAAGAACATGAGCGCGCCGCGTTGGACGCCATGCAGCACAATGGCGGCCACGACGTGCATGTCCATAGGGTGGCGGCGTAGGTCGACTCCGCGTCGACGAGGTTTTGCACGACTGTCTCTGAAGCAGGTTCCGAAAAGGTTGACAGACTTTTTCGATGAACCTGCGCCAGCATTTCGATTTTGAGCGATACCTTATCGATCGCATGATTCGATGTGATCGATAAGCGTTCTAGGAGGCCGCAACGCTGTCGCAGTCGCCGAGCCGGTCGCCTTCCATCTCACAATCAATTGTTCTTGAGCCTAGTCCTGTTGGACGCAAGCGCCATTGATGGAAACGGTCATTTTATGCGATGCGGCGTTCACGGCATATAATTCCACCGCGCCGTTCGAGCGGTTGATATTGCCGCCTTGGCCCTTGTTATTTTTGAACACGAAGAACGCGCTGTTCTTCCGAATGAGAGAAAAGTTGCTATCAAGGCCGCTGACGCCGGAGAGCTTAACTGCGCCGCCTTTGATCTCGATCGAGAATGGTCCGGATTGGGTTGAGCCTGCGCTCTGAGAAGATGGCTGACATTGAAATGCGATCGGTGCGTCTTGCGCGAATGATGAACCTGCGAGCGCGAGAAATGTTATCGCCGAGATAAGAACTGTCTTCATCTTTACCCTCGATTGAATCGACTTTGCGAACCTTGCCCCGGCATTGCGCGCTGGCCGACGCCGACCCCTGCGGCGAACCGCCAAGACGTTCAGTCCCTCTGCGCGCAGAATACATCGAATGCGTCTGACGCTTCAAACGCGCCGGCTTTCAATCGCAGCCTCGCCGCTCAAAATTGTGACCATATCGGCGCGGCCGGATCGCTTATTGAGGCGTCGCTTTTTTTGGGCGGTCACGATCAGAAAGCGTGACGGCGTCTATTTCAAGCTTCTTCAAGAGAGCGAGCAGACTGTCTGGAAGCGGCTCACGAAGGACCTCATCGTACTTTTGTCGCAACAACTTGCTGACTTCGTCCGTGACGCTTGGGGAAGGCGATAAGACCCTGCGCATTTTGAATTTCCATATCACAGTCGCGCTGGACAAGCACGTCAGTCGTGGTTGCGGCCAGAATGTGGGCGAACATTACTGGGAAGGATTGGAGGACCGGTATTGTAAAACTGATGGTAAATTAAGCGTATCTGACGAGCACATCGGAGTTGACTTTTCGGCGGCTGGCGACTTGACGGCTGGCGACTTGGCGGCGCCATGCGATTGACCCCTTCTGCTTTGCCGCTTTGCCAGAGCCGCTTGACGAAAGTTGTCCCGACTTCGGAAGACGATAGCAAGGGAAAAACGAATATGGCAAACACAATAACTCTTCATCGCGTGCTCGCGGCGAAACCGGAAAAAGTCTATCGCGCCTTCCTTGAAGCGGATGCGATTGCGCAATGGTTGCCGCCCAACGGCTTCACCTGCACGGTCCATAAGCTTGACGCCCGGCAGGGCGGCGAACACCGCATGTCCTTCCGCAACTTTACCACCGGGCGAAGCCACTCATTCGGCGGCAAATATGTCGAGCTGATCCCAAGTGAACGAATTAGATATACGGATGCATTCGACGATCCGAATTTGCCCGGAGAGCTGAAGGTTACGGTCTCGTTGAAAGCAGTATCGACAGGAACGGAACTCAACGTTGTGCAAGAAGGCGTTCCAGACGTCATTCCGCCTGAGGCTTGTTACCTTGGATGGCAAGAGTCGCTGCGAAAGCTCGCAAAGCTTGTAGAGCCGGAAATCGACGAGTGATATGGGCGCCGCGGCGGCGGCGCGTCTCGCCAGCTGTGGCGCATCGGCTCTCTCAGCCCAGCGGCGCGACAGCTCGCCCCGTCATCGCAAACTTTCTGCGTCCGACTGCCGCTTCGGCTATTTCCTGTGAGAAGCGTCAGAGATCGCGTTCGCGGCGATGTTCAGGAGAGCGTGAAATTGGACCGCTCTGTCACGGGGCACAGTGAGAACTGCGGCCAGGAAGCCAATCGAACCAGCCACAAATGCGGTGACCACGAACGAACTAAACGCGGCAGCTATTCTGTGCGCCAGTCCGGCCTCGACCGGTTCGCCGCTCGATGGCCGGATCTCGACAAAATCCTTCGAAGGCTTGGTCCCTTTGTCCGTCGAAGGGGACTCGCTCGCATGCGCCTGAACATGCATGTCAGAGGTTTTGGGGTGGTCTATCAACTCAGGCTTTTCAGCCCGGGTGTAGGTGAATTCTGGATGCGTTTTCGCCTGCGAATGATTTTCGCGTCGATTGCCAATGGGAGAAACCGCAGCTCCGAGATATGCCGCATCGTTAAGAGGCGTCTGGCTTTGGGGTTGCGCCGGCGCGGCTTCCAATTTTTCTCTGATCTGACGCTCATGCTCTCGTTGCTCAAGAATGGCGAGGCGCCGTTCGAGAAGGAGAAATCTTCTCTGCATGCTTGCGACGGTCACGTCGCTCAACTGCTTCTCATCGTTATTCGGACGCTCCTGCCCGGGCGAGGCCGCTCTCGCCGAATTTTGCTCGCTTTGAAGTCGCGCTTCTTCCCTTTGAAAGTAGGCGATGGGCGTCCAGTCGCTGAGAGGGGTCTCGCGCATATTTGGTGCTCTCCTTCCATGCTCCAGGCGCATCTAGCCGACGGTCGGACGAATAGTCGGATGCTCAAGAGCGATGCGCAGAAAGATGTCAGAGCCTTGCTGACTTTGCGGCGAGCTTGAGGCGTGAGCGGGGAGGCCGTCCAGTTTCGATCCGCGGAAATCCATCATTGAGCGGGTCGATCCGAGTCGTGTACGATCTCGCCCGGGCGCATGGGAATTTTTCTGCGGCGCCAAATGAGGCGCCATGACACGGCTTCGGTTGCACCGAGAGAGCCATCTCATCCAGCGCATCGGCTGGCTGCGCGCGGCGGTGCTGGGCGCCAATGACGGCATCGTTTCGACCGCGAGCCTCATCGTCGGCGTCGCCGCCGCCGAAGCGACCCGCAATGACGTGCTCCTCGCCGGCGCGGCCGGATTGGTCGCCGGCGCCATGTCGATGGCGGCGGGCGAATATGTCTCCGTCAGCTCCCAATCCGACGCCGAACGGGCGGATCTCGCCCGCGAACGCAAAGAGCTGAGCGATCATGCGGAAAGCGAAAGGGAGGAGCTTGCGCAGATTTACGTCGAGCGCGGCGTCGACCGAGACCTCGCGCGCGAAGTCGCGCGGCAATTGATGGAGAAGGACGCCCTGCACGCCCATGCCCGCGACGAATTGGGGATCTCGGAGATCGTCACGGCGAGGCCGGTCCAGGCCGCGCTGACGTCGGCCCTGACCTTTGCCGCCGGCGCTGCTTTGCCGCTTCTTGCGGTGTGGCTCGCGCCGCGCGATATGCTCGTTCCGATCGTTTCGGCCGGCTCCCTGGGATTTCTTGCGCTTCTTGGCGCAATCGGCGCGAGAGCCGGCGGCGCCGCCGTTCTTCGCGCCACGGCGCGCGTGACCTTCTGGGGCGCGTTGGCTCTGGCGCTGACCGCGAGCGTCGGCAAGATTTTCGGCATGGCCATCTGAGGCGCGCGACCAAGAAGCCTTCTATAAGGCGAACGCCCAATCGGCTTTCAAAATGGAGCAGCGGATGATTCGCCTGGCGTTGGTCGCGATCCTTGGCGCGGCGTCGGTTTCGGCCAGCGCATCATTGGCGCTGGAGCGCGCCCCCGCTGAAGTCGTGAGGGAAATCGCCAGAACGACAAAAACCGCAACCGGGCAGCCGATCGCGTTGCCCCAGGGGCCAGTGGAGGTTGTGGCGTCGATCTACACTTTGGCGCCCGGCGCCAGATTGCCCGAGCACAAACATCCGTTCCAGCGCTATGCCTATGTTCTTGAAGGCGAGCTGCTGGTCCAGCAGGTCGATTCATCCTCAAGGGTCTATCACGCTGGAGAATTTGTCATCGAGAGCGTCGACCATTGGCATTTCGGAGCCACGGGGGGGATCGTTCCGGTTAAATTGCTGGTCATTGATCAACTGCCGCCAGGCGGCGAGGTTACGGTCAATCGGCCCGCGGCGCAGTAATCGCGGCGAAGCGCGTCATTTTGGCGTCGCGCGATCGGCTATGGACTACCGCAGCTTGATCGTCAGATCGGTGCCGACGGCGCCAGTCTCGCTGCTGACCGGCTGGTCCGAGATGATGAGGGAAGCGCCCGTCCACAGGCGCTCGCCGATACGGTCGCGAACGTCCTTGGGGATGTCGACGCGCTCCAGCGCCTCGGTCGGGCTCGTGGACGACCGCAAATTCCACGACATGCCGGTCTCGGCGGAGGCGGTCCTTCTGCCTTCGCTCGGCTCGTCGCCAAGGCGGGCCGGCATCGACACAACCCACCATTTCAGCGAGTTGCCGTCTTCATTGGCCGCCGTGGCGATATAGAGGTGCGATCCGAGCGGCGCCTTAGGATCGCGAATGTCGATCGGCGCGTCGAACAGCGGCGAGAGCCCCTGGCGCACATAAATTCGCCCCTCCTTTTTGCTGATCAGGATCGAAAGGGGCGTCGCGCGGCGGTCGGCTTCTCTTTGAGCGGCGGTCGCCGCCGCCGCCGAGGTTCTCGCCTCATCCAGGCGTCGATCCGCGTCGGCGAGTTCAGAATCCCTGGCGGCAGAGGCCGTTCTCGCCTGGTCAAGTTTCGCTGTGGCTTCGGCGAGAACAGAGTCGGCGTTGGTCTTCGCCAGCAGCGCCGAATCCTGAGCGAGGAGCGCCTTTCCATAGGCTCTCGTCAATCCGTCGGCTTTGGCCTTTGCGGACGCGTCGCCGGCCAAGGCGACCCGCTCCGCCGTCTCGGCGGGCTCACGCTGTCCAGCGGCCGAATTTGTCGAGGCGTCATATGATGCGGCGGCTGCGTCCGCCTTTGTGCGCGCCCAGGCCTGCGCCGCCTCGGCGGTTCTGAGCTCCGCCGCGGCCCGCGCCGCTTCTCTCTGCTTCGCCGCCACTTCGGCGGTCAGAGCCTTGACCGCCGAAGTGGACGCCGCGACGTCGGCGGCGGCCTTGGCCTTGAGTTGCCGCGCGTATTGCTGCGGATTGAGCGTCGGCCGTTCGGCGACGGCGATCGGGGACGACCCAGCCGAAGCACTCGCCTTGCCTGCGCCGGCGTCGATTTTCGGCTGTTCGCTTGCTGCAGGGGATTGGCGACGGGCGCTTCCGCCACGGCAGGAGACGCCGGCTGCAGGTCGGCGGCGGCTGTGGCTTTTGCGGCCTCGGCTTCGCTCGGGGACCTCGGCCTTTTGCTGCTCCGCCGGCAGTTCCGCCTTTGCGGCGAGGCCCATCCGCCACGAGGAGGCGCCCTTTGCTGGGGTCCGCCACAGGCGCCCACGCCTGGCGTCGGCCGCCTCGACCTTCGGCTGTTCCAGCTTTGCGCCAGTAGCCTCGGCGAGCGCGGGCGCTGCGGCTGCGCGTCGGCGACGGGGCCGGCTGGCGGCGTCGCCCGCTGCTGGCCGTCGACGCTCGCTTCCTGCCGTTGCGGGCGATCCGGCGCGCGGTCCGCGGCGACCGCCGTTTCCGCTTCAACGGACGGCAGCATTTTTGGCTGGGGCAGCAGCGCGTGGTCAGAATTCGGCGGGCGCTACGTCGTGCGGCGAGATGACGACTCGCTCGCCGATCCGGGTCATGCCCCAGAGCTTGGCGGCGAATGCGGCGGGAAGCCGGATGCAGCCATGCGAGGCGGGATGCCCCGGCACTACGCCGAGATGCATGGCGATGCCCGACCACGTAATCCTCTGCATGAACGGCATCGGCGCGCTCGAATAGATATTGGAGCGGTGAAAACGCTCGCGGCCGATGATCGTGAAAATTCCCTTAGGCGTGGGATGTCCGGGGATGCCTGTCGAGATCGCTGAACGGACGACCAGGCCGTGGTGATTGTATATCGACACATGCTGGTCGGCGATTGACGCGATGGCGAACAGCGGCCGATCGAACTGCGGAGTCTCGGCCTTGGCCTCACGCCCCGTCGTGACGCCATTTTTTTCGGCGGCCGGAAGTGACGCTTTCCTTCCCCCAACATTGCGTTGCGGTCGAGCGACATGTTTGAGATCTCGCGGCGGCTCCGCCCGAGGCGCGCTGTCGCCGCCCCAGAAGAAAAAGCCCTGCGCCATGGCGGGCGCGCCAGAATAGCCGAGCGTGGCGGCGGCGCCCGCAGCGAGAGCCACCGTCGAGAACAGCCGGGCGCGAGAGCGCGTTGGCAAACGCATGTTCCGCTCCAAACCCTGTTGACGCCTTCCGGGGGAAGGCCAATTTCTCATTTAATCCATAATGAATGGCTAATCCGAGGCCGGATTTATCAGCCAAGAACAAGCTTCGAAACGATCGCCGAGGCGCTTAAAACGCATACAAGGCCGCCAATTGGTCGGACTTGGCGAGAAGTTAAGGATCAGCTGTTTGCCGCGAGCAGCTGATCTCTTGCGCATTCGAGGAAGTATGACGCCGCTCGGCGCGGAACTCACAATTTCTTCTCCTGAAGCTCGCAATGATCAATGTACCGGCCATTCTGAACAAATCTGTTCAATGCGACGCCGCCGGACGATTCTACCAAATCATATCATAATCGTCGCAGCGACTCCGGGAGAAATTTCCCGATCGCCGTGAAAGCGGCGTCGGTCTCGTTCAACAGGCCAGGAAAGAAATAGAATCCGTGCGGCATGGCGTCTGCGATCAAATGATCGACCTTCACGCCTGCCGCCGCCAAATTTTCAGCGAAGGCGCGATTCTCGTCAACGAGCGGATCGGCTCCGCCGCTGATGAGCAAAGTTGGCGGATAGTCCTTCAAATCGCCGAGCGCCGGGCTCGCCCAGGGGTGGAGCCACTGTTGTTGCGTCGTCAGATAAGCGGCGCGCGCAAACGCCATGAAAGGGGCGTCGATGACGACGCCCGCCGGAGCGAGACGCTCGAAAGACGGAAATTTCTCGAAGTGAAAGTCCGTGACGGGGCATAGCAGCGCGGCGGCGACGATGGATATGCGCTCTTCGCGCGCTCTGATCGGCAGCGCCGCGGCGAGATTGCCTCCGGCGGAATCGCCGCCGACCAATATGCGCGAGGGGTCGCCGCCGATCTCGCCGCCTGCCTCGCGCATCCAGCGCAGAACCGCCATGGCGTCGTCGAGGCCAGCGGGAAAGGGCCATTCGGGCGCCCATCGATAATTGACGCTGAGAACGACAACATTGTTTTCGGCGGCGATGCGGCTCGTGACAAACGCCGTATCTTCCGATCGTCCGACGACAAAACCGCCGCCGTGGAGATAGAGCATCATCGGCTTCGGCCCTTCGCCGGGCGGCGCGAAACATTCACAGCGGATTGGGCCGGCGTCCGAAGGAACGGCGCGAGTCGAAACCGACACCTGCGGATAAAGCTGCGCTGCGCCAGGTGGAAGTTCGGCGGGGTCGACCGTCAGCCCCTCGCCTCGGTAGCAGGCGCGCACGGGCGCCAACATCATGTCCCGCATCGCGACGGGCGCGCGCAGTTTCATCAGCACGCGATAGAAGGGCGCGGCGGGATCATTTTCTGAAAGCCTGATCGCTCCCGGTCCATCCGTGCGCTCGTCGACGAAGACCGACGAGGCGGCGGGACGATTCCCTGCGTGCGTCATTAACCTTCCTCACATCATTGCCGTTTCGCGAACTGATGAGTCGCTTCGGATAAATCGCGCCAATCCCAGTCGAATCGGCTGTATGGCTCAGTCGGCGAGGCTCTTGAGAGCGATGCGTTCATTGCCGCAAGCGGATTCTTCAAATTGACAGGACGCGGCTGCAAGAACAATAATCGCTGCCTATCGTCTGCGGGGGCGAGTTCCATGACTGACAATGATTCTGGCGGTGACCGTCGGCTTTCGCGCCGGTCCTTGTTGTTCGGCGCTCTGACGCTTCCTCTTGTTGTTCTGGACCCCGAGCCGGCGTCCGCGCAATTGGGTCTCATCGGCGCAATGCTGGGAGGGTTTCGCTTCCGATTTCGCCGGCGCCATTACGGCGGATACGCTCATCATTATCACGCCAGTCGCCATTACGCGCGTCATCGCGGACGCGTGCGCGTCGCCAGTCATCATCGTCACCGCGGCGGTGGCGGTGGCGGCGGTGGTGGAGGCGGCGGCGGTTCGGCCAGCGGCATGGGCAAGGCCGATTTCTGATCGGTGACGGACCGCCTTATCGATAGCGCCCCGATCTCACGAGCCGTTCCAAGGCCTCCGCGGCCTTGGCGTGTCCCTGCATTTTGGCCAGATAGTAGTAATCGCCCGCCGTTTTGTAGTCCCTTCTGCCTACCCCGCCTTTGCCCTTCTCATAGGCCACGGCAAGCCAATACTGCCCTTCGGCATTATGCTGGTCCGCCGCCTTCTGGTACCAGCGAACCGCCTCGGTGAGATTTTCACCGCCCTCCAGAAGGCCGTTCTGATACATTTTTCCGAGGGCGACCTGCGCATCTGAGTTGCCTGCCTCCGCGGAGGTCTTGAACCATTGGTAGGCGTATTTCGGCTCCTGACGACCGGGCGCCTTGATGTATATTTTGCCTAAATAATACTGCGCCTCCTTGTCTCCTTCCTGCGCGAGTCGTTGCGCCAGCTTGAACGCGGTGTCCCATTGAATGGAATTGTCCCTCCACTCGTCGCTGTCTCTCATCAAATTACGAAGATCCGTGATTGATCCAGACGACGCAGATACGCTGTTTTCGGACGGCCGGCGCGAGCGGTAGTCGAGAGGGACTTCAGACGCCTGCTTTTCGTCGACTCCAAAGGTGGAAGTGTTGCGGGGCGCGGAACGCCGATTGCCCGCGTTGGCGTCCTGCTCTCGATAGTCGTCGGCGCGACGCTTCTTGTCAGGAAGCGAGACTTCCCTCGACACGCGCTCGTCGGAAGATAAGAAAGGCGCGAGGCCGAAATACAGCCCTGCAAGAATGAGGACAGCGCCGGCGCCGATTGTCACGCCTTGCGCCGCCGGATGCAGGGTCTTGAAGCGGCGCACGACCGTCGCGCTGCGGCTTTTCGCCAGGGCGACAAGCTTGGTCGACAGGCGCTCGGGCGTTGGCACGTCGCGCTCCGCCGTCGAATCCTGGACGAGGTGTCCGGCGTTTCGAATGATGGTGGTCGCGTCGATTCGCATCGACGTCGCGCCGAGCGCGTCGCTGAAGGCGCGCATATTAGGGAAACGATGCTCCGGTCGCTTCGACAGCGCGGTCATGATCGCCGATTCGAGTTCCGGCGTGACGCCTGATATCCGAGGCACGAGCGGCGGCGCCTCTGCGTGAATCTGCGCTTGCGTAAGATCATATTCTGTCGCGCCGGAAAAAGGCGGCGCGCCGGCGAGCATCTCGTAGAGCACGACGGCCAATGAATAGAGATCGCTCCTTTCGTCGCCTTCTCCGCCGCGGCACTGCTCCGGCGACATGTAAAGCGGCGTGCCGACCGCCGTGCCGGCGCGCGTCAAGCGCACGCTCCCGCGCACGCGAGCGATGCCAAAATCCATAATCTTAATGCGGCCGTCATCGGCAATCATAAGATTGGACGGCTTGATGTCGCGATGAATCACGCCCATCTGATGCGCATAAGAAAGTCCGTCGGCCGCCTGTGCGATGACGGCGAGACTTTCCTTGACGCCGAGCGGCTTGCCGCGCTCCTTCAAAATTTCATCGAGCGGGCGTCCGTTCACCAGCTCCATGACCATGTAAAGGTCCTTGCCGTCCAATACCGGCGAATAGAGCGTCGTGATGTTGGGATGGTTGAGACGCGCGAGGCTCGTCGCTTCGGCGCGGAACCGTCCGACGAAATCTGGATCCTGTGTAAGTTCCGCGCGCAATGATTTGATCGCCACGTCGCGCTCGAGGAAGGTGTCGGTCGCGGCGTGCACCTTGCCCATCGCGCCGGTTCCAAGCAGCCTGACGATTCGGTAATGGCCGATCATTTGCGGGTCGGTCATGGCTCAACCCTCTGCGATAGTGTCGATCTTCGCGGTCAAGACGCCGATCGGGGAGTCGGAAATTTTGATCCGCTGCGTCGCCGCCTGGCCGCCCGAGTGTTTCGGCGCGTCCTCGACCGCGAACACGCCGACCGAAATATTGTCGTAGCCTCCGGCCGCGAGCGCCGCGTCGATCAATGCCGCGCAGGCTTCCCTTGGCGAATGACGCGAAACGATCTCGGAGATTTCTGCGTCGCTCGCAAGATTGGAAAGCCCGTCGGAACAGAGAATGAAGCGGTCGCCCAATCGAAGCCGCAGTCCTTCAGTCCAAAGGTCCGGAGAAATCTCTTGCCGCGTTCCGAGCGCCTGCAAGATGACATTCCCGCCCGGACTTTTTTCGGCCTCCTCGGCCGTCAAGACGCCATCGCGCACGAGTTGCGCGTGCAGCGTCTGATCCTCGGAGAGCTGGGTCAATTCGCCGTCGCGCAAAATATAGGCGCGGCTGTCGCCGACATGGGCCAGCCACAGGCATTGGTCCCGGACAGCGATCGCGGTGCAGGTCGTGCCCATGCCGTTGCATTCCGGATTGCGCGCGGCGTAATCGAAAATCGCTCGGTTGGCGGCTTCGAAGGCCGTGTTCAGCGCCTTCGCCGGCGGAGAGTCGAGAGAGAAATAGACGCGCCGAACGACCTCAGCCGCAAGCGCGCTCGCCACTTCCCCGGCCGCGTGACCGCCCATCCCGTCAGCGACGAGGGCGAGCAAGCCGAGTTTCGCTTGCGGGTCTTGTTCGGCCGGCGCGACGAAGACGACGGTGTCCTCGTTGAGCGAGCGGACGCGTCCCACGTCCGTGCGCATCGCGCCGACCACGCGCCATGAAGCGCCGTTTGCCTGCCCTGCCGCCGTCATTGTCGGCGCGCCTCGGATCACTCGCGTTGCGGGCGCAACAGATCGCGGCCATATTTGATGGGAACCGCGAGCGTCACGCGCTCGTTGCCGCGGCTTTTGCTGTAAGTGAACAGCCCGATCACCTTGCCGGTGGCGTCGAACACAGGTCCGCCGCTGTTGCCGGCGCCGGTCGCGGTAATGCTCAACTGAATGACGTCTCCCGTCGTGCTGTACGTTGTGACGCCGTCTTTCTGTTGAACGCCGGGCGAGAGCTTCGAAACGATGCCGTCCGTGATCGTGGCTTCCGGGATCTCTTCGAAATGACGTCTGACCGGTCCCCCGCCTTCCTGAGTCGACTGTTGCTGAAAAGTCGACACCGACACCGCCGGATAGCCGAGAACCACGACTTTTTCGCCGACCGTGACGGCGTCGTGGGAGGCGAGTTCGACCGTGCTGAGCGCCTGAGGCGAGTCGATCTTGATGAGGGCCGCGTCCGAATCCGACGAAGCGCGGACCAGACTGGCGTTGATGTTCAAACGGCTGCCCGGAAAACGCGTTTCGAGCGTGTCGTTGCGTCCTTCAAACGTGCGTTTGTCCGCCTTGGTGGGGTCGGGAATGTTGCCGCCGCCAATGGGCACCGCTAGCGCCGGCTTTGAGGGGAATATGAGGCCGCCGGAGTCCGGCACCCAGTCGTCGATATCCGAATACGCGTCGTCGTCGATATTGATCAGCTCATATTTCGCCAGATCCGGGCCTTTGTAGCCCTTCGTCCGCTTCCAGTCGGGCCCGCCCTTGTAGTCGAACAGCACGCCGAGCCGCTTCGGCGCGGAGAAGTGGATTTCCCAGCCCGCGGCGACGTGCTTGTTCGTCAGGAGATAGCCCTGCTCCCCGACGACAAAGCCGCTTCCAGAGCCGGCGCCGTCGATCGGCACGTTCGACCGGAAGTCGTCATCGAGGGTCAGCCATCGCACGACAGTATTGGGTCCGAGCCGCACATAGGCCGGCAAGGTCGCGCTTTCGTTCTTGTTGACCTTGACCGTGAACGTCTGGTGATAAATCGGTTTGCCGGTCGTCTTATCGTATAGCCGCCAATGGAGATAAATCTTCGCCGTGGCGTCCTTGTATTTGTCGTAGATTTCCTGCGGCGACATGCCGGTGATCGATTTCACCTTTCCCTCGACCCCGGCGGAGGCGTCTTCCTGACCTTTTTCTATATCGGAAATCCGGCCGCCGACTCGCTCCTCTCCCTTCCATTGTTGCCATAGGAGAATTCCGCCCCCGAGCACGAGAACGGCGGCGATGCCGGCCGCCGTCGCCATCAAGGCGCCGCGCGAGGCGCGGCGCTCCTCGGTGAGCATCCGCTGCACCGTCTCCTGGCCGACGCCGAACTTCTTCGGCGCCGCCGACTCGCCGCCTGCTCCTTCCGCGCCGGCTGCGCCCGTCGCCGCCGCGTTGATCGCCGTCGAGGCGGCGACTTCCGCGGTCTTGATGACGCGGGTCGCCGCCGTGTCGCTGACGCCGATCACTTGGGTTCTCGCCGCGAAACTGGCGGGCCGCGGCTGCACGTCGAAGGTGAATTTCGGGCCTTTGGCGCCCAGTTCGATCGTATCCTCGGGCAGAAGTTCGACTTCGCCGGTCACCCGCTCGCCGTTGAGAAAGGTGCCATTGCTGCTGCCGGCGTCCGACAGCTTGAAGGAAACATCGCCATTTTCGCCAGCAATGCGGATTACTGCGTGCTTGCGGCTGACGACGCTGTCGCCGACTGGATCGAAGGCGATTTTCGACGCGGGATCGCGGCCGATCGCAAATTCGCGCGTATCGCCGACGGGAAGCTGTTCGATCTGATTGGCTTTGGAGCCAGATAGATGTCGAATAACAATGCGCTCAATTGGCGTCGTCATTTTTGCCCCCTGCGCAGAAGCGCTCGTCTCGCGCCCGCTTAAAATGGCGCGAATTTCCCCCAATTCGAAGATAAACCCGACTTCCTTGGGGTGGCAAGGCGGGCCGCGCAAAAGCCCTCGCGCGGGTCTGGCGCGTTCGCGCGCGGTCCGCTTCGAGCTTGGTCAAGCGTGAAGGGATTTCTTCAAAGATATCCTGAAGGTAGCCCCGCCGCCCGGCGTTTCTTCGACCCAGATTCGACCGGCTTGCTTTTCGATCAGCTCCTTGGCGATCGCGAGGCCTAATCCGGTGCCCGGCGTCGTCTCGCTTTTTCGCCAGAACGGCTCGAATATCATGTCGCGATGCGCAGGCGACACGCCTTCTCCGTGATCCGCCACGGCCACCGCGGCGTCGGGCGTTACGCTCACCAGCACCATGCCGCCTGCGGGCTCGGCGCGCGCGGCGTTTTCGATGAGATTGGTGACGACGCTTTCGACGGCCCACTGATAGCCTTTCGCCACGACGGGATGAGAGGGCGCGTCGAATGCAATGCGCCGACCATTGCCGAGCGCGATCGGGGCATAATCGGCGATTACCGTAAGCACTGCCTCGACCAGGTCCAGTTCCTGCATCGGCGCGGTCGCGCCCTGCTCCTCAACCTGGGCCAGCACGAGCAGCTGTTCGAGGACCGTTTGAATGCGCTGAACGTCCCGCTTTATTTCCTGCTTGATCGAAGCTTCATCGAGCTTGTCCACGCGCGTTCTTAGGATGGCGATCGGCGTGCGCAGCTCATGGGCGGAATTGGCGATGAACCGGCGCTGACGCGCAACGCCGTCATCGACGCGGCCGAAGGCGGTGTTCACCGCGTCGATGAAAGGAACGACTTCGGAGGGCAGGCCTTCGGTCGGGACGCGCTGATCGAGCGAATTGAGGTCGATTCTTGAGACCGTCGCGGCGCTTGTGCTTAGAGGCTCAAGGCTTCTCCGCACGACGGTCAGTGCGACCAACGACAGCGCGACGAACAGAAGCAGATAGGTGGCGATGTTCACGAGGTTGGGAAAATAGCGAAACAGGAACAGAAGATCGTCCCAGTGAAACTGGCTGCCGTACAAAATGGTGCCGAACCGGCCGAACGACGTTCTGATCATGCGCATGGAGCCGCGGGAATCGGGATTGGGATCGTCACGGATGTGAAACGTCGAACCGAGGATTTCGAGACGCTTCGTCTGGCTGGAGAAATAGTCGGCGAGCGTGACCGACGAGCCCTCAAACAGAGCCCCGGTCTTGGGATCGTACACCGCGTAAAGAAAATTGGGATTGTGCGCGAGATAGGCGCGCAGTTCGTCTGTCATCTCGATATAGCGTGAACCGTTCGGGGCCTGGCGCGCGGCGTTCATGATCACGCCGCGCGCGCGTCGGGCGGTCAGCGTTTCCGGCTTCCCGTAACCGGTGTCGTCATAACCGAGCGACGCCAAAGGAACGATCACCGTCGCGGGCAGAGTGAAAAAGATCAAGAGGGAAAGCAGCGTCCAGTTCACCACTAGGCGCGAGGTGAGCGATGGAAGCGTTCTCACGTACGCGATCTTTCGATGAGATAGCCGATGCCGCGCAACGTGTGGATGTCGACGCCCGCGTCGCGCTCTTTCAAACGGTGTCTGAGGCGTGAAATCGACATTTTGAGCGCATCGACCTGAACGGCGTCGTCAAACCCATAGATGTCCGAAATCAGCGTGCTGTGTCTGACCGTGCGGCCGGCGCGCCGCATGAGCGCCTCAAGAAGCAGCAACTCGCGCTTGGAAATGACGAAGGGTTTTCCGCGAACGAAGGCCTCGCGCTGGTTGAGATCGAAAGACAACTCGCCAAGTGAAACTGGCGGAACAAGCGCCGCGTTCGAGCGTCGCAATACGGCTCTTATCCGCGCAATAAGTTCGTCGGCGTCGAAGGGCTTGGTCAAATAATCGTCGGCGCCGGCGTCGAGACCGCCGATCCTTTGGTCAATCCCTCGAAGCGCGGTCACCACAAGCACCCGGGTGCTTGGCTTCGTCGAGCGCACCGTTTGCAGAATGGATACGCCGTCGCCGTCCGGAAGCCTGCGGTCCAGCAAAATAATCGGGTAGTCAAACTGCTTGAGCGCCTCAAGGGCGTCTTCAATCGTGCCGACGTTATCGGCGACATAGCCCGATCGCGTGAGTTTCTCAGCCACGAGAGAAGCCATCTCGGGCTGGTCCTCGACGATCAATATCCGCATCTTGCCAGTATCCGCATCGCGCCGCGATCAACATTCACGCCAGTGTTGTCTGTTTGCAACACCTTCTTCCTAGTTTGCTCGGTTGCATCGCTTCAAATGCACTCGTTACGCTGTCGTTACGCTTGTTTGTTAAGCAGGAATCCTCGCTGCGGCGTCGAGGACAAAACCTTGCGGTTCATCGGTCGACTTCTCGTCATTCTCATTCTCCTGCAGAGTTTCGCGATCAGCGCGGCCTCGCAGACGATGGGACGTACAGATTCCCGAACCGGAGAAGCCGTCGAACTCGCCGCCGGCGACTGCAGCCTCGATGCGGTCATAGGCGGAAAGTCGCCGCATCGCCGCGCGCGCGCTCATTGCTGCATTCTGTGTCCGATCGGTTGCTCCGACAAGCTTGCTTTTCACGTCGCGTTTCCTTTGGAGCGCTCGGAATTTCAAGCGCCGAGAATAATGATCGCCGCCGCCCGCGCCGACGGCAGTCTCTCCCAAGCGCGCTCGGCTTTGGCCGGCTCGGTCTCGTCGCGCGGACCGCCGCCTTTCTCCTGACCAAGCGACCGCAGCCGCTCGGCTGCAAAGCCCCATTGGTTTGCGCGAGAACGACTCGCCAGGAGATATTACTAAAACATCCCCCTTTTCAGCTCGCTTCGGCGCGGCTTCTGCTTGGTGCTCATCGTGGCGTTCTCGCCCCGGCGTCGGCCCGCGCAGCAATCGCTGCCAACGATCGACATCGGCGGCGCGTCCCGTCGAGCGGCGCGACGACCTGGTGGCTGTCGGGCGGACCGGCAGGTCCCGCCGTTCCGTCGACCGACGTCCGCACCGCCCACCGGCGACCGCATCACGGGGCATGGGAAGACCGACCAGACGGTTCGGTCAAACTCAACAAGCCGATCCTTCAAATCCCCATCGCCGTGCAGACCGTGACGCGCCAGACGATGGACGATCAGCAAGCGATCACGCTCAATCAGGCGATTGTGGGCAACGTCATGTTGGCACGTCGCCAGTCGCCGATGAATTGCACTCTTTCAAAAATCTCATGATACGGTTTTCAGACCGGCACCCGTCACAGGCACAACTCTTTATCGAAATGGCGCTCCGGGGTGTTGAACGAGCGCGCCCCAGCACCGCGAATCTTCAGTCGATCGAACGTCAAGGGACCTTCGGCTCTACGGCCGAATCGAGCCCGGCGGACTTGTCGACATGATCAGCAAGCGACCGCTGGAGACGCCCTATTACTCCGTCCAGCAGCAGGGCGGATCATTCGGCGTGGCGCGCACGACGCTCGACGCCACGGAACCTTGACCGAGGACAAGAGTTGGCTCTATCGGTAAACGCCGAATACTACCACAACCCGTCCTTCGTCGATTTCGCCAGCGACGATAGATGGTTTGGTTCGGCGACCATCACCTATCATCCGATGCAGAACTTCAAGCTGAACGTCGATACCGGAATATCAGGACCTTTTTTATTATGTAGACAACAATCCGAATATTCCCGCCATCGGCTATGCACGCTGCGCCGATCCCGATCAGCCGTTACCTCGCCGATCCGAGCATTACCGTCAACAATCCGGACCACGACATGCGCCGGTTCGCCGGATATGACTGGAAATACGACATCAACGAAGATTGAACATCGTCAAATCGGTTCGGTACAACAACACCCGCTCGATCCAGTCCAGCATGTTCCTGCATGCACCGCGCCGCCCTTGCTCGCGGCCAAATCCGCTATGCGCGGCAAACCTTCCGTTCGGTCAATCCACCGTGTGGCTCAATTGGGACCGATCGCCATCCGAAGCATCGCCGGAACGTTCGATCTGGAACGGCAAGTTCTACACCGGTCCACTTCAGCATGCGGTCCTGTTTGAAACCGGGATCACGTCAACACCTCACAAAGTCGGAAATCTTATCAGGCCGGCTCAGCGCAATCGATCAACGTGCTTTCGCGCCAATTTATACGCCTTTCGGCCTTCGCGGGTTTCTGGACTTCGCCAACGGCAATGGCCTTTATCAGGAAGCAGGATTGGCAGTGGGTTTCTACGCTCAAGACATGATTTCCATTGACGATCGGGCACTTTCAGGCGGACGCTACGATAATGCCTACGCCCTTCAGCTCAGCGCAAAACATCAAATTCGGCGTTCTCCGTCAATAATGCTCTCGATCGATGAATGCCCTTGGCATTTCCGTCAAAGACCATTTTCTCAGTCCGCGCGCGTCGGCCTTGTGGTTCAGCTGACGCCAGCGATGTCGTTCTATGGGAATTACACGCAATCATTCGGCGTGAACAACGGCGTAACGCGCTCGAATGCCGCTGGCGCCCGCAGGCGATCCATCGGGAGGGCGGCGCGAAAAAGCCGAACTCCTCGATGTACGCTTTGCTGGCGACGCACGCCTATTTCGGCGACATCAAGAATACAAATTGGCGCAGAATGCGCCTACTGCTCCCGCAACTCCGAGAGGTTTCGTCGTCGATTTGCTTAACGCCGGAAAGCTCAGCGGAAAGTTGACGTAACGCGAAAGCTCGACGACAACTGGAGCGTTATCGCCAATTACCTCACCTCGAGCCCGCATGTCATCAAAGGCCCCACACTGCCCGCGAACGATCCCTTCGATGTTCGAACGTGGCTTGTCGTCGGGAAGCGCCTCCCCGCCGTGCCGGACAACATCGGCGCAGGCCGTTGGCTGAAATGGTGACGCCGACGGCGATTTGCGTTTGAGTTGCGGCGGAGTGCTTCACCTGGTCGGGGAATGCCTGGGTTGATCCAGCGAACACCTATCTATCGCCCGCGACACCGTGAGGGCCAGCGGCGTCATCGCCGAATTGTCCGACCCATGTCACCGCCCAGGTAAACGCCGACAATCTCCTCGGTCAAACCTACTATGGAACGTCAAATTTCCCGGTCGCTTTGGACATGGCACCGCCGGGACGCCGCGAAAATATTATGGGATCGCTGCGCGTAGAATTTCCGGATCGGCATGAAGGACGCTGGCGGGCGCTCATTGCGCCGCCTGCACATTGCCGCTTCGCCGCGACTGCGGGCACTTCTTCAGGACGTAAGAACGTCGATCGCCTGCATCGCTTCGGGCTTGGTGCGCGCCCGCTTCGCGATCAGCCGGTTGAGCGCGGAAACATAGAAGACGACGACGAGCGCATCGGGATCGGCGCCGCGGCCAGTCACCGACTTTCCGTTTTTGCCTTCGTAAACGCACTTGCGGCCCCCGCCTGCGCGTCGGTGCCTTCGGGTGACGCGCGTGGACCTGGAAGCGCCCAGAGTCGCGTCATGCGGCGCGAGCGCCTTGATCGCGTTGAAGATGGCGTGCCGACGGGCCCGTTGCCGGTCGCCTGATGCGTCAGCTTCTGGCCGTCGATGTCGAGCGAGGGCCGCCGGACTGCGGACCAGGTGTGGCCGGCCATCACCATCAACGCCTCGACCTTGATGTGATCATGCGCGTTGACGATCTCGTCGTCGACGAGCGCGGCCAGGGTCTTCGTCGTAGACGAATTTCTTCCGGTCGGCCAAATCCTTGAAGCGGTTAACCCATCCTCCAGCGCGTTCTCGCCGAGATCATAGCCGAGAAGCCCTTCAGCTTTTCGCGGAAGGCGTGACGACCGGGAATGCTTGCCCATCACCAGCGACGTCTTGGAGACGCTGACGCTCTCGGCGTCATGATCTCCAGGTATGCGCATTCTTGAGCATACGTCCCGGTGGATGCCGCTCATGCGCGAAGGCGTTTCGTCCGACGATCGCCTTGTTGTATTGCACCGGAAAGGATGTGACCGCCGACACCAGCTTCGAGGCGCGCGTCAACAGCTTGGCGTCGATGTTGGTGTAGAATGGCAAGCGCGTCGCCGCGCGTCTTCATCGCCATTACGACTTCTTCGAGCGCGGGCGTTGCCGGCGCGCTCGCCAATCCCGTTGATCGTGCATTCCACCTTGCCGCGCGCCGCCGCGCACGCCGGCGAGCGAATTGGCGACGGCCAGTCCCAAATCGTCGTGACAGTGGACCGAGAAGATCGCCTTGTCGGCATTCGGCACGCGCTGGCGCACCGTGCGGAACAGCTGCTCATATTCCGCCGGCGTGGTGTAACTGACAGTGTCGGGAATGTTGATCGTCGTCGCGCCGGCCTTGATCGCGGCTTCCACGCAGCGGCAGAGAAAATCGAGTTCCGTGCGCGCCGTCTTCGGCCAGTCGACCACCGACATCGGCGACGATTGCGCGCGCGCGACACCGAGGCGGAGATCATCTCCAGGACACGCCCGGCTCCATCTGGAGCTTGTATTTCATGGACCGCGAGGCGGATGAAGGATGCGCGGGGACGCTTCGCCTTCCCGCAAGCGCTTCTCGGCGCAGCGGTCGATGTCCTTTTCCGAAGCGCGCGCCAGCCCGGCGACGGCGGCGTTCTTCACCCGCTGCGCCACTTCGCTGATCGCCTTCGAAATCGCCGGGACTGGCGATCGGAAAGCCGGCCTCGATAATGTCGACGCCCAATTGGTCGAGCAGATCGGCGACCTCGAGCTTCTCTTCGAGAAATATGGAGGCTGGCGATTGCTCGCCGTCGCGCAAGGTGGTGTCGAAAATCATGACGCGCTCGTCGTTATTCGCGACGGCGCCGGGCTGTTGCTTATGGCTCATCGGTTTTGAAATCCTGCATTGCGCCCCTCAGGGGCTCTTGTCGGCGACTGCGTGACATGTCCCCTGAAGGCCTGGGCGCGAGCCCGTCGGGCGCTCAGGGGCGACTAAGAAGCAGCAGGCCGAAAAGCGGCAGGGAAGGCAGGCAAGCGAATCCGCGCGCGCGCGAAGGCGTCGCAGCGTCAGTCGCAGAGGCGGTTGCGTGAGGCAACGATCTCTTCCCAATCCGGCGGCGCTTGGCCGCAATCAATCGCGAGAATAGCGCAAGAGCGCCCCGCGCCGCAAGCGCCGCGTCGCCGCTTTTCATATCTGGCGAAAATGGCGACTCTAAGCCAAATGCATGAGCCTCTCGACCGGCCAACAATTTTTGCCGCCGAAACGCTTATGGCTCTTGCCGAAACGAATGTAGGAGACCTAACATTCAAAGCATGGTCAAAACCGCCTTCTCCATCCGGCACGCGCGTCCTGGAGACGCAGAGCAGATCGCGCGCGTTCATGACGCGTCATGGCGCTCCGCCTATCGCGGCGTTATCCCGGGCGCGGAGCTTGAGCGGATGATCGCCCGCCGCGGCCCCAATTGGTGGCATTCGGCGATCGTGCGCGGCACCGGCCTGCTGGTGCTCGACTTTGACGAGGACATCGTCGGCTACTCGACCTATGGCCGAAACCGTGTGCCGTCGATGCCCTATTCCGGCGAAATCTTCGAAATCTACCTTGCCCCGGAGCAGCAGGGCTTGGGCTTCGGGAGGCGGCTGTTCAACGCGACGCGTCGCGAACTCGCCGAGCACGGCTATCTCTCCACCATCGTCTGGGCGCTCGCGGACAATGACAAGGCTCTCGCCTTTTATCGCAGCCTCGGGGGACAGACGGTGCGCCGCGCCGAGGAACGATTCGGCGCGGACATGCTGACCCGCGTCGCCTTCGGCTTCGTTTCGGCGCCCGTGCGCTGAGCGCCGGCGACAGCTCGGGGCAGGAACGCCGCCGCATGCCGCGCAGCGCTTTCGCTTTAATGGCAATCAGCATCAAGCGGCCAAATATCCTCGCCGCGCCCGCAGTCTCATCGGAGCCTTGAATGCGTCTCGACGCCATACAGATCGGCGCCAACCCGCCGCATGAAGTCAATGTCATCGTCGAGGTGCCGCTTGGCGGCGAACCGATCAAATATGAGCTCGACAAGGCCTCGGGCACGCTGTTCGTCGATCGATTCCTCTATACGGCGATGCGCTATCCCGGCAATTACGGCTTCATTCCGCACACGCTTTCCGAGGACGGCGATCCCTGCGACGTGCTTGTCGCCAATACGCGTCCGGTGGCGCCGGGCGCGGTCATCGCGGTCCGGCCCATCGGCGTGCTGCGCATGACGGACGAAGCAGGCGGCGACGAAAAAATCGTCGCCGTGCCCTCGGCGCGGCTCACGCAACGCTATGTCGACGTCGAGAATTATACCGACCTCCAGGAGATGACCTGGCGCCGGATCGAACATTTCTTCATCCACTACAAGGATCTCGAACCCGGCAAATGGGCCAAGGTCGCCGGTTGGGGCGACGCCGCCGAAGCGCGCGACCTGATCAACGAAGCGATAAATCGAGCGCGCGCGGCGAAATAGCGTCGGGAGCATTTTCCGCCGAAGTGGATGCCGGTTCGGCGTAGAAAATGCGTCGCTTCTATGAAACTGGCGGCGTGCGCGACACGACGCCCTTCTTGAAACAGGTAGGCCTGTCTTTCCAGGCGACGATGCCATTGTCCGTCGCCGCGAAGCTTTGCGCCGAGTCGATCAATTCGTCGAGGTGACCGACGCCGTCGAGGTCGCCGATCACATAGGTCCATTTGCCGACGCCGACGAAGGCCACCGTCGCCGGGCGCTTGCACACCGCGAGGCATTCGACGGGTTCGACGGCGATATCGAGATTGCGCTCATTGAGCCGCGCGCGCAGCGCCGCTAAGAGGAGCGCGCCGGGGCGGGCGTCGGCGTCGTCGCCGCTGCGGCATGAGACGCAAACAAAAACCGTGACGCCCGGCGCAGCCATCCTCGAACTCCTGTCCCTGACCGCGCCTTCTCGACCAAAGCTGCGCCAAAGACAAGCGCGCGCCCGGTCTCTCAGGGAGTAAATGCGCAGCGTGCGCCGCCGCCGGCTTTTTCAGCGACCTCGTCGGCGTCGACGATGCAGTCGAGCGCCGTGACCGACGCGTGCGACGAGCCGGCGGCGCCTTCCGCCACGACGCCGTTCTCGATCAAGGTCGCGTAGAGTTCATTCGCCTTGCGGCCGCTCAATTCGATCTTCTTGGCGCCGAACGTCAGTTCGCAGCCGCGGGACGTGATGTCGACATTGCCGGCGCGACAGTCGACGGCGTCGGCCTTGACCGCGATGCGCAGATTTTTGGGGTGCGGCGCGTTCGCATGGCCGCCGAAATAATTTGCCAGAAGCTTTTTGTCGAAGGCGCTCGTTTGAGGCGACAATTCCCCGACGATCGCCGAAAGCGCCAGCGCGCTCGAGCCGTTGCTCGCCCCCGCATGGGCCGCGGTCGACGCGAGGGCGGACAGGAAGATCAATCCAACAGTCTTGCAGGCGATCATGGCGACTCCTCCGATAAATTTAATCTACGCAATTGACGACGAGCCTCCGACGAATTTGCGGCGCAGGCGTTCAGTCGACGGCGACAAGTCTATCCGCCATTTGCGCGGTCGTGAATGCGCGTTGGAAAAAAGAGGAGGCAGACGGACGCGCTGCAATTGGGGGAGAACGGCCAAGTTCAGATAAATCGATCGATCTCAAAAATTTAGGGCGCGCTCCACGCGAAAAACCTCCGTTCCCGTGTTTTCGCCGGACGGGCGCTAGCGCGCTTATCGATCAGACGGAACCGTCTGATCGATAAGAAATCGCGGCAAATCAATAAACTGCAGCAAGTTCTGATCGAAAAGTCCGTCAACTTTTTCGGAACTTGCTCTAAGCTGCGTCGTGGCGCTTCTCGGCGTCGCTGCGGCCGAAGGCTAGGCCAGCGCGCCGACCGAGCCGGTCGCACTGGTCCGCAAGATGCGTGACGCTTTCGACCTGCACGTTGCGCGTCTCGGTGCGCACGCCATGGGCGCGGAGTTTGGCGAAGGCGCGCGACAGGGTTTCCTGCTTCACGCCAAGACGCGCGGCGATCAGGCGCTTGTCATAGGGCAGGCGGAAGCGGCAGCGATCTTCGCCAGGCGGGCAGAGCGAAAGTATGAAATGCGCCAGTCGCTGATCGGCGTTCTGGCTCTTGAGGGCCTCGATTTCGCCGACGAGGCGCGCGATGCTCGCCTTGGAGTCGCGCATGACGGCGGCGTACAGCGCAGGCGATTCCTTGAGCAGCCGAGCGAAGCGCGGAGCGGGCAGCTTGAGCACTCTTGCCGCGCCGACCGATTCAGCGGAGACCGTGTGGATCTCATCGGCTCCGATCGGCGCCTCGCCGATCATTTCACCTTCCGAGCGAATGCCGATGAGAGTCTGGCGTCCGGAAGACGCGATGCGCGTCAGCTTCACATAGCCGCTCAGAACGAACGAGAGGTGTGCGACGCCAGAGCCTTGACGGAAAAGTACGTCGCCGTCCTGGAGCGATTCGATCCTGACGTCGGCGGAGAGCCGCGATAAGGTCCCTCCGTCAATGTCCGCAAAGAGCAGCGCTTTGCGGAGCTCTCCCGGGCCCGCGGGCCGAGAGGCGCGCCGAACGGCCCGTCCCTTTCGCTGGCCGGCGCCGTAGCCTTGCGCCGCTGGAGAGGTATCGATCGTCAAGCTCGCGCATCCTTCCGAGGCGCAGCAGATCGGGCGCGTCATTCAACGAATGACGCGACAATGAAGCGGAGGCGCCGCCGCTTCCTCCTGCGCATTTGGCATATTGCCGCCGACCGGAAGGCTAACGCGAACCGTCACAGGGCGGAAGACAAGCGACGCGGGACAAACCGTCGCATGGGTCAGGTCGGCTCGCCGCCGCGCTCCAACAGAAAGACCGCCTGTTCGCCGAAGAGATTCCACACCCACCAGGGAGCGTCGAAGCGAATCGGCGCGCCGGCGCGGTCCAAGGCGACGCCGCGCTCGATCCGCGCGCCAAGTTCGTCGACGAGTTCGACGAAATCGCGCATGGTGCAAAGATGAATGTTCGGCGTGTCGTGCCAGCGATAGGCAAGGTGGCCGGTCACCGGCATGCGGCCGGTAAAGGCGAGCAGGGCGCGCACCCGCCAATAGCCGAAATTCGGAAATGAGACGATGGCCCGTCTTCCGATCCGCAACATATTGGCGAGCGCTTCGCGCGGCCGCCTGGTCGCCTGCAGCGTTTGCGAGAGAATCACATAATCGAAGCCGTCGTCCGGATAGTCGGCGAGGTCCGTGTCGGCGTCGCCCTGAATGACCGACAGTCCCTTGGCGACGCATTCGTTGACGCCACGCTGCGAGAGTTCGACGCCGCGGCCGTCGACGCCTTTTTTCTGCGCAAGAAGCTGCAGCAAGGAGCCGTCGCCGCAGCCGACGTCGAGAACGCGCGCGCCGGGCGCGACCATCTCCGCGATCAGGGCGAGATCGAGTCGCGGTTGATCGAGCGGCGGCGCAGGCCGCGCAGCTGGCGGCGCAATGTTCATTTCGCGGCTCCGTGCGCCGCAAGGCCGCGCGCCGCCGCGGCCGAGTCGAGAAAGCCGCGCGTCGTCGCGATAAACATCGGCTCATGCAGCAGGAAGGCGTCATGTCCCTTGTCTGATTCGATTTCGACGAAAGACACCGAGGCGCCGCCGGCGTTGAGCGCATGAACGATGGCGCGCAGATCCATTCGGATAGAGCCAGTCGGACGTGAAGGAGACGACGCAAAAGCGCGTCTTCGTGTCCTTGAACGCCATCGCCAGCGAACCGCCGTAATCGGCGGCGAGGTCGAAATAGTCGCAGGCGCGGGTCACGAAGAGATAGGAATTGGCGTCGAAGCGCTCGACGAAGGCGAGACTGTTAGCGTAGATAGTTCTCGACCTGAAAATCGGCGTCGAAGGAGAAGGTCGGCGCGCTGCGGTCCTGCAGCTTGCGGCCGAATTTGCGCTGCAAGGCCGCTTCCGAGAGATAGGTGATATGCGCCGACATGCGCGCCACCGCGAGGCCGGCTCTCCGGGCCGCACGCCTTGCTCCTGATAGCGTCCCGAGCGCCAGTCCGGATCGGCCATCACCGCCTGGCGGCCGACCTCATGTGAAAAGCGATGTTCTGGGCATGTTTGGCGGCGGTCGCGGTCGGCATGGCCGAAAATACCCGCGTCGGATAGCTCGCCGCCCACTGGAGCACCTGCATGCCGCCCATCGAACCGCCGGCGACGCAAAACGGCGTCTCGATTCCAGATGGTCGATGAGCATCGCCTGCGCCCGCACCATGTCGCGGATCGTGACGACCGGAAAGTCGAGCCCGTAGGGCTTGCCGGTCGCGGGATTGATCGAGGAGGGGCCGGTCGTGCCCATGCAGCCGCCGACGACATTGGAGCAGATCAGGAAGTAGCGATCCGTGTCGAAAGGCTTGCCGGGCCCGACCATCGCCTCCCACCAGCCGGGCTTGCCGGTGACGGGATGAACGCCCGCGGCATATTGGTCGCCGGTGAGCGCATGACAGAGCAGAATCGCGTTGCTGCGCGCGGCGTTGAGCGCGCCATAGGTCTCGTAGGCGATGGCGAGCGGCGCGATGCGGCCGCCCCCGTCGGTCGACAGCGGGCAGTCGGGCTCGAAAACAACGGTTTTCGGGGCGAAGCCCTCGCCGCAGATGGGCCGCGCCTCTGACATTATGGACAAGCGATCTTCCCAAGCGTTCGATATGCCGAACAATTCGTTCGGCAACATCGATGGGGCGGGGGAAGGTGTCAAGCGCCGCGCGGCGACGCCCAGGGCTTCGAATCCAGGTTAAGGAGGCTTCATCTCGCCGCGTCAGGGCCGCGCTTGTCGCGGCCATCCACGCGATGACGCGCGGCAAATGTCAAAACATGAGCCGGACATGCCGTCTCCGCGCGAAACATTTCGCGATTGTCGGGCGTGGGTGGCCGGGACAAGCCCGGCGATGACGGCTGAAAGTGGGCTGAAATTAACCCGAGTTCGAAGGCCTGCGGCGGCGCGGGCGCCTGGCTGCCGCCCGCTGTGAGACGAAAAAGCTGCCCCGCTATCCGGTGCCGCCGGCCACGCTGATCCGCCGGCTGACGGTCGCGACGAAACGCCAGGGACAGGGGCAAGGGCTTGGACTCGGCCGCGCCCTCATCGCCGACGCCATCATCCGCACGGAAAGCTCTTCTATCGGCGCTTACGCGCTGATCGTCGACGCAAAAGACGAACACGCAGGCGCCTTTTACGCAGCGAACGGCTTCGCTCCAATTCCCGACGAAGCGCGGCGGATGTTTCTGCCAATGGCGACTACGTTGCAGATTCTTGAGAGCGAGCGGCGCGGGTGATCCGCTGCATTGCGAAAGGTCTAGGCTTTAGCCGACCGCTTCAATTCCAATCACGAATACGTTGCCTCACGTAGGACCAGAGCTTTTTCAGGATAGGGAAAAAAGTACACTGCTTTAAAGCCGTGGAAGTCAAACGCGCTGTCCGTGTTATGCCCGATTTTTCCGCTGTTTTGAACGCCATTCGCGACAAGCAGAAGGCGGACATCATCTCCGACGCGTGATTTATACTTCGCAAGCTTTTTACTCTTTTTCGCGATCTCCCCCGCAATGAACGAGTCTGGATTCGGCATCACAAATCCGATCCGGTCATTCATCGCAAACCAATCCGATCGATAGCTTTTAGTCACGTACAATTTCATCGGAGCCTCAAATCCGACCAGAATTTCAAGGGTCGTCTGATAGCCAATAGATTCCACCGCTAGGTTACGAGCAACCAGTTCAGGCACCACCCTCGCCAAGGCATCAGGCGTGATGCGTCCCAAGAATTTGACACAAAGACTGACGCCAGTTTGATTTTCATACTGGCGGAGGAGATTATTTAGCTGCTTTTGCGTGTCGGACTCGGCTCGCTTCATCACAGAGCCAGACACATTTTGAGCGCCACCGAAAATGTCGGCAACGTCGAGTCCAAAATGGTGAGTACCATCCGCAATAATAAAATCAGGCGGATCAAGTTCCTCATGGATAGTCCAACTGACTCCCAGCGAGCGAATAGCTTCTTCGACGAAAAACCGCTCTAACCGTTTCTGAGCCACTCTTGTCACTGCTCGTGCCTTCTCGAATACAACACCGGCGTGAGTGAGATCACACCGGCCTCGAAATCGTGCTCCGGCTGACATTGAGCCGCTGCGCGATGTCGGTTTGCGTGGCCTTGCCTTTGGCAAGATTGCGCAACGCCTCCTCGCGCCGGTACGGCGTGAGTGCAGGGGGTCGGCCCATGTGAACGCCTCGCGCCTTGGCGCGCTCACGGCCTTCGCTGGTACGGGCTCACGCTCAACGCTCCTCGCCGTCAGGACGGCGGCGCGTTCCGTTTTCTCATGAAGCGAACGATCAAATACAAAAGCCCGAGCGCAGCCAAAGCCGTCAGCGCGAAGGTCTCTCCATCGCCAACAGCGACGTAGAGCGCTTTTGCTATTGGGTAGGCTATTGCCTCTCCAAATCCCATGGCGGCGTCGACCTTGTACTGAGCTTAGCAGGGAGATAGCCGACGACGCGAACGCCCATCGACGCCCGCCCCCTCAATCGAAAAGCGTGGGCGGCGGCTCGCCCGGCGGCGGCGCGCTCATCGTCTCGACGGCGGCGGCGAGCTGCGCGAGGTCTTCGGGCCGCGACAGCCGGTGGTCACCGTCGGCGATGAAGGTCAGAGTCACGGGGTCGGCGTTCAGATGTTCGACGATTGTCAGCGCGTGGCGCCAGGGCACGGCATCATCGCGCATGCCCTGCAGAATATGCACGCGGGCATGCGCCCGAATGAGGCCGCCGAGCATCAGATGATGGCGCCCCTCTTCGATGAGCCGTCGCGTGACCGGCCCGTGATCCGGCTCCTTCGCCGGCAAAACGCCCGTCTCCATGAGTTCGCGGCGTGTGGCCTCGTCGAAGCCTTCCCACATCAGCGCCTCGGTGAAGTCGACCGCCGGGGCGAGGAGGATGAGCCCGGCGAGCCGGGCGCTTTCGCCTTTTTCGGCGAGCCGGCGCGCCAGCAGCAGCGCTATCCAGCCGCCCATCGAACTGCCCAGCACAATCTGCGGCCCCTGCGTCGAGCGCTCGAAGACGGCCGCGCTCTGCTCCAGCCAGTCGCCGATCGAGCCGTCCTCGAAACGCCCCTCCGAGCGGCCGTGGCCGGAATAGTCGAAGCGTAGAAAGCTGCGCCCGCGCGATCGCGCCCATTCGTCCAGAAAATTCGCCTTGGTTCCGTCCATATCGGAGGCGAAACCGCCGAGCCAGACAAGGCCGGGCGCGTTTGCGCCCTCCGCCGTGGCGGGACGCAAACGGCGGGCGATGCGCCAGGCGCCGCCGGCCGGATTGGGAATATCGAGGAAGTCGAGTGCGTCCGGCAAGCGGGTCCGATTGGGGTCTAACGAGGCGTCTTTATTGAAAATAAGCGTTCTGCTCATAGTTGGTAAAGAAATTCGCAACAGAATGCGGGGGCCGGACGATTCTGTCCGAGGCGCGCATTAGCCGAGCGATGTCGCAACAATTCGCCCCGATCGTCTCCGCCGAGCAGCGACTGGCCGGACGAACGATCCTGCAAATCGTGCCCGACCTCCAGTCGGGCGGGGCGGAGCGCGCCACGGTTGACGTCGCCGAAGCCTTAAGCCGGGTCGGGGCGCGCTGCCTCGTCGCCTCGCGCGGCGGACGCATGGTCAGCGAATTGCAGTCGAAGGGCGGCGTCTGGGCGCCCTTTCCAGCGGCGACGAAGAATCCCTTCGCGATGGCGCTGAACTCCGTGCAACTGGCGCGGATCATCCGCGACGAAGGCGTCGACATCGTGCATGCGCGCTCGCGCGCGCCGGCCTGGGTCGCCTATTACGCCGCCAGACAGACCGGCGTGAAGCTCGTCACGACCTATCACAGCGCCTATGGCGGCGCGTCGGCGATCAAGCAGCGCTATAACGCCATCATGGCGGCTGGCGACGCAGTCATCGCCATTTCGGAATTTGCCGCGCAGCGCATTCGGCAATTGCATCCGGAAAGCGCGTCGCGCGTCGTCGTCGTTCCCCGCGGCGCCGATCTGCGCTTCTTCTCGCCCGCCGCCGTCGACCAGCGCCGAGTCGAGCGCCTGCGCGCCGAATGGGGCATGGCGCCGCATGATCGCGTCGTGCTGCTGCCGTCACGGCTTTCGGCGCGCAAGGGCCATGGGGTGCTGCTCGAGGCGACCAAGCGTCTGGTCAAGGAAGGCGTTTCCGATCTGCGCGTGGTTTTCGTCGGCGACCCGCACAGCGACGCCTTTCGCCGCGCCCTCGAAACGCAGATCGATCGCGCCGGCCTGCGCGGCGTCGTCCGCAACGCCGGCTATTGCGACGACATGCCCGCCGCCTATCTCGCCGCCGCCGTCATCGTCGCGCCGGCGACGGAGCCGGAGGCCTTCGGCCGCATCGCCGTCGAGGCGCAGGCGATGGGCGCGCCGGCGATCATCTCCGACATCGGCGCCGCGCCCGAAATCATTTTGGCGCCGCCGCAGGTTCCGCGCCATCTCGCCACCGGCTGGCGGACGCCGCCCGGCGATCCCGTCGCGCTGGCGGACGCCATCGCCGAGGCGCTCAGCATGAAAGCCTCGGCGCGCGACGAACTGGCGATGCGTGCGCGGCGAAATGCTCATGAGCGCTTCTCGGTGGAGGAGATGCAACGCGCCACCTTGGCGGTCTATGAGCGGCTGCTAGGGCTCTGATCGCGTTCGGCTCAGGTCACGCCGACGTAATGCGACCCGACGAGCGCCGAAGATTCGACAACAAGCGGCGTAAGCCTCACGCGCGCTTTCCGATCAGACGGAACCGTCTGATCGATAAGAAATCGCGCCAAGTTAACAGGCTGGAGCAAGTTCTGATCGAAAAAGTCTGTCAACTTTTTCGGAACTTGCTCTAACTTCGTCGCCTCAAACCAATGGAGCGATCGAATGAAGAGTCGGAGCGTCTTCGATCTTCCCTGGCGGCGAGGCTTCGCCGCCGCGGCGCTTTTTGCGCTCGCCGGCGCGCCCGGCGCTCTTGCCGGCGGCGAACCCTACGGAACCTGGCTGCGGCCCGAGGCCGGTCAGCAATTCAGCTTCTATGACTGCGGCGGCCTGCTCTGCGCCAAGCTGATTTCGGTTCGCAACGCCGAGGACCAGCACGCGATCGGCACGGTCATTCTGCGCGGCGCGACGAAGAGCGGCCCCAAGGAATGGCGCGGCAAGCTGTATAACGCCAAAGACGGCAACGTCTATGACGGCGTCATCACGTTGAAGTCCGCCAACGAACTGACTCTCAAGGGATGTCTGTGGGGCGTGCTCTGCAAGGGCGAGACCTGGCGACGCGCGACGGCTTCTTCGGGAGGCGCCAAAGCCGCCGACGAATAGTCCGAGCCGCCGCGCCGTCGGCGCACGACACGCCCGCCGAATCAGATAGAGTTCATCCCGTCAATCGGATCGATTTCGCGATGAGCGCCAGGGTTGCGCCTGTTGGGCTTCGTCCCAAAGCGCGCCTGGCGGCGCGACTCTTGCTGTCTTCGTCGCCGATCGCCGTGTGATCCATTTAACATCCAAGCGGACGCGCGGGGGCGACGAGGCGGCATGAGCGGAACTTTTCATCTTGAAACCTATCGCGAGGCGCTGGTCTTCCTCGCCACGGCGGGAGTCGTCGTCCCGCTCTTTCACCGCCTCAAGGTTTCGCCCGTGCTCGGCTTTCTCTTCGCCGGCGCGGCGCTTGGGCCGTTCGGCCTCGGCCAATTCGCGAAAGACCACGAATGGGCGCGCTATTTCACCATCGCCAATGGCGAGGGCCTTTCCGATCTCGCCGAATTCGGACTCGTCTTCCTGCTGTTCATGATCGGCCTGGAGTTGTCGTGGGAGCGACTTGTGCGCCTGCGAAAATTCGTTTTCGGTCTGGGACTGGCGCAGGTCGTGATCTGCGCGAGCGTGCTCGCGGCCGTGGGCCACTATTATTTTCACGTCCAGGTCGGACCGGCGATTCTGATCGGCCTTGCGCTCGCCATGTCGTCAACCGCCGTGGTCCTGCCGGTGCTCGCCGAAGCGCGGCGGCTCAATAAAACCTCGGGGCGCGTCGCCTTTTCGGTGCTGCTGCTGCAGGACCTCGCCGTCGCCCCGGCGCTGTTTCTGGTGTCGGCGCTCGCCGAAGCCAAGAACGGCGGCTTCACCGCCGAACAGGCGGCATGGGCCTTCGGGCGCGCCGTCATCGCCATGGGCGCGTTGATCTTCATCGGACGGCTGCTGCTGCGCCCGCTGTTTCGCATGGTCGCGGCCGCCCAATTGACCGAACTGTTCATGGCCGCCTGCCTTCTCGTCGTCATCGGCGAGGCGGCGCTGTCGGCCGCCGCCGGATTCTCGATGGGCCTCGGCGCCTTCATCGCCGGCCTGCTGCTCGCGGAGACCGAATTCAGGCGCGAGGTCGAGGTGACGATCGAGCCGTTCAAGGGCCTGCTGCTCGGACTCTTCTTCGTTTCCGTCGGCGCCGGGCTCGACATCGGCGCCGTCGCCGCCGACCCGCTGCCGATCTTCGTTTACGCCGCGGGGCTGATCGCCATTAAGGGCGTGATCATCTTCGCGCTGGCGCGTCTCTTCGACATCGACTGGCGCCCCGCGACGGAGGCGGCGCTGCTGCTGGCCCCCGGCGGCGAATTCGCTTTCGCGCTGCTGACCTCGGCCATGGCGGTCGGCGTGCTGCCCGGCCACAATGGCGCCGACGCCATGATCGTCGTCACAATCACCATTTTCGCCATTCCCTGGCTCGGGCGCCTCGGCGCGGCGCTCTGCCGCCGGCGACGGAAGCGGAAGACGAACAGCTTTACGCCGAGCTCGCGCCGACGGCCGAAATCGCGGGGAACCGCGTCGTCATCGTCGGTTTCGGCAGGATCGGCAGTCTCGTCGGCGACATGCTGAAGCGCCACGACGTTCCCTTCGTCGCCATCGAAAGCGACGTGACGCTCGTGACCGCCGCGCGCGAGGACGGCGTCGAAATCTATTGGGGCAACGCCACGCGGCGCGAATTTCTGATGCGCTGCGGCCTAGAGCAGGCGCGCGCGCTCGTCGTGACGATCGAAAACGCCCATGCCACCGGCGAGATCGTCGGTCTCGCTCATGACATCCGCAAGGATCTGACGATCGTCGCGCGGGCCCGCGACGCGGGTCACGCCACCGAGCTTTATAAGCTCGGCGCCACCGACGCCATTCCCGAGACGATCGAAGCGAGCCTTCAGCTCGCCGAAACCGTGCTCGTCGATATCGGCGTGCCGATGGGCTATGTCATCGCCTCGATCCATGAGAAGCGCGATGAATTCCGCAAGCTGCTGCAGCCGTCGGACGTCAAGGCGCGGGCGCGGCAGGCGGAGCGCAACACCAAGATCAGACGCGAGCACGCGCGACGGCGTATCTCCGGCCGCGCCGCCGAGGAAAGCGAGGAGGAGGCGTAGGTCCTCAGAGCCTCCAAAGCCCCAATGCGATCGTCGCCAAGGTCAGCGGCGCGCCGACCTTGAAATAGGTCCAGAAGCCGATGGTCACACCGAGCGACTTCGCGCGCTCGACAACGATGAGATTGGCGATGGAGCCGACGAGGGTGAAATTGCCGGCGAGCGTCGAGGCCATGGCGACGATTAGCCAGGCGCGCTTTGGATCGCTCAATCCGCCGATGAAGGGCTTGATCGCGAGAACCGCCGGCACATTGCTGACGATATTCGAAAGGACAGCCGAAACCAGGGCGAGCGTCGGCGCCTGGTCGAGGCGCAGCCGGTCGAAGCCCGCCGCCTCGCCCGGCGTCAGCACTGCCTTGTCGAAGGCGGCGACGACGATGAACAATCCTGCGAACATCAGCAGCAGCGGCCAGTCGATCTCATTATAAATTTTCTTCGAGCCGATGCGTCTCGTGAGCAGCAGCAGGCCGCCGGCGACGATCGCCGCCTTCGCCGGCGGCACGCCAGCGAAAAAGAATGCGATCATCGCCGCCGTGATCAGCAGCGCCTTTGAGGCGAGCGCCGCGTGATAGGGCCGGGGCGCCGGCGCGATCGGCGCGAGTTTTTCGCGCGAGAGGAATTCCTTTGGAAAGGCGATCGCCACGAGAACGATCGTCAGCGCGACGCCGCTGACGGCGATCGGCCACAGCGCCGCGGCGAATTCGCCATAGGAGAGTTTGGCGGCGCCGGCGATGATCATGTTTTGCGGATTGCCGGTGATCGTCGCGACGCTGCCGACATTGGAGGCGAGCGGGATCGCCAGAACATAAGGCGTTGGATCGCGCTTGAGGCGCTGCGTCAGATCGACGATCAGCGGCGGCATCACGAGGCAGATCGCGTCGTTGACGAGGAAGGCGGAGAAGAAGCCGGTCGTCGCGGCGATGGCGACGAGCAGAAAGATCGGACGACGCGCGATCTGCGCCAGCCAATCGGCGGCGCGGCGGAAGAATCCGGAAAGGCGCAGATTGGCGACGACAATCATCATGCCGAGCAGCAGCGTGATGGCGTCGAAATCGATGGCGCGATAGGCCTCGTCGAGGCTCAAGGCGCCAACGCCGATCATCAGGCTCGCGCCGAGCAGGGCGCCGCCGGCGCGATCGAGTCGGTAATAGGGCAGCTTGCCGATCGCCAGCACGAGATAGGTCGCCGCAAAAATCGCCGTGACGGCGGCGGTCTCTGGAGTCGGCGCCGGCAGGCGGCGCAGCAGCGACAGCGCTTCACCCACCCCAAGGACTGCCAAGGCGGCCAGAGCTGCGCCGCCCGCGACAATGATGGTCGCGAGCAGCCCGAGCCAGAAGCGGAGGAAGGCGTGACGCGCGCCCCTTGGCGCGGGCTCGGGCGAGTGAGGCATGAAACCCGGCGTTTTGGGAGCGCGCTGGATATTCGCGCGGGGAGAGAAGGTTATGGCGCTCCGCCGCGCCCGCGCCAAGTCGGCGCGGGCCGATTTGACGAAGGCGTGTTCGCCACGCCGGCGCCCGCCAAGCGAAATTGCAAAAATGCGGGCTATTTGGGCGGCAGCGTTTCAACAAAATCGATCGCGAGTTGCGCGTAGCCGGAAAGCTGAGCATCGGTCCGAATGCCTTCGGGGAGTATCGTGGCCCATCCCTTCATGACCTTGCCGGTCAGGTCCATAGGCTTGACGCCTTCCCGGGCCAGTAACTCCTTGGCGCGCGTTTCGCCGACACGGAGAATGAGGCTTTTGTTGTGGACGCCGACGCAGATGTTGCCGTTCAGAGTGAAGCAAACGCCGCCAAACATGCGGCGCGCTTCGATGCGCCGGTGATGCGCGAGGACAGATCGCAATCGCTCAACAAGCACTGGGTCGGACGCCATTGCGGGCTAGCCTTGCATTGCGGGCGGCATTTTTTCGAAGCGCGGCAAATTTGTATCAAAGATATCCCAAGAAGCGCCGCGGCTCGCGTAAACGATCATTTGAGGTTTAAACACTTCGAGGTCGTCGAGACTCGACGCCCTGAGGAAAATCAATTCTGGCATTGCGTCGTTCAGCGAATATATCGGCGCGCCGCAGCGAGGGCAGAAAGCGCGCGAGACGATATGACCGCTATCAGCCGCCTTGTCGTAGATGGCTACTTCGCCCGATACGCTCACCGAGGGCCGAGGAACAGCGAGATGCGAGCTATGGCCTGTCCCGCTGCTTTTACGGCAGTCCGCGCACTGGCAATGACCGGACATGAGAGGATCGGCGTTGCACGTATAATGGACAGCGCCGCAAAGACAGCGGCCTTGGAAAGGTTCTGGCATTGGATTTTCCCCTCAAATGTGCGCCTTTCCCATCTAGATTAGAGGTGTCACTTGTGATTTGCAAGTCACCATCAGCCAAATGGCGCGCGCCTTGAAAAAACTCAGATCGGGATGCCCGATAGCCACTTCTCTCGATATTTTTGGCGACCGATGGACGCTCGTCGTCATGCGCGACCTTGCAATGGGGAAAACGCGGTTCGGAGATTTTTCTCAATCGCCCGAACGGATTCCGACGAACGTGTTGACAGATCGGCTTTTACGATTGGAGGAGTTCGGCCTTATTAAGAAGCGCGCTTATCAGCAACATCCGATCAGATATGACTACGCGCTGACGCGGAAAGGCGCCGAACTGTTGCCCGTAATGCAAGCCGTTTGCAAATGGGCGAATAAACATCTTCCGGGCACATGGAAAACGCCGGATGTGTTTCTTTCGCTGAAACCCTCAGACCTTACCGCCAAAAAAACGAAAGCCGACAAATAGGCGGGCGTCCCTTTCGTCGTGCAAGGCTCAAGATTTTTCCCGTTGAACTTTTTGCAAGCGCGGTTCTGAGAAATTTCGGCTGGAGGTCAATCCTTCGCGCTAACGACCATGCTTTATCTTGGCGCGGCTCGGCGATAGCCAAACGCGGCGAACGCCGCGAGCAGCAAAGCCGGCAGCGCGACGCCGATGAGCGGACCGGCGAGCCCGGCCGGCGGGCGGCCCGCCAATTCTTCATCCGCCTGCGTGAATTTTGGCATTGCCGCGTAATCCTGCGCCGACAGCGACGCGCCGGCCCTGGCGCGGGACAGGAAGAACTCGCGCCAATCGACATGAAAGGCGCGGATGCGGTCGAGAAAGGCGCGATAACGCTTTTCTCCGGCGCCGGCGATGTCGGCCATCGCGGCATAGGTCAGATAGGCGGGCGAAAGATAGCCGAGCCTGTCGGCCATGTCGCGCTGGCGCGCAAGCTGCGCGTCATGTTCGGCGACGATCGCCTCGACGCGCCGAAAGGCCGCCTCCTGCGTGGCCAGGCGGCGCAGCGTCATCTCCTGGGAGGCGCCCGCAGGCTTGCCGCCGCCATGTTCGTCGGCGTAGCGCGCGAGCGCGGCGTCGCGCGATTTGTCGGCGTCAGTCGAAGCGGCGCGCGCCGCCAGCACCATCTCAATGCGCGACGGCGCCGGATGGGCGAAAGCGGCGAGGCTGTTGATCGCAGCGGGCAGGATCATGGTGATCGCCACCCACGCGCCGATCAGCGTCAGCGCGTTGAAGGCGGAGCCCCGGCCGAGCCCGTCGACCGCCGCCGCAAGCGCCGCCCAGAACAGGCCGTAGAGCAGAATCGCGATCGCCAGAGCGGCGAAGCCCGGCGAGGCGACGCGCTCCCAGCCGGCGAAGATCCATACGCCCGCAGCGACGGCGAGCAGCGTCGCGGCGATCGGCGCGGCGACGCGCGCGATCAGCTTGCCGGCGAGCGCAGCGCCCGGCCGGCGCGCCGAGGCGAGCGTCATCGCCAAAGTTCCCTGCTCGCGTTCGCCGGCGAGAAGATTGAAGGCCATCGCCAGAATGACGAGCGGATAGACGAAGACGACGACAAAGGCGAGGTCGGTCGCGCCCGACATCAGATTGGCGGGATTGTCGATCTCGTCGGCGAAGAGAAAGCCGTCCTTCGAGCCGGTGGTTACCCGGACCGCGGCTGGAAGAAGATCGCTCTGCCCCGTCGCGACAAGCGCCAAGGCGGCGGGCTCGAGCGCGGCGACCGTGGCGGCGGGCCCGCCGCCCATGAAGGCGGCGTTGCGCGGATCGCGATAGGGCGGCGGCTCCGGCGCCGGCTTTCCGGACGCGTCGGCCTGCTGCAATTGCGCCAGCGTCTTCTCAAGGTTCGCGATGCGCTGCGTTTCGTCGGCGCGCGCGGCGGCGATCGCCGCCTGCTGCGCCGCGACCCGCGCCGATCCCATGGCGAGGGCGAACAGCGTGACGCCCGCCAAAACCAGGAGCGCAAACCAGACCGCCCCGTCGCGACGCATCATGCGCGTTTCAAAACGCAAGCCGGCGAGAAAAGCGGAAGACATCGGCGCCCCTACACCGGCCGCAAGCGGCGCGCAGCAAAGAGCGCGAAGACGCCTGCAAATGCGAGCCAGCCGAGAAGCGCGGCGATCGGCAGCATGCTGTGATCGAGCGCGAAGCCGGCGCCGGGCGCGCGATAGGTGAAGGCGGCGATCTTGCGCCACAGTTCCGGTCCCGCGACGTAATTATTATCGTGGGCGAAATGGATGATGTTGTCGCTGACCTCGTTCTGAATGTCGCGCCGATGCGCCTCGGCGCTCGTCGCGAAGTCGAACTGGCTGCGACTGTCCACGCCTGCGAAGGCCATCGAAATCGGCCGCAGCGCAAGCAGCGGAAACAGGAAACCGGGCGCGGCGCGCAAGGCGTCCTGACGGTCGAAGGCCGACTGCAGGGCGCCGAAATGGCGGTCGAAAATCAGATAGCCGCTCTCGTCGTCCTTGCGCAGCGCAAGGCCTCGGAAGCTGACCGGTAGATCCTCGATGCGTGCGACGCCGTATTTCTTGAGCGTATCGTCGCGGAAAGCGACGAAGGCGGGATGGCTTTCATCATGGCCGAATGTCTTCGCCTTGTCCTGTGCGATGCCCGCGCGAAATTCCTGCCATGTCGGCGTCGGCGCGAAAGCCCGGGCGGCGTCCGTCGCGAGGCGCGGCGCGAGAAAGGAATTGGCGAGCCAGAAGGCGAGCAGCGTGACAAGCGCCGCGCGCGAATTTCTGGCGAGCGCCGAAACGCCGAGCGCAAGGAACGCGAACCCGGCGAGATAGACCGCGTAAGCGGCGCCAAGAGCGCCGAGACGAAGGATTTGATCGACGAGCGAAAGGCGCTCGCGATCGACGAAGAAGAACAGGGCGAGCGCCGCGCCAATGAAGGCGGGCGCCAGCAGCGCGAAATTCGCGCCGATCAGTGCGAGCGCCTTGCCGGCGAGAATGTCGCGCGGTCGCGCGCCGACGCTGAGCAATTGTTTCAGCGTGCCGCTTTCGCGTTCGCCTGAGAAGCTCGCAAAGCCCATCAGGATGACGATGAGCGGCGCGATCGTCTGTAGAATGAAAGCGAGCGAAAGCGAGCCGAGACGCGCGCCGACGCCGCCGTCGCGCCTGTTTGAACTGCGTCTCGTTCTGCTTATGCGCCTCGAGCCACACCGCCGAGCCGACATAGGCGTCGACTCCGGGGTCGGCGAGCGCCAGCGGGCTCAACGGCTTGAACGCGTATTGGCCGAAATGCGCGGCGGCGTGCGGGTTTTTGGCGCTCTGTCCGACCCAGAGATCGCGATCGGCTTTCGCCGCCGCGTCGCGTTCGTGCAGAAGCCGGGCGTTTTCGACATAGCCGAAGGCGAGCGCGGCAAGCATCAGCGCGACGACGAAGGCGCAAAGCCAGACGAGACGACGGTCGCGAAAAAGCTCCAGCCATTCCTTGGCGGCGACGGCGCGCATGACGCGCCAGCGGCTCTTCGAGGGGCCGCCGCGGCGAGAGGGCGATCGCAAGATCGCTCATGCGGCCTTCGCGAAAAGATCGAGATAGGCGCGCTCCAGCCCGAGATGATCGACGTCGTCGGCGCCGAAGACCGACGCGAGACGCCCCTGCGCCATGATGCCGATCCTTGTGCCGCATTGCTTAGCGAGGAAGAGGTCGTGGGTGACCATCAGCACCGCCATGCCGTCCTTGCGCAGCCGCTCGATCAGCGCTGCGAATTCATTCGCCGCGAGCGGATCGAGGCCTGAGGTCGGCTCGTCGAGCACCAGCGCCTGCGCGCGCCTCGCCAATGCGATGGCGACGCCGACCTTCTGGCGCATGCCCTTGGAGTAGCCGCGCACGGGGCGTTGAAAGGCGTCGCTCGGCAGGCCGGCGGCGGCGAGCAGCGACAGTAGCGTGTCGCGCGGCGCCTCGGCCCCCGAGATCTGAGTGAAATATTGTAGATTCTCGAGGCCGGTGAGCGCGCCATAGAGCATCACCTGCTCGGGGATATAGGCGAGCCGCGCCCGCGCCGCGGAAGGATCGATCGCGGCGTCGATTCCGCAGACGAGCGCCTGTCCCGCCGTCGGTTCGATAAAATTCAGGAAGAGATTGACGGTCGTGGTCTTTCCGGCGCCATTGGGGCCGAGCAGGCAAAAGACTTCCCCCGCCGGCACGACCAGATTTAAGCGATCGAGCGCCGGCGCAGCGGCGCCGTCATAAATTTTGGTGAGGTCGCGCGCTTCAAGCATCGCCGCATCCGCCTTACGGCCTGACGCCGGCGCGCGTGGCCTCGCGCCGGACTAGGGAATGAGTGCGCATCAAGCCTGCATCATCGCATCGAAGCGGTCAAGCAGCGGCGGCGCCTTGGCGCCCTATCGTGGGCCTCTCCGTCTTGCATCGAAATCGAATCTACCAAGAATGGCGAACGGCGCGGCGAATTTCATAAGCCTTGGGGAAGGCCGACATGCATTCGCTCTTCGTCCTGCCGGTCGACTATTTTCTTGCGGCCTGGTTCGCGCTGACCGCCGCCTGCACGCTTTATGTCGCGATCGACGGCGCCAAAAATCCCGAGCCTTCGGTGATGAAATGGGGGTTCGTCCTCGTCACGCTTTACACTGGACCGTTTGGTCTTCTCCTTTACGTCCTCGCCGACAAGGAGCCGCGGCCCGGAACGCATGAGCAATTCGTGCGCCCGCTGTGGAAGCAGGGCGTGGGCTCCACCATCCATTGCGTCGCCGGAGACGCGACGGGCATCATCCTCGCCGCGATCATCGTCGCTGCGCTCGGCCTGCCGATGTGGCTCGACCTCATCGTTGAATATCTCGCGGGCTTCGCCTTCGGCCTGTTCATTTTCCAATCTTTGTTCATGAAGGAAATGATGGGCGGCTCCTATGTCGAGAATGTGCGGCGCAGTTTCTTTCCCGAATTCATCAGCATGAATTTCATGATGGCCGGCATGGCCCCGGTCATGAGCTTCCTGATGATGGGCCATGACATGCGCGCCATGGTTCCAACCGAACTCATGTTCTGGGGGGTGATGTCGATCGGCGTCATGGCGGGTTTTGTCGCCGCTTATCCGTCAAATGTCTGGATGGTCGCGCAGGGCCTCAAGCACGGGCTCATGACCGAGCGCAAGCGCGATGTCGGTCACGACGAAACGGCCGACGTGGATGTCGCAGCGGCGCATCAGCATCACGATCACGGCGCGCATGCCGCCATGAGCGAGGGCGCTGCGTCGCATGCCGAGAACGGACCGCATCCCGCGGCGGTTGCGGCGCCGATGGATATGCATATGAAGCCGGAGGCGACGTCCGCTCAGATAGCCGCGTTCAGCCTCACGTCGCTCGTACTTCTCGCGACCGGCATGCTCGCGCCCGCCAATTGGGTGAACATGCGGCTCTCGGCGCATGACGTCGGCGGTCTCATCATGCCGCCGGGAATGCTGATGAGCCGCGCGACGACGGCGGAAGCGATGCGCGAGATGAGTTTCGCGGATTCGCGTCTCGCGCGCGCGAGCTTCTCAATCGAAGCCCGCGGCGATCGGGAGTTGCCCTTCAAGATGGACGCGGGCGTCAAGGTCTTTGAACTTGCCGCCTCGGTGATCCGCTGGCGCATTTTGCCCGACGTGGCCGTCGACGCTTACGCCTACAACAATCAGATACCGGGTCCCCGCATCCATATTCGCGAGGGCGACCGGGTGCGCATTCGCGTGCGCAACGATCTGCCCGAAGCGACGACCGTTCACTGGCACGGGCTCATTCTCCCGAACGCCATGGACGGGGCGAGCGAGATCACGCAAGCGCCGATTCCGCCTTCAGGATTTTTCGATTATGAATTCACGGCAAGGCAGCATGGAACCTATTTCTATCATCCTCATGCCGAGCCGGACCGCACTCAGGCGCTGGGCCTCTATGGCGCGCTGATCATCGATCCAGCCGACGCCGCGGCGGAAATCCGCGCCGATCACGATTATGTGATCCAGTTGCAGGAATGGCTGTGGCGCGACGGCCTGACCTTCCCCGCGATGCCGATGGACGGCATGCAGCCGAATTATTTCACGATCAACGGCAAGGCCTATCCGTCAACCGAGACGGTTCGCATGAAGCTTGGCGAAACGCTCAAAGTCCGCTTCATCGGCGCCAATAACGGCTTCATCCATCCGATGCATATTCATGGCGGGCCGTTTGAAGTCGTCGCGCGCGACGGCGAAACGCTGCAAAAGAGCGCGCGCTATCTCGCCGATACGATCAATGTCGGTCCGGGGCAGCGCTATGACGTGATCTGGCGCGCGCGCGAGCGGGGAAAGTGGCTGATCCATTGCCACATCCCCCATCACACCAGCAACGACAACACTGAAACCAAGGGCGGCGGCGGGCTGATGGCGATCATCGAGGTGGAGTGATGTCGCCGTCGCTGCGCTCTATTTCTTCGCCGCATAGGCCTCATTGACGTCCTCGACCGTGCGCAGGCCGGGCTTTGGCGACATGACCAGCACCGCCATATTGCCGGGCGCATGTTCGTTCTTCCACATTTTGGTGTGGGCGAGCGGGATCTTCTCCCAGGAGAAGACTTCCGACATGCATGGGTCGACGCGACGATCCAGCACGAAGCGATTGGCTGCGGACGCCTGCTTCAGGTGGGCGAAATGCGAGCCCTGAATGCGCTTCTGGCGCATCCAGACATAGCGCGCGTCAGAGAAGGTGAGGGTGAAGCCAGTCGTGCCGGCGCAGAGCACCACCCATGCCGCCGCGCTTCACGACCAGCCAGGGGCGGAAGGTCTGTTCGCCCGGATGTTCGAAGACGATGTCGACGTCCTTCTTGCCGGTGATGTCCCAGATGGCCTTGCCGAAGGCGCGGGCGTTCTTGGTCCATTCAACGAATTCGGGCGTGTTGACCTTGGGCAACTGCCCAAAGCGGTAATCCTTGCGGTTGATGACGCCCTTGGCGCCGAGCGAGAGCACGTAGTCGCGCTTGCTCTCGTCTGAGATGACGCCGATAGCGTTGGCCCCCGAGGCGGCGCAGGCTGCACGGCGAATACGCCGAGGCCGCCGGACGCGCCCCACACCAGCACATTGACTTCAATTGGTACTGGCCACGCTGGCCGAAGAGCATGCGATAGGCGGTGGCCAGCGTTGGGTGTAGCAGGCCGCTTCTTCCCAGGTCAGATGCTTCGGACGCTCCATCAACTGGCGGTCCTGCACCCGGCAGAACTGGGCGAAGGAGCCGTCCGGCGTCTCATAGCCCCATATGCGCTGTGAGGGCGAGAACATCGGATCGCCGCCGTTGCATTCCTCGTCGTCCCCGTCGTCCTGGTTGCAATGGATGATGACTTCGTCGCCGACCTTCCAGCGCTTTACCTTCGAGCCCACCGCCCAGACGATGCCTGACGCATCAGAGCCGGCGATGTGATAGGGATTTTTGTGAGCGTCGAGGGTCGAGACCGGCTCGCCCAGCGAGGCCAGACGCCGTTGTAATTGACCCCCGCCGCCATCACCGGGACGAGCACGTCGCGGCTGGCTAGAGCTCCCGGGTCGGCAGACCTCGAGCTGCATGGCGGTTTCAGGCGGCCCATGCCGCTCCTTCCGGATCGCCCAAGCATACATGTTCTTCGGCACATGCCCGAGCGGCGGAATCTCGCCCATCTCGTAGAGGTCTTTCTTGTCGGTCAATTTGGGGCTCCTCGCCTTGGCGCCCTGTCGGGCCTTGGCATTGGCAGGAGCTTATAAACGCGGCGGCGCGGCGCGAATGATCCTAACTTGGGGTGCCAATGAGCCTTCCTCGCCCGTCTCAGAGCAAGATTTGTTGGAGCCCTGAGCGGAAATCCAGATCGCTCAATATGCCGTCGCCGCTGGCCCCTCTGAGTTTGCGCTAATGGTCGGCTTCCAGTTGGTCATGAAGGAGAAAAATAGGCGCCGTCACCGTCGCTGAAGCTAAGGCGCGACGGGCGAACTCGTCGAACGCGCGGCGAAGGGCGAGACGGTCTGCGTCACGCGCCGCGGCAAGCCGATCACTGCGCCAAGATCGCGCCGCTGGCAAGCCCAAGAAAGCCCGTCGACGTCGCCTGCTGCGCGAGATCACCAAGGGCATGCCCGGTCAGCCAGAGCCCGCCAGTGACTTCATTTCGCCGTTTGCGCGACGCGGAGCGCTATTGACGCGCTCTATCTGGACACGTCGATCCTCGTCGCGTCGCTGACGAGGAGGCGGAGACCGATCGCGTCAGTCCTGACTTGGCGATCGGCGAGAAGAACTCTCGATCAGCGACTGGGTGGTGACGGAATTCGCATCCGCCCTGTCCATTAAATGCGCAGCCGTCAGATCGACCTTGCGCAGCGCGCCGAGGCGCTGTCGAAAAGCTGCACCCCGGCTCGCCGCCGATAGCTTCGTCATTGCCGATCGCCGCCAATCATTTTCGAACGGCGGCACGCTTCGCGAATATGCGCTGGGGCTGCGGGCAGGCAATGCGCTGCATCTCGCGGTCTGCGCCGAATATGGCGCGACACTCTGCACGCTGGACCGGCGTCTTGCCGGGCAGCGGTTTCTGTCGGCGTCGCGATGAAGCCGCTTTGAGCCCGCACCAGCGGCCTCGGCTTGTCAAAACAGGGTCAAGTTGTGCTATCGCAACGGGCGGAGGAGCCATTAAAGCCGACGACATGTCCGCCGAGGAAGAGCCGGAATGCTGGCCGCGACAAGCCCTGGATGTTGCACCTACGCCGGTCATTCGACGGCGAGCGAGTCCAACAAGCTCTATCGCTCCAACCTCGCCGAGGAGCCAGACCGGTCTCTCCATCGCCTTCGACCTGCCGACCCAGACCGGCCACGACAGCGACCGCATCCTCTCGCGCGGCGAAGTCGGCAAGGTCGGCGTGCCGGCCTCTCGCACCTCGGCGACATGCGCGCGCTCTTCGAGGGCATTCCGCTTGGCGAAATGAACACCTCGATGACCACTCAAGCGCCACCGCCCGTGTGGCTGATGGCGCTCTATATCGCGGCCGCTGAAGAGCCGCGCGGGGCGCCGCGCGCCAAGCTTCAGGGCGCGACGCAAAACGACATCATCAAGGAATACCTGTCGCGCGGCTCTTACGTTTTCCGCGCCGGCGCAGTCGCGGCTGACACAGGACCTCATTCTCTTCACCACGAAGGAATGCCCCAGGTTCAATCCGATCAACGTCTGCTCCTACCATCTGCAGGAAGCCGGCGCGACGCCGTCTAGGAGCTCGCCTATGCGCTCGCGACCGCCGTCGCCATTCTCGACAATGTGAAGAAGTCCGGCGAAATCTCGGACGAGACTTCGCCCAGGTCGTCGGCAAGATCTCCTTCTTCGTCAACGCCGGGATGCGCTTCGTCACCGAACTCTGCAAGATGCCGCGCCTTCGCCGAACTGCCGCAGGAAGATCACGCGCGAGCGCTATGGCGTGAAGGACAGCCGCCGTTTCCGTTATGGCGTGCAGGTCAATTCGCTCGGCGCACTCGCAGGCCGCAGCCGAGAACTTCAACGTCTATCGCATCCTCATCGAAATGCTCGCCGTCGTTCTCTCCAAGAACGCCCGCGCCCGCGCCGTGCAGCTTCCGGCCTGGAACGAGGCGCTCGGCCTGCCGCGGCCCTTCGATCAGCAATGGTCGCTGCGCATGCAGCAGATCATGGCCTATGAGACGGACCTCCTGGATATGGCGACATCTTCGACGGCAATCCCGAGATGCCCGTAAGGTCGCCGAACTGAAGGAAGAGGCGAAAGCCGAACTCAAGAAGATTGAAGAGCTCGGCGGCGCCGCGAGCGGCGGTCGAGATCGGCTATATGAAATCGAGAAGCTCGTCGAAGCGAACACTGCGCGTCTCGAAGCGATCGAAGCCGGCGAGCGAGCCGTCGTCAGCGTCAACAAATTCACCGGCGGCGAGCCCTCGCCATGGCCTCAGGCGACGACCAGATCATGGTCGTTCCGGAACATGTCGAAGCCAGCAGATTGCGCGGCTGAGCGTGGCGCGAAGCGCGCGATCAGAAGGCGGCGCAGGCCGCCATTGAAGAATTGGCCCGCGCCGCCAAGGACGGCCGCAACATGTGAGCCCTCGATCGCCGCGGCGAAGGCAGGCGTCACCACCGGCGAATGGGGCGATATTCTGCGCGGGGTGTTCGAAGGGAATATCGCGCGCCGACCGGCGTCTCCTCGACCGCGCGCCAGGTCGGCGGCGCGCTCGATGCGGTGCGCGGCGAGGTCGAGCGCGTGTCGCAAAAGCTCGGCAAGCGCGCGAAATTCCTGGTCGGCAAGCCCGGTCTCGATGGTCACTCGAACGGCGCCGAACAGATCGCGGTGCGCGCGCGCGACGCCGGATTCGACGTGATCTACGCCGGCATCCGCTCGACGCCGGCCGAACTCGTCGAAACCGCGAAGAAGGAAGGCGCGCATTGCATCGGCCTCTCCATTCTCTCAGGCTCGCATGTGACGCTCGCGCATGAAGTGATCAAGCTGATGAAGCAGGAGGGCGTCGAGGCGCCGCTCGTCGTCGGCAGCATCATTCCGCCGGCATAGATGAAAAGCTGCTGCGCGAAGCGGGCGTCGCGGCGGTCTATACGCCGAACACGACCTCAACGCCATCATGACCGACCTCGCGCATCATCGAGGAAGGCGGCGGTGTGGAGGCGCGAAGCGCAACCTCTCCGCGTCATGCCCGCGCTTGTCAGTCATCAAGCGTCAGTGATGGAAGCAGTATTGCTTTCAGTTGCCCCGAGCCCCTCCGGTGAGCTGCGCCTGAACAAATGAGGGTGGAGTGTTTGCATCTGATCCATTGAATTAGGTGGTCCTCATGGAACCGATGCCTTATTTCGACGTAGTAGCAAAATATTACGATGAAGCGTATGGCGCCTCCGCCGATCTTCGCGATGTCGAAATGTATAAATCATTCGCCCGACGGTTTGGGGGGCCCGTCCTAGAAATTGGCTGCGGCACAGGGCGTGTTCTCAAGCCAATTGCGGATATGGGCATCGAAATAGATGGAATAGATGTTTCTGAGGCAATGATTTCGATCCTGAAAAGCAAAATTGCCGACATAATTCCGATTCCCAACATTTACCTCAGCGACATGCGGCGCATCGAGATTGCGAGGCGATATCGCCTTGTGACTATTCCATTCCGAACATTACAACACATGATTACTATCGAGGATAAGCTGCAGGCCTTGGCCGCGGCAAAGAATCACCTATTGGATGAGGGACGCCTTATCTTCGACGTCGCGTTTCCCAATTATGAATCGCTTGCTTCCGGCGTCGGCGACGAATATCTCGCCGCCGAGTGGCGGCCGGAAACTAAATCCGACAGAGTCGGACGAATGTTTTTCCGGCGCGAGGGATATCGTCGAAAAGATCAGGTAATGATCGGCAGCCTCATATTTCGCCTGCTGGACGGCAATAATGTCGTCAACGAAGAGATCCAGTCACTTGAGATGCATTTCTTTTCGTTTCCAGAAATCGAGGCATTGTGCAGGTCTGTTAGGCTCGAAATCGAAGAGTTTTACGGTTCGTATGACCTTAAGCCGTTCGACGAGAATTCGACCCAAATGGTGTTCGTAGTGAAGGCAAGCCATTAGCTGCCGGCGCCGGCTTTGACGCGACTCACTTCTTAAAAATGGACTTTGCGCATCCCGAGGCGCCGAATTTCACGTTCTCCCAAAAGTGCTGCGGCGCGCCGCCGTTCAATATGTCGATCGCATCCGAAGGCTCTATATTGTTCGCGGCGTGGTTCAACGCACATTCGCAATACATTCGAATCGTTCGAGCCGAAACGCCAATCCTTCCGTAGGACTCTTCATTGCCCTCAAGATAGCTGTTCGCCCGCTGGATACAGGCGGTCATGCCGCTCCTCATGAAGCTGTATCGGTCCCTGCCGGTAATCCCGCGCGCTTTGATCCCCGCTGCATCATTTGAAACGTAAGACGGAAATGCGCGATCGCCCTTGCTGGCGAGCGGGACGCGCCAGCGGCGGCGGCCGGCGCGGCAATTCCCAAAACGACGCCCAACAGAAGCAACGATCGAAACTTCATGGCCTCCCCCAAACAAGTTACCGGCGTAAGACATTATTCAACGTCGCAGTCTTCGGAAAATGGTTCAGTTCCGCGGGACCGCGCGAGGCCGGTCTCGATGCGACGTCTGTGTCTATCCGGCGTCGTTCCGCCGTTGCCATGCGCCGCTGCCCCATGCGCGCGCATTTTGCGTCTCTCATTGCGCAACGGCTGATCATCGAAGCGGCACATCTGGCCAGCGCTATCGGACGGCCGCCGCAATATCGGCAGACCGCTTTTGGCGCGCAAATTGCTTCGAAGCTGGCGCTTCAGATCACTTACGCTTCGATCCTACGACGGATCAAAAGCAGCAACGCCGCTGTGCTCGATACGCCGCATCTCTCATGCGGGCATCGACCGGCGGCTCTTTTTGTCGCCTATGCGCCGGTTTTCGGAAGGCCGTTGAACCATCGCGTTAGGGCATGCTCATGGACAGGTTGGATCACAAGATTGCTCCCTTCGCCTTCTGGCTGTGCTTTTTGGCGCTCGGCTTCGTCACGAGTTTTGACGGGCGCGGCTTATCGGCGCGCGCCGTTTCGCGTGATCGTCCCGGACCCGCGAAACCCCTATGCCAGGAAGGTCCGCGCGGCGCGAGCGGCCTCTTCAACTGGCGTTCCAGCAAGGCCGGCTCGCCCTCGCCCAGCACGGCCCACGCGCCCATCCAATCGCCTGCATAAGGGTTCGCCAGCTTCCCGCGCGGCGGCGCGACGAAGAGTACGCGGAACCAATCTTCGGCATCGCAATATGAGCGATTTTTTGTAATTTAAAGACGTTTTCACGTTGAGAAAGGTCGAGAAATGGACGTCGCCGTTGCGCCGCATCCAAGTTTCCTGAGCCGCGAGCGGACCGTCGCTTCCCCCGTCTTCAATCGCTGGCTCGTCCCGCCCGCGGCGCTCGCCATTCATCTGTGCATCGGCATGGCCTATGGCTTCTCCGTCTTCTGGCTGCCGCTGTCGCGCGTGGTCGGGGGCGCGCAGCCCAAGGAATGTCCGGAAACGCTCGGGTTTTTCGCAACGCTCGTCGCGACGGACTGCGACTGGAAGATCAGTTGGCTGGGTTGGACCTTCACGCTGTTCTTCGTCCTTTTGGGCTCTTCGGCGGCGGTTTTCGGCCACTGGCTGGAAACGGCCGGCCCCCGGAAAGCGGGGCTCGCGGCAGCCTGCTGCTGGTGCGGCGGCCTGATCATCTCGGCGGCGGGCGTCTATCTGCATCAGATCTGGATGCTATGGATCGGCTCCGGCGTCATCGGCGGCGTTGGTCTCGGCCTCGGATATATTTCGCCGGTCTCGACGTTGATCAAATGGTTTCCCGACCGGCGCGGCATGGCGACCGGCCTCGCCATCATGGGCTTTGGCGGCGGCGCGATGATCGGCGCCCCCCTCGCGGACCGGCTCATGAACTTTTACGCGACGCCCGCTTCGCCCGGCGTCTGGCAGACCTTCGTCACGCTAGCGGCGATCTATTTCGCCTTCATGGTCGCCGGGGCGCTCGGCTATCGCGTGCCGCGCGACGGCTGGGCGCCGGAAGGCTTCACGCTTCCAGCGGCGGCCAGGAACGCGATGGTGACTCATCGTCACGTTCATCTCCATGTCGCATGGAAAACGCCGCAATTCTGGCTGCTCTGGGGCATGCTTTGTCTCAACGTTTCGGCGGGCATCGGCGTCCTCGGCATGGCCTCGCCGATGCTGCAGGAAATGTTTGGCGGCAGACCGATCGGCCTGGACATCGGCTTCGACCAGCTCGACGCCGATCAGAAAAAGCAGATCGCGGCGATCGCGGCCGGCTTTACCGGCCTCTTGAGCCTCTGCAACATCGGCGGGCGCATCGGCTGGGCGTCGGCCTCCGACGCATTCGGGCGAAAGGCCACCTATGCGATCTTCTTCGTTCTCGGCTTCGCGCTTTATGCGGCGGCGCCATTCGCGGCGAAGAGCGGAATGGTGGGAATCTTCGTTCTGCTGTTTGCGGTGATCATCACCATGTATGGCGGCGGCTTCGCGACGATCCCGGCCTATCTCGCCGATATTTTCGGCACGCATCACGTCGGCGCGATCCATGGCAGGCTTCTGACCGCCTGGTCGACGGCGGGCGTGCTCGGCCCGGTGCTCGTCAATTACATTCGCGAATATCAGCTTGCGCACGGCGTGGCGCGCGCTGACGCCTATAACCAGACGATGTATGTGCTCGCGGGCCTGCTATTGTTGGGTCTCATCTGCAATCTATTGGTGCGGCCGTGCGCCGACAAATATTACATGAGCGATGAAGAGGTTGCGGCGCAGAAGCACGTCCCCGTCGCTCAAGTGATCGAGGATGAGGACGACTCCCACGCCGATTTCGAGGATTTTATCGAGGAGGGGTTGGAGCCGGCCGCCAGGGTCGCGGATCCGCCGCCCGCCGCCCGCTCGGCGTCCGTCCCCAGCGGCGGCGGCTTTCTGCTGGTCATCGCCTGGACCGCCGTCGGCGCGCCGCTCGCCTGGGGGGTGTGGATAACGATCCTCAAAACCGCTGCGTTGTTTCGCTAGGCGTTTCCTTTGGGCCAGCATTGATCGTCGTGGGACGGGCGTCGCCTTGATCGCGCGCGTCTTGTTTGAGAGAAGTCGGGGACGATCAGGCGCCTTCGTGATTCGTCCGGCGGCGCAAACGAAACGAGGCCTCCATGGCGACCGCTTGCACCAATGGGCTCGACACGGGTTTCGTCGATCTCGGCTACATGAAAGTCGCCGTTCTTGGCGTGGTGCAGGGCATCACCGAGCTGCTGCCGATCTCCTCGACCGCGCATATGCGCATCGTGCCGGCGCTGCTCGGCTGGAAGGATCCCGGCTCCGCCTTTTCCGCGGCCATGCAGCTCGCGGCGCTTGCCGCCGTCGTCAGTTATTTCTGGAGCGACATTCGCGCGCTTGCCGAGGCTCGCTTCGCGCGCTCGTGCATGACCGCGATTTCAGCCGACTGGACCTTCCGTTTTGTCGTCTGGATCGCGCTCGCGACCGTCCCAATCGGCATCGCTACGGCCTCGCGCTGTCGCATACGCGCTCAATACCTGCGGTTCGCCCTTGCGCACGCTGCCGGTGATCGGCATTTCCTGCATCGTCATGGCGGCGCTGCTCGCCATCGCCGAACTCTATTGCAATCATAAACGCACGCTCGAACATGTCAGCCTGAAGGACGCGATGATCGTCGGCTTCGCGCAGGTCGGCGCGCTCATTCCCGGCGTCTCGCGTTCCGGCTCGACTCTGACGGCGGCGCTCTTCCTCGATCTGAAACGCGAGGAAGCGGCGCGCTTTTCATTTCTGCTTGGCCTGCCCGCGATCGCGCTCGCGGGCCTGAAGGAACTGTGGGAGCTGCACAAGGCGCAGCTCGATTTCCACGGCTGGGCGGTGCTGACGCTGGGTCTCTTCGTCGCGTCGATTTCCGCTTTCGTCGCGATCTGGGGCTTGCTGCGGATTCTCGAGCGCTTTTCCGCCTGGCCCTTCGTCTTCTATCGCGCCTTCATCGGAATCGTGCTGCTCGTCGGGTTCTACGCGGGCTTTCTCGCATAAGACCGTCATTGCGAGCGAAGCGAAGCAATCCAGAATCGCGCCCACGGCTCTGGATTGCTTCGTCGCTGCGCTCCTCGCAATGACGGCTCTTGATTATTCCGCCGCCACTTTGAGACGTTCGCGCGCTTCACTGCGCAGATCGTCGATCGGCGCGAGCGCGCCATTTTCTTCATAATGCCAGAAGGTCCAGCCGTTGCAGGCCGGCAGGCCCTGCGCCAGCGCCCCGGTCTTGTGAATCGAGCCGACGAAGCCGGCGAGGGACAGGGCGCCGTCGGCCCGCACCACCGCGCGATAATTGCGCTTGGCGTCGCAGAGCGTCGCGCCGGGCGCGATGAGCCCCGCCTCGACGAGGCTCGCGAAAGCGATGCGCGGCTCGGCGCGTTTCGATGGCGCGGTCGCGACCGCCTCATGCGGTAAGGGCTCGATCGCCGCGATCCGCTCATGCGCCGCTTCTCTGTAGTCGCCATCGCGCTCGATGCCGAGCCAATCACGGCCCAAGCGCTTGGCGACGGCCCCGGTGGTTCCCGTGCCAAAGAAGGGATCAAGCACCAGATCGCCCGGTCTCGAAGCGGAGAGGATGACGCGCGCGAGCAAAGCTTCGGGCTTCTGCGTCGGATGAGTCTTGCGGCCAGCGCCGTCCTTGAGGCGTTCGGCGCCGCCGCAGATCGGCAGAAGCCAGTCGGAGCGCATCTGGCAATCTTCGTTCGCCGCTTTCAGCGCCTCGTAATTGAAGGTGTAGTTCTTCGCCCGCTGATCGCGCGCCGCCCAGATCATCGTCTCATGGGCGTTAGTGAAGCGCCGGCCGCGAAAGTTCGGCATCGGATTGTTCTTGCGCCAGACGATGTCGTTCAGGATCCAGAACCCGAGATCCTGCATGATCGTCCCGACGCGAAAAATATTGTGATAGGAGCCGATGACGAAGATCGTCGCCGAAGGCTTCATCAGCCGGCGCGCCTCTTTGAGCCAGTCGCGCGTAAAGGCGTCATAGGCGGCGAAATTCGCGAATTTGTCCCAGTCATTGTCAACCGCATCGACAAGACTCTGGTCAGGCCGATGCAATTGGTTGGCGAGCTGGAGATTATAGGGCGGATCGGCGAAGACGAGGTCGACGCTCTCGTCGGCCATGCGCGCCATCAACGAGACGCAGTCGCCGCTGAGAATTTCGTTGCGCGCCGTCGCGCGGAGCGGCCTTTCGTTTGTTCGCCCGATACGCGTGACCTGAATTCGGGCTTTGAGACGAGCCGCTCCGACGCGCGCGCTACGCATGAACTCCACACCATCTACGCAACTGACAGACGCGATAGTGAAGGAGGGAGGTAAAAGCCGCGTTTAGAGCGGGGAAAAACCGACGTCTCTTTTTCGAACGGAAGTCTTAAGGAAGTAAAAATCTTAGCAAATTCTTGCGTGCGCGCTCACGCTTCGCGCACTGGCGCGAAGCTCGCCCGATGCGCCGGGCTCGCGCCATGCAGCGCCAGCGCGTCAAGATGATGCTGCACCGCGTAGCCGACGTTGGTCTCGAAACCATATTGCGGATAGTGGGCGGCGAGACGGCGCATCATCGCGTCGCGCGCGACCTTGGCGACGATCGAGGCGGCGGCGATGGAGAGCGCCGTGGCGTCGCCCTTGACGATCATCTGGCAAGGGCAGTCGACGGGCGGCCGGTCGTTGCCGTCGACAAGGAGATAGGCCGGCCGATGCGACAGGCCGGCGACGGCGCGGGCCATCGCCGCGAGCGAGGCCCGGCGAATATTGATGCGATCGATCTCTGCCGCGGTGACGAAGGCGACGCTGACCGCGAGCGCGCTGGCCATGATCCGCTCGAAGGCTTCCTCCCGCTGCGCGGGGTTCAGCGCCTTGGAATCATCGAGGCCGGGTGGCCGTCGCTCTGGATCGAGAATGACCGCCGCCGCCGCGACCGGCCCGGCGAGCGGTCCACGGCCGACTTCGTCGACGCCGGCGATCGGCCAAACGCCTTTGCGGCGGAGCTGGCCCTCCAGCCGAAAACTGACCCTGCTGGACGTCACCAAGGCTCCTCTCGGCCATCGCTTGGCGGTCCTGCGCTACTTTGGGCGTCGCGCGAAGGCCGCGCGGCAATAAAGCGCGGAAGGCATGCCGCTGACAAGCCGGCGGCGCGGGCTTTCCAATAAATTCGCGGGAAGTGGCGCAATTGGTCGCGCCCCAAATTCCGCTTAGAACAGGCTGAGTTGTCGGGGCGCGGGGCGCGGGGGCTCGAAGAGATCCGTCCGCAATTTTGTTTTATGCGCGAAGCCGAGCCGCGCGGCCGCCACTTCAAAACGCCGACCAATCATCCAGGCGTAGGGCCCTTCGCCTTTCATGCGGGCGCCGAACGCCGACTCATACAGCTTGCCGTCGCGCGTCGAACGCATGAGCGCAAGAGCGCGCCGCGCTCTGTCGGGAAAATTTGCAACGAGCCATTCGGTGAAGAGATCGCGCAATTCGAGCGGCAGGCGCAGCAGCACATAGCCGGCCTCGCGCGCGCCGGCTGCATGCGCCCGCGTCAGTATCTTCTCGATCTCATCGTCATTGATCGAGGGAATGATCGGCGCCGTCATCACCGCGGTCGGAACGCCGGCGGCTGAAAGCTTTTCAATGGTCTCGAGCCGCAGGTCGGGAGTCGCGGCGCGCGGTTCCATCAGCCGCGCCAGCCTGCGGTCAAGCGTCGTCACCGAAATCGCCACTTTCGCCAGGCCTTTCGCCGCCATCGGCGCGAGGAGGTCAAGGTCGCGCAGCACGAGCGCGGATTTCGTCACGATCCCGACCGGATGATTGGCGCGCGCCAGCACTTCGAGGATCGAACGCATGATTCGATAGGTTTTCTCTGCCGGCTGATAGGGGTCGGTGTTGGTGCCGATGGCGATCGTTTTCGGCGCATAGCCCGGCGCCGACAGTTCGCGTTCGAGAAGCTGCGCTGCGCCTTCCTTGACGAAAATCTCGGTCTCGAAATCGAGGCCCGGCGAGAGGCCCATAAAGGCGTGCGTCGGCCGCGCAAAACAATAGACGCAGCCGTGCTCGCAGCCGCGATAGGGATTGATCGACCGGTCGAAGGAAATATCGGGCGAATCATTCCTGGTGATGATCGTGCGCGGCTTCTCGACGTGGAAATTGGTCTTGAGCGCTTCGAGGCTCTCCAGCGACCCCCAGCCGTCGTCGGCCTCCTCGCGGGTCTCTTTTTCGAACCGGCCGCTGCGCTTCGACAGCGTCCCCCGCCCGCGCCGGCGTTCGGCGTCGATGAACGCGCCGACATCGGCCTGGCCAAGGTGGCCGATCTGGCGCCCGAGCGCCTCGGATGAAACGTCAGCCACGCGCGCCATCGCGAACTCCGCCTTTGTGAAAGGAACAAGGGAGGCCGCGCCGACGCTTAAACTTCGACGCGGCCTCCCCGACAACAAACGCAACGCGACGCTAATCATCCGGAGAGACGCCGGACGCCTTTGGGGACTCGCTGCTCTTCTCCGGCTCGAGCGACCGGAACGGAACATAACACGAATATAGAACATATATAGAACACACGCGGCGGGCGCAAGAGCGCAAGAAAATGCGCCGCCCTTGCGAGCGGCTGGAGCGGGAGCTGACATCGCTATTTTGGCGAACCTATTGGCCAACCTCGCGCATCACTGAATAACTGATCAAGACAATATAAAACAACGATTTATGCAATTCGGATTTGCCCATCTCTATCTCGTCAGCGAGCACAGCGCGCTAGCGCGCTGCCTCCGGCACAAAGTGCTGTTGCAAGAATCGTTTCCAGCCCTTCTTGCTGCGAGCCTCCACTGCGAACCAGAAGCCAGTTTCCTCATGCGGCCAGTAGAGCATCCGCGCTCTGCCGGCGGGCATGTCCGCCTCGAAACACAGGCAACGCGGATGGATATCGAGCGCGTCAGCACACTCGCCGAAAGACTGACCGCCATCAGAGGTGAAGGACCAAAACGAGAGAACTCCAGCCCGATTGACGCCAAACAGGGCGATCTCCTCGTACGCGCCATTTGGGTTGCGCCACTCGGCGCGCAACTCGATGAACTTGCCGTTGAGCACAGGAGCGAAAGTTCGCTTGCATTTCACCACGCCTAGTTTTGACGGCCCCGAGTGGCGCCAAGACCCCGTCAGCGGTTTGAGCGGCCCGAGCGCGCCGCGTCCAGTCTTCCAAGAATGCGCCGACTTTCCCATGCGAGCATTCCCTCAATTCTCCATGCCGAGGCGCGGGCGATCCGTGACCCAAAGAGAAAATCGTGGCGTTTCAGCGCACCAGAATATTTTTGAACTGCCAGGGATCGCTCTCGTCGATGTCTTCTGGGAACAGGCCGGGACGCCCGTCGAGCGGCGTCCAGTCCGTGTAATAGCCCTTCACCGGGCCGAGATAGGGCGACTGCACCTCAAGGCAGCGCTTGTAGTCGACCTCATCCGCCTCGACGATGCCGGCTTGCGGATTCTCCAGCGCCCAGACCATGCCGGCGAGCGCCGCGGACGATACCTGAAGGCCGGTGGCGTTCTGATAGGGCGCGAGATCGCGAGTCTCCTCGATCGAGAGCTGCGAGCCGTACCAATAGGCATTCTTCGAATGTCCGTAGAGCAGCACGCCGAGTTCGTCGATTCCATCGACGATTTCATGTTCGTCGAGGATCTGCCAGCTCTCCTGCATTTTCCCGGCGGCGCCGAAGATTTCGTGCAGCGAGAGAACGGCGTCGTCGGCCGGATGATAGGCGTAATGGCAGGTCGGACGATAGATCGCCTTTCCTGACCCGTCGCGCAGCGTCAGATAGTCGGCGATCGAAATCGATTCATTATGGGTGACGAGAAACCCATATTGGGCGCCGGGCGTCGGGCACCAGGAACGCACGCGCGTATTGGCGCCGGGCGACAGCAGATAAATCGCCGCGCCGCACCCGGTCGGATGCGTGCGGCCGATGTCGGGCAGGGCCTTTTCATGCGTGCCCCAGCCGAGTTCGGCGGGCTGCATGCCTTCCGAGACGAAGCCTTCCACCGACCAGGTGTTGACGAAGACGTTGCGGGGCTTCGGCTGGCGCGCGCGCTGCGTGTCGCGCTCGGCGATATGGATGCCTTTGACCCCGAGCTTTTGGGCGAGCGCGCCCCAATCGGCGCGGGTGCTGGGCTCCTTGTCGAGCGCGCCTGTGTCGCGCGCGACATTCACGAGCGCCTGTTTGACGAACCACGACACCATGCCGGGATTGGCGCCGACGCAGGAGACCGCCGTCGATCCGCCCGGATTCTTGCGACGCTCTTCAAGCACCGTCTCGCGGAGGGCGTAATTGGTGCGCGCCTCATTGCCCATGCTCTTGTCGAAATAGAACCCGGGCCAGGGTTCGACGACGGTGTCCACATAGAGCGCCTTCAATTCGCGCGCGAGTTTCATGATCGCGAGCGACGACACGTCAACCGAAAGATTGACGACAAAGCCCTGGCCTTCGCCCTTGGTCAATAGCGGCGTCAAAATGTCGCGATAATTGTCGGGCGTGAGGCTCGCCTTCAAGAAGGCGATGCCGCGCTCGTCGAGCAGACGGCGATGCGTATCGACAGGATCGATGACGGTGAAGCGCGATTTATCGAAATCGAAATGGCGCTCGATCAGCGGCAGAATGCCCCGGCCTATGGAGCCGAAGCCGATCAATACGATCGGACCGGCGATTTTGCCGTAGTGCGGCCAAGTCGACATGAAGCTCAACTCCTCAGAAAGAGATTGCGCCGCGATAAAGCAAGCGCGGATGTATTAATCAAGAGCTTGAGCGAAAGGCGGGGAGGCGCGTAATGTGGGCCGCACGCCTTATGTATTTCAGTTAAACCTGCAGTAGAGCGTCTGTATGGAGCGTTCGACGGAACTGGAACTGACGCCTGCGCACGACGCCGCGCAGCCGGAGTTGGACGCCGCGCCTGCGGCGATAAAGGCGAAGGCGATCGAACTCTCTGCAAATGATTCGCTGGAGGATGCGGCGGCGGCGATGTTCTCGGCGGCGCTTGAACATTTCCTGGCTAATGTCCCGCTTCTTCAAACGTCGAGCGCGCCCGAAAGCGTGCACCAGATGCGCGTCGCCTTGCGTCGCCTGCGCGCGGCGATCGGTCTGTTGCGGCCGGCGCTCGCCGGGTCGGCGCTCGCGGCCGCGGCCGAGCGCGCCAAGGCGCTTGCGTCCGTGCTCGGCGCGGCGCGCGATTGGGACGTCTTTGGCGTTACATTGAGCGGCGGTCCGCGCGAGGCGATCGGCGACGATCCGAGCTTTCACGCGTTGACCAACACGCTCGAAGCGCTGCGCGAACAAGCCTACCGCGCCGCGCATGAAGCAGTTTCTTCAGCCGAAACGTCGCGGTTCGTCGACGAATTTCGTCGCGCGATCGAGGGACGCGACTGGGAGGCGGCGCCTGAAACCCGAGCGCCGGGATCGGCCTGTGATTTCGCCGCGCATGCGCTGACGCGCCTGCGCAAACGGCTTCTGAAGAAAAGCAAGGGCTTTGCGACGCTCTCGGCCGACGAGCGACATCGCGTTCGCATTGCGCTCAAGAAGGCGCGCTATGGCGCGGAATTTTTCGAGAGCCTGTTTGAGAATCGCAAAGCCGCGAACGCCTATTTGCGTGCGCTCGGCGACATGCAGGATCAATTGGGAATTTTCAACGACATGGAGGTCGCGAACGGACTGCTCGACCAGATCGATGCGCAGACTCCGGAAGCCGCGCGCGCCTCGAGCTTCATTCGCGGCTGGTTCGCCCATGCGTCGAGCCAGGGCGTCGCCCACGCCAAAAAGAGCGAGACGCGACTGAAAAAGCTCGCGCCGTTCTGGACGTAGATGCGAGCGCCTTCACCTAACTCTTCGCATCACGAACGGCCCCTCGCCCTTCGAGACGGCCTCTTCGAGGCCTCCTCAGGATGACGAGCCTCAGGTTCCGCAAAACGACATATCTGAAAAGCGCTACATGGTCCTCATCCTGAGGAGCGCGCGCAGCGCGCGTCTCGAAGGACGAGGACCGCAACGTCAACGGTGATTGGTTCATAGACGTTCAAACGAGACGCCCATTCAAACAGACATCGTGGCGTCGCCATCGATGCGACCAAGCAGACCGTTGGGCAGGCGCGGATTGGTCAGAACATAGCGTCCGCGTTCGCGCACCATCTTGGTCACCGCGGCGAAGTCGATCTTGCCTGAACCCAGCAGCGGCAACTGCTCGACGACCATGATTTCCGTCGGGATCATCAGATCGGATGCGCCCTTCGACTTGGCGTAGGTTTGAAAATCGGCGCGCGTCGCGTCCCTCTGCTGCGTGACGAGAATGATTCTCTCGCCCTTGCGCGGATCAATCTCGGTCGCGGCCGCTGACACGGAGCCAGGCCACAACTCCGCCGCCAGCTGTTCGATCGCCGCGAGCGAGACCATCTCGCCGCCGATCTTGGCGAAACGTTTCGCCCGTCCCTTGATCGTGATATAGCCCTGCGCATCGATCGTGACGATATCGCCGGTGTCGTGCCATCCGTTCTCCGGCGGCTGTATCACGCCGGGCTTATCGAGCTTGAGATAGCCCATCATGACATTCGGACCGCGCACCAGGAGCCGTCCGCCCTCTGCGACGCCGGGAACAGATTCGAGTTTGTAGTCGACGCCCGGCATCAGCCGGCCGACCGTGCCGAACTTATTGAACATCGGCGTATTGAGCGCGAGCACGGGCGCAGTTTCCGTCACGCCGTAACCTTCAAGAATGCGGACGCCGAATTTCTCCAGCCACAAATCTCGCGTCGATTGCTTCACCGGCTCCGCGCCGGCGACGACATAGCGGATCGAGCGAAAATCATAGGCGTGCGCCGCGCGGGCGTAACCGGCGAGAAATGTGTCGGTGCCGAAGAGGATCGTGGCGTTTGCGCCGTAAACCAGCTCCGGCACGATGCGATAGTGCAGGGGGGAGGGATAGAGATAGATCGGTACGCCGGAAATGAGCGGCAGCGTAAAGCCGACCGTCAGGCCGAAGGAATGGAACATCGGCAGCACGTTGAAGACTTTGTCCGTGCGCCCGAAGTCGATGCGCGCCGCCGCCTGCGCCGCATTGGCGAGCATGTTTCTATGCGACAGCGCCACGCCCTTCGGCGCGCCTTCCGAGCCGGAAGTGAACAATATCGCCGCGATGTCATCGGCGTTGCGGGTGACGACAGCGCTACGGAATCGGCGAAAGGCGTCGAGCTTGTCGGCGAACGAGATGCGCGCGCGGATGTCCTCGAGATAGACAATCGCGACTTTCTCCTCGAGCGCAGCGACGAGTTTTTCGAGTTTGGCTTTCTCGATGAAGCCGCGGGACGTCAGAATCGTTTTCGCCTGCGCCGCCTCGCAGCCTGAAAGAATATTTGCGGCGCCGGCGGTGAAATTGATCATCGCCGGCGTTCGGCCGGACGAAATGACCGCAAGAAACGCTATCCCCGCGCCATTGGCGTTCGGCAACATAACACCGATCGCGTCGCCCGGTCTGCCGATATTCGCGATTCTGCGGGCGAGCGCGCGCGTTCCGATCAGGAGCCTGCGATAGCTGACCTTGCCGGAGATCGGATCTTCGAGAGCGACGCGTGAAAACCCATGCGCGCGCGCCGCTTCGACCACGGCCTCGAAAAGCGTGCGGTCAACGTTGGTGGTGCGGAAGACAAGATCCGACATGATCTGATAGAGCGCGGCTCCCGCCGCCATGCGCCGCGCCTTGCCCTTCAGCGCATCGTCGACGGTCAGACGGACGGGTTCGAGCGCGGTCAGCGTAAATTTCGGAAACCATCGTCGGCGCGCCTGCTCGCGCGTCAGCCGGGAGAACATCGTCGCTTCGGCGCCGTCGATGCGCACGGGAACGATCATTGCCCCGGATTTCTCGGCGATCAGCCCGGCGCCGTCATAGACCTTCATCAGGCTGCCGGTGACCGTCAGCCTACCCTCAGGAAAGATGACGAGCGGATTTCCGTCCTTGACCGCATTGATCAATACGCGCGTCCCAAAGGGATTTGCGGGATCGAGCGGGATGGCGCGGGCGAATTTCAGGAACGGCTTGACCCACCATTTCCGTGAGATTTCCCTGTCGATGGCGAAGACCGGCGCCTTCGGCATGACGGCGAGAATCGCCGCGGCGTCGAGAAAGCTCACATGATTGAGCGCGACGATCGGATTGGGTCCGGCCTTGTCGAAATTCTCGAGCCCCTTCGCCTCAAGACGATAGAAGGCCCGGAAGTAAATCGAGAGCAGATCCTGCATAGGAGAAGCGACGACCGCCTTGACGATCCAGACCGAAGCGGCAAGTGCGACGACCGCCTGGCCGATCAAAAGCGCCGCGAAAGAGACGCCGAGGCTCTGAAGCGCCGCCACCCCGACGCCGCCAAGCGCCATGAAGGCGGCGTTCTGCACATTGACCGCGGCGATGGTGCGGGCGCGCTCCTGCGGCGCGCTCTGCGCCTGGATGGCGGCGAAAGAAGGCACGATCATCAGACCGCCGGCGACGGCGAGGATGATGAAATCGATCGCCACGCGCCAGGCGAGCGGTTGCGTGAAATAGGCCGCCGGCGTCAGCGCCGCGCCGGCGTCGCTCGCCGGCGACAGCAGCAGCGCGAGACCGAGATCGGCGGATGCGAAAGCGACAAGCGCCGCGCCGACCGCGGACGGCAGCAGCACGATCTTGCCTTTGAGCAGAAAGGCCGCGAGCCCGGAGCCGGCGGCGATTCCGACCGCGAAAAGCGCGAGATGCATGCTGACCACGATCTCGGCGCCGTGCAGCGTCTGAGTGATGAGCGAGGGCGCCAACGCCATGGCGATGGAGCCGAACAGCCAGAAGAGACTCGTCACGACCGCGAGGCGCCGCAACGCCGGTTGGGCGCGCAGATGCCGCAGCAATCTGTATGTCGAGCGCAGGACATTGGGGTCGATCGTCAGATCCGGGTCGGCCCGTCCGGTCGGCGGAATAAGCCAGGCCGCGCCGAGCGCCAGCGCTGCGACGCCCATCACGCCGGCGGCGAGAATGACGCCGTCGCCCGCATGGAGCGCCGCGCCGCCGGCGACCGTGCCGCTCAAAATGGCGAAGAAGGTCGCGCTCTCGACCAGCGCATTTCCGGCCGGAAGCTCTTCTCGCGTCAGATGGTCGGGAAGGATGCCGTATTTGATCGGCCCAAACAGCGCGCCGGTGACGCCAAAGAGAATCAGCGCGGCAAAGAGCGTCGGGAGATTGGCAAACAGAAAGCCGGCGGCGGACAGCGCCGCGACGGCGACTTCGGCGAGGCTCAGCCAGCGCACGACGCGCGCCTTATCGTATTTGTCGGCGCATTGGCCGCCGAGCGCCGACAGCAGAAAGAATGGCGCGATGAAGGCGGCGCCGGCGAGCGTGACGAGCGAAGCGCCGCTCTCGGTCAAATGCGCCAGGATCAGCAGCACCAGGGCGTTCTTCAAGAAATTGTCGTTGAAGGCCGCAAAGAACTGACGCCAGAACAAAGGCGCGAAACGCCGCGAGGCGAGAAGCGATTGCGACATGGCTCGTAAATCCAAGAGGCGGGGCCGGCGACTTTCACCTGATCCCCTTTAAGGATCGGTCAAGACGCCGGCTGGTTGCAAGAAGGCGCGAGAATATTTCGCGTCACGGGACTTTGGCGACATCCATCAAGAGGCGCTCGGTGCGCGCGTCTTCGATGCGGTTCAGGAGCTTTTCGGCCTCCTGATTGTCGCGGATGGTCTTGGAGACGACGATGCAGGACTGCACCAGCATCACGACGCCCATGGCGAGAAAACCCTTCATCCAGCCATCGATCGGCATGAGGAACACGCCGGCGCCCATCATGGCGATCGACAGCGCAAAGGTGGCGTATGAGAAGCTGATGAAAGCGGAGGAGTGCTTGATCGGTTGAGTGGTCATTTGAGTCTCCTGTTTGAACAGATCGAATCTTTTTGGTTTGTCCTCACACGGAGGAGTGATCACGAAGAGCGCGCCTTCTCCTTCAGCTTTGCGAGGACATCGACGGCGCGCGGCTTGACCGGCGGGCCGAACCCCTCATTGGCCAGCGTCTCGTTGAGGCTTTCGGCCTGCGGTTCGGCGTCGAGCGCGTCGAGGGCGGTCTCGGCGGCGCAGGCCTGCGTCTGCTGCTCGCGCAGCCGCGCGAGGGTCGTTTCGGCTTCCGAAAGCGTCGCCTGGTGGCAGGGCGCGTTCTCCAGTCGGCCCCGGCGCATAACCCGCACCGACTCGGCGGCCCGGGCGATGCGCCTACCGCGCTCCAGTTCCGCGAGTCGCGTCGACTGACCACGCACATGGCGCTCGAGTTTAGCGATTTCGGCGGAAAAGATTGTCCGCGCCTTTTCCGCGGCCTGAGCGTCGCCTTCGAGCGCGGCGATATTCTCCGCCGCTTTCGCCGCGAGATCCTCGCGGCCGCCCTTCAATGCTTCGACCGCGCGGGTTTCGAGTTCGGCCATCTGCTCTCGCGTCGCGGCAAGCTTGCGCTCCTCGGCCCGGTCCTGGGCGATGGCCAAAGCCAGCGCCTTCTTGGCGCGCTCGACGCTTGCCGCCGAGTCGCGCATTTGCTGGTCGAGGAGCGTCAGCGCATGACGATCGGCGAGGCGTTCGTCGGCCTCGAACGCCCGACCCCTCATGAGAGTGACAACAGTTTTGAACATGGGATCCTCCAATGTGAACCATGTTCACGATGGGACCGTAGCGCCGTTTTGAACATCGTTCAAGAAAAAAGTGAACGATGTTCAATTTTTCTTTAGGGCCTTACATTAGGCATGCCAGGGCGCTGGCGCGCCGAAAGGCCAATTCTCGCCGCATGGTCGCGGCAAGCTGCGCGCAAAGGAACGAACCGCTTGAACGAAACCAAGACAGAAGCTGGAGCCGAGCGACGTGCGCAATTGCGCGATCGGCTGATCGACATCGCCCAAGAAGCGATCGCGTCACACGGTCTTGCGGGGCTCAAGGCGCGCGATCTCGCCGCGGCGGCCGGCTGCGCGCTCGGCGCCATCTACACCGCCTTCGACGATCTCGACGAACTCATCCTTCGCGTCAACGCGCGCACGCTGGCGCGTCTGGAGACGGCGCTGGATCGCGCGTTGGGAGACGCCGAAGCGGAGCAGGCGCTGCAGGTCATGGCGCGGACCTATCTGAATTTCGCGCGAGCTGAAGAGCCGAGCTGGCGCGCGCTCTTCGAACATCGACTGCCGCCGGGCGTTGACCCGCCGCAGTGGTATGTCGACGCGCGTAATCGCCTGTTCAATCGGCTGGACGCGCCGCTCTCGCAACTCCTGCCTGGAGCGGGCCACGTCGCCCGCGCCGCTTTCGCGCGGACGCTGTTCTCGGCGGTGCATGGCGTCATTGCGCTCGGACTTGAAGAAAAGATCGCCGACACGCCGCCGAAGCTTCTCGATGACCAGCTGGAGATGCTCGTGCGCATCATCGCTGACGGGCTGATGATGGAGTCGGCCCGCTTGATTTGAAGGGCGCGACCTGACATAGGCGCGCATGGCTTTCATTCTGCTGTTTGCGGTGGCGACCTGGGCGGGCGCGCAGAATGCGCTTGCCGGCGGCGGCTCGTTCCTTACGCTTCCCACGCTGATGCTGACCGGGATGGACGCGCTCGCCGCCAATGTCACCTCATGCGTGGCGCTGTTTCCGGCTCAGGTCGCGACCGGCTGGACTGGTCGCAAACTTGCTACTGGCGCCAATGGCCTGTCGCTGCGCACGCTGTTCGTGATCAGCATCGTCGGCGGCGCCATCGGCGCGGCGGTGTTGCTGGCGACGCCGCGCGGTCTCTTCGCCCGGCTCGTGCCATGGCTCGTTCTTTTCGCGACAGTGGTCTTCGCCTGGGGCAGTTTCTTTCGTAAACCCGGCGAAACGCATACGCATCTCAGCGCGCCGGGCGCGGGGCTGGCGCAATTTCTGATCTCGATCTACGGCGGCTATTTTGGCGGCGGCATCGGCTTTCTGATGGTGGCCGCGCTGACCATGGCGGGACAGGGCGTGCGCGTCGCCAGCGCCACAAAAAATGTTCTCGCCGGGGTCATGAACGCCTCGGCCGTCGCCATCTTTCTATTTTCGCCGGATTTGCATTGGCCGCAGGCGCTGGTGACGGGCGCCGGCGCGACGATCGGCGGGATTGCCGGCGCGCGGCTGATCCATCACATCGACGAAAAGCTGCTGCGCATGTTCATCATCATGATTGGCGCGGCGCTCACCGTGGGACTCTTTCTCAGAGCGCCATGACTTGCTCAGAGCGCCATGACTTGCGCGCTTAGCGCGCCGCCGCGCCGCCGTTCGCCATCGCCTTTTCAATCTCGGGGATGAGCGTCGTCGCAACGGCGGAAGGGGTCAGCGGCCCGACGAATTTATAGGCGATGGTTCCGTCGCCCTTGATCACAAACGTCTCCGGCACGCCATAGACGCCGAAATCGATCGCCGTGCGGCCGGCGGGATCGACGCCGACCCGCGCGAAAGGATTGCCGCCCTCTTCGAGGAAATTGAGCGCGTTCGCCGTCTCGTCCTTATAGGAAAGTCCGTACAGCTCGACGCCTTTCGACTTTAACGCTTCACTGCTTGAGATCGCCATCAGCACGGCATGTTCCTGCCGGCAGGGGCCGCACCAGCTGGCGAAAACATTGACGAGGCTGACGTGGCCCTTTCGCAAATCTTGCGTGGCAAGTCCCGGAACGCCCGCGAGTCCTTCAAGCGCGGGCAGATCGAAGGCGGGCGCCGGCTTGCCGATCAGCGCCGAAGGAATGCGCGAGGCGTCGCCGGCAAAGAGCCGCACCAGGAAGACGAGCGCCAGCAGCGCGAACAGCGCCAGCGGCAGAAAGCGCAGCGCCGAGCGCGGCGCGACGGCGTCGCTCACGCGCCTTCTCCGTCATCGCGCGCGCCGGCCGCGCCGAAACGCGCCAGCCCTGCGCGCAGGCGGCGATAATCGAGGACAATGCGCAAGGTCACGACGCCGAGCGTGACGACCGTCACGCCATAAGCGGCGGCGATGTAAAACCAGTGATCGCTCACTCGGCGGCCTCCATCCTCTCGTCGCCGGGCGTTTCGCCGGCGCGGACCGCCTGCATCGAAAGTCGCGCGAGGCGGCGGCGCAGGATTTCATTGCGGATCGCCATCACGTGCAGCGTCAAAAATAGCAGCGTGGCGGCGAGCGCCATGACGATCAGCGGCCACAGCATCGACCCCGAGATTGCCGGTCCGTCGATGCGAAACACCGAGGCCGGCTGATGCAACGTGTTCCACCAGTCGACCGAATATTTGATGATCGGAATGTCGATTGCGCCGACAAGCGTCATGATCGCGGCGACGCGCGCGCCGCGCGGCGTATCGTCCATCGTCTGCCTGACCGCGATGAGACCGAGGTAAAGAAGAAAGAGAACAAGCATCGAGGTAAGACGCGCGTCCCACACCCAGAACGTTCCCCACATCGGCTTGCCCCAAAGCGAGCCGGTGACAAGGCAGATGAAGGTGAAGGCGGCGCCAAGACCTCTGCCGCGGTCTTCTGCGCCGCGTCGGCCAGCGGATGACGCCATACGAGAACGCCGAGCGACGCCGAGGTCATCACGACATAAGCGAAGATCGCGAGCCAGGCGGACGGCACATGGATGGCATGATCCGGACCGTTTCGCCTGCTGATAATCGGGCGCCAGTGAAGGCCTATAGAGCCCGATCGCCAGCAGAAGCAGCGTGGCGCCTGAAAGCCACGGCAACGCGCGATCTGCAAACCGCAGAAAGCGCGTTGGGTTAGCGTAAGTGGCGAGAAAGCTCATCGACGGCCGGAAACTCCCGCCGACTGCCTAAGCCCCGCGGTCCGCCGCGTCAATTCGCGGCTTTGGCCGGCGGCTTGGTCGCGTCCTTGGCGACCTCCTTGGTCTGCTCGGCGAGGATTTGCGCCTTCGGCTTGCCGTGCAGAAGCTCGACCGCCGCGATCAGCTGCTTGTCCTTGGCCTCGTCCGGCGGGACATAGGCCTGCGAGCCGGTCTTCTCATCTTCGCCGTTCTTGAGATGGCCCTTGAGCGAGGCTTCGCCCTTGGTGTCGTCCTTGCCCTTCAGCTCGTCCGGCACGTCCTGCAGGATGACCATGTCCGGATCGATGCCCTTGGCCTGGATCGAACGGCCCGACGGCGTGTAATAGCGCGCCGTCGTCAAGCGCAATGCGCCGGCGCTGCTGCCGCCGAGCGGAATGATGGTCTGCACGGAGCCTTTGCCGAAGGAGCGCGTGCCGATCAGCGTCGCCCGCTTGTGGTCCTGAAGAGCGCCCGCGACGATTTCGACGCCGACGCCGAACCGCCGTTGATCAGCACGACGACCGGCTTGCCCTTTGAAAGGTCGCCGGAGCCGCGCGCATTGTAGCGCTGGGTCTCGTCGGCGTTGCGACCGCGCGTCGAAACGATTTCGCCCTTGTCGATGAAGGAGTTGACGACCTGGATCGACTGATCCAGCAGGCCGCCCGGATTGTTGCGCAGATCGAGGATGTAGCCCTTGAATTTGTCCGCCGGAATGTCCTGCTGAGCCTTGGCCATGGCGTTGCGCAAGCCTTCCGCGGTCTCCTCGTTGAACTGCGAGATGCGGACATAGGCGATGTCGTCGCCCTGTTTGCGCGTGCGCACCGACTTGATGTGGATCTCGGCGCGGACCAGCTTGACCTCGACCTTATCTTTGTTCTTGCCGCGGAAGATCGTCAGCTTGACCGGCGTGTTGATCGCGCCGCGCATCTTGTCGACGGCCTGATTGAGGGTCATGCCCTGAACCGTTTCGTCGTCGATCGCGCCGATGAGATCGCCGGACATGATCCCGGCGCGCGAGGCCGGCGTGTCGTCGATCGGCGCGACGACCTTGACGAGTCCGTCTTCCTGCGTGACCTCGATGCCGAGACCGCCGAACTTGCCTTCGGTCTGGGTGCGCATGTCCTTGAACGCCTTGGCGTCAAGGTAGCTCGAATGCGGATCGAGCGAGGTCAGCATGCCGTTGATGGCGTTCTCGACGAGTTTCTGCTCGTCGGGCTTCTCGACATAGTCGGCGCGCACCTTGTCGAACACGTCGCCGAAAAGGCTCAGATTCTTGTAGGTGTCGGCGGAAGCCGCCTGAGCCGGGGCGCCATGAGGGCGCGCGCCTGCTGGCCAAGCGTGGCGCATCCCGCTCCGATAGCGATTCTCGTAGCGATGAGAACTGTTTTGCGAATCATCCGCCGACCTTCCGACTGTCTGACTTCGCCCACCATGGGCCCGAGTCGATTGACGCTCCGTCCTTGCGGAACTCAACATAGAGTATGGGTTGTTTCGCGCCGATTGCGATGGTCGCCGCGGTTTGCGCGGCTCCGTCTCCCATGCTGGCTACCGGCTCACCCGCGAGAACAAATTGTCCCACGTTCACATTGGTGCGACTCATGCCGGCCAGGACCACATAATAGCCGCCGCCGGCATTGATGATCAAGAGTTGCCCATAACTTCGGTAAGGCCCTGAAAAGGCTATCCATCCATCGCAAGGAGCGATAACGACGCCATTTTCCGGCGCGGCGATGGACAGCCCCTTCTCCTTGCCGCCGAAACCGTCCGGCGCGCCGAAGCGGCGAATGATCTGTCCCGAAGCCGGCGCAGGCAGCCGACCCTTGAGATCCGCGAAGGCGACCGCCGGCGCGAGCCGGGCGGGATTTTGAAACGGCGCGGCAAGCGCCTTGAGCTTTTCCCTGTCGGAAAGTCTCGCCTGAGCCTTCAGCCGTTCTTCATCGGCTTTGCGCGCCTCTTCGGCCGCGCGCGCCGCGGCCGCGCTTTCGGCCTCCATGCGCGTGATGAGATCCTTGAGAGTCGTGGCGCGCTGGCCTAGCGACCGCGCCCGTTCCGTCTCCGCCCGCAAGGCGTTCTGCGACGTCGACAACGCCTCCTGACGTTCAACGATCATCGTCGCAAGCCTTTCGCGCTGCGCCTTCAGACTCGCGCGTTGTTCCCCGAGAAGATTTTGTTCGCGCCGGACGCCGTCCCGCACCTGGCCCAGTTCAGTCAAATCGCGCTGTAGCTGCCGCGCCTCGGCGCGCATTTGCGGGAGCACCCCGCCAAGCGCGAGCGAGGCGCGCACCGCTTCGAGAATCTCCTGCGGCCGCGCCATGAGCGCCGGCGGCGGCCGGCGGCCCATTCGCTGGAGGACGGTAAGAATTTCGACGATCAACGCGCGCCGGCCGTCGAGCGAGGAAACGATCTTGCGCTCGTTCTCGGTGAGAGCCTCAAGGCGCGCCTCGATCTCGGCCGCGCGCGCTTCCGTCTCCCGCAGCCGCTGCGTCGCGTCGATGAGCGCCACATTCAGCCTTTCGCGGGCGACCGCGTGATCGATGAGCTGTTCTTCGAGGCGGTGGGCGCGTTCTCGGACGACGCCCATCGAGTCTTCAACGCCGCGCAATTCCAGCTGCTTTGACGAAACGTCTTTTTCGTCCGCGCCGCGCTGCTCGGCATGGGCCGAAAGGGCGGCGGCAATCGCTACGAGCGCCGCAGTCAGGCGCCGCTTCGTGGCCTTGTTACGCGCCCTGCCCGAAACGCTCATGTCCATCCGCGGCATCAATTTCGCCAGAATTCCGATATGCCGCTGAAATAGCGTCTATATTGCGGCGAAGCGACTGCGTCAGGCGATCCTTTGGACCTCTGCGGCGTCGCTTGAAGTCGAGGCGCGGAGCGCGGCTCAACGAACCTCAAAAGTTATGGCGCGGGCTTCCGATTGCCGCGATTCCCCTCGCCCCTCGACGAGGCGGCGCCGGCCGAGGCCCTGACGTTCGAGATATGAGATGGCCGCTTGCGCGCGCCGCTGCGCCAGCGCGTCATTGTTGGCGTTGGCGGCCGTTGCGCGAACATGGCCCATGATTTCGATCGTCGCGTCTTCCGGACAGCGCCGAATGATCGCCGCCGCTTTGTTGAGCGCGACAGCGGCCGATGGCGTTATTCGCGCCTCGCCTCTGCGAAAGACCAGTTCGCTCGACGCCGAAGGCTCTTGCAGCGCGGCCTGGCAGCCGGCGAGCGTCATGCCGGCCGGCGTCGGCGCGATTGGCGCGGCCCGAGGTTTGGCGTCGAGCGGCAGGGCGACGGTTGCGATCGTTGCCGCTTCCCCGGCTGACGAAGTCGCGCGGGGCGCGTCTGCGTCCCGGCGTTCGATCGGTTCAGCGTAGCGGCGGCGCAGCCCTTCGTCGAAGCTCGACCGGTCGACAGCCATGGCGCCGACCCAAACCAGCGCGGCGGCGATCAGTCCGACGGCCCAGCCCTCATGCGCCGAGATCGATCCGTGCCGGGCCAGCGCGCCGAGCGCGGCGCCAATGATGAAAACGGCGTAGGCCGCCAGCGCGCCCTTAATGAAGACGGTCGCGTCGGCGACAGCGCCGAGGCGAACGACAAGAGAAGCGACCCCGAAGGCGAGCGCGGTCCACACGAGCCAACGCGCGACGACGCCGTTTTCAGGGGCGCGTCGCGTGAGGGCGCCGGCCCCGGCGCCGATCGCGAAACAGGCGAGAAGCCACGGCCACATATGAAGGAGTTCATCACGCACGCGCAAAGCCTAGCGGGCTGAAGGCGTTGCTCCAAGCTTAAACGCGCATCGGCATGAGGACGTAAAGCGCGGAAGCCCCATCGCGATCCTGGACCAGAGTGGGCGACCCAGGGTCGGCGAGCTTGAAGAGCGCCGTGTCGCTGTCGAGCTGCTGGGTGATGTCGAGGAGATAGCGGGCGTTGAAGCCGACATCGAGCGGCGGCCCGTCATAATCGGCCTCGAGCTCCTCGACCGCCGAACCCTGGTCCGGATTGGTGACGGACAGAACGAGCTTGCCCTCTGTCAGCGAGAGTTTCACCGCGCGGCCGCGTTCGGAGGAAATCGTTGAAACGCGATCGACCGCCTTGGCGAAGGCGTCGCGCTCCATCGTCAGCCGCTTATCGTTGCCCGAGGGAATCACGCGGGCGTAATCGGGGAAGGTCCCGTCGATGAGTTTCGTCGTCAGCAGCGCGTCGCCGAAGGTGAAGCGCATCTTGTTGATCGAGAGTTCGATCGAAACGTCGCCTTGCGCGTCTTCGATAAGCCGCTGCACTTCGGTGACGGCCTTGCGCGGCAGGATGATCCCCGGCATGCCGGCGGCGCCTTCAGGCGCGGGCAGTTCCAGCCGCGCCAGCCGATGGCCGTCGGTCGCGACCGCGCGGAGCATCATCCGCCCGTCGACGTCGAGCGTATGGAGATAGATGCCGTTGAGATAATAGCGCGTCTCTTCCTGGGAGATGGCGAACTGCGTCTTTTCGATGAGCCGCTTGAGGTCGCCCGGCGCGAGCGTGAATTTATGGCTGAAATCGCCCGAGGTGACGTCAGGAAAATCGCTCTCGGGCAGGCTCGACAGGTTGAAGCGCGACCGTCCTGAGCGCAGCGTCAGCTGTCCGGCGTCGCCGGTCGCCTCCAGCGAGACCTGGGCGCCTTCCGGCAATTTGCGCACGATGTCATAGAGCGTATGCGCCGGCAGCGTCGTCGCGCCGGGCTGCGAAACCTCGGCGGTCGTCTTCTCGGTGATTTCGAGATCGAGGTCGGTGGCCTTCAGCGTCAGCGCGCCGTCCTTGGCCGAGAGCAGCACATTGGCCAGAATCGGGATGGTCGTGCGCCGCTCCACCACCCGGTGAACATGGCCGAGCGCCCGCAACAGCGCCGCTCTCTCGATCGTGACCTTCATGAGCCGCGAATTCCGTTCAAATATTATTGCGGCGCGGCAGGCCGCCGCGCCGGGGGCAAAGACTTTGGCGCGGCGGGGTTAGAAGCGCAAGGGTGCGGAGGCGGTCTAAGCGAATGATTGTGCATAAGTGCGGGGGACGGCCCAGCAGCGCGACGGCGCTCATGCCGTAGCCCGTCGCCAATCGGTTTCTGATCGTCCGGGATGTGACGACTCGGCGAAGCCCTTACTGCCCTTAACCGGCCCTTAAACGGCCGTCGTTACGCTTCATCAAGCATTTTAAGGCCGTGCGGCGGCGACAGGCGAGCAATCCGATGGCGCGCAGCGACAGGCGTCGCGAACCGCGGTTCGACGACGGCGATGACGACGGCGAATTGCGCGCCGAGCGGCGACCGCCGCCGCGCTCTCGCGCCCGCAAGACGTCGCGACGCCGCTCGCGCTCGCTTATCGGCGCGCTGATCTATTGGGGCTTCACGCTGTCGCTCTGGGGCTCGATCGCCGCCGGCGGGCTTGCGGTCTACTATGGCTCGCGCCTGCCGCCGATCGATCAGCTCGCGGTGCCCAAGCGGCCGCCCAACATCGCCATTCTCGACGCCAACGGCGAGCTGCTCGCCAATCGCGGCGACACCGGCGGCGCGGCGGCGTGGCTCGCGGATCTTCCGCCCTATGTGCCGAAGGCTCTCTATCGCCATCGAGGACCGCCGATTCTATCTTCGTATTGGGGCGTCGATCCGCTCGGCATCGGCCGCGTCATCCTGCAACGTCACCGGCCACGGCGGCATGCAGGGCGGTCGACGCTGACCCAGCAGCTCGCCAAAACCTCTTCGACCCAAGAGCGCACGATCTGGCAAGATTCAGGAGGGCGATTCCGCGCTCTGGCCGAGCGCAACATTCCGCTGACCTGATCCTCGAACTCTATCTCAACCGGGTCTATTTCGGCTCGGGCGCCTATGGGGCCGAAGCCGCGGCCGAGCGTTATTTCGGCCATAGCGCGAAGACCATTCGGCCACGCTCTCCGAAGTCGTCGTCGCTGGATTGATGAAGGCGCCGAGCAAGCTCGCGCCCGACCGCAATCCTGGAAGGCTACGCCGCTGAACGCGCGGCCCAGGTGGTCGCCGCTGCGATGGCGCAGGAAGGGCATATCACCGAGGCGATGGCCATGGGGCGGGCGCATCCGGCGCGCGCGCGCAGCGACATCGGCGGCTCGATCACCATGCCGCCGACTATGTCATGGACATGCTCGACGACACGGTCGGCGCGATCGACCAGGACATCGTCGTCACCACCACGATCGACGCGCGCATGCAGATGGCCAGGAAGGCGCGCTCAAACAGGCGCTCTCGAAGAGAAAGGCGCAAAGCTCGGCGCCGCAGGGCGCGCTCGTCGCCATCGACCCGAACGGCGCGTATCCAGGCGCTTGTCGGCGGACGCGACTATGGAAAGCCAGTTCAACCGCGCCGTTCGGCGCGAAGCGCCAGCCGGGCTCGGCGTTCAAACCCTTCGTCTATCTCTACCTACCGGAGAGCACGGCCTGCATGCCCTGGCGTCCGTGCGCGAGATGGCCTGCTCGGCGGTGCGCTGGCGCCGGAAAATTACATGTCGCCGCATGTGCTCGCGGCCCACGCCGACCGATGCGCTGTCGCTGTCGCTCAACACCGTCGCAGTGCGGGTGGGGCTGGAGGTCGGCCCGAAGACGGTGGCGAAGACCGCGCATCGACTTCGGCGTCCAGTCGGATTCCTGCAGGCGAACGCCTCGATCGCGCTCGGGCACTTCGGAAGTCACGCCGCTCGAACTCGTCGCCGCCTAGCCCCGTCTGCCAATGGCGGCATTGGCGTGCAGCCGCATGTGATCCTCAGGGTGAAGACCGCCGGCGGCAAGACGCTTTACCAGCGCAAGAGCGCATCGCTCGGCCGCGTGATCGCCCCGCAAAATGTGGCGATGATGAACGACATGATGCGCGAGACGGTGCTGACCGGAACCGCGCGCAAGGCCGAGCTTCCCGGCTGGGAGGCGGCCGGCAAGACCGGCACGAGCCAGGATTTCCGCGACGCCTGGTTCGTCGGCTACACGGGCCGGCTGATCGCGGGCGTCTGGCTCGGCAATGACGACAATTCGCCGACGAAAAAGGCGTCGGGCGGCAATCTGCCGGTCGAAATCTGGAGCCGCTTCATGAGCGTCGCCCTGAAAGGCCAGCCGGTCGCCGGTCTGCCGTCGGGCGCGTGGCGATCGGAAAATCCGGCGATGCCGGAAGAGATCGCAAAGCCGATCGATGATCTCATCGGCCTGTTCACAGGCGAGCCCAAACCGGCGCCGCGTCCGCAATCTGCGAGATCGCCGTCGCCGCGACCGCCCGTTGCGATTCCGGGCGCGCCCTACGAAGAGCCGGCGCCCGTCGCCGAGGCGCGGCCGGACCTTCCCGCGCCGCGCGCGCCGGCCCCGGCTCCGCGCGAAATCGACGATCTGCTGCCGCCGGAAGACATTCCGACGGTCGGCTCGATCGAACGTCCGCGGCAAAGGCGCGGCGCATCGGAAAGAAGCGTATTCGAGCAGCTCTTCGGCGGCGGCTGAGGCGCTAAGCTCGGATCGCCCCGGCGTTACTCAGCCGGCGCGCGGATCGCGGCGGCGTGCGACCGCGCGGCGAAGAATTTCGTCGCGGCGATGATGGCGGCGAGCGTCGCGAGATAGACCGCGACCTGCATCGCCGAGGGCTGATCGGCGTAGCCGATCAGCGTATGCAGCACGCGGCCGACGATGCTCTTATCCGACAAAAGCCACGACGAATCCCAGGCGGTGTCGGAAAGCGACGTGACAAGGCCGGCCTGCTGCAGGAAGGCGACGCATTGCGCCGCAAGTCCGGCGGCGAGCAGCGTGATCAGCCATGTCGTCACGGCGAAGAGGCGCTTTGCCGGAATGGCGACGAGACCGTAGAAGGTGGCGACGCTCGTCGCCGCGCCGAGCGCCAGTCCCGCGAGCCCTCCGGCGAAGACGTCCCAGCCGGATTCGCCAGAAGCGAGAATGCCGTAAAGAAACAGCGCCACTTCCGCGCCTTCGCGCAGCACCGCCAATCCGACGACGGCGGTGAGCGCGAAAAGAGTCTCGTCGCCGCGCGCCACCGCGCGCCCGACGTCGGAGAGGTTCTGGGCGAGTTCGCGCCCGTGCTGGGCCATCCAGATGTTGTGCCAGACGAGCATCACCACGGCGAGTGCGAGGATCGCGGCGTTGAACAACTCCTGGCCGCTGCCGGCGAAGGCCGCGGAAAGGCGGTCGGCGAAAGCCGCGACGACGATCGCGCCGAGCGCGCCTGCGCCGACTCCCGCGGCGACGAAGCCGCGCGAGCCCGCGATGCCGCGCGTCACGGCGAGAACGATGCCAACGATCAGCCCCGCCTCGATGGCTTCGCGAAAGACGATGATGAGCGCGCCGAGCATGGCCTATTCCGCGACGACCTCGCCTTTAGCCACATCCTCGTGAAATTCGCCGACGAATTTGTAGCGACCGGCCTTAAGCGGGCGAAGCGTGAAGGTCGCTTCGCCGGCGCCGGGGATCACCTTCTCGATGCGAAGGCTCTTGCTTTCGAATTCTTCGGGCGTCGTATCCAGATTTTTCACCGTCAGAGTCGCGGGCTGATTGGCCGGCACGCGCAGTTCGGCCGGCTCGAAACGATGGTCCTTGATCGTGAGAGTGAAGGCGTTTTCCGCCGCCGCGGCCCCGGAGAGGCCCAAAGCCGAAGCGGAGACGATCGCAAACAGATAATGGCGCTTCAAAAATCCCGACTCCCGAGTTCGCCGCGCCGCATTCCGTCGCGTTCCCCGAAAGTAAGAACGCCAAAACATGAGGTCAATCAATCTAGTCTGGACCGCTTCCAAGCTGCTGTCACAGGAGCCGAGGCGGATGTCTCCATCACCCCGGATAGCCGTGACGCGACTTCGAGGCGCGCACGAGCGACAAGGCCCGTGCGTCCTGGCCGCTGGAGCAGGCCGAGGCCGCCTCGGCGATCTCTTTCGAAATCTGGGCGTGAACGCCAGTGTTGACATGGCCCATCGCCAGATCGTTGTCGATCACCGACCGATAGCGCGCGACGGC
>JAXMCY010000012.1:0-81851 GCA_046349135.1 Methylocystis sp. | reverse complement strand
TCGCCGTTTTCATCGGCCCATTCGTCCCAGATAGTGACCCCGTTCTCGCGCAGATAATTGACGTTGGTCTCGCCTCTCAGGAACCACAGAAGTTCGTGGATCACAGATTTGAGATGCACGCGCTTCGTCGTCGCCAGCGGAAAGCCTTGCGCAAGGTCAAAGCGCATCTGATGGCCGAACAGCGACAATGTGCCCGTGCCCGTGCGATCGTCCTTGCGTACGCCCTCGCGCAGGATTTTGTCGAGAAGGTCGAGATACTGACGCATGGGGATGGTTTAGCGCGTCCGCGCCGCGCCGAGAATGCTCTGGCTCTTCGCCATCAACAGAGACGACGCTGTTAAAGCCCTGGACTGGCCCGCTTTGTCTCTTGTCCGATTTCCGTGGCCAAGCCTTTGCGCCATTCTGGCGCCGCTCCTATATATGCGCGGCGAGGGGAGCGTCGCTCTCCGCACATTGAGGAACAAAGACAATGTCGCGTTTCTTCGCGTTTAAGCGTGGATCGCTGATTTCGCTCGCGCTTGCGGCGCTGCTGGCGCTGGCGCCCGCCGTCGCCGAAGCGCGCATGGGCGGCGGCGGCAGCTTCGGCAGCCGCGGCTTTCGCACCTGGTCGGCGCCGCCTTCGACCCGCACCATGCCGGGAACGGCGTCGCCCTTCGAGCGCAGCGTCACGCCGCGGCCTACGCCCGGCATGGCCGGCCCGATGTCGCAGCCAGGCGGGGCCTTTGGCGGCTCCTTCGGCCGCGGGCTGATCGGCGGACTGGCCGGCGGCCTGCTCGGCGCCGGCCTCTTCGGTCTGCTCACCGGCAACGGACTTTTTGGCGGCATGATGGGCTTCGCCTCGGTCATCGGCCTGCTGCTGCAGATCGCTCTGCTCGTCTTCCTGGCGCGGCTCGCCTTCAACTGGTTCACGCGCCGCAATGCGAGCGTCATGGCTGGAGCGGGTCACCGTCCGAGCCCAGGCTTCACGTCGCCCTTCACGGCGCGCGCGCCTTTCGGCGCGGCGGGCTTCGGCTCCGGCGCCTCTCCAGAAGCGGCGATGGCGAAGCCGATCAAGATTGCGGCGGAGGACTTCAACGCCTTCGAACGCCTGCTCGGCGAAGCGCAGGGCGCCTATAGCCGCGAGGATATTGGCGCGCTGCGCGGCATGTCGACGCCGGAAATGGCCTCCTATTTCGACGACGAATTGGAGGAGAACCGCCGCAAGGGCGTCGTCAACCGCGTCTCGGACGTGAAGTTGCTGCAAGGCGATCTATCGGAGGCGTGGCGCGAAGGCGTCGACGAATACGCCACCGTCGCCATGCGTTTCGCGCTCAACGACGAGATTCTGGATCGCGCCACCGGCAAGCCGGCGCCGGGTTCGCCCGGCGCGACGCAGACGACCGAAGCCTGGACCTTCCGTCGCCCCGCCGGCGCCGGCGCTCAGGAATGGAGGCTGTCGGCGATCCAACAGGCGGCGTAAGCTCCGCAAGCGTCGGGATTTTGGCCCCTCCCGAAAGGGAGGGGCCTTTTGCGCAGGCGGGAAAAAACATTGAAGCGCGCGCCGGGCATGGCGAACAACCTGTCGGCGCTGCCGATCGACGATGTGCTGTCGGCGATCCGCAAAGCGCTCGCCGCCTCAACCAATCTCGTCATCGTCGCGCCGCCCGGCGCCGGCAAGACGACCCGCGTTCCGCTGGCGCTGCTCGACGCGGACTGGGCGAAAGACGGCAAGCTCATACTGCTGGAGCCGCGACGGCTCGCCGCCCGCGCGGCGGCAAGCCGCATGGCTGCGACGCTGGGCGAGAGCGTCGGCGAAACGATCGGCCTGCGCATGCGCCTCGAGTCCAAAGTCTCGGCGCGCACCCGCGTCGAGGTCGTCACCGAGGGCGTCTTCGCGCGGATGATTCTCGACGACCCGGCGCTGGAGGGCGTCGCCGGCGTGCTGTTTGATGAATATCACGAGCGCTCGCTCGACGCCGACCTCGGCTTGGCGCTGGCGCTCGACGCGCAAGCCGGTCTGCGCGAGGATCTGCGGCTCATCGCCATGTCGGCGACGCTCGACGGCGCGCGGGTTGGCGTCCTGATGGGCGCGCAAACCATCGAAAGCGCGGGCCGCGCGTTCGACGTCGAGACGCGCTATCTCGGCCGGCGCGCCAATACGCGCATCGAAGAGGCTATAACGCAGGCGGTCCTGTGCGCACTGCGCGAAGAATCGGGCTCGATCCTCGCCTTTTTACCGGGTCAGGGCGAAATCATGCGCGTCGCCTCGCGCCTCGCCGAGTCCCGCCTGCAGGGTAACGTCGATGTCGCGCCGCTGTTTGGCGCGCTCGACCGCGGCGAACAGGACCGGGCGATTGCGCCGGCGTCGCCGGGCCGTCGAAAAATCGTGCTCGCCACATCGATCGCGGAAACCTCGTTGACGATCGAAGGCGTCCGCGTCGTCGTCGACAGCGGCCTCGCGCGCGTGCAGCGCTTCGAGCCTGATCTCGGTCTGTCGCGGCTTGAAACGGTGCGCGCCGCGCGCGCCAGCGTCGATCAGCGGCGCGGCCGCGCCGGGCGCACCGAACCCGGCGTCTGCTATCGCCTGCGGGATGAGCCGCAGACCGCGGCGCTGCCGGCCTTCGCCGCGCCCGAAATTCTTGACGCCGATCTTCTGGACTGGTGCTTGATCTCGCCGCCTGGGATGTTGATCCCCGACGGCTCAAATGGCTCGATCCGCCGCCGGCGCCCGCCTGGAAGGAGGCGGTTGCGCTCGACCGCGAACTCGGCGCGCTCGACGATGACGGCAGGCTGACGGAGATGGGCGGCGCGATGCGCCGGCTGCCGCTTGCGCCGCGGCTGGGGCGGATGGTCGTGGAGGCGGCGCGCCGTGGCGAGGCCAGACGCGCCGCAAACCTCGCCATGCTGCTTTCCGAGCGCGGTCTCGGCGGCGGCGACGCCGACCTGTCGCATCGGCTTGAGCGCCTGCAGGACGAGAAGTTGAAACGCGCGGGCGACGCGCTAAGGCTCGCGGCCCAATGGGAGAAGCTGGCGAATGGCGCAGTGCTCCCGCAATCTTCCAGCGTTTGCGCAGCAGGAATAGAGCAGGGCGAGTTGTCCGACGGCGCGCTCATCGCGCTCGCCTTTCCCGACCGCATCGCCAAATCGCGCGGCGCGCGCGGCGAGTTCCTGATGGCGAACGGCCGCGCCGGGACACTGCCCCTCGAAGACCCTCTGTCGCGCGCGCCCTTTCTTGCGGTCGCGGAAACGGCTGGACGGGCGGCGCAGGCGCGTATCCTCGCGGCTTGCGCGCTCACCGCCGAGGAGGTCGAGCAGATCGCAGACGAGCGTATCGAGACTCGCGACGAAACCATTTTTGATGCGGCGAGCGCCAGCCTTCGGCGGCGCGCCTACCGGCGTCTTGGCGCGATACGACTCTCCGAGCGCAATCTGCCGATCGAGAATAGCGAACAAAGCGCGCGACTGTTGGCGCGCGGCGTCGCGGGCATCGGCGTCGCGCGGCTGCCGTGGACGAAGGCGCAGACGCAGCGGCGCGACCGCGTCGCCTTTCTGCGCCGCGCCGAGGGCGACGAATGGCCGGATGTTTCCGACGCCGCATTGACGGCGCGCGCTGAAGATTGGCTCGCGCCTTTCATCGTCGGGCGCACATCGCTTGCGGAAATAACGGCCGACGATGTTGAAGCGGCGCTTGCGCAGCTTCTCCCATATGATTTGTCACGCAGGCTCGACGCCGAGGCGCCGGCCTTTTTCGAAACGCCGGCCGGCGCGCGTCATGCGCTCGATTATTCGACCGAGAACGGGCCGATCCTCGCGGTGCGCGTCCAGGAGCTTTATGGCCTATCAAACCACCCGACGCTTGCGCGCGGCCGCGCCGCGCTGACGCTCGAACTGCTCTCGCCGGCGCATCGGCCGATCCAGACGACGCGCGATCTGCCGAGCTTCTGGAAAGGCTCGTGGAACGAGGTGAAGAAGGAAATGAGAGGGCGCTACCCGCGCCATCTCTGGCCAGACGATCCGGCGGCTGCGCAGCCGACGACCCGCGCCAAACCGCGGGGCGCCTGAGCGCATCCAAGACGAAGCGCATTCATCAGGCGCGCCTTTCGATCAAGGCGCGCTGCTCGCAGTCGTCGCAGAAGTTTCGGCGCGCGGGAGTCGCTCAATCATGACGGTCGCCGTGCCGGTGTTGTTCGCGTAAAAAATCTGCGCGCGTCCGGGCCAGGCGATGTGCACAGCGTCATTCACGAAAAGGAAGAGCTCGCCGGCGTCGCGCGCAATGAAGTCGGACACGAATGTCGTGCGTGGAAGCGGAGAGCTGCAGTTGCGCCCGTCGAGAACGGAGTCGTGTACTTGCCAAGCGCGCATCGCCGTAGCGAGCTCGCCAATAGGCAGGGAGTCGTATGCTGACATTCCCATGCCTTCCCGGCATGAGGCGGCTTTCGGCGTCAATTTGCAGAACTCTTTATGTTCGCGCGTCTCACTATATCGGATTGGCAGGCGCGAGCAGTGGTGGTCGCGCCAGGACAGAGCGCCGCCGCCATCGATGGGAATTAACGGCCATTCGACCTCGCCGCTCGCGCCAATGCGCGCGATCGGATGGAACCAAGCGGCGGAAGGCCAGCGGCGGAGGACGGTCGCCGCCGAAAGGGCAACGCCCGAGCTGTCAAAGCCATATGGATCGGTCATGATCAATTGATCAAGCCAGGGCTTGTCGCCCTTTCTTGGATCAACGCTGATCGTCAGCCGATAGGCAGCGCCGCGTTCAACCATCCAGCCGCTCGCCCAACATGGATCATTCGTCTGAAACGTTTTCTGATAGGCGCTTTGGCCGGGCCATTGCGCATCGTTGGACGCTTCGCATACGGAGCCCTTCCCGACGAGGAAATTGAATCCGGCGCGGTTAGCGAGAATAAGCGCAGGCGCGACAATGAACGCGAGCGTATACGCGAATGGCAAGATTGGACGCGTAAACGCTATCAATTCGCGCCGCACAGGATTGTTGCGCAACCAGCGCACCAAATGCGAAAGCGGCCCCGGCGCTACGCCGGCAACCACCCTGTTTGCTTCGCCCTGCACGTTCCAGGCGCGCCGGGCGTGATACTGAATGGTGTCTTGGTATTTGTCGTTCAGAGCGCTTAGACCAAAATAACCAAGGAGCAAGACGATGACAAAAAGCGGATGACGTAGCGCAGCTTGCACATGCGCGCTCAGCCATGCTGGGGTGAGCGATAAAATTGCATCCCCTAATCCTTTGAAGACGTTTGCAAGCGCTTCGAGGATGGATCGAAGCCAAGGCCCAAAATTGAGGTCAGGCGCAAGTGCGGCGAAAAAGTTGGGAGTCAGACGGCCTATCCAGCCAATAACGCCTTCCGCGATAGGCAATAGAAGAACGATGAGGAACAGGCCGAAGAAAAAAAAGTAAAGGATTCGCTTCAGCCACACGTAATCGCGTGCGATTTCCATCTCGCAACAATTTGGATCGTCGAGCCGCTTCAACGCAGCTTCCGCATATTGCATGCGCTCGTTGAGTCCTTCGCGTAAAAATGCCGGAACGCTGGCGACGTCTGCAGGCGTTACCGGCTCATAGCCGGGGCCGGTCTTGGGCTTGGCCACGGACCCGTCGGGCATCGCGACTTCCGCTTCGTCCTTTTCGACCTTGGCGGCGCCGAGCGCGATCGGCGCATAATCGTCGTGCCCTTTGACGAGGCGCTCGACAACGGAATGATGGACGGTCGGCTGGAAATAGGCGTTGCCCGCGGCATCTTGCTTCGTCACAGCGCGTGGGTCGTAACGATAAAGTATCGCGAGGCCGGAACGCGAATCATGCGTCGGTCCGTATGGCGTTGCGATCCTGCGGAACTCATCAAGCGCTCCGTCGCGAAAAACAAGCTCCCGAGAAGGATCTCCGCCCTGCGCCTTTGCCGCCTCACTAAGCATCCAGACGAGTGGGACGTGCGCGGTCATGTCGTCTGGGTAGCCGCCGCCGACATCGGAATGGACGCCAGCGAACCAGATCTCCTTGACGCGACCCGACTCCTTGTCGGTGTCGAGCAGCGACAAGCGAATGGGATGGAAGGTGCGGCGCTCGTCATCCAGGCTCAACGCCTGGCGCACGCGCCAGACATTTTTCCAGATGGAATGATCTCCGCCGAAGCGGATCGGCCAGATCAGACGGTGCACGCCCTCGCGCATTTCCTCGATCGGCACGCCATAGGCTTCGACCGTGTCGAAGAGACCCAAGAAGTCGATCCCGATGTTGTCTGGGCGACGCGATGGATCGGCGGCCTGAATGGCCTCATAGCTTGGCGCGCCCGACAATTTTCTCCCCGCCCACAGCACTGCATCGCGCAGCCTCCTAATCCCAAGCTTTATCCAGATATTGGAGTTTCGAGCGGGATCTTGGGCGCAGTAGGCGCGCCACGCCGCATTGGAATTGCGCACCATTTTACGATGCGAGACGCGTTCGTCGTTCACAAAGGTGGGCAGCAGGCCTTGCTTGGCGATAAGATCAACGAGCGTTCGAATCGTGAAGGCGCCTCGGCTGAAGCCGAACATATAGATCGCCGCGCCCCGCTCCCAGTTCCACGACAGAAACCGATAAAGCTTGCGCACGTTCGACGGCACGCCCAACCCTGTGGCGCCGTCGAGCATCGCGAGCGGCTTGAAGCCCTGCGTGCCGACCCCAGGAATGTACTGGACGACCTGATCGTCGCGGGAGAGATCAAGAGCCTTGGAGATACGGCATATATTTGAGACCTGAACGAGCAATCCGTTTCCGGTGCCGTCGGCGAGGATGACAATTTTCTTGATCATAACGAAACCTCGAAATGGGAAAAAAATGAAAATATTCTGACAGCACAAAATCTTATGAGCGCTCGTCGCGCTCTGCAAGCTTAAATTGAACCGGCGGCGGCTCCAATTTGGCGCGGCGCGGATTTTCGCTTATGCCAAGGCGGCCATGGCGGCCAAGGCGACGCTCGCCCAAGCGAAGGACCGTTGATGTTTCCCAAGCCCGAAACGAATTTGCGCCCAAATACATTCGAATATGAAGAGGCGCCGCTCATCAAGTCGACCGGCTTTCGCGAATATGACGCGCGCTGGCTGTTCGGCGCCGAGCTCAATCTGATGGGCGTGCAGGCGCTCGGCATGGGCCTTGGCGCGTTGCTGCGCGAAATGGGCGTCGCGCCCGAGATCGTCGTCGGCCACGATTACCGCAGCTATTCCTCGTCAATCAAACTGGCGCTGGTGAGCGACGCATGGCCCGCCGGCGTGCGCGTGCGCGACATCGGTCTCGCTCTGTCGCCGATGGCCTGGCTTCGCGCAGTTCGATCTCGATGTCGCGGCGGTGGCGATGGTGACGGCATCGCACAACGACAATGGCTGGACGGGCGTGAAGATGGGCGCGCGGCGGCCGGTGACATTCGGGCCCGAAGAAATGGGCCGTCTGAAGGACATCGTTCTTGCCGGCGAGTTTCACGAGGCCGAAGGCGGCTCTTATCGCTACATCGAAAATTTCGGCGCGCGCTACATCGACGATCTCACCCGTCGGCCGCCATTCGCTCGCAAGATGAAGGTCGTCGCCGCCTGCGGCAATGGCACCGCCGGCGCATTCGCGCCGCAGATGCTTGAGCGCCTGGGCTGCGAAGTCGTTCCGCTCGACGTGACGCCGGACTACACCTTCCCGCGCTACAATCCCAACCCTGAAGATTTGCACATGCTGCACGCTATCGCCGACAAGGTGCGCGAGACCGACGCTTGCGTCGGCCTCGGCTTCGATGGCGATGGCGATCGCTGCGGCGTCGTCGACAACAATGGCGAGGAGATTTTCGCCGATAAGATCGGCGTCATGCTGGCGCGCGATCTGTCAAAGGTCCATGCCAACGCGTCATTCGTGGTCGATGTGAAATCGACGGGACTTTTCGCGACCGATCCCGAACTCGTCGCGCGTGGCGTCGTCACCGAATATTGGAAGACCGGCCATTCATACATCAAGCGCCGCGTCAGCGAGCGCAAGGCGCTCGCCGGGTTTGAGAAATCCGGACACGTCTTCTTCAACGAGCCGGTCGGGCGCGGCTATGACGACGGGCTGCTCACCGCCATCCATGTCCTCGAAATGCTCGACCGCAATCCGACGAAAACGATGGCCGACCTCTATGCCGAACTGCCGAAAACCTGGGGTTCGCCGACAATGTCGCCGCATTGCGACGACGAGAAAAAATATAGCGTCATCGACAAGGTGACGGCGCGCATCGAGGCGATGCGCGCGCAGGGCGCGCAGATCATCGGTCAGCCGATCCGCGACGTCGTCACCATCAACGGCGTACGGGTGACGGTCGCCGACGGCACCTGGGGTCTCGTGCGCGCATCGTCCAACAAGCCGGAGCTCGTCGTCGTTGTTGAGAGCCCGGTGTCGCAAGCGCGCATGAAGGAAATGTTTACGGCGATCGACGCCGTACTGCGCGAAAATCCCGAGGTCGGCGCCTATAATCAGACGATCTAGTTCGCAGGCGCCGCAACTCGAAGTTCGACGCTTCTCGACAAAATGGCGAGGGAGCCGAAAATGGGAGTGATGCCGCGCCCGCTCCTCGCCGATGTCGCGACCTTTTTGCGATTCTATTCACGCCTTCCTATTGGCGCGGGCGCCCATGCGCCGCTCGATTTCGCACGCGTGGCGCCGGCGCTGCCGATCGCCGGCGCCGTAATCGGCGCCACTGGCGCCGCAGCTTTAGTCGTTGCGCGCATCTGCCATCTGCCATCGCTGGTCTGCGCGCTCGTCGCCATCGCGGGTCTTGCGCTCGCGACAGGGGCCCTGCATGAGGATGGGCTCGCGGATGTCGTTGACGGATTGGGCGGCTCGACGCGAGAGTCGAAACTCGCGATCATGCGGGACAGCCGGATCGGCGCCTATGGCGTTATGGCGCTGTGTTTTTCGATTCTGCTGCGCGTCGCCGCGCTCGCGTCGATTCTCGAGCGAAGCGTCACGCTCGCGGCGCTCTCGCTCATTTTCGTTGGCGCCTTGTCTCGCGTCGCCGGATTGGCGCCGATGCTGTGGCTATCGCCGGCCCGCGTCGACGGGCTGGGCGCGACCGTCGCTGCGCCGTCGCGCGAAGCCTGGGGGCGCGCCTGCCTTATCGCCGCAGCGTTCGGTCTTGCGCCCTGGGTTGCAGGCGCGGGCCTCAGTCAGATCGTTGTCGCTATCCTCGCCGCCTTAGGCGCCGCGGCGCTTGTCGCCAAACTCGCGAAAAGAGAGATCGGCGGCTACACCGGGGACGTGCTCGGCGCCGCGCAGCAGTTCGCCGAGATCGCCATTCTGGCGGCGTTGTCGGCGGCGTGAGCCGTTATCCGGCTTTGGCGAATTCGGCGTAGCGCGCCGTGGCGGCCCGCACTTCGCCGACCGCGCGAAGCAGCGTTTCCGTGCCAGCGCCGGGTTTGACCGCGTCGAGAGCCAAGCGGCGGCGGTATGTCCGCGCGCCCGGCATGCCGGCGAAAAGCCCGAGAAGATGGCGCGTCATCGCGCCGAGACGTTCGCCCATTTCGAGCTGTCGTTCGACATAAGGGAGAAATGCGTCGACGGCCTCAAAGAGGTCGGCGACCGGGGCGGGCTCGCCGAACAGTTGCGGGTCGACCGCAAGGAGCAGGGCCGGATCATGGTAAGCCGCGCGCCCAATCATTACGCCGTCGACGCATTTGAGCTGTTCCTCAATTTGCGACATGCGGGTGAGCCCGCCGTTGATGGCGATGGGGACATCCGGCAGGGCCCGCTTGAGACGATGCACGAGCGCGTAATCCAATGGTGGCGCGTCCCTGTTCTCTTTTGGCGAAAGCCCCTTGAGCCAGGCCTTTCGCGCATGCACGAAGAGCGCGTCGGCGCCGCTTGCGACGCAAGTCTCGGCAAGCGCGAACAGCGCCTGTTCGGGGTCTTGATCGTCGACGCCGATACGGCATTTCACCGTGACGGGAATGGCGACCACGTCCTTCATCGCCTTGACGCAATCGCCGACGAGCGCAGGTTCGCGCATCAGACAGGCGCCGAACGCGCCGTTCTGCACCCGATCCGAAGGGCAGCCGACATTCAGATTGACTTCCGCATAGCCGAATGACTCGACGAGCGCCGCTGACTTCGCGAGGGCGGCAGGCTCGGCCCCGCCGAGCTGCAGAGCGACCGGCTGTTCGAACGGGTCGAAAGCCATCAGCCGCGCACGATCGCCATGGATGACCGCGCCGGTCGTGAGCATCTCGGTGTAAAGGCGGGCGCGGCGCGACAAGAGCCGATGGAAATATCGGCAGTGCCGATCCGTCCAATCCATCATAGGCGCAACGGCGAATCTAATATCTTGATTTGTAAGCATGTTGCGTTGCGGTCTCAACGGCGCAGGTTGCGTCTTATGGAGGGCATTCTACCCCTCGATACGATGCTTTCGCTACTTTCCGATCCGTCCGCGCTCACAGGGCGCGGATGCTCGCGCGGGAGATGGGGCGCAACTCGCGAGGAAGAAATCGACAGAAGCAGAGAAGTTACGATCTTCAATCGTCTGAAGTCTTCTGCGTCGCGATTTCAAAAAAGATGCTCCATTCGCTCCGCTGAAGCTACGCGACCCAGAAGAATCAGGCGATGGCGCCGTCGCAAGGTTCAGGTGAGCCCGCATTCCCAGGCGATTTTCTTTAGATCAATTTTTTGGTCGGCTTTGCGCTTTCGCTCCAGCAGCAAACGAATTCCCATCCCCCGAATGCGATCAATGAAGGCTTCGACAGCTGGGTCGTCGCTCGGTCGGTTGAAAAGCTGGGCGATCTGATTGGTCAGTGCGCTGGCATGATCAGAGAGCACGTTTCGCAACTCGGCGCCCTCTTCGGCTTCAATCACCGCCCCCAGAAAAAATCGCATTCGTTTGGGCGTGAACATGAGCGCGTTGAGCATCGCTAGCGCCTCGTCGATATCCTTTGGAGCAGCATCTTCTCCTCGATGATGCGACGCCTCCAGCACCGCAGCCAATAGATCGGCTTTGCGGGGGAAATAATATGTCAGGTGGGATTGCCTGACGCCGGCGGCCTGCGCGACCTTGGGTTGTGTCAGCCCTTTGATCCCGTTTTTGTTCGCAATTTGGATTGCGGCGTCGAGGATGCGCTGCTGCGTGCCGATCGCGATGTTCATAAGAGTGCTTTCGAGTGCGTTCTCGTGCCGCGGGACTTACGATAGCAAAGTTCCCTTGAGTTTGCTGGAGACAACAACGAAGTTGCCGCAATGTGTCTCAATTGCAACAGCCCTTGAGAATTGAATGCGCAAGCGCTGCAATCCTCGTCCAAGCCATTGCCGCGCCGCGTTTGGTAGAGTAACAAGAATCTACTCTCGGTGGGAGCAGGATTTCGGCGCGCGTCGCGCGTCGAACCGCTCCTTCAAGTTGGGCGGCGGCAATTCGGATGGTCAACCAGCAGACTCAAGGACGCTCGCAGAGCCGCAAGATCATTGCGGCGGCGCTGTTGTCTCTGCTTGTCATCCGTGGGTTGAGTTTTCTAGGCATTGCCGGCGCGTTTGTGGATTCGTCGAGCATAGCGAATCCAATCGTTTCATCTGTCTTTATCGAAGATCACTGCGACCGGACGAAGGATAACTCAGATCGGAGCGGGCCGATCCAAAATTGCTCGGATTGCTGCGTCTTGTGTATGTCCACGGCGCGCGACTCAATTCTTCCTGAGGCTCCAAGTTTCAAGGGAACGGACTCTCTCTTTGTAGGGGCGAGCGTTTCCCCGTCGACGTTCTATCCAAATAGCCTGGGGTCGGCGCGGCCGCCCGGGTTTATTGCAAATTGGTCGGCGACTTCGCCGCCTCTCGTTTCATAGCAAGCGGGCTGGCGTTTTCAGCCTCGCATACGTTCGCTGACAAGCGAATCTCAGTCACATTCAGTCCCGCGTCGGACCTGGAGTCGCAGGCGGCAAGCCCGCTCGACGAGAGCGAATAGATGGTTGCGCGCCCTCGACCTCACAACAGGAACAATAAGATGCAGAAGAAACGTCTCGCCCTTGGCGTCTCCGTCCTCACATTGGCGCTTGCCGCTCCACATTATTCTGCGGCTCAGCAAGCGCTTCCAATCATCGAGATTGGCAAGCCAAAACAGCTGGGCGGACGTTCGGCGCGGCCTTCAGGCCCCCGAAGTTCGGGTGGGGCCAGCACGGTCGCTCAACCGGGTTCTGCGTCAGACGGGGGGCAAGGCGCCGGCGAGCCCGCCCCGTTCACGCCAGGCGGAGGCTCCCTTGTGGCGCCTTCGATTCCCGCCCTGCGGGCGCAACTCAACCGCACTGTCGGTTCGGTCGCCTTTGTTGATTCCAATACGCCCGCACAGCAAACGCGCTACATGGCAGATCTGCGAGACGCGCTAAAGGATACGCCAGGCGTCTTCGCCGAATCGCGCTATGGCGCGGAGCTCCGCCTCTCGGTGCGGGGATCCAATCTGACTCGCGACTACCATAATCGAGGGCTGGAGCTCCTGCAGGACGGCATTCCGATGACGTTTGCCGACGGCGCCGGCGACACCTATTCGATTGATCCTCGTTATTATCGCGCCATCGAGGTCTATAAGGGCGGCAATGGACTGACCTATGGCTCGTCGACGCTCGGCGGCGCCATCAATTTCGTTTCGCCGACCGCCTATACCGCGATCTCGCCGAATTATGTCAATCTCGAAGGCGGAAGCTTCGAGACAATCCGCGGTCAGGCGCAGGGGTCCAGAATCATCGGCAATTTCGATGTTCTGCTCAACGGATCCTTCACCCATTCGCTTGGCTTTCGCGGCCACGAAAAGGCGGATTATTCGCTCATAAACGGCAACGCCGGATACAGATTCTCGAACAATCTCGAGACCCGCATGTATTTCGGCTATTACAACACCCATCAGCAAATTCCGGGCACGCTGACGTTGGGACAGATCGCGGCCGACCCTAGGCTGTCGCTGCCGCCATTCGTCGAAGGTTACGGCACGTTTTATGGCAACTACATCAACCCCGCGTCCGGCGACTGGGGTTTTAGCGGCAATCAGGGCCGGTATCAGCAGAACTTCCGCATAGCCAACAAGACATCTTATGTTACCGAATTCGGCCAGCTCGACGTCAATAGCTGGTTTATCGGTCAGTATCTGTATCACCCCGTCTTCGTCATCATTCAGCAGAACACCAATAACTGGGGTTTCACGCCGCGCTTTACGTCGACCCACGATCTGCTCGGCTACAAGAATGAAGTGATCGCTGGCGCCCGCGTCTGGGGGCAGAGCGGAAGCGACAAGTGGTGGACGAATTTCAACGGCGCGATCGCCAACCCCTATGGTTTGTCCGATCGTCCCACTCTCTTTAATTCGCTTGGCGCGCCGCCGTTCGGCAACGTCATCGGCACCGGCTTCCCGAACTGGTCGTGGAACTCGCTGTCGCAATTCGGATTCAATAACGGCAATAATGCGTGCGGCTTCTTCAGTTATGCGATCTTGCAGGATTGTCCGCTTGTTCCGTTCATTCCGGTCGGCCAGAATCCGGCGCTGCGAAATAATCGCAACAATGCTTTCAATGTCGAATTCTACGCCGAAGACAGATTTCACCTAACCGAAAATCTTGTCGCGATGGCGGGTCTCAAATACATCAGCGATCGACGCGCTGCGACGGCCTTGGGCGGAATTCCTTTCGAGCCCATGTCGGGCAGCTCTTCCAAGACCTACCATGGCTTGATGCCGAAGTTCGGTCTGATGTTCCAGGCAACACCGGATGTTCAAGTCTTCTCCGACGTTACGCTGTCGCGCGACGTCCCCGACATGATAGATCTGACGCAAACGCTTTTTCCGCCGCAACCGCCGTGGCTTCCAAATTCAGAAGGTCAATTCGGATTTAAGTTGAATAATCTCAAAGCGCAAAAGGCTTGGACCGGCGAAATCGGCTCCCGTGGAAAATTCGACCGTTTCGCTTGGGATATTACCTACTACTACGCCAACATCTGGGACGAACTGCTGAAGTTCAACACCAATCCCGCGTCCGGCGTCGTGTCCGTCACCCGTAACGCGCCAAATACCGTCCATCAGGGCGTCGAGCTCGGCGGCAGCGTCGAGGTGCTTCGCGACCTGCTGGGCGAAGGCGCGGGCGACGTCGTGAAAGTCGCACAGATCTGGAATATGAATCTGTACGCGTTCGCCGGCGACCCGACTTACGGGAACAATTGGCTTCCGGCGATTCCGCGCCATGTGCTGCGCACCACGGTCAGCTATGCGACGGCAGATGGATTATACATCGCGCCGCAAGTCGATTGGGTACCGTCCGGCGCATATGTGGATTACGCCAATACGCTGAGGGCGCCTGGCTACGCCCTGATTGGTCTGCAAGCGGGTCTAAAGATGGCCAATGGACTCGAATGGTATTTGGATGCGCGCAATCTCGGCAACGTCCACTATGTCAGCGACGTCGTTAGCGTCGCTAACGCCGTTCGACCGCCCTTCACTATCGCGACCGGGCTGTATGATTGGGTGCCTGGCAATCCGCAGGCGTTCTATCCGGGCAATGGCGCGTCGGTATATGCGGGCGTAAAGTATCGCTTTTAGCGCTGAGGTTGGCCGGCGCCGGTCTTGTCATGACCGCGCTGGCTCGTAGGCGCCGATGACGTTCAGCCCTTGCTTCTTCGCCGGTCGCACCGCCTCGGCGAGGTGGCTGCGCCCCAGGATCGAACTGAAATCGCCGCCTTGTGCCTAAACTGGACCGGATGTTAAGTGACGTGGCTTTCGGTCGCCTGCGGGACCGCGCGACAGGGGGTTGCGCCAAGGGCTTGCGTCAAGAGCTGATGTAGCCTTGTCATGGCCGGCAACCTGCCGTACGAACGGTGCGCAGCGCGAGAAAAGGTGGGGCGCGCAACGGGCGCCCGGAGGCGGGATGAAGGAAGAAATTGACGCTTATCTGCTCAAGGAATTGCATAGCGAGCTGAGCGATTTCGAGCAGTATGACGTCGATCCGCGCACTCGCTTCTGTTACGGGAGGGCGCAGGAGTTCTATTGGACGTTCTCACGCCTCCTTGGCCTTGGCCGCCTTCATGACGGACGCTGGCGTACGCCAGATTCCGGCAAGGCGCAGACGCTCCGCACGCAAATTGAAGGGGAGATTCCGGCTCCTGCCGAACGCAATCGGCTGCTGATCGACATGACGGCGACGCATCGCTTCGGCGGCAATTCGGGCGTTCAGCGTGTCGTGCGCGAAATCGCGCGCGCCTGCGTCGAAACCGGCGCGGGAATTCCGGTCTATCTCGAGGCCGGCCGGCTCCGCGGACAGTTCAAAAATGAGAATTTGCCGGACGCTATCGAAATTCAATCGGGCGACACATTGCTGCTGCTCGATTCAGGATGGGCCTACGTCGACGAATATCCGCCGCTGTTGGATGCGGCGCGTGCGGCCGGCGCCAAAGTCGTCGGCTGCCTCTATGATCTTATCCCGCTGCGTTATCCTGCCGCCACTGCGCTAAAGAACGCCGCGCCGTTTGCTTCCTGGTTCGAGAAGGCGCTGCTGCGGTGCGATGCGATCGTCTGCATCTCGCAGAGCGTCGCGCAGGACCTTGTCGCTTATCTGCGCGAAGAGCGGCTTGTGACGCCTGCCCATATGCGCATCGGCTGGTGGCCGCTTGGCGCGGATTTTGGCGCGGGCGCCGAGAAAGCGCCGTCGAAGGAGGCGGCTGACGTCGCGGCGGCCCCGACCACTTTTTTCATGAGCGTCGGCACGCTCGAACCGCGTAAAGCCTATCCTGTCGCTCTCGACGCATTCGAGCTTCTCTGGTCTCAAGGCTGCGATGCGCGTTACATCATCGTCGGTCGGCCGGGGTGGAATACGCGAGCGCTGCAACGCCGCATCCGCCAGCATAAGGAATTCGGGCGTCGTCTCTTCTGGCTCGACAATGCGAGCGACGCCGATCTTATTTATCTCTATCCGCGGGCGCGCGCGTTGATCTTTTCCTCCTTTGTCGAAGGCTTTGGCATGCCGCTGATTGAAGCCGCGCACTACGGCGCGCGAGTCATCGCGAGCGACATCCCGGTCTTTCGCGAAGTCGGCGGGGACAGCGTGGTCTATTTCGATCTTCTCGACGCGGCGTCGCTGGCGGCGCGCATCGGCGAGGTCAGCGAGGAAAGGAATGCGGCGCGCTGCGGCCTTCCTGTTTTGCGTTGGCGCGACTCATGCGCGAAGCTTGCGTCGATGTTGCGCGAAGACGCCTATCAGCTCGATGCGGCGACCATATGCGACACGCTCGCGAGGGATGACGTCGTTTCGCGGAAGGACGAGACCAGGGCCTATCTTCTCGCGCAGCTTTATGAAGAGGTTTGCGAGCGCGCCGACCTGCGGCTCGATGCTCGATTCAAATGGGCATATGATCGGGCGCGCGAATTTTGCTGGACCGTGTCGCGCTTAATTCGCATGGCGCGCGCCCGGCTGGGCGCGTCGCCGCAGACGCAACAGAGACGGCCTCCCGAATGGATGATCGTCGAACCTGGTGCGGCGAAGCCCAGCCCCGGAAGGCTGTTGATCGACGTAACGACGACCTTGCGCAGCGACATGCGGACCGGAATTCAGCGTGTCGTGCGGGAGGTCGCCAAAGCGTCGCTCGACGGAGACCGAGGACTGCCCGTCGCGATCGTCGACGGTCGACTGAGCTTCTTTTCGAACGGCGCGGCGCTGCCTCAACCAGTCGCGATAGAACCGGGCGACCGATTTCTTTTGCTGGATGCGGGATGGATCTTTGTCGAGGAATACGGCGCGGTCATTGATTCGGTGAGGGCTCAGGGCGGAGAGATCATTGTCTGTCTCTATGATCTGTTTCCCTTGGTTTACGCCTCGGCCTTTCCATTTTCCCTGCAGATTGGGTTTCGCAAATGGTTCGAGCGTGTGGTCCTTGGCGCAGACCAGATCATCGCAATTTCGCACACTGTTGCGCGCGCCTACGAGATCTACTGCGCCGAACACAATTGTGTGCGCAAAAACGGACAGTCGATGCAGGTATGGTGGCTCGGCGCGGATTTCTCAAATTATGTTCAGTCGCCGCCTACGAGGTGCGTGCGCGCCATAAGTGAAGCCTCGCGGCCGTTCTTCCTTAGCGTTGGAACGCTCGCGCCGAATAAGGGTCAGGCGCTCTGTCTCGCCGCTTTTGAAAAATTGTGGGCGAGCGGCGTTGACGCGACATTGGCGATTGTCGGCCGACCTGGCTGGAATACGACTGCACTGGCGCGGCGTCTGCGTGAGCACAAGGAGCATGGACGGCGATTGTTTTGGCTTAGCGACGCCAGCGACGCCGAGTTGCAGTCTCTTTATCAAAGCGCACGCGCCGTCATCTGCGCGTCCTATGCGGAAGGATTCGGATTGCCTCTCATAGAGGCGGCGCATGCAGGCGCGCCCGTGATCGCCAGCGACATCGAAATTTTCCACGAGGTAGGGGGCGACTCGATCACCTATTTCGATACGCTCGATGCCGAGTCGCTAGCGAGTCGTATTGTTGAAATGCTCGCTTCGCAGAAGCTTGCGCATCCGTTGGCGGTGCTCTCCTGGAAAGAATCCACGCAGAGGCTTTTAGATCTGATGAGGGCGCAAATCGATCAATGTCCGACGGCGTAAGGCGTCGCTTGCTGTTGACCACGCGACGGCCGAGGCAAGCTTCAGGGATGATTGACGCCCGACGAACGCTCGCTCTGCGTTGCAACGCGCGTCGACCCCACCAGACTTCCCGCCTTAAGGAGTATTAAGAGCAACTCCAGTCGCTTTTGGCGGTAGAAGGCGCTCAAGCCGGTATCGGGAGGAGCAAGGCCCGCAATCCACTCTGGCGTCTTGCCGCGATAGCCCAGCAAACGCGACGCCAATCGCGTCGCGCCGGCGACGTCGGTCACGCCATATTTGCTCGCGTCCAGAAACAGGCGCTGAACGTGTATGCCTTCCAAATTGGGGCGATAGCTGTCGCGAGGCGTCGGCTCCGGCGTAAAGCTCTCGATGCGCTTGTCGAACCATGAAACCAGCGCGGGCTCGTCAGACAGGGATCGCCGCAGTTCTGTTTCGACGGCAGGCCACTCGCCGAGATCGTCGATCGGCAGGGACAGCAAAAGCCTCTCCACCATCGCCTTGCGATCAAGCGCTATCGGATCGTCAGGAAATATGTCCGCCTTGGCGTGAAGAAAGGAATCCGCGACGCAAACGAATCCGGTAGGCAGGTCGGGAATGCTGGGGTGCAGGCGCAGGCCCGCGGCGTCGTTTTCGGTGCGCAACGTCTTGGAGATCTTATTTTTGCTGCGCAGGAAACTAAACGCGATGTGATTGCTGGATGCGGAGAATCCGCTGATCGACAACGGCGCCGAAAGCGAAAGATGTTCCTGCGCCAAATAAGCGACGGCGAAGCTCGAATAAGTGTCGCAGTGGAAACTTTCGAAGACTTTGCCTGTCGTCGCGCGGATTTGTTCGAGCACATCCCGCGCCACGCAGCCGTGATAGATGTTGGGCAATAGCGTCGCAGGCGCGCGACCGGAGAGGACTTCCCCGATCGCCCCGCGGCTGTCGATCCGTTCGACCTTTCGAGTGAGCGGAACCTGCAAATGGTTCGCAAGATCGTCGCGCGCGATGTTCGGCCACGAGTAGATCGCGGTGTCCCAGCGGATCGCCTTCACCTTCTGGGTAGCGAATAGGCCATGCAGCGTCGAAAAAGCGAACGGTATGAGCGAGTCGTCGTCGCCGATATAGATGACATATTTGCCGCGCGTGAGGCTGTAGGCGAGGTTCCAATTATCGCGCATGCACAAAGTTTCGGGCGCGCGATGGTAAATGATTATCGGCGAACCGATCTCCTCGACGACCTCGCGGGTCGCCGGCGAACTGCAATTGTCGCAAACTATAATTTCATAGGAATCGAAATCCGTTTGCAAACAGGCTTGCAGCGTATAACGAAGCGAGTGGGCGCGCTCCCGAGTCGGGATCACCAGGCTGAACTCGACCTCGCTCATATCCATTCGTCTCCTTGTAAAAGACGTTTGATTTCAACCCGGACTTCGTACGCTACGCCTTGATCTTCAAACCGGCAAGCCGGGTGAGGCGCGAAGGTGCGCGCGCGCAAGCGATTGAGCAGCGCGCGACCCGTCGTCGGCGCGTCGAGATCGATGCGGGAAGCGGATTCGAGTTCGGCGCGCTTGTGAAAGCTGCCGCTCGCAATATCTTGCGAGCGCTGGGGAATCTCGCCGTCGCGGATCGCGCGCCAGCTCTCCTCGACGAGTTCGACCATGGCGTGTTCAGCCGAACGATACAGGCTTGCGCCCGTATCCTCCCAATCGACCTCTATTTCCTTTTGAAAGGCAATAGGACCGGCGTCGATCTGCGCAACAACATGGTGGATGGTGACGCCGTAGGGCGACGCTTCCGCGAGCGCCCAAAAGTTCGGATCCTTTCCGCGACAATAGGGCAGCAGGCTCGGATGGGTGTTCAAAATAACCGGCGCCAAATTCAAATCGTCATTTTTCAGCAAATATGGCCACCAGGCCAAAAGCAAAACATCCGGCTTGCGGTCCAGAAGCGCGCGGCGCTCGGACCATCGCAACGTCGCAACATTTGCCTTCGCGCACAAAGCGGCGATTTCTTCGGCGTGGACGCCAGCGTCGGTCACCGCCACGGCGCTCAGGTCATGCGCGTGATGCGACAGGACGAAGGCGACGATGTCTCGACCGACCGGCCCGTCAGCCATGATTGCAACAGCCATTTGCGCGGCCTATTTCATCGCCCGGGAAATCCGCCAGGCATGCGGGAGAACGTCATCTGCGGCCCGCAAGTATTTCGCGCACGGCCGCGGCGACGATATCGACCTTGTCTTCGGTCATATTGTAGCCAGACGGCAGATTGACGCCGTAGGCGGAAATGATTTTACCCGCATCTTGCGGCGTCACAAAGCGCGTGGCGGAAGGCCGATCGTCAAAGGCCGGAAGGCTCGAGAGCTGAGAAAAAAATGGCCGCGAGTCGATATTGCGCTTGTCGAGCTCGGCCATCATCGCGAATTTGTCGAGGCCGAGCGACGGGTCGAGAATGATCGTGACCATCCAGTAACTGTTTTGCGTATCGGCGGGTTCGGCGTTAAGCGTCACGCCGCTCAGGCCTGACAGGCGGTCGCGGTACCATCCAAAGATCGCGCGCTTGTGTGCGATCAATTCGTCGATCCGCTCCATTTGCGCGACGCCAAGCGCCGCCTGCACGGCGCTCATTCGATATTTGAACGCGATTTCCCTATTGAGGAAGAGGCGGTCTCCAGGATTGCGTCCATGGTCGCGCAAAAAAAGCACTCGGTCGAAAAGTTGCTTGTCGTTCGTGGCTAACATGCCGCCTTCGCCCGTGACGACGGTCTTGGAGCCGTGGAAGCTGAATGCCGATACGCGGCCAAAAGCGCCCGCTCGGCGGCCGTGATAGACAGATCCAAGCGCCTCCGCGGCGTCCTCGATCAGCGCGAGCCCATGACGATCCGCGATGGCCTGCAACCGAACCCAATCGCAGGTCGAACCGTAGAGATCGACGCCGATACGGCTTTCGTGCGCGGGCCGATCGCGCGTTCGACCGCGGCGGGATCAAGACACCAGGTCACAGGATCAATGTCGACGAGCACAGGTTCGGCGCCGACATAGACGATAGGCGCGACGGAGGCGATCCAGGTCACGTCCGGCGCGATCACTTCATCGCCGGGGCCGACGCCCAGCGCGGCCAGAGCCAAATGAAGGGCAGCCGTGCAATGGGGGGTCGAGACGGCGTGTCTCACGCCGACATAATCGGCGAGCATGTGCTCGAAACGGTTATTGAAGTCAGCGTGATTCTTAAACCAGGCGTTGCGCGCGGCGTCGGCGACGAGTTCGACCTCGCGGTCGGAGATCGACGGCCCGGCGACGGGTATCCGTTCAGGGGCGACGATCATTCAACCTCTCGTGTTCTTTGCGCGAAAGATCGCGCCCTCGAGCCGCCTAGGCGTTCTGTTAGTAAAGTGTCGCTTGTCCGGGCACAACCCTGCCCGTCACGGCGTCCAGGGACTTGGCCAGGCGCGGTCAGCCTCGCCGATGACGGCGGGGAGGGCCGGCCAACTAATCGCAAATCCGGGATCGTCGTAGCGCAGCCCGCGCGCCTCCCCGGCCACATACGGCCGGCTCATCTGATAGAGCACGTCAGTATCGGGTTCGAGTGTCAGAAAGCCGTGCGCGCAGCCTTCCGGAATGAACAGCGCATTGGCGCGGTTCGCGTCTAGGCGCCGGGCGATCCAGCGTCTAAATGTCGGGCTTTCGCGGCGAAGGTCGATCACAACGTCATGGATCGCTCCCCGCGTCACGCGCACCAGCTTCGCCTCGGCGTATGGCGGATCCTGCCAATGCATCCCACGCAGCGTATGCATGCGATCGTTACGCGACAGATTGATTTGCGTCGACGTGAAGGAAACGCCGGCCGCCGCGAATTCATCAGAACAATAAAGGCGCGCGAAAAAACCCCGCGCGTCGGCGTGTGGCTCAGCCGCGATTTCGAGGACGCCCGGTATTTCCGTCGGCGCGAATCTCAAGCGTCGAACACGCGCGTTTCAGGGACGGCGGTGACGAACTTGCCGCCCCACTGTCGAATTTCGGCCATCTGGCCCACGATCTCCTCCCGAAGATTCCACGGAAGGATCACCAGATAATCGGGGCGCGTGTCGCCGATCGTTTCGGGCGCCAGGATGGGAATATGGCTCCCCGGCAAGAACTTTCCCTGCTTGGCCGCGCTGCGGTCGTAGACGCAGACGATGTCGTTCGCGCTCACCCCGCAGACATTAAGAAAGGTGTTGCCCTTGGCTGCGGCGCCATAGGCGGCGACCTTCTTGCCTTCCGCCTTGGCGCGCGCGAGAAAATTCAGGAACGACGCTTTTACCGCTTCGACTTTTTCCGCGAAGCCCGCATAACCTTCGATCGTGTCAAGTCGCGCGGCGCGTTCGGCGTCGCGCGCCGCCTCCAGGCGGGGCGTCGGCGCATGACCCGCCCCTTTGCGGCACACGAACAAGCGCAGCGAGCCGCCATGCGTCGGCAGTTCCTCAACGTCGAAAGCGACAAGGCCGTTCGTGGCCAGGACGCGCTCCACCGCCTCCAGCGAGAGGTAGGAAAAATGCTCATGATAGATTGTGTCGAACTGCAGTTCGCGTATGAGATTCAGGACGTGCGGAAATTCGAATGTCGCGACTCCCTGCGGCTTGAGTATTTCCGCAAATCCGGCAACGAAATCGCTGATATCGGGAACATGCGCCAATACGTTGTTCGCGGCGGCCAGATCGGCGGCGAGCCCACGTGCGGCCAGTTTCCGGGCCGTTTCCTGGCCGAAAAAGGCGACTTCCGTCGACACGCCTTTGGCGCGCGCCGCCTCGGCGACATTGGCCGCCGGCTCGACGCCGAGCACTGACACGCCGCGCGCGATGAAATGCTGCAGCAGATAGCCGTCATTTGATGCGACCTCCATCACGAGCGACTGAGGGCCAAGCCCGAACCGCTCGATCATCGCGTCCGCATAACGGCGGGCATGCGCGACCCAGCTGTCGGAATAGGAGGAAAAATACGCGTAGTCTGAGAAAATTGCCTCGGATGACACCGGCGCATCCACCTGCACCAAAAAGCAGGCGTCGCAAACGCGCGCATGGAGTGGAAAGCTCTTGTCGAGACCCTTCGCAATCTCATCAGCAGTGACATAGGAGTTGGCGAGCGGCGTCGAGCCGAGATCGACGAATTCATGATTGAGCGGCGCGCCGCAAAAGCGGCAGGTGGGCGTTTGCATTCTCTTATCCAGGAAGTTTCTCGAAGGCGTCGATCTGAGCGAGCGTCGCCGCAAGCGGGCCGCTTCCCGCGAGGGCGTCTCGGTACCAATCCGCGGTCCAATTGATCGCCAGCCGGCCGGGCAACCGGTCCCGCCAGTTGAGAAGCGCGCGGGCGCGCGAAGAATCGACTGCGAGAACGTGCATTTCGCGCGAATCTGTCGGTTGATGATCGTAGCTCGCTTCGCGGCCGAGCGCTTTGAGCATTTCCTCGGTGAGTTCGCTCACCGTAATCGGCGCTGTTGGGTCGGGCCCGAAGTTGAGCGTGTCGGGAAGGCTCTCGCCGCGTTCAAGCGCGTCGACATAGGTCAGATAGCCATGCAGGCAATCGAGCACATGCTGCCAGGGCCGCGTCGCATGAGGCATACGCAATATTGGCCGCTCGCTCTTCGCCGCCGCGCGCACAATGTCGGGAACGATGCGGTCTGCCGCGTAGTCGCCGCCGCCAATGACGTTGCCGCCCCGTGCGGTGACGACTTTCACGCTCGCGTCCTTGAAAAAAGATTGCGTATAAGCGCGGGTGACGAGTTCGGCCGCCGCTTTGGAGGCCGAGTAGGGGTCCTTGCCGCCGAGCGGCGCGTCCTCCGCGAAGGCGGCGCCTAGTTCGTCATTCGCATAGACCTTGTCGGAGGTGACGACCAGAATCGTCGAAACGTCGGGTGCGCCGCGCAGGGCCTGCAGCAGATGGACCGCGCCCATGACATTGGTCGCAAAGGTGCCGAGGGGATCGGCATGCGAGCGGCGCACAATCGCCTGCGCGGCAAGATGCAAAACAATGTGTGGGCGGGCTTTTGCAACGGCGGCCTCGACCGAGGGGAAATCATTCAGGTCGCCGAATGTCGAATTCAGACGCTCGCCGACGCGCGCCAGTTCATAAAGACTAGCGTCGCCTTCGGGCGGCAGCGCAAAACCGAAGACTTCCGCGCCCAGTCGATCAAGCCAGAGCGCCAGCCACGCGCCCTTGAAGCCGGTATGGCCGGTCAAAAGAACGCGCCGGCCGGCTAAGGTCTTCCATCTATCCACGCGTTATTCCCGCCAGTCCCGCTTCATACCCGTTAGGTTTGCCGCCCGTCGGTCATCGGGCGCCTTCAACTCCACACCTTCCAAGGCGCGCGGCCGCCATCCCACAAAGTCTCGAGCCGATTCTTGTCGCGTAACGTATCCATCGATTGCCAAAATCCCTCATGCTTGTATGCGCGCAATTCTCCTTCCGCCGCCAAACGTTCCAGCGGCTTTTCCTCCCAAGTCGTCGCGTCGCCGTCGATATAGTCGATTACGGACGGATCCAGAACAAAAAATCCGCCATTGATGAAACTCTGGTCGCCGGGCGGCTTTTCGATGAATTTTGTGACGGCGTCGCCTTCCAGAAACAAGGCGCCATAACGGCCGGGCGGCGTCACAGCGGTGAGGGTGGCTTTGCGCCCATGCGAACGATGAAATTTGATTAGCGCTCCGATATCCACGTCGGCCACGCCGTCGCCATAAGTGAAGCAGAAAGGCTGTCCCTCGTCGAGGTAACTATGCACTCTCTTGAGCCGTCCGCCAGTCATCGACGACTCGCCGGTGTCGACCAGCGTGATCTTCCAGGATTCGCTTTTACGGCTATGAAATTCAACCTGTCCGGTTTCGCCGTCGACGGTTATGTCAGCGTTATGCATGAAGTAATTCGCGAAATACTCCTTGATCATGTAGCCCTTATAGCCCAGGCAAACGACAAAGTTGTTCATGCCGTGGGCGTGATAGATTTTCATTATGTGCCATAATATTGGGCGACCGCCGATCTCGATCATCGGCTTCGGACGAAGATATGATTCTTCCGAAATCCGCGTTCCCATTCCGCCCGCAAGTATGACGACCTGCATCTCATTTCCTCCAAAGTCGTTGACCGCGTGTGTAGATGGACCAATCATAATATAGTGGCGACGTATATTGTTAAGCCCGCCTACTAAATCGCTCGTTAGATTGGCGGATCGAAGGCGATAGTTCCTTGATCGTCAAAGTCCGCCCAAATCGCATGATCCACTCCCCGAGACAAGCCCGGTCCTAACCTTGCGCCAAGAGCGCCGGCATGCGCCATCGGCATCGGACAGACTAATTTTCCTAATTTATCTCCCTAGAACTAATGAATTTTCTCTAAGAAAAGCCGATAGTTCATGCGCCGCTACCGCATTTCCCTTTAAATTCCAATGGCTGTCATTTGGCTTATACACGGCCTTGCTTTCGGATTCTTGCCGCAACGCCGGCAGGAGGTCGATATAAGTGATCCCCAGATCCGTCAAAGAGCCTGCGAGCATTCTGTTAGGTTGTTCGAAATCAAAGGCATCTTCGCTCGAATGAGCAAGCGACAGCGCCCTGTTTCTCAGAGCAAGATTTATCTGCAACTCATCAGGAATAATTGCGATCAGCAGCTTTGAATTTAACTTTTTGCACAGCTCACGAATCAATTTTATGTCGTTTAACGTCATGTCGTACATTTTTTTATAGAGAGGATTATCCTTTTTAAAGACCCAGCTGCGCTTCATCTCAAGAATATCGTAATCCTCATCGGTAAATGACTTCTTACTGTCGTCGTAAACCTCGCCAACGCTCCACGGAGTCAAATTTGTTTTGCCGGCTACGTCGCCTATGTATTTCAAAAGTGACACGACAAAGGAGTAGCTCTGCCAGCTTCTAACTTGATCGACAGCTTCAAAATCATTTCCGATGAAAAAAGAGACGATTACGAGATCGGGGTGTAAAGCGCTGCCTTCAGTCTCCAGTATGGTGTAGTAATTTCTAGGAGCGGCACCTGGAATTCCCATATTGATAACTTCAGCATTGTAGCCGCTCTCTCTGAGAAGGCGGCTCAATATCGTATTGTAGTTGAATTCATATGGGACGACGCCGAATACGAATGAGTCGCCGACTGACAGAATTCTATAATTGCCTGGAGATTTTTCCTTGTCATGCTCAATGTCATTGAAGCCGTGAGAATTCGTCGTGAATCCATAGAAGTTCTGGAAGGGCTTCGCGCGAAAGCGATAAAGGTGCTTTGAATAAAAAAACGGCTGCGGAAAATATGCATTGGCGATGCGTAGCGCAATCTCGCTACAAAAAATAGTAAAAGCGGCAACAATCAAAAACGCGACTGCCTTGATCGTTTTGGGATGCTTCATCTCTCGACCTTCAACGATCACAATGGTTTTTCGACTCATAATGAAACTATGCTGAGTTCACAACCCGTCTTTGAGCCCGCTATGTCCGCCGTACGATAACTCGGGGTGGCAGGGCCGCGGCGCCGGCGGGTAGCCCGGAGCGGTCTGCATACAGGCAAATTCCACGGCGAGCGGCGCCAGATCACGAGCATGGCGCGTGACGGGCGTCGCGAGCGCCGCTATTGCGGGTTCCACGCGTCAAATCCGAGCCGGAAGGCTCGCCGTCGATTTGCGCGATGCGTTCATCGCCGAAGCACAAAGGAGCCAGCCGTTAGGCGACTGTGGCTTAAGTCACTGAAGCCAGTGATATTGTGGCGCAGTTCGGCTGCTGCTGCTGCGCTCTTGAGCAAATTCCACAGGCGCGTGGTAGCGTCTGTGCGTCGTGGCTCGCTTGGTCCCGTCGCTGGTGCCGCGCCGAAATAAACTCCCAGAGTTCAAGGACGTCGGTAATGAATCACAAGGAAGTATCAAAGAAAAAATCAAGCGTCGCCGTCGTTCTTGCCTTCTACGCAATAATGGGGTTTCTCGTCGTTGCCGGTATAGAAGTATTACTTAGGTTGCAGCAAATATTCGGCCCTGCCTATGAGTTGGAGTTTGCCAGTCTGATCAACCAGACCCCATCGGACATCGTCAACCATGCGCCCAACACGAGCGTCGCAATCGCTGGCCGAAAATTCAACGAATTGGGAATTCGGCAGTATGCCTCTCTCGAGCGACCTGACAATTGCGCGCACTCCAAAAAGGTCCTCTTTCTCGGCGATTCGTTCATGGAGGGCTACGACGAGACGCATACGATCCCGTTTCTAATAACAAAGTCGCTTGCCAGGGAAAATATTTGCATCGAGCCGTTTAACGCAGGCCTATCATCTTATTCGCCCGCAATATTTGTGGCGCAAATAAGAATGCTGTATCCAATAATCAAGCCGGACTATATCATTATCGATATCGACGAAACGGATTTCTACGATGATAACGTTCGCTATAAGCAGTTCATCACAAGAGATGCGCTTGGCAGAAACATTGGCGTCAAATCGGGTAGCGGCTATCGCGAGGTCATGGCTGAAGTGGATCGCATCCGCGCCCAAAGGTTGTATATTGTGAGATTAATCCAGATTCAATTCTCCAAATATTTGAAACTGATCAATTCTACTTCGGCGCAACGGACCGCGGAAAATGCCGCGATTTTTGAATTGTCCAAACTCGACCCCGATTCTGCGCGGGCAAAATTCAAAGATGGATTGACGTTTTTTAAGAGCAATATTCAAGAAATAATCACCGCACTCAAAGAATATAACTTCGATCTTGATCACCTTATATTTATTAGACACCCTCATCTTGAGCATCTAGGCGGCGGAGCCGGAGCGGCGATCTTCAACAACGTGATTTTTGAGACAGTGAGGGACGTAGCTGCAACCAATGACGTCAAAATCTACGATTCCCTGTCGGATCTTCAGGCGGCGTTCGCTGGCCGGCCCGAAACATATTACTTTAAAAACGACATGCATTTCAATTTTAAGGGAATGGAAGTTTACAGTGAGGCGGTCAGCGCAAAGCTCGCGCCCCTTCTTGCGCAATGAATCGCATGCGCGACGTAAACGAGAACTGCGCGGTAGAGGATATGCGGCTGGATCAGAACGGGTGATACTGATAGAGCCAGTTCTCCGAAAGCGTCTCGTCGCCGTTCTTGAGGAAGAGGCGCATTTCGACGGGCTCGGGGCCTTGCACGGTCAGGTCGAACTGCGCCCGCCAATGGCCCGGCACATTGTCGAACACCGCTTCGGTGAAGACATAGGAGAAGGTTCCGCGCGAGGCCCATAACACGGGTTCTGGTTTCACGCCGAAGGGAAGCTTCGCCAGGGGCTCGCCTAAGAACTCCACCATGAACTTGCGCACGCCCTTCGGCCGCGGCTTGCCCGGCTGACCGCCGTTGCCTAGTCGCGTCGCGACGCAGCGTGCGAGCTTGGTCGGGTACGGCTCGTCGGCGAGCCAGTGCAGCCGATAGGAATATTCGAAGGAGGCGCCAGGAATTGCAGGCTTCTCCGGGACCCAGACGACAACGACGTTGTCGTGGATTTCGTCGTCGGTGGGGATTTCGATCAGTTGAATCGCGCCTTTGCCCCAATCGCCTTTGGGTTCGATCCAGACGCTCGGACGACGATCATAGAAGACGTTGTCGAGATAGTGGTCGTAATTGCGGTCGCGTTGCATCAGGCCGAAGCCTTTAGGATTAACATCGCCGAACGCCGACGCCATGACCCGGTTCGGATTGTTCAACGGCCGCCACAAGCGCTCGCCGGCGCCCGTCAACATGCTCAGCCCGTCGGAGTCATGAACCTCCGGCCGCCAGTCTATCGCCGTCGGCTTCGCGGTCTCCGAAAACCAGAACATCGATGTCAACGGGGCGATGCCGAAGCGCGTGAAGGCGCCGCGCAGATATAGGGAACAGTCGATGTCCATGAGGACGCCCTTGCCGCGCGTCATCAGGAAGCGATAGGCGCCGACGATCGAGGGGCCTTCCAGCAGCGCATGCAGGACGACGCCGTCCGCCGTCTCCGGTCCGACGTAGATTTCGGTGAAGTCGGGAAATTCCTCATTCGCGCCCATTTGCCAGGTGTCGAGCGCGACGCCGCGCGCCGACATGCCATATTGGCGCAATTCGCCGATCGCTCTGAAATATGAGGCGCCGAGAAAGGCGACCCAGTCGTTTCGCTTCCAGTCGAGCGCGCCGTCCTTCGCCTCCTGAATGCGAAACCCCGCGAATCCTGCGCCAGCCGGAAGCTGCCGCGCGACAGAATCCGCCGGCATGTTGAAGTAGCTCGTGTCGTAGAGAACCTCGCGCGCCTCGCCGTTTTCGACGACATGCATGCGCACGGCCTTTTTGAAAAACATGCCGAGATGAAAGAACTCTATGGGGAAGCGCTCCTTCGAATCGGCGAAGAGCGCATGGTCGGTGTTGTAAGTGATTTGTCCCCACTTCTCGTAATCGATCTGCGAGGTAATTTCCGGGGACGGGATGTTCGGTTTGCGATAGGGCTCCTTGATCAGCCGTTGCGCGGTCTGTTTGAGCGTCTCGAAGGAGAAGGATTGCGCTTCGCCGAGCCGGAGATTGGACACGTTCGTCGCCGCCTCGCTCCGGGAGGCGCCAACGGCGCCCAGAGCGCTGGTGGCCGCCGCCGCCTTTAGAAACGAGCGACGATCCTGCTTCTCGGCCATTTCGGCGTCCTTATCGCGAAGTTTGGAAGTTTTGCGCCTGGAGCTGCGGCCGCCGCCAGCCTGTCGTGGAGCGCGGGACATGAGGGCGCGGAACCCTCTATTCAGCCGCGAATCGGCTCATTGCGGAGGGCGGTCCGCATGAAGAAGTAGAGTCCGATGAGGCCGGCGAGGGAGAAGATGATTTCGAGCGCTCGGCTGACGAGGGGATCGAGCTGGAAGAGACCGCCGAGCGCCCAGCCGGCCGCCCAGGAGGCGCCGACAAGCTCGGTCCCGACAAGAATCGCGACGGCGATGAGCGTGGACAAGTGCAGATAATTGACGGGCTTCTGGCTCATGACGCCATTCTCGAGCTGACCTCTTAAACAGCGGCGGCGCCGCGCTCACGTCGTGCTATAGCAAAGGCCGCCCCAAGGCAATCCGGACGGACGGCGCCATTCCCAGCTGTAATTTATGACGTTCCATGTGAACTAACGATGCCGAACCCGCCGGCCGAGGTTGAGGCGTCGCCCGTGTCCGGCTGAACACCGTTCAGTCGCCCTGACCGGCCTCCGCAGAGAAGAACTGCTCGAACTTTTCCGGCTTGCCGTCCCATTCCTTGGCGTCAGCAGGGGGGTCGCGCTTAATCGTGATATTGGGCCAGTTCTGCGCCATTTCCGCGTTAAGCTGAAGCCACTGTTCGAGGCCTTCCTCGGTATCCGGCTTTATCGCATTCGCGGGGCACTCGGGCTCGCAGACGCCACAGTCGATGCATTCGTCCGGGTGGATCACCAGCATATTTTCGCCTTCGTAGAAACAGTCCACCGGACATACTTCGACGCAGTCCATATACTTGCATTTGATGCAGTTTTCCGTGACGACATAAGTCATGAGGGTGATCTCTCCGCGACCTCGCCGTTTGCTAGCTTTTTTGCCGGCGTCACGCAAGGCGAGCAGGATGAAACGCGTTTCAAAGATATAATCGCGCCTGGAAGCCACAAGGTCAGAAAATGGTCGAAACAATCAATTCGCCGGCAACGGCGGCCACGAGCCGGCAGGCGCTGACGGCGCGCGCCCTTCTGCTCGGCGAGCGGATCGACACGGACGGCCTGGAACGGGCGGACCTCGTTTCGACGGCGCCGCTCGCCTTCCATGCCGGACAGAGCGGCTTCGCCGTGCTGTATCGCTTCGGAGTCGCCGTTCTCTTCGGCCTTTCGCCGCTAGAGGAGGACGAAATCGTCAAGAAGATCGGTCTTCGCGTCTCGGGCGCGTCCCGCGGCGACGACGAGACGTTGATCATCGAGGCGACGCCGGATGGCGAGGAGAAGGCGTTGCCGGACGGCCGCCTGGCGGTCAAGGACCTTTCCGAAGCGCGGCTGCTGGTTATCGCCGACGTTCTGGCGAAAAGCGTCGCCCTGGCGCGCGACGAGCGCCGCGTCAATGCCGTCTTCGACACGATCGAACCGTTCGCGGCCGAGCTTGCGGCGAAGGGCAGCCCGCCGTGGAAACGCAAATCCATGTTGGAGCTGATGGGCCAGACGCTCTTGGTTCGCCATCGCGTCTCGGGCCGCGTCGCCGTCGACGACAAGCCGGACGTTCTTTGGGACCGGCCAGACCTCGAACGGCTTTATGCGCGTCTCGAAGACGAATATGAGCTCACGCCGCGGGCGCGCACGCTCAACGCCAAGATCGACGTGATCGGCGAAACAGCCCGCGCATTGACTGACCTCATCGACGCGGCGCGCTCGGTTCGGCTGGAGTGGACGATCATCGTTCTGATCGCGATGGAAATCGTCCTCACCCTGTTCCAGATGTGGGTCGCGCGGTTGGGCTGAGCGCGGGCTCGATCTCGCGCAGCGGCGTTTCGCCTGCGATCCAATTAAAGTTCGGCAGCTGATGACGCGCGAAGGTGAACTGCCGCTTGGCGTAATGTCGCGTATCGAGCTTGCTGCGCAGGATCGCCTCGTCCAGCGTCAGCCGACCGTCGAGATAGGCGATGAGATGCGGCACGCCATGGGCGCGCATGGCTGGCAGCGCGGGATCGAGCCCGCGCGCCTTGAGCGCAGCGACTTCTTCGATCGCGCCTTCTCGCGCCATCCGTTCGAATCGCGCATCGATTCGCGCATAAAGCGCCGCGCGCTCGGGCGCGAGGAAAAAGGCCGCGCATTCCGACGCTTTCAAAATCGGCGGACTGCGCGAACCTTGAAACGAGACGAGCGGTTTCCCGGTCGCCTCGAATATTTCGAGCGCCCGCAGCAGCCGCTGCGGATCGGTTTCGCGCAGCTTTGCCGCCGTGTCCGGATCGCGGGCGGCGAGTTCGGCGTGAAGCTGTTGGGGGGTCTTGTCCTGCGCCCAGGCGCGAACGGCTTCGCGCACCTCGCCGGGCGCCGCCGGAATGTCCGAAAGTCCATAGAGCGCGGCCTTAAAATACATGCCGGTGCCGCCGATGATGATCGGCGTCAACCCGCGCGCCTCGAGGTCGCGCAGCGCACGCGAAAAATCTTCAAGCCAGCGCCCGACGGAATAATTGGTGACCGCGTCGACATGGCCGAAAAGAACGTGCGGCGCGGCGGCTTCCTCTTCGACCGTCGGGCGGGCGGTGATGATCCGTAGGTCACGATAGACCTGCATCGAGTCGGCGTTGACGACCGCGCTCGGACCGCGGCGCGCCAGGGCCAGCGCCAGCGCGGACTTGCCCGAAGCGGTTGGACCTGCAATGAGAATGGCGCGCGCGCGCATGCGCTATTGCCGCTGAAACGATCGGAATGTCAAAGCCCATCGACTATGTCGCGACCTTCGTCGCCGGCCGGGGCGCTGGGCTCAACGAACTGGCAGTCTCGGGCGCTCTCTATGATGCGGGGCTGATCGACGCTGGCCGCGACTGGCTCGCGCCCGATCTCGCTGTTGATGCGTTTTTGTCGGGGGCGGGGCATGACCTCGCGGATTTGCGCGCGCGTCTGCAGGTGGCGGTCGCCGAGGATCCCATCGACGTCATCGTTCAGCCGACGACGGGACGTCGCAAGCGCCTGCTCGTCGCCGACATGGATTCGACGATGATCGGCCAGGAATGCGTCGACGAACTCGCCGACCTCGTCGGCTTGCGCGAACATGTCGCGGCGATCACCGAGCGCGCCATGCGCGGCGAGGTCGATTTCGAAAGCGCCTTAAAGGAGCGCGTTGCGCTACTTGCGGGCGTGACTCTGGCTCATATCGAGACCCTGCTTACGCGCATCACGCTGACCCCCGGCGGGCGCCAACTCGTACGCACGATGCGCGCTCATGGCGCCCATACGGCGCTCGTCTCCGGCGGCTTCACGCAGTTCACCGAACCATTGGCCGCCCGCCTTGGCTTTCATGAGACGCGGGCCAATCTTCTCGAAATCGCCGACGGCGCGTTGACCGGCGCGGTTGTCGCGCCGGTGCTCGGTCGCGAAGCCAAGCGAGCCGCCCTCGTCGAATTGCGCGAAGCGTGCGCCTTGCCGCGAGACGCGACGCTGGCGATCGGCGACGGCGCCAATGATCTTGACATGCTGCGCGAGGCGGGGCTGGGGCTGGCGTTCCACGCCAAGCCGAAAGTTGCGAGAGCGGCGGATGCGCGAATCGACCACGGCGATCTGACGACCGCGCTCTATGCGCAAGGATTTCGGCGGGAAGAGTTTGTGGAGTGACCCGGCGCATGGCGCCGGGCCAATCGTTTAGTAGCCGCGGTAATAGACGTAACGCGGGCCATAGTAGTTGTAGTAAGGCCGCGGATAGTAGACCGGGTAGGCGCGGTAATAGGGCCGCGGATAATAAGCCGGATAAATTCTTTGGCCGCCCTGGTGTCCGGCGTTCTGCTTTTGACTATCGCCGCTCGCCTTGTCGCCAGAGCTCTTCGAATCCTGCGAAGCGCTCTTGCTTTCGCCGTCGCCAAGGTGGACCTTGAGTTCGATCGTTTGAGCGGTCGCTGCGCCTGAAAATAGAAATGCGAGGGCAGTCGACGCGAGGATTGCACGAAATACGGCTTTCATGATGCTCTCCTAAATTTTTTCTAAAAAAACAGCGGCGCCGTTTTAACTTCGGCTCCGGGATCAAATTTGACCCAACGCCATCATAAGAGCGCGCATGATTTTGTAAGTGCGCTGGCGCACGAGACGCGCCGGTTCGCCGCATTCGACCATGGCGATCTGAGGACGGCCCTCCACGCGCAGGGCTTCGAGGCGCGACGAGATCGGCGTGCGCTTTTCCCTCCCCCGCTTTGCGGGAGAGGGGCAAGCCGAGGATCAGCGCGGCATATCGATGGGAAAGAATCTGCTCTTTCGGGGTCACTCCACCGGCAAGGCGACGAAATGCGCGTCGCCTTGGCCGTTCGCGACGATCAGCAGCGCGGTCTTCTTGCCGTCGCTTTTCAGCGCCTTGACCTTCTTGACCACCTCCGCCGGATCGCTCACCGCTTCCTGATTGACTTCAAGCAGCACCTCGCCGGGCTGAAGGCGTTTTTCCGCCGCATCAGAGCGCGGATCGACCGCGGTGATGACCACGCCGCCCTTGACGGCGTCCTTGATCTGGTAGCGCGCCCTCAGTTCGTCGGAGAGACGCGACAGTTCAAGCCCCAGGACGCTCTGCGACGCGCCGCCGCCGCCGTCGGGCCTGTCCTTGTCGCCGTCCTTCGACGCGACCTTCTCGCCGTCCTCGAGACGGCCGAGCTTGACGGTCTTGGTCTGCTCCTTGCCGCCCCGCATGATGACGAGTTCGACATCCTTGCCGACGGGGGTCGCGGCGACAAGCTTTGGCAGGTCGCGCGACTCCTTTATCGGCTTGCCGTCGAATTTGACGATCACGTCGCCGACCTTAAGTCCGGCCGGCTTCGATGGTCCCTTGTCGTCGACGCCGGCAACCAGCGCGCCGCGCGTCGCGCCGAGATTGAGCGTCTCGGCGATTCCGTCGTCGATGTTCTGAATGCGGACCCCCAGCCAGCCGCGGCGCGTCTCGCCAAATTGCTGCAACTGTTCGATGACGGGCTGAACCGTGTTTGCCGGCGTCGCGAAACCGATGCCGACCGAGCCGCCGGACGGCGACAGGATCGCGGTGTAGATGCCGATGACTTCGCCGTCCATGTTGAACAGCGGTCCGCCGGAATTGCCCTTGTTGATCGAGGCGTCGGTCTGGATGTAGTTGTCGTAGGGACCGCTATCGATATTGCGGTTGCGCGCCGAAACGATGCCGGCCGTCACCGACCCGCCGAGTCCGAAGGGATTGCCGACGGCCAGCACCCAGTCGCCAACCTTGGCCTTGTCGCTATCGCCGAATTTGACGGCTTTCAGAGGCTTTTCGGGCTTCACCCGCAACACCGCGACGTCGACTTTCTGATCCTTGCCGAGGATTTCAGCCTTCAGCTTCTGGCCGTCGTTGAAGATCACCGTCACCTCATTGGCGTCGGCGATGACATGGTTGTTGGTGATCACGATGCCCGTGGGATCAATTACGAATCCGGATCCGAGCGAACTGGACCTGCGCTGACGCGGCAGATCTGGCACGCCCTGGCCGCGGCGCCGAAAAAATTCCTCGAAGAGATCGTCGAAAGGCGCGCCTGGTCCAACTCCAGGCGGCATCTGGGGACCTTCGCCGCCCTTACTGCGCTTGGCTTCGACGGTCTGCGTCGCGGAAATGTTGACGACGGCGTCAGAGACCTGAGCGGAAAGCTCCGACAGCGAGTCGGGACCCTTCGCCTGAGCCGGGGCGAGAACAAGGTAAAGCGCGGGCGCGGTCGCGAGGATCGCTCTCGCGGCGCGACGAATTGCGGACATCATGTGCTGTGTCTCCTGTCGAGGGACAATTTACGCCCGGGCGCGGCTCAACGCACGCGTTTGCGGGTCACTTTTTTTGGCTTCGCTCCGGCTCCGATTGGCTCACGCTCTGCGCGGCGCTCGCCTCCGGAGCCGAGAAAAAACGGAAGAATTCCGAACGCGGACTGATCAGGAAACGCGTCTCGCCCGGCTTGAAGGCGCTCTCGTAGGCTTGCATCGACCGGTAGAAGGCGAAGAAGTCGGGATCGCGGCCAAAAGCTTCGGCGAAGATGCGGTTGCGCTCGGCGTCTCCTTCGCCCTTGGTCTGGTCGGCTTGGCGCTGCGCCTCGGCTTTCAGCACGATCACGTCGCGATCGGCCTTGGCGGTGATTTTTGCGCCTGCTCTGAACCCTGCGCGCGGTATTCCGCAGCTTCGCGCTGGCGCTCGGTCTGCATGCGCCCGTAAACCTTTTCCGAAATCTGCTGAGGAAGATCGACGCGGCGAATGCGCGCGTCGACCACCTGCACCCCGAATTTGCGCGCCTCGCGATCCGCCTGCTCCTTGATCTTCACCATTAACCCAGCGCGTTCGTCGCGCACGATCTGCTGCTGGTTGGCTTCGCTCAGCACGCGGCGAACGGCGGAATTCAATACCGAACCGAGCTGATTGTTGGCTCCCATGACGCTGTTGACGGTCTGATAAAAGCGCAATGCGTCGATGATCCGATAGCGAATGAAGCTGTCGACCTCGAGCCGTTGGTTGTCAGCCGCGAGCACTTCAAGATTCGGACTCTCGACGTCGAGTATGCGATTGTCGAAGGTCACGACGTTTTCGATGAGCGGAATCTTGAAGTGGAGTCCGGGCTGCGTAATGAGTCCGCGGCCGGCGACCGGCTCGCCAAAACGGAGCACCAGCGCCTGTTCGGTTTGCGAGACAGTGAAAAGGGCGCCGGCGAGACCGATGACGGCGAGAAGTGCGACGATGGCGAGCGTGAAGAGTAGGCCGGACCTCATTTGCGGCCCCCCTGGAACGGCGCGAAGGCGGGCAGGGGCACGAAGGGCGTCACGCCGGCGCCGACTTTCGACGGATCATCGAGAATAACCTTGTCCGCGCCGCCCAGCACACGCTCCATCGTTTCTAAATAAAGGCGCTGGCGGGTGATGGTCGGCGCGTTCTTATATTGGGCGTAGATCTGCTCGAAGCGGGACGCTTGGCCGCGCGCTTCCGCGACGATTTGCTCGCGATAGGCTTCCGCTTCCTGCAGAATGCGCGCCGCCGCGCCGCGCGCTTCCGGAACGACCCGGTTGGCGTAGGCCTCGGCCTCATTTCCGAGGCGTTGCAAATCCTGCTGGGCGGCGGTCACGTCGCGAAACGCCGCAATGACCTGCTGCGGCGGGTCGACTGACAGCAGCAACACCTGCAGCACCAGAACGCCGGCATGATAGTCGTCGAGCACTTTCTGCATCAGTTGCTGAGACGCCGGTTCGATCAGCTTGCGGTCGGCGGTGAGAATTTTTGGATTTGCGACTGGCCGACGATCTCGCGCATCGCGCTCTCGGCGACGGCTTTTACCGTAAGCGGCGGATTGGCGACGTTGAAGGCGTAGTCTTCGGGCTTCGCCGGATCAATCTGCCAGATGACGCGAAATTTGACGTCGGCGATGTTCTCGTCGCCCGTCAGCATCAGGCTTTCTTCCGGCGCTTCCGGCCCGCGCGGGGCCGAGGGCGAGCCACGGCGTCGCCCGTCAACGACGATGCCCGCCTCCTCGCGGAAGCCGACGTCGGTGACGTTACGGTCGGTGACCGCGAGCTTGATCACTGACCCGATCGGGCCGGGAAGATTGTAGTTCAGGCCGGCCTGGGTTTTTCCCATATATTTGCCGAAGATCAGATTGAGGCCGATTTCGTTGGGTCCAACCGTATAAAGGCCGGAAAGCAGCCATGCGAGCACGGCGACCAGCACGAGTATCGCGAAGCCGCGTCCCCCGAATCCGCTGGGTAGAATCCGTTTGAGGCCTTCCTGGCTGCGGCGCAGCATTTCTTCGAAGTCCGGAGGCTGGCCGCCGCCCTGTCCCCATGGACCTTGCGGCTGACCCCACGGATTGTTGTTCTGATTGCGTGGGCCGCCTTGATCGCTCCAGGGCATTTCATCTCGCAGAAGGGAATACCGCGGCCGTCGCGCCGCGTCCGCCAGTGTTATAGGCATTCGCCGCCGCCGCGGCAATGACGGACGGTTACGCCGTTGCGCAAGGGAGAACGGAAATGATTCGCGATTTCAACAATGTCGCGGCCAATGAACGGACCTTTCTCGCATGGGTTCGCACCGGCGTCGCGGTCATTGCGCTGGGTTTCGTCATCGAGCGATTCAATCTTTTTCTTTTGAGCGTCGCCGGCGCGGTCGCGGAAAACGCCGACAGATTGCGCATCCATCGCTTCGACAATCCGGCTGGCCGCTACGGCGGAGCCGCGCTCGTCGCCGTGGGCGTGATCCTCATCGTCATTTCGACCGTTCGCTTCATTCACACGGCGCGGCTGTTGTCGCGCGATGAGCCGTATACGGCGCATGCGACAAGCGTCAGCCTATATGTCCTCGCTGTGCTGCTGCTCGCCGTCGCCGCCTTCAGCGCCTATCTCGCGGTGATGTGAGCCTCATTTCTGATCCAGCCGCCACGAGCCGTCCCAATCCGGTGGCGGCGGCGCCGCGGCAAAGCCGTCGATTCGCGCGATAAAGGCGCGCGACGGCCCGTCGTTTGGAGCAATCTCGAGCGCTTGCGAGAACGCGCGGCGCGCATCGTCCCACGAACGCGCGCGATAGGCGGCAAGGCCGTCTGCAAAATGCGACCGCACCGCTCCTTGCTCGACGGTCAGCTGGTTTTTGCGGCCGATGATTTCATAAATGCGTTCCGGCTCGCTCTGACCTGCCATCGCGACGAGATCGATTTCGCGCGTCTCGACAACGTCGGCGGCCCCCAGCGCGGTCGCTTCCGAGACGAGGATGCGAGAACCATAGATCTTATTGGCGCTCTCGAGACGCGCGGCGAAATTTGGCGTATCGCCGACCACCGTGTAATTCATCATATGTTCGGAGCCGATGCTGCCGACGACCGCCTCTCCCGTGGCGACTCCGATACGCAAATCAAATGATATCGGCGCGTTGCGTATGCCGAGAAGCTCAGGAAAGGAATTGCGCAAGCTTTCCAGGCGAGCGACCATATCGAGCGCGGCGAGGCTTGCAAGACGGGTCTGTTCGCTGTCCTTGTTAAAGGGCGGACCCCAATAGGCCATGATCGCGTCGCCGATATATTTGTCGATGATCCCCTCATTGTCGCGAACCGGCCCTGACATCGTCGACAAATATTGGTTGAGAATTTTCACCAGACCTTGCGGCGTCATGCGCTCGCTCGTCGTGGTGAAGCCGGCGACGTCGCAAAAAAGAACGGTCATGACGCGGCGATGACCCTCGGCCGCAAGCATCGGCGCATCGATCAGATCCTGGACGACGCGCGGATCGATATATTTTCCGAAGGTGTCGAGGATACGCTTCTTCAAACGAAGCTGTTCCACCATACGATTGAAAGCAGCGGTGAGATAACCGATTTCGTCTCGCGTCGTGACCGCGATCACTTCATCAAGCTGTCCCGCTTCGACGGCGCGTGCTCCTTCCAGGAGTCGTCGTACCGGAACGGTGACGCCATTGCTGACCATTATCGAGAAGACGACGCCGAGAGCCGCCGCGAACAAGGTCAGAGCGGCGGCCACGATCATCACCTGACGTTGGGCGCGGGCCATGATCTCGCCGTCGGCCTGCAGCAATGCGAGCATTTCGCTGCGTATCGAGTCGAGACTACGATTGACGTCGTCCCGAAACTCGTCGACTCGCTCCAGACTTTGGGAGGCTGCGCGCGCATCTTTGGCTTCGAGTGCGCCGAGCAGCCGGTCGATCTCCTCGTTGAGATAGCGCCGCGATCCTTTGAGGAGGTCGTCGAGACGACTGTCGATGCGCACCAGCGCCGCTTCGTCCCCGAAGGTGTCGCCTTTCTGAATAAGTCCGCCGATCAGGACCCGAGCAGAATGAATTTCCTGCTCGACGGCGCGGCCCTTGGCGTTAAGGGTTTCTCTGAGCGTTTCGAATTTCTCGGTGTTGTTCAGCGATTCCAGTTGCGCAATGACCATTCGCCGCAGCGTCAACGCTCTCTCGAGCGATCGAATATTCGCGCGCGCAAGATCGCCATAAGCGGGGATGTAGCTTGCCGAAAGGTCAGCGAAATGAGCCGAGACGCGTCGCACCATGACCATAGAAAGAACCGAGGCGCCGGCCATCAGGAGGATGAGCGCCAAGGCGATTCCCAAGATTTTTCTTTTGATCGAAAGGGAGAAGCCCGGCAGGGCGAGAAACTGCGACATTCATGTTTCCAAATTATTTCGAGTTGCCGAAGGACGTCGCCGCCCAATGCCCGACCATCTCTTTGCGGATTTCCCGACCGCTTGCGAGAGCTTGTGCGTAATCTATGTGTTGTCGAGCTTGGCTCTTAGAACGTCAGGAGCGCCCCATGAAGAAGATTCTCGTGCTCGCCCTGCTGAGCCTTGCTGTTGGCGGCGGCGCAATCCAATCAAGGGCTGCGGGATGCTGCAGCAAGACGCCCGAACACTGTTTTCCTGTGCTTCGCATTCCGCCAGACCAATATGTTTACAGCTCCGCAGCCTTTTTCCCGCCCGACAAGCCCGTTCCTTACTCCGTCTGGTACTATAGCCTCTATCAGGCGTTTTGCCCCGGCCAGCCCGCCGGCAAATGTATATGGGCATGTGCGAAAGCGCCTCCGACGCGCGGCGCCGCATTGAAGGTTGGCGGCTAAGGCGCGCCAAGAGGCGCAAGGTAGGCGAGCGACCCTTATCGCGCCCCTCGATTAGATCGAAACTTTGCGCTAACCTTTCCCCTTCAGTTCACAACTTCGTTTTTGCAGCGATAGATGGAGATGAGGATGCGGCATTCTCTTACACGCAGACTTCTTGCGGAATTTCTTGGGACATTTTGGCTGGTCTTCGGCGGCTGCGGCAGCGCCGTAATTTCCGCCGGTTTTCCGCAGCTCGGCATTGGTTTTCTCGGCGTGGCGCTGGCCTTCGGGCTCACCGTTCTGACCGCCGCTTATGCCTTCGGGCCTGTTTCCGGCGGTCATTTCAATCCGGCGGTGACGCTCGGCGTGACAATATCCGGCCGCTTTTCCTGGAAGGAACTCGTGCCCTATTGGGTCGTGCAGCTTATCGGCGCGACATTCGCGGCTTTCGTGTTGCTCAAGATCGCGCAAGGCAACATCGATTTTTCGCTTGCCAACGGCTTTGCCGCCAATGGCTTTGATGAGCATTCGCCCGCCGGCTACACGTGGCAGTCCGGCCTTCTTGCCGAAATCGTGCTGACGGCCTTTTTCCTGCTCGTCATCCTGGGAACGACCGAGGGCCGTGCGCCGGTGGGCTTTGCGCCGATCGCCATCGGACTGGCGTTGACGCTGATCCATCTGGTCGACATCCCGATTACCAACGCTTCCGTGAACCCGGCGCGTTCGACCAGTCAGGCGCTTTTCGTCGGCGGATGGGCGCTTGAACAGCTTTGGCTGTTCTGGGTCGCGCCCTTGGTCGGCGGCCTCATTGGCGGACTTCTCCATCGCTTCACGCTCGCCGACGACTGAAAGCGCTTGCCGGCGCGCGCATTCGCGATTTGCAGGCAGAGCGTCCACCGCTGAGCGCCGACCAAAAATCTAGAGCGCGTTCGTGATTTTCCGATTCTGATGGGGATTCCCGAATCGGACGCGGCATGATTCCTTCTTCGCGATAGCGATGGAGACGGATATGGCGCGGGCCTACAGCCAGGATTTGCGTGATCGCGTGATTGACGCGGCCTTGGCGGGTTTGCCGGCGCGCCATGCCGCGGCGCGATTTGGGGTCGGCGACGCGACGGCGATTGTTTGGGTGCGGCGGGCGCGCCAGACGGGCGAACGCGCCGCGCGCAAGCAAGGACAGCCGCGACGCTCGAAGCTCGATCCACATCGGAACTATCTGCTGGGATTGATCGAGGCGACGCCGGATTTGACCATCAGCGAACTCTTGGAGCGGCTGCTCGCTGAGCGCGGCATCAAGGCCAGCCGCGCGACGCTGTGGACGTTTCTCGACCGCTGCGGTCTGACATTCAAAAAAAGACGGCCCATGCGAGCGAGCAAGACCGGCCGGACATCGTAAAGCGACGCGAAGACTGGTTCGATGGCCAACTCGACCTCGACCCAGAGAAGCTCGTGTTCATCGACGAGACTTGGGCGACGACAAATATGGCGCGCAAGAGCGGGCGCGCCCCGAAGGGCGAGCGGTTGCGCGCGAGCATTCCGCATGGACACTGGAAAACGACGACCTTCGTTGCCGGCCTTCGCCGCACAGGTTTAACGGCGCCTTTTGTCCTCGACGGACCGATCAACGGCGTCTGGTTCCAGGCCTATGTCGATCAGGTTCTCGTTCCGACGCTGCGCAAAGGCGACATTGTCGTCATGGACAATCTCGGCAGCCACAAGGGCGCAAATGTGCGCAAGGCGATCGAGGCGGCAGGCGCGACGCTGCTTTATCTCCCGCCCTACAGTCCGGACTTCAATCCAATCGAGATGGCGTTCTCAAAACTCAAAGCGCTGCTGCGAAAGGCAGCCGAGCGAACCGTCGACGCCCTCTGGGACAGAATCGGCTCTCTGCTCCACGAATTCACGCCGCATGAATGCGCAAATTTCTTCGCCGCCGCCGGATACGAACCGGTTTAAGACGAATCCGCGCTAGCGGACGCGGAAGCGTTTCGTGCGGAAAATTGCAGCTGGGCTGACCGCAATGTTCGACGGCAACGGTCGTCACTGAACCCGTTGCCGCCGAAATGGCGAAACCCGCGCTATACGCTTACCATCCGTACCCATAGGGATACCCGTAAGCAGGGTAGCCATAGGCTGGATAACCATAATAATACGGTTGTGCGTAGGCGGCGCCGGCTGCGGCGGCGCCCAGCACGCCCACTGCCGCCGCTGCAGCCGCGGCCGCACCCGGATTGTATCCCGGGCGATAGTAGCCGCCCCGATAATAACGCCGATAGTAGATCTGATCGGTTAGCGACGGCGCTTCGACGCCTCGAGGATTCACCATGCTGACAGGGCCTGCCCAGGCGTTGCCGGCCAGGGCCGTCGCGGCCAAAGCGGCGCATAGGGCGCCTGTAACCGTCGATTTGAGAGTGCTACGCATGTCTACCTCCTCCTCGGCTTTAAGACAGCTTAACCTTTTGACGCCAATCGCCTGAAGCTGGATCGTCGCCTTATATTTGGGGCGCCCGACGCCATTGTCGAGGCCAAGGATAGGTTGGGCTGGGTCCGAAGACGCTGGAGGGCTCGCGCGATGGCCGAGCGCCCCAACAAGCCGGCGGCCGGAAATCGTTCCGCCGTGGACACTGTAGTTGCAAGCCTGGGGAGGGAGCTTCGCTCTGCATCGGACGCCTCTCCCGCTGTCTGCGGCGAGAGGCCGTGCCTTTCAGTACTGTTTCTCAGATGACCAAAAGCCTGCCCGCGGCTTTTCGACGGATGCATCGCAGGCCGCATGCGGCGCGCTATCAAAGGTAAGACGGATGGATTTAGAGACGATAAATATTCGAATGCACATGGCAAAAGCAAAAGGCAACAACTACGAATTCTACGACCTTGCGCGCAACGCTTATGAGATCGCGCCATTAAATCACTATTTTGCACATCAGGTTAGCTCTGCAGCGCAGTTGCTTGGCCGACATGACGAAGCTGCATTTTATGGGCAAATAACATGTGACCTTCAACCCAATGGCCTTGCATTAGCTGAACGCTGCGTGGATTTGTTTGAACTGGCGCTGGATAAAGCTCGGACGCGCGTTGAGCGGATTACTGCAAACAGGTACAAGCGGAACCGGTTGTTCGCCTGGTTTATAGGCACGGGCGTATTGTTGCTGGTGCGCCTCGGGGAAAATCTCGAAATTATCCGTCTTCGCGCCTTGAGGTTCGACAGGGAACATTACCTTTGCAACAATCCTGATGTGGCCGCTGCAGGAATGGATCCGCTGGAGCATTTTGTGAGGTATGGTCGCAAAGAGGATAGAGCTATCCGCTTTCGCCGCCCTTTGGCCTAGGCATTACCTGGCGGAGACGGTGGGATTCGAACCCACGATAGGGTTTCCCCTATAACGATTTAGCAAACCGTCGCCTTCAGCCTCTCGGCCACGTCTCCGCGCTTCCGCGCGCATGGGCGGAAGGGCGAACGACATATGGCAAAGGTCCGGCGGGATGGCAAGCGACGCGCCCTTGGCGGTTCATTGGCGGCGCAGCGCCACAAATAGGGGCGATCGACGGCGCCATGCCCTCGCCATATCTCGCTTTTAACTTTGTAACAGGTGGCGGCTTGCCGTCCCAAGCGAACGCCCCGACCTCGGATGTAAAGGCGGGGCGTTTTCGCGAAAAACGGCGACGCGCCGATCGTGCAGTTTCAGCGAGGGAAATGGCGGGCCGCGAAGGGCCCGCCTGAAGTTGGCGGCAGGCGGCCCGCTGCTTGGGAGCGGCGCCTGCCGCGCGACGCACGATCTGAGTGCGCATCAGGTTTAGCAGAACCGCGCCTTCGACGATTTGCTGCAGTGTGTCTCGATTGTTGCCTCGCTCCTGGCCGTCAACGACGCCTCGCGAGAGATCCCGGCCGAGGCGCTTTGGCTGCGCGAAGGGCGGCTGTGCGCTTGATTTTCCTCCGCGTCGCGGCGACATTCCTCGCGTTTTTAAAACTTCGAAGCGAGAGAGGCCGACATGGATGAACTGGCAGCGCGCGTTTCGGCGGCCCTTGGCGTTGACGCCGACGTTGCACGGACCGCTATCGGCCTCGTTCTGGGATTCCTGCAAAAGGAGTCGCCGGACGGCGCCGTCGCCGAATTGCTCGACAAGCTTCCCGGCGCGCGCGAGACGATCGCGTCCGCTGAGTCCGCCGGCGGTGGTGGGGGCGGCCTCGGCGGATTGATGGGCGGCATGGGCGGACTGATGGGCCTTGGAGCCAAGCTCGCCGGCGCCGGCATCGCGATGAACCAGATCCCAAAGCTGGGACACGAGATTTTCGCTTATGCCGAAGCCGAGATCGGCCCGGAAAAGCTCCGGGAGATCATCGATTCAGTCCCGGGCCTCGCGCAGTTTGTCTAACGCCTGAGGCTTGCGATCGTCACGCCGAGAGCGCGCAACGCGCCAATAAGCGCGCCGGCATAGACGAGCGCGCCGGCCAATCCGAGCGCCGCCAGCGCGACGAGATTTGCGAGAGCGCCAAAATGCGCGCCGAGCGCCAGCGCCGAGGAACGGCCGAATATGGCGACGGCGACCAAAAAGGCGCAGGCGACGAATGTCGCGCCAAGCGTTTTGACGAAGACGCCGTCGAACCGCATCCAGTTCTGGGCGAGGGCGATTCCGACGAGCGCGGCGAGGTTGATCCACAATCCGACGGACGTCGCCGTCGCGAGCCCGACAGCGCCGAGAGGCTGGAACAGCGCGACTTTCAGGGCGACATTCGCGGCAAGCGCGCCGAGGGCGATGAGCATCGGCGTCCTTGTGTCGCCCCGCGCCTGGAAACTCGCCCGGGCCGAAGCGATCAGCACAAGCGCCATCAGACCGGCGCCATAGGCCGCGAGCACGTCGCCCGCGGCGTAGGCGTCGGCGGCCGAAAATTTTCCGCGCTGGAAAAGACCGGCGACGATCAGTTCCGGAATCGTATCGAAGGCGATAAAGAACGGCGCCGCGAGCGCGACGGTAAGCGCCATGGTCCGGCTCTGTGCGTGATAAGCGCCCGCTTCGTCGTTCGCGGCGAGGCGGCGGCTCATTTCCGGCAGCAGCACGGTGCCGGCGGCGATGCCGATAACGCCGACGGGAAGCTGATAGAGTCGCTCCGCATAGGAAATCGACGAGACGCCGCCGTCCGGAAGCATCGATGAGAGAATCGTGTCGGCGAGCACGGCGATCTGAGGACTCGCCGAGCCGATGATCGCCGGCCCCAGGCGGATGAAGAAATCGCGCACACGGGGCCAGTGCGGCTTGCGCAAGCGCTTCAGAACGCCGATGCGCCTGGCCTGCCACATCAGCAATCCGAGCTCCAGCGCGCCGGAGACGGTGACGCCCCAACTCGCCGCATAGCCGGCGTTGGGAAAGAGAAAGGCGACGGCGAGCGCCGCCATCACCGAGAAATTCATCAAATTGGGCGCAAAGGCCGGAAGCGCGAAACGTCCATGCGCATTCAGCGCGCCCTGGTGCAAGACGAAGAGGGTGATGAACAGCAGATAGGGAAAGGTGATGCGGGTCAGATTGACGGCCAGCTCGAATTTTTCCGGACGGTCGTCGAGGCCCGGCGCGAGCAGGGCGACGAATTGCGGCGCGAACGTCCAGACGATAGCGAGCAGAATGATCTGCGAGGCGAGAAGCAGCGTATAGACTTCGCCGGCAAATTCTTCGGCCGCCGCGTCGCCCTCCTGTTCGATCGCCATTGAGTAGGACGGCACGAAGGCCGCATTGAAGGCGCCTTCGCCAAAAATTGCGCGAAAACTGTTGGGTAATCGCTGAGCGATAAAGAAGGCGTCCGAGACGGCCCCGGCGCCCATGATCGCCGACTGCATGGCGAGCGACAGGAATCCCGTCACGCGCGAGAGCAGGGTGAAGCCGCCGACCGAGAGCAGATTGCGAATCATCGCAATCGTCCTAGCAGGATTCCGTTAAGCCTGCGCTCTGTCAGTGCTCTGGGCAGTGCAAGGAATAGCCGCCGGTGATCGCGGCGAGTTCGTCGCCTTCGCCCCGCGACCAGCGAATATTGGCGCTGCGGCGGCACTTATCGGAGATGCTCGCGCCACGCTCATATGTCGCGACGTTCTTGTCCGCGTCGACCGTAAATCCTTCATCGCGCAATTCGCGGGTAAGATCGCTGACCTTGGTCGATCCCGGATGAAAGCGCTGGGCGAGCCGCGACTGGAAGACCTGCTGGTCGGCCTCGGTCTTTGACTGAGGCAGGCCGTCGATCAGACCTGGCGCGCCGGCGGTCATCGCGAAGCGCAGCATGCGCACGCCGAAGGCGGCGAACAGCGCGATGAGCGCCGCCGCGATGATGAGGTTTCTACCGCGAAACAGCGAAGGGCTGGCGTCAGAGCTCATGAATTTGCGCCTCGTCAACGATGTGCGGATTGAGCGCGCCGCGACCGCCAAAGAAGCTCATCCATCCTTCCGCTCCTTAGACGGATCGCTCGCTTCTGCCTTGGCCTCCCTTGCGTCTAGCCGCTCGGCGACGAGATAGAGCGGTCTTCCCTTTACCTCGTTGAAGATGCGCGCGACATATTCGCCGAGCACGCCGAGCGAAATCAGCTGAACGCCGGAAAAGAAGGCGATCGAGACCACCAGCGTCGGGAAGCCCGGCGTATCGACGCCAAACAGCATCGTGCGGACCCAGTAGTAGCCCGCCATGGCGAGGGCGAAGGCCGAAATCAATAGTCCGACATAGGTCCAAACCTTGAGCGGAATCGACGAGAAGGACATCAGCCCATCGAGCGCGAAACGCACGAGCCGCGTGAAGTTGAATGTCGACCTTCCGCTCGCGCGTTCGTCGACGTCGAAAGGCACGCCGATCGACTTGAAGCCGATCCAGGCGAATAAGCCCTTATTGAAACGGGCGCGCTCGCGCATCGTCAGCAGCGCGTCGACCGCCTGCCGGTCGAGGAGTCGAAAATCGCCGGCGCCGGGCGGCAGGCGCACGTCGCCAAAGTTTTCCAGCAAGCGATAGAAGATGCGCGTGAGCGCCACGCGCAGCTTCGGGTCGGTCGCGCGATCGATGCGCTGGCCGTAAACATTCTTATAGCCTTCTCGCCATTTTTCGATGAAGTGTGCGATGACTTCCGGCGGATGCTGAAGGTCGGCGTCCATGATCACGACCGCGCGTCCTCTGGCGTGATCGAGCCCGGCGGCGATTGCAACCTCCTTGCCGAAATTGCGCGACAGCGACAGGGCGCAAAAGCGCGGCTCCTCGCCGCAAAGCTCGCGCAATATGTCCAGGCTGTGGTCGGACGAACCGTCGTCCACGAACACAGTCTCATAGGAGACGTCGCAGGCGTCGAGAGCGGCCTCAATTCGGGCCGCCAGCGGCCGAAGGTTTTGCGCTTCGTTAAAAAGAGGGATGACAAGCGAGACGTCTGGGCTGTTCATGGACGGGTTAAACCAATATTTATTGGACGGGCATAGGGACTAACGCCGGATTCGGAAAGGCGGGCCGATGGCTAAGGAGCAGATTGTTGCGCTGTGCGCGGATGACTATGGCCTGTCCTATGGAGTTAGCGCCGGCATTCTGGAAGCGCTAGACGCTGGACGGGTGACCGCGGTTTCGGCGCTGGTGAACGGGCCTCGCTGGCCCGCCATGGGGTTGGAGCTGGTTCGCCGCGGACGGGACGCCGACATCGGGCTGCATTTCAATCTCACCTTGGGGCGCCCACTCTCGTCGATGCCGAAATTCGCGCCGAATGGCGAATTCCCGCCGCTTTCCCAAGTCGTCAAGATGGCCTACGGCAAGCGGCTGCCAATGGATGAAATCCGCGGGGAGATTGATCGGCAATTCGACAGGTTCGAAGCCATCATGGATCGCCCGCCGGACCATGTCGACGGTCATCAGCATATTCACGTCCTTCCCGGCATTCGATCAGCCCTGCTCGACGCCATGGCGGCGCGAAAGCTTGGCGGCCGGGTTTGGGTTCGCGATGCGGGAGACGGCGTGCATCGCATCCTCGCGCGCGGCGCCAACGCCCGCAAAGCGCTATCCGCGCTTTCACTCGCCAGCGGCTTTCGCCGAGAGGCGCGCCGACGCGGCTTCGAGGTCAACGACGGCTTCGCGGGATTTTCGGATTTCCATCCGAGTTTTGATTACGCGAGAATCTTTCAAAGCTATCTTCGAGCGCCCGGCCGCAGACATCTCATCATGTGCCATCCTGGGCATGTGGACGAAGACCTGCGGGAGCTCGATCCGGTGACGATCACGCGCGAGCAGGAGCTCGCCTTTCTCCTGTCGCCCAAGCTGCCGGAGATGCTTGAGAAGCGCGGCCTGCGTCTGGCCCGTCTCTCTCAGGCGGATAGAATGCCGTCCGCGGCGTAGGCGCCCGCGGCTCAGTAGATCCCTTCAAAGGAGATCGGCGCCCGTTTCTTGCCGTCCTTGAGGTAGATGTCCTTCAAGAAGGACGCGCGGCGGCGATTGAAATCCTGCAGCCACCATCCGTCGCCCAGCGGGTCGAAGATCGGCGCGTCGGTGCGACGAAATATGGCCGTAGAGCCCACGAATTCCAGCTTCTCGAACATGCGGTCTTCGCTGAGAAAATCCGCAAGCCGGCTGATGGTCGGAATATGGATGTCGTCGACGACCAGCAGCGCGTCGGTCTTCAGATGCGGATAGAAATAGTAATATTCGAGATCGGGGAACGGAAAACCGTGCGGTCCGTCAATCAGGACGAGGTCATAGGGAAGATGGTCCTCGTAGCGCGGCAGCGTGAGCTGAGTCGGACCGAAGACTAGGTCAAGGCGATCCTGCCGCGTCGCCGGACAATTCAAGAAGTAATCGACGCTTGAATTTGTCTGTCCACGATCGTCGTAACAGAAGACCTTGTGGCGTTCGGCGATGCGCGACAGAAAAATTGTCGACTTGCCGCAGCCCGTCTCGGCCGACACGATCGACGTTCCAGTCAGCAACCGTTCGATGCGCAACAAGGTGCGCAGCGGCATTGATCCCGCGCTGTGCGCGAAGCCGACGGTGCGCTCATAGTCGCCGATTTCGGCCGCAATATCTTTATCGCGCGTCGCTTCGGCCCGCAGCAGGCCCGGCATTGACGAGATCGGGGAGCTCCAAAGCCTTCGCCGTGCTCGGCTGATCAGCTTGCGAAGGAAGGACGAAGGCATGGCTCCTGATGGCTTTCGAGATTTGGGAGAGGGTTTATAGCAGCGCGAGCGGTCCCAAGAAAGCGCCCGAGATGGGACGCGGCAACAGCGCGCCGAATCAGGAATAATCAACTGATTTCCACATCTAAGCCGACGTCAAACGCCATGGCGGAGTGCGTCAGCGCGCCGACGGAAATCAGGTCGACCCCGGTTTCGGCGATTTCGGCGACGTTCAAAAGCGTGACGCCGCCCGAGGCTTCGCAGATCATGCGGCCGCCGACGAGCGCCACGGCGCTGCGCAGATCGTCAAGCGTCATATTGTCGAGCAGTACGGCGTCCGCGCCTTCCTCGAGAACCTCACGAAGCTGATCGAGCCTGTCGACCTCGATTTCCACCTTCACGAGATGGCCGACATTCGCCTTGGCAGCCCTGAGCGCCGGAACGACGCCGCCAGCGACGGCGACGTGATTGTCCTTGATGAGCACGGCGTCGTCGAGGCCGAAGCGATGATTGACTCCGCCGCCGCAGCGCACAGCGTGTTTTTCCAAAGCGCGCAACATCGGCGTAGTCTTGCGCGTATCGCAAATGCGCGCCGACGCGCGGGCGACCGCGTTGACATAGCGGGCGGTGAGCGTCGCGATGCCTGAAAGCCGGCCGAGAAAATTGAGGGCGACGCGCTCCGCCGACAGAATTGGGCGGGCGGCGCCGGAAACACGGGCGATCAGGGTTCCCGGCGAGACGCGGACGCCGTCGCTCACATGCGCCTCGAACATGATGTCCCGGTCCATGACGGCGAAGGCGGCGCGCGCCGCTGCAAGTCCGGCGACGACGCCCGACTCCCGCGCGACAATGGCCGCGCGCGCCCGCGCGCCTGCCGGGATCGTCGCCTGCGTCGTGACGTCTCCGGCGCGGCCCAGATCTTCGAGGAGCGCCGCGCGGACTGCGTCTTCGACAAGCAGCAGCGGTAAATCCAAGCTCATGCCTCAACCTCGTCGGCGATGTGCATCACGGTATCGAGCGTATTGAGAGAGCGTCGCGCCAGCGCGGCGTCAGGCTGCGGAAAGTCCGAGCGGAAATGTGCGCCGCGGCTCTCGCGCCGCGCCAGCGCCGCCGCGGCGATGAAGAGGCTCGTCGTCAACATGTTGTGAGCCTCAATGTCTGTCGTTCGCGACATCATGCGGCGGATCGATCGCACTGCGGCGGCCAACTCCGCGCCATTACGAATGACGCCGACATGCGCGGACATCAGATCGCGCAGCTCCTCGATGGCGGCGAAATCGCGATCGCGGGCCACCGGCTCGATCCGATCCGCCTGCGGTCGCCAGTCGACGGGCGAAAGCGGCGTCGTGCGCACATCGGCTGCGACGCGCGCGCCGAATACGATCGCCTCGAGCAGCGAGTTCGACGCGAGGCGATTGGCGCCATGAACGCCGGTCGAAGCGACTTCGCCAACGGCCCAGAGCCCGTCGAGGCTGGTGCGTCCGCGCGCGTCGGTCCAGACGCCGCCCATGTGGTAGTGCGCCGCCGGCGCGATCGGGATCAACTCGCGCGAAGGATCAATTCCGGCGGCCATGCAGCTTCCATAAACCGTGGGGAAGCGCGCGGCGAATTCGGCCCCGACCGCCGAACGGGCGTCGAGGAAGGTGCCATTCCCAGCCTTGATGCTGGCGAAGACTCCCCGCGCGACGATGTCGCGGGGCGCGAGTTCGCCGTTCGGGTCGATGTCGAGCAAAAATCGCCGGCCGTTGCGGTCGACGATAATCGCGCCTTCGCCGCGCAGAGCTTCGGTCGCCAGCGGCGCGGGATCGGCGTCGACGTCGATCGCCGTCGGGTGAAACTGAACGAATTCCGCATCCGCAATCAGCGCGCCGGCCCGCGCCGCCATGGCGACGCCAATTCCGCGCGCCTCCAAGGGATTGGTGGTCACCCTGTAGAGATGGCCGATTCCGCCCGTCGCCAGGATGAGCGCCGCGCAGGGCGTATCGTGGATCACGCCGGCGTTGTCGCGGGCGCGGACGCCGACGACGCGGCCGGCGCGCATCACGATTTCCTGCGCCGAATAGCCCTCGACGATCTGAATGGACGGGGTTCTGGCGACTTCCCTCGCCAAAATTTCCATGATCGCCCGGCCGGCGACGTCGCCTTTGACCCGAACAATGCGCCGGTGCGAATGCGCGGCCTCTTGCGACGGGAGGAAGCCGCCGCTGGTCGACCGATCGAACGGGGCGCCCATCGCCGCCAGGTCTTCGACGCGGGCGCGCGCTTCCCGCGCCATGCCGAGCGCGATGTCGCCTTCGACGATGCCGCCGCCTGCCGCCACCGTGTCGCTGGCGTGACGTTCGGGCGTGTCGCCTTCTTCGACGGCTGCGGCGATGCCGCCCTGCGCCCAAAATGACGAACCGCTGTATCCGATCGGCGTCGGCGCGAAGATCGCGACAGGCGTCGGCGCCAGTTTGAGCGCGCAGAATACGCCCGCCAGCCCGCCGCCGACGATGATGATGGAAGGCAATTCCCTGTGCATCGACCGTTAGTCGACGGCGACGGCGGCGAGCCGGGCGAGAGCCGCGGCTTCGCGCGCGATCGCCGCTTCGACGAGCGCGCGGGCGCGCGAGGGCAGGGGAAGGGCCAGCGCCGCCGCTTGGCCCCTGGGCGACATTTTGCACAAGGTCTTGGCGAGAATGTCGACGAGCTTGTCGTCGGCGTAATCTCGATGCTTTTCGAGGAAATCGTCGAAGTAATGCTCAAGAAAGACGATCGCGGCGATATTTTCGAGCGCTTGCGACTCGGGATCTTTCTTGAGTTGCTCCTTGCGGATCAGCGCGCCGACATGGGCGATCGCCGGCGCGTCATAACCCTGCGCGCGCATGATGTCCGCAACGAGGTTCGCGTGATGGATGCGGCAGGCGCGCCGCCAGTCGTTATAGCCGCGACGCCCTTCCTCAAAGTTCGCGCGGTCGATCTCCCAGCGCCGCAGATGCTGCGCGCGTGTCGCAATTTTGAGGAGATCCGAGGCGTCGGGGTAGAGCGCGGCGAGCCGCGCGCTCATGCGCTCGGCGTAGAGAAGCTCGAAGGCGCGGCCCTCTACGCGGCGAGGGTCGTCGGCATTGGCGGCGTCGATCGCCGCAATCGTCGCATCGAGCGCCGGCATGGTTCGCCCTGTCTAGGTGAGTTCGAAGCGGCGCGCAGCTTAGCCCAGATCGATCATCCGTTGCACGCTGCGGCGCGCTGGTGCGGCGACTGCGGGATCGACCGTGACTTCCTCGCGGACGTAAAGCAGGCTGTCGAGAATTTTCGGCAGGGTGATCCGCTTCATGTGCGGGCAGAAGTTGCACGGCCGCACGAATTCGACGTCCGGCGTTTCGGCGGCGACATTGTCGGCCATCGAGCATTCGGTGACGAGCAGCACGCGAGCCGGCTTTCTGCTGCGCACAAAGTCGATCATCGCCGCCGTCGAGCCGGCGAAATCGGAGACCTCGATCACTTCGCGCGGACATTCGGGGTGCGCCAGCACCTGCACGCCCGGATGATCGGCGCGATAATTCTCGATTTCTTCGGCGGTGAAGCGCTCATGCACCTCGCAGGCGCCATGCCAGGCGATGATCTTCACCTTCGTCTGCGCGGCGACGTTCTGCGCCAAATAGCGGTCGGGGACCATGATCACCCGATCGACGCCGAGACTCTCTACGACTTTGACCGCGTTCGACGAGGTGCAGCAGATGTCCACTTCGGCCTTCACGTCGGCAGAGGTGTTCACATAGGCGACGACCGGAACGCCGGGATATTGCTGGCGCAAGGCGCGCACGTCGGCGCCGGTAATCGACTCTGCAAGCGAGCAGCCTGCCTTGAGGTCCGGCATGAGCACGACTTTGTCAGGATTGAGCAGCTTCGACGTTTCCGCCATGAAATGCACGCCGCCCTGAACGATGATGTCGGCGTCGGATTTTACGGCGAGCTTCGCGAGCTGCAGGCTGTCGCCGATATGATCGGCGACGCAGTGGTAGATTTCCGGCGTCATGTAGTTGTGCGCGAGAATGGTGGCGTTGCGCACGTGTTTGAGATCGTTGATCGCCTTCACATAGGGCGCGTGAAACGGCCACTCGACGGGCGGGATGACTCTCGCCACGCGCTCATAAAGATGCGCGGTCGCCGCCTGCACCTCCGGCGTCCATTCCAGGACGGGTCGGGGCAGGGCCGGAAACCGGCCCCTCGGTCCGACGCCAAGGGCGTTCGCGGGAGGCTCGCGCATCGCGCGCGACACGTTGCGCAGATCACCAGTCAAGTGAGTCATCGTTACGCCTCCTACTTATACTCATAGTGAGTATAAGTAGACCCGATAAAATCTCCGAGGCGGGTAATCCGCTCGGAGGCCTCAAGATTTAAGACTAAGCCGCGGGCTCGAAACTCGCAAGCTTCGTTGCGCAAGACATGTGCTCGGCGCGAGTATATGTCAAGGGAAACCGACGCGCGATCAAATGCCTCCAGCGCGGCGGCGAGGGGCGCTTCCGGCGCAGTTCAAAGCTGCTATAGACGGCGCATGCAAACTGGGACGACGCAGGCTTCCTTCCCGCACCGCCACCTTCTCGGCATTGAAGGGCTGGCCCGTCCCGACATTGAAACTCTCCTCGACATGGCCGAGGAGGCGATCGAAGTGTCCCGGCGGGTCGACAAGAAGCGCTCGAATTTGCGCGGGCGAACGCAAATCAATCTGTTCTACGAACCCTCGACTCGCACCCAGGCGTCCTTCGAGATCGCCGGCAAGCGTCTGGGCGCCGACGTGATGAACATGTCGGTCGCGCGCTCATCGGATCAAGGGCGAGACGCTGATCGACACGGCGGCGACGCTCAACGCGATGCGGCCGGACATTATTGTCGTCCGTCATGCGCAGGCGGGGGCGGTTCATCTTCTCGCGCGCAAGGTCGATTGTTCCGTGGTCAACGCCGGCGACGGCGCGCATGAACATCCGACGCAAGCGCTGCTCGACGCGTGACGATCAGGCGCAACAAGGGCCGTATCGAAGGGCTGAGAGTGGCGATCTGCGGCGACATTCTGCATTCGCGAGTCGCCCGGTCGAACATTCTCCTCCTTGGCGCGCTCGGCGCCGTTGTGCGCGTGGTCGGGCCGTCGACGCTTGCGCCGGACAGTCTGTCGCGGCTCGGCGTCGAGGTGTTTCACGACATGCGGCGCGGGCTTCAGGGCGTCGACATCGTCATGATGTTGCGGCTTCAGCGCGAGCGCATGGCAGGGGCGTTGACTCCGAGCGCTCGCGAATATTTCCATTTCTTCGGACTCGACGAGGACAAGCTCGCTTGCGCCGCCCCGGATGCGCTAGTGATGCATCCCGGTCCGATGAACCGTGGCGTCGAGATCGACTCGGCCGTCGCTGACAGCACGCGCTCGCTCATACGCGAACAGGTCGAGATGGGGGTCGCGGTGCGGATGGCGGTGCTCGAAGCGCTCGCGCAGCATCTGCCGAACGTGTAAGCTTGACCAAAATCAATGATCTCAGGGGAGTGAGATGGTCAGACTCGTCCGCTTTGTAGGACTCATCATTCAGGCGATCCTGGTCGAATTCTTACATGTCTTCGGACTTGTCGCTTTCGTTATCGCGGCGGCGCTCGGCTTTTTCCGGCTGCCGTCCTGGCTGGTGCCGATCGTCGGCATCATCTGTGGCGTCATCGCCGACAAATATGTCGATCAAAGCGAAATTGTCGGCCTTCTGGAAAAGGCGGCTTCGGCAAATGAGCGCGGCGGCTTTCTGGTGATCGTCTATATCGTGATTGTCGCGCTCGGCTATGTCGCCGGCGCACATTCGCGACGGTGGCTGCAACTGCGTAAGATCGCTGAGGCCACGCCGGCCGCGGCGCCACAGCCGAGCCCCGCGCCAAAGCCCCAGCAAAAGCGCAACAGAGGCAAATCGTCGAGAGGCTGAAGGTCGGCGCCGCGCTCGTGCGCGGCGCCGACAACGTCACAGCCCCTCGAACAGCGCCGTCGAGAGATAGCGTTCGGCGAAGGAGGGGATGATAATGACGATATTCTTGCCGGCGGCTTCCGGCCGAATCGCGATTTCCAGCGCGGCGGCGACGGCGGCGCCGGACGAGATGCCGACCGGAATGCCTTCGATCCGCGCAAGCAGGCGCGCCGTTTCGAAGGCTGTCGGATTGCCGATGGTGACGATTTCGTCGATGACGCTGCGATCGAGGATCGGCGGCACGAAGCCAGCGCCAATGCCCTGAATCTTGTGCGGACCGGGCGGCCGTCCCGAGAGCACCGCCGGATCTTCCGGCTCCACGGCGACGACGCGCAAGCCGGGCCGGCGCGCCTTCAGCGCCTGGCCGACGCCGGTGATCGTGCCGCCGGTGCCGACGCCGGAAACGAAATAGTCGACTTCGCCGTTGGTGTCGTTCCAGATTTCCTCCGCCGTCGTCGCGCGGTGAATCTCGGGATTGGCGGGGTTCTCGAACTGCTGGGGGATCACGGCGTCGGGGTTCTCGGCGGCGAGTTCGCTGGCCTTGGCCAGCGCGCCCTTCATGCCCTGCGAGGCCGGGGTGAGCACCAGTTCGGCGCCGAGCAGCGCCAGCATTTTACGCCGCTCAAGCGACATCGACTCCGGCATAACGAGAATGAGTCGATAGCCCCGCGCGGCGGCGACGAAGGCGAGCGCAATGCCGGTGTTGCCCGACGTCGGTTCGATCAATACCGATTTGCCGGGCGCGATCCTGCCGCTTTTTTCGAGCGATTCAATCATGCTGACGCCGATGCGGTCCTTCACGCTCGCGATCGGATTAAAGAATTCGAGCTTGGCGAGAAGATTCGCTTCGACGCCGCGCTCTCGCGCGAGCCGGTCGAGTCGCACCAGGGGCGTATCGCCGATGGTCTGAGTGATCGAATCGTAGATTCGGCCCCGGCCGGGTTTCGTCGGCGGGGTGAAGCTCGGCGCCGTCTGCAACATGTCGTGCTCCTCTTAGGAAATCCTGACTAGATCGAGAGTTTGATTCCAACAAACGCCATGACGCTCGCCAGCGCCGGGCGCAAATAGCGGTCTGGAACCCGTGCGGAAAGATGGGCGCCGATAGCGATGCCCGGAATCGAGCCGATCAGCAGCGAGAAAAGCAGCAGCCAGTCGACGCCGCCCATCAGCCAGTGGCCAAAGCCGGCGATCAAAGTCAGCGGCACGGCGTGGGCGATGTCCGAGCCGACAAGGCGCGCGGTCGGCGTATGCGAATAAAGCGCCAGCAGGACGGTCATGCCGATCGCGCCGGCACCGACCGAGGAAATCGACACCAGGACGCCGAGAAAAGCGCCGAGGGTCACCGTCAGGCCGAGCAGGCGCTTGTCGCTCATGTCGTTGGTGTGTTTCGCGATATGATCGAGGAGCCAGCGGCGAAACAGGATCGAGGCCGCCGTGAGCAGCAGCGCGATTCCCAGAGCGGAAGTGATCAGGCCGTTGGCCGCGTGGCTGCCCGCCTTGCCGAGCCAGGAGAGGAGAACGAGCGTCGCGATGGTCGCCGGCACGCTGCCATAGGCAAGCCGGCGCGTGATGCGCCAGTCGACGGTGCCATGCAGGGCGTGGACGAGCGTGCCGTTCGTTTTGGTGATCGCGGCATAGAGCAGATCGGTGCCGACGGCGGTCGTCGGAGCGATGCCGAAAACCAGCATCAGAATCGGCGTCATCAGCGAGCCGCCACCGACGCCGGTGAACCCCACAAGCGCGCCAACGGCGAAGCCGGAAATGGAAAAGAGCGGATTGATTGCGCTCAACGCGTCGAAAACTGCCGCCATTTGTCCTCTATCCCGGCGAGACCCAAATTTTACTCTATAAAGCGGGTCGACTTTGTCAATTCTAGCCTTCGGGCCGTCGCGCGACCAATTATACAAAACCGGCAGAGTTGCAGTAGAATGCCGGCGAACGAAGGGGCTCGCGATCAACTTCGTCCCTGTGGATCAAATGGAATGCTGACGAAAAAAGCCAAATATGGGCTCAAGGCCATGGTTCACCTCGCCGGGGTGCGGCCGGGGGAGACCGCCCTGGTGGCCGACATCGCCGCCTCGAACCACATTCCAAAAAAGTTTCTCGACGCAATTTTGGGCGAGTTGCGCAACGCCGGTTTTGTGCATTCGAAAAAGGGCAAAGGCGGCGGCTACATGCTGGCGCGCCCGCCCGAGGATATCGGCGTCGGCAACATCGTGCGCGTGCTCGATGGGCCGCTGGCGCCCATCCAATGCGCGAGCAAGACCGTTTACCGCCGATGCGACGACTGCGCGGACGAGACGCGATGTGCGGTGCGTCTCGTCATGCTGCGCGCGCGGGAGGCGATCGCCGATGTTCTCGACAAGACGTCGCTTGAGCAGATGCGCCGACTAGGGGTCAGCGGCGACTGCGTCAATCAGCTCGTCGGCGCGGAGGCGTGAGCCAACTGAAGGACCAAGCCGCAGGGCAAGCCATGGACATGGCGTGACCCGGCCCCTATAAAGCGCCGGCGGCCAATTTCCTGCGCTGCAGCATTTCCTTCAAGGGGCCGGCGCATGGCCGGGAATCGAATGTTGGACGTGGTGGCGCGAGTGGCGAAGACTGGCGAGGCGACGGCGACGCTCCGGCACACCATGGTTGAGCGCCAGCTCCGTCCTTTCGATGTCACGGATGTCCCACTGCTCGAGCGCTTCCTGAGCGTTCCTCGCGAAATTTTCCTTCCCGACTCGTTCGCGCCGCTCGCCTATTCGGACATGGCGGTCACTCTGCGCCTCGCCGGCGGACGCAAACGCAGCCTGCTGCCACCGCTTGTATTGGCGCGAATGCTTCAGGCGGCGGACATAAAAGAGAGCGACAAGGCGCTTGTTATCGGCGGCGCCGGCTATTCGGCGGCCCTGCTCTGCGGGCTTGCGGAGAAGGTCGTCGCGGTCGAATGCGATCCAGATCTCTTCGCGCGGGCCAAGGCGGGAATCGATGCGCTGGGCTGCGAAAACGTGCAGTTGGAGCTGGGGCCGCTGGAAGCAGGGTACCGCGCCGCGGCGCCTTTCGACGTCATCATCGTTGAGGGCCAAGCCCAAGCGGGCCTTGACGCTTTATTCGAACAGCTGACGCCGGATGGTCGATTGCTGGCGATCGTCAGGCCTGACGCGCGCGGCGGTCACCAGGTCGTGCGTTTCGAGCGCCAGGCTGGCCGCGCCGCGGGGGAGCGGCCGCTGTTCTCGGCCAGCGCGCCGGTTCTTGAAGGTTTCGCCCAACCACCCGGATTCAGCCTGTAGCGCCGCCAATTCGCCCAAATCATATCTAGCGTTGCGTTTGGCGTTCATCTTGCGAGTCACCGGCCGTAGGGCTGTCGCGCGAGGATAGGTTGGAAAACGATGGCGATTGACGTGTGTGGCTTCGGAGCGCGGCGACCGGCCAGCCTCCCGTTCTGCGCGTCCGCCCTTTTAGCGCTTCTCTTAATTTGCGGCTCTCCCGGCAAGGCCTCGGCCGAAAGCCTGATGTCGGCTCTGGCCCGCGCCTACTACGGAAATCCGGACCTCAACCAAAGTCGCGCCAATGTGCGCGTTCGGGACGAAGAAACGCCGAAAGCCAAGGCGGGGCTGCGCCCGAAGGCGAGCATCACGGCTCAGTACGGCGCGCAATACGCCGCGATCAAAATTCCGTTCGGCGGCAGCCGAACTCAACAGGCCGGCGCCGCCGCGGGCGCCAGCGGCGACTTTCAAGACACCTACGTCGGCTATCCGCGCGGCGCGACGCTCAACGTATCGCAGACGATATTCGACGGCTTCCGGACCGAAAATTCCGTACGCCAGGCCGAGTCCGGCGTGCTCGCCGCGCGGTCGACGATGCGGCTGACCGAGCAGGCGACCCTTCAGAACGGCGCGACCGCCTATATGAACGTGCTGCGCGACACGGCCGTCGTGTCGCTGCGCAAAAACAACATTGCGGTGCTTGAGGAGCAGCTCAAGCAGACTCGCGACCGGTTCCAGGTCGGCGAGGTGACGCGGACCGACGTCGCTCAGGCCGAGGCTTCGGTCGCCCTGGCCCGTTCGGAGTTTTATGGCGCGCAGGCGCAGCTCAAGAACAGCATGGCGAATTATCGCCAGATCATCGGCTGCGAGCCAAATCATCTGCAGCCTGGGCGCAGCCTGGAGCCTTTGCTGCCGAAGTCGCTTGAGGCGGCGATCGCCATCGCTTTGGTGGAGCATCCCGGCGTGACGGCGGCGCTGCATCAGGTCGACGCCGCCGAACTCGCGGTCAAGGTCGCGGAAGCCGCTTTGATGCCCAATCTCTCGGTCAATACGCAGGTGTCGAATCAATATGATTCATTTCTGGGCCTGCCGGGCTCCAAGCAGTTCACCGCATCGGCGATCGGCCAGTTGAACGTTCCCCTCTATCAGGGCGGCGCGGAATACGCCTCGATCCGGCAGGCGAAGGAGCAGCTGGGGCAGGCGAGGCTGAACGCGGACGTTCAGCGCGACAGCGTGCGCGCCAGCGTCGTTTCGAGCTACGGACTCCTCGACACCGCGAGGGCGTCAATCATCTCCGGCCAGGCGGCGGTCAAAGCCGCGGAGACGGCGCTCGCCGGCGTGCGGGAAGAGGCCAAGGTCGGGCAGCGCACGACCCTCGACGTATTGAATGCGCAGCAGGCGCTTCTCAACGCGCGAGTGAATCTCATCGTCTCACAGCGCGATCGCGTCGTCGCCTCCTATGCCGCGCTTGGCTCGATCGGCCGCTTGTCGGCGCAAGAGCTCGATCTCGCGGTCGCCCTTTATGATCCGAATGTGCATCTCGATCAGGTGCACGAGAAATGGATTGGCGTCGACACGCCAGACGGTCGATAAGAATTTCGCGAATGCGGGTGACATCATAGCGCGAAAAGTGTCGAATTCATTCGGGCTGGGCTGATTCGCTTTAGGGCTATCGAGGACCCGGCCGCCCTCATGCGCGGAGCTTTCCGGGCAAAGCGACAGAATTCCATGACCGCAGCGAATGCTTCTGTCCCTTCGCGCTCGTTTCAGGACGAAGCGCGCGCGAATGAGCCGTCAATGGAGGAAATTCTAGCCTCCATCCGTCGCCTCATCGCTGATGATGACGCCATGCCGGGCGCGTATCGCGACGTCCGCCGCCGCGCGCGCGTCGACGTGGACGCAGCGCCTCCGGCGCGCAGCGCTTATCCAGCGCCCGTGCTCGGACGTCGCCAGGACGAGCAGCCGTTATCTGCCGACGAATCTGGCGGCGAAATCGGGGAAGCGGGGGCGGTTCGGCTGTTGTATGGAGCCGACGCGGCCGGACAGGCGATAGAGGAAAGTTCGGACGCCGAGTCGCCGTCGGGGAGCGAACGCGTGACTGAGCAGGCAAATTCTGGCGTAAGGATCGCCGATTCGGCGTCAGACGGAGACGGTTCGCTTCTGTCTTCCGAAGCGGGCGCGGCGGTCGCGTCGCGGTTTCAGGCGCTCGCCGCCGGCGTGGCGTTCAGTGAAACCGATATTTTGGATCGTTGCGCTCAGGAAATGCTGCGCCCGATGGTGGAGCAATGGCTCAACGAGCATCTGCCGTCGCTCGTGGAGCGGCTCGTGCGCGGCGAAATCGAACGGATCACGCGGGCCGGAGGCCGCGCTTCGGCTTCGGGCGCGAAGGCGACTCAGCCTTAACGGCGCGTAAACGCGTGGGCGCTAGAGTGGCGGTCATGCATCGCCTAAGAGTTCTCATCCGCGCGCTCGTGCTTCCGCTTTGCCTCTATACCGTGGCGGGCGTCGCCGCGGCCTATTTCGTCTGGCATGGCGTCAATGGCCAGCGCGGGCTCAAGACGGGCGAGGAATATGAACAGAAACTGGAGCAGCTGCGTCTGGAGCGCAATATTCTGAAGCTTCAACGCATGCTTTGGGAAAATCGTCTGGCGCTCATCAAAGGCCAGAAGGTCGACGCCGACATTCTGGATGAAGAAGCCCGCAAGCGACTCGGACGCGCCCACAAGAACGACGTTGTGATACTTTTGCCGGCCTCGAGCGCGCCTTAACCCCCACGGCGCCAAAAGCGCGCCTGCAGGACCGGTTGTCCCGTGCAGGCGACGAGGCCGCGCGCGATCAGATCTTCAAGATGCGCGAGCGCGGTCATCGCAGCGGCCGGGTGCAGACGTTTGTCGACGCCCTCGTAGATTTTCGCGACGATCTCGGCGATCGTCTCGTCCCCCGCTTCAAGACGCTGCAATATCGCCGCCTCGCGCGTGCGGCGGTGGTGAACAAGCGCGCGCAGGTAGCGTTGAGGATCGCGTATCGGCTCGCCGTGTCCCGGCCAATAAATGCGGTCGCGCCGACTGCGCAGGCGCTCCACCGACGCCATATAGTCGCGCATCGAGCCGTCGGGCGGCGCAATCACGGTCGTCGCCCAGGCCATGACATGATCGCCGGTGAAGAGCGCCTCGTCGTTAGCGAGCGCGAAGCAAAGATGGTTCGCCGTGTGTCCCGGGGTCGACAGGGCGACGAGCGAAACGTCGCCGATCGCAAGCGCGTCCCCGTCTTTCAGCACGATATCGGGCTGGTAGGTTGGATCGTGAGCGGCGTCGAGATTAGGGCCGCCGACGCTCGGCGAATTGCTGGGCGCGTAGGGCGCGCATCCGGCGATCACGGCGCCCGTGGCCGCCCTCAAGGCTCGTGCAGCCGGCGAGTGATCTCGATGCGTGTGGGTGACGAGCACATAATGCAGTTTTTCGCCGCCGACGCTGGCGAGCAGCGCCTCGATGTGACTCGGGTCGTCTGGTCCGGGATCGATGATCGCCACATCGCCAGATCCGACGATATAGCTGCATGTTCCCGTATAGGTGAAGGGGCCCGCATTAGGCGCGAGCGCGCGCCGCGTCAGCGGCGAGACGCGCTCTGTAGCGACTCGGGATGTTTCGGCTCGAATGGCGGCGCCCTCTATGCGGCCGAGCGGCGGCGAAACATCTTAGGGCGTCAAACGGGGCTTCGAAAGAGCGGCGCGGCGATGGAGATGTCCATCGCCGCGGCTCACAGATTACATCGGGAAAAGCGAATTCTGGCGCTGCAGTTCGGACTGTATGGAATAGCCAGTTTTGCGGCCAAAGGTGACCTTGCACCAGGTGACCCCGCCATCGCCGGCGACGCATGCGCCCATATTGACCGTCTGATTTTCCGGGATGCTGCCGATGATCTTGTAGTTGACGCCGGGGCCTTTGTAGATGGCGACGTCATTATTGGTCACGACCGGCGCGATCAGAACGTTATTTCCCTGTGTGCCGAGCACGCCCGCGGCGACAAAGCCGTGCACGGGGCCCGCCTGAACCTCGCACCAATCGCGCTTCCAGCCGGCGCCGCAGTCGATCACCGTCACATCGGTCCCGGCCGGCAAGCTCGCAATGACCGGCCATTTCGGGCTCGGGCCAGACCGGACGTTGGCGGGACTGGTCACGGGATCGGCGAAGGCGACGCCCCCAAACAGAATGGCGGCGGCGGTAGCGAATCCAAGAATTTTCTTCATGTTATCCTCCCCGGTTTAAACGAGGCCTATGAGCGCTAGGCCTTTTGACGAGGATAACGAAAGCGAAGCCAAACAGTTCCGCCCAAGCCGCAATCCCCTCAAACCATTATTCATATTCCTACGGCCGCGTTTAGGAAAGTAGAGGGACGCGAGCCTTCCCGAGGGAATTTCCAACAGAGTTATCGACACCATTATCGGATGTCCGGCGGAGGCCTGGCAAAAAGAAGCGGCTTCGCCTTCAAGGAAGACCAAGCCGGCGAGTTTTTCATGCGCGAAACACTTATACGCACGCTTCGAGCCGGGCTCGTTTATATACGGACGCCGGCGCGAATTCACGCTCAGTCGAAAACCGCGCCCAGCGCGACGCCGAGCAGACCGACGACGACCGCCGCCGGCAACACCGCATAGCCGCCCAACAGCAGCGCGCCGATCGTGCCGCCGATCGCGGCCGCGATGGCGCCGCCCACGATCTTGCCAGTGTTGTTCTCAGCCTTTTCCGCCGCCGAACCGCCGGCGTCCTGCATCGCCTCTTTCGACATGGCATCCTCCGCGACATCAACTGTTCGCCGCATCGACGTGTCGGGTAGCAGAGGGATGTGAGAGTGCGATGAGAGTTTCGTGAAGGCGTCGTCATCGCAGCGCCATTTTAGGTTCATCGTCGCGCGGATAACGCCGCCCGAACGCCGCTTAGGTCGCCTCGCCTCGCACGACCAGCACCGAACACTGAGCGTGGTTGACGATCGTCGTGGCGTTCGAGCCGATGAGAAAACGATCCATGCCGGGCCGATGGGAGCACAGAACGATAAGATGGGCGCCCCATTCCTCGGCCTCGGCCAAGACCCTTTGGTACACCGGTCCAAACAGCACAACGGTCGACACGCGCTCCGGCGCGCAGTCGATTTTGGCGGCGACCGACGCAATTTCCGTCTCGAGGCCACGACGCACCTGCAGGTCAAAATTCTCAGGCACGTAGTCGAGAAAGGAGATCGGCAGCAGCGACTGCACGTTGACGAGCCGCAATTCGCTGTCGAACGCCTTCGCTAAACCCTGCGCGACGGCGAGCGCCCGATCGGTCATCGCGGGTTCAGTGATATCGATCGGCAGAAGAATTTTGCGATACATCGGCGGCCTCCGGGCAAGTCTCTCCGGATATGGCGCGGGATCGGCCCGAAACAATCGATAGGCGTCGAGCGCCGATCGCAATTGCCGGCGCTTCGTGAAGCGCTTGCGCTCATTCGCAAATGAATCGATTGGCTGGTGGAGCTGGGGGGATTCGAACCCCCGACCTCTGCAGTGCGATTGCAGCGCTCTCCCATCTGAGCTACAGCCCCGCTCCGGCGCGTGGGGTACACGGGGGCCGATATCCTGTCAATTGGATTTGGCCGCGCCACGGTCGCAAACGGCGACGCTCTTGTCATTCTCGAACATTGCAACATAATGCAGCAATTACGATGGGTTGACGAAGTTGGCCCTGATCCGACGATACGTGGCGCGGGCCTTTTGCGGAGAATTCGAAACAGCGTCGAAGCCAGCCGATTTGCGGATAATGTTCGGGATTTGTCTTTCATTGGATTTGGTCGGGCGCCTGGCAGGAAACTTCGTCAACGCCATCGCGGGCATGACGGTCCTGAGAATCTGATTTTTCGAAAGAATTAGCCGCGCGGCCAGAATGATTGTGGAGTTTGCGTATGGCCGAGGAAGAAAGAAAAAGTGCGCCTGGCATCGGAGCCAACAGCGCCATTATCGTCGCCCTCGTCGCGACGGGGGCCTATTTTTATACGCAGCAAGCGCCGCTCACGGTGTCGCGTCCGCCGCCGCTGGAAACGCGCATTCAGGAAAAGTTTCAGGCGCAGGACGTCGAATCGCGTTTGTGGCAGGACCCATTCGACGCAGTCGCGCGGGAAGTCAAGAAAGCAGACTCTGGAAGCAGGAAAGAATGCGACGACGCTTGGGCGGCAAGGCAAAAGCCGCTGACGCTTGCGCTCCATTGTCGTTCGCCCCTTGTCTACGAGAACGGAGAGAAGCGGCCGAAGCCTCAAGACGTCCGCCTCATCGGCGTAACGGCGCCCGGCGCGTCCTATTTCGAGGACGCCGAGGCGCGCCGGCGGCTACGATACGCCGTGCTAAGCGGGCTGCAACTTCAGGGCTATGAACCTCAGGACGCCCTGCATATTGGGTATTTTCGCCCGGCCGATCATGACAAGAAGGGGTTGCCGGCCGCCATTCCTTACGAGTGGTTCGAACATCCGTCGTCGCAACCAATCCTGCTGTTATGGATCGACGAGGATGTGCTGGCGGACACGCGCGCGCCGTTGGAAAGAGTGAATGCCCTGCGGCGCGAGTTGTGCGCGCCGGGAAATGTCAATCCATGTCCATCGATGAAAATATTGGGGCCCTATTCGTCCGGCGTCCTGCGCGATCTTGCGACGGAAATGGATCGCCCGGCTTCGGCGCCCGATGGAGACCAAAAGAAAACGGGCGCTCAAACAGGACCAAAGCCGAAGGAAGAGGCGAAACCTGAGAACATCCTGTTCTACTCATTCGGCGCCACGGTCAGCGACGGGGACCTAAAGGCGCGACCGCATCCCGAGCGAATATTCCGCACGAGCGCGCAAGATGACGTCCTTGCGCGTGCGGTCGGGTTGGAATTGCGCCGAAGAGGAATATATCCAGGCGCTGTTCCGCACCAGAATGGCGACGACAAGGATTGCGGAAACTGCCGCCACGACAACCATGTCGCGCTGATCTCGGATCGAGACACGCTATACGGCCGTAAGATCGTCGACGCATTCATACGCGAATTGCGTTGCCCCGACGAGGCGCACGACAATTACAAGAGTTGTCTTTCGAGGTTGCCCGTCGGTGGTCCTCACCCCGAATGGATTCACAGGCGCGCCTATCTGCGCGGCTTGGACGGCATGCTGCCCGCGACAAGCCCGAGCGGCGATAAGTCCTCGAAGAAGGACAATGGCGACAAGGCCGAGGCGGAGTCGTCAAAAGCTCAGCAAGGTTCGAAAACGCTGGAGCGCGCCTTCGGTCAGGGCCAGTTTGACTATTTACGCAGGCTCGCGGCGAGTCTGAAGGATGAAGACGACGCTCTGAAGCAGGACGACAAGGGCGGAATAAGGGCGATCGGCGTATTGGGCAACGACGTTTTCGACAAGTTGCTCGTGCTGCGCGCGCTTAAGCCGCTGTTTCCGGAGGCTGTATTTTTCACGACCGACTATGACGCCGCGCTCGCGGGGCAGGACGAACTCGAATGGAGCCGCAATCTCATTGTCGCGTCGAGCTATGGGCCGATGGCAAACGGAGCGTACCAGAAGGATATTCCTCCGTTTCGCTCGACCTATCAAACCGCAGCTTTTTTGGCCGCCCGCATGGCGGCGCAAGACAAGGCCGACGAGACGCTCAAGTTGCGAGCCGCGATCGAAAAAGGTCTCGCGTCCGCGCGGCTCTTTGAGGTCGATCGACGCGGCGAGTTTATTCCCCTGCCGACGGAGAAGGTTTCGGCGAGCGATGCGAAGGAAACGAATGCCGACGACATCCATCCGAAAATGAGAGGCTTATATCCTGCGCTCGGGCAAAAGAGCGCGGCCAGCTTTGCTGTCGTCTTATCGATCGGCGCGATCATTCTCCTCTCCTTTTATCGGAATGGATTGTTGTCCTCCTATTTGAGGACGACATGGCTGGGGTTGGCGTCGATCATGCTGCTCGCGGCGATCATATTTGCTGCATGGGGCTTTGTTGCAGATCGGGCCACCGGATATGGGCTCGGCGAACCAATAGCCTGGGCGCAGGGCGTCAGCATGTGGCCGTCGATAGCTCTGCGCGCCATTGCCGCTGTGATGGCGGCGGTTCTGATCCGGGACGCCTGGACGGAGCTGAGCGCAAATCTGGACGACATTGGGAGCAGGCGGCTCAAGATCGGCGGCGTCGACGGGACATCGCAAACGCCCAATTCCGGCGGCGACGGGCGAGCGGCGCGGCATCCGATGAATATTCTCGGCCGAGCCCTTTCCTATCGATTGATTGATGAGAAGGCCGAGAAGGACAAGGATAAGGAAGTATATGTCGACTCTGTCTGGAAGGAATATGTCGCAAAACAGCGGGTGCGACCCGTCGCGATCCGGATAGCCTTTTACGTATTGCTGATGGTGACGCTCTATATTTCTCTCGTTTTGGCGTATGGTTGGCCCAACATACCGTGGAGAGGGCCGTACGGAACCGGGATCTACTATGGAGTCACCATTCCTGCTGTCTTGGCTTTGTTTATACTCGTTTTCCTCGTGTTTGATTCGACGCTGCTTTGCCTGCGTTTTGTCGAGGTGTTGCGAAGGCACACCACGCATTGGCCCGACAGCACGCGGGCGAAATATGCCGAAAAGCTCAAGATTGACGATCCGCTCCTCGACGACTGGATCGATCTTCGCTTCATGGCGCTTCGAACGCGCTGCATCAGCAAACTCGTCTACTATCCCTTCGCGATATTCGCCCTCATGATCGTCTCGCGCAGCGCCGCCTTCGCGGGATTTGCCGTCAGCCCGCCAATCGTCATCACGCAATTCGTCGGCTTCATCGCGCTTTTTGGTTGCGCGATGGCGCTTTGCTTCAGCGCGGAGAAAGCGCGCAGGACGACAAGAATGAGATTGATGAAGGGAATTATGGCCGCAAAGGCCCGCCCGGACGGCGCTCAAGCGCAGGCCGGGATGGACGGGCGCGGCAAAGACGCGGGAGTCGCGGCTGGGGAAACCGCAACGCCTGCGGGCGTAAGCGCCGACCAACTGGAATCGCTGCTCAAGCTCGTCGAGGAGCTCCATGAAGGTTCCTTCGTCCCCCTCTCGCAACAGCCGCCGATCCGCGCCCTGCTGTTGCCGCTCGGCGGGCTCGGCTGGGCCGCGCTCCTCGATTTTCGGCTTCTTCCCGGACTGTAGGCACACGTCAGGCGCCTCCCCGACGCCGGGGGACCGGGCAAGGATTGCCGCGGCGCGGCGGGGAGGCTAGAGAGGGCGCAGCCTCATCCGCTGGAAGCCGCTCATGTCTTATGCTGTGGTCAAACTTCTTCTCACGATCATCGACATTTACTGGTGGATTCTACTCGCCACGGTGGTCGTATCCTGGCTCATCGCCTTCGACGTCATCAACATGCGCTCGAACGCGGCCTATTCGGTCTGGAGATGGCTGAACGCCGTCACCGAGCCTCTGCTCGGGCCGATCCGCGCCGTGCTGCCGAGCGTCGGCGGCCTTGATATTTCTCCGCTTATTCTGCTGCTGCTCATGCAGTTCCTGCGCGATCTGATCGCGAGCGCCGCCGGCGGCCTTGCATACGGCTAAGAGGCCGGACGCCTGGGCGGCGGAGCCAGACGGCGTCGCGCTTTACGTGCGGCTCACGCCGAAGGGCGGACGCGACGCCCTTGAAGGCGTGGAAGCTCTCGCCGACGGCCGCAGCGTCCTCAAGGCCCGCGTGCGCGCGGCGCCGGAGAACGGCAGGGCGAACGAGGCGCTGATCGCGCTGATCGCTTCGCAGGTGGGCGCCCCGAAGCGCGCGGTCTCGATACGCGCCGGCGCGACAAGCCGCGTCAAGACAGTTTTCGTTGCGGGCGCGCCCGCGCTTTATCTCGCTGCGCTGGCGAAGCTGGCGCCAACTGACGGTTAGGACATGAGCAAGTCGAAGATCAACGTCGGCAATTTCTTCGAGGACTTCAGAATCGGTCAGATCATTCGCCACGCCGCGCCGCGCACGGTCACGGTCGGCGAGGTCGCCATCTATACGGCGCTATATCTGCCGCGCTTCGCCGTCCAATCGTCGACCGCGTTTGCGCAGGCGATCGGCTATGAACGCGCGCCAATCGACGATCTGCTCGTCTTTCATCTCGTGCTCGGAAAGACCGTCCCTGACGTCTCCCTCAACGCCATCGCCAATCTCGGCTATGCGGATTTCAAGTTTCTCGTTCCGGTCTATCCGGGCGACACGCTGTCGGCGACTTCGGAGGTTATCGGCCTTAAGGAAAATTCCAACAGGGAAACCGGCGTTGTCTATGTGCGCACGACGGGCGCCAATCAGCGCGGCGAGACCGTGCTGAGCTATGCGCGGTGGGTCATGGTGAAAAAGCGCGACAGGGACGCCCCGGTGGGGCCGGAAATCGTGCCCGATCTGCCGAAATCCGTCGATCCGTCGGAACTCGGCAAAGCGGCGCCGCCAATCAATGTCGCCGCTTACGACAAAGCGCTTGCCGGTTCGCCCTATGTCTGGGGGGATTACGACAAGGGCGAAAAGATCGACCATATCGACGGCATGACGGTCGAGGAGGCGGAGCACCAACTTGCCACCCGGCTCTATCAGAACAACTCGAAAGTTCATTTCAATCAGTATTATGAGGCGCAGGGCCGGTTCGGAAAGCGCATCATTTACGGCGGCCATGTCATTTCGCTTGCGCGAGCCCTGTCGTTCAACGGGCTGGAGAACGTCTTCCATATCTCAGCCGTGAACGGGGGGCGCCACGTCAATCCGCTGTTCGCGGGAGGAACGGTGTTCGCCTGGTCGGAAGTATTGGATAAGGCGGAGATTCCCGGGCGGACGGATATCGGCGCGCTGCGCCTGCGGCTCGTCGCGACAAAGGACAAGCCCTGCGCTGACTTTCCGCTTCAGGGCGCTGACGGGAAGCCCGACCCGGCGGTGCTGCTTGACCTTGATTATTGGGGCGTGCTGCCCCGATGAATCAGCTATGATGCATAATTCCTATCAGCGATCTGGGGGATTGGACGAATGAACAGAACATTGCTCGTTGCGCTGTCTTTGGGCGTGGCCATGGCGGTCGCTCAGCCTGTCATCGCCGAGACGGCTGCGCCGGACAGCAAGATCGTCGTGCCGATGGAAGCCTTGCCACGCTATGGCTCGCTGGTTTCCGCTTGGTACAAAAAGCCGGTCTACGACACCAATGAGAAGAAAGTCGGCGTGATCACCGACATGTTGTTTTCCGGCGGCGAGATCAATGCGGTCATGCTCGATGTCGGCGGCTTTCTCGGAATTGGCGCCAAGCATGTCGCCATTCCGGCGGAATCCATCACCATCACCGAGAAGAACAACAAAACCTGGCTGACGATCAATACGACGAAGGACGTCGTGAAGAAGGCGACCGGATACAAATATGACGCAAAGGAACACGCCTGGAAGCAGATGTAGAAGCAAACGCCACGGCGACAGCTTCGCTCATCCGCTCCACGCCGCGTCACGCGCTTTCCAGAAGAGGATTTTTTGATGCTGAAACATATGATCCTGGCGGGCTCGCTCGCCTTCGTCGCGTTAGCGCCCTTGCCGGCCGGCGCCCAACAGGCGACAAACGAAACCGTCGTCATCGTGCCGCTGGAAAGGCTGCCGGTCTACGGTTCGGTAGTCTCGGCCTGGTATAAGCAGCCGGTTTACGATCCCAATGAAAAGAAGCTCGGCACGATCGCCGACATGCTGTTTTCCGCCGACGGCTCTATCAATGCGGTGATGCTGAACGTCGGCGGCTTTCTGGGCCTGGGCGTGAAGCATATTGCGATTCCGGTATCGGCAATCTCCATCACGCAGAAGAACGGCAAGTCGTGGCTGACGTTGAACACGACGAAAGACCTGCTCAAAAAGGCCGTCGCTTACAAGTTCGACAAGGCCACCGGGCTTTGGGATCCAATCTAACGGCGAAGTTTTCTTCAACATGCGGCAGACTGGGATGAGCCGGATATCTGCCGCGAAGCTTGGAACATCTGTCTCCGATGCTTGTTCTAGGCGCACAGGGACAATTGTCCGCTGTGACCAACAACACGCACGGAGATAGCCATGCTTAAGTCCTACGTTCTCGCCGGCGCGCTCATCGCGACGCTGTCGGGTGCGGCTTTGGCCGAACAGACGATGAATCGCATGGGCGCGGCGACAGGACGGAGCGCTTTCCTGACGACGCTGCCGCAGAATGCCTTGCTCGTCTCGAATATTCACGAGCAGAACGTTTACGATCCGCAAGAAAACAAGATCGGCGAAGTCAAGGATCTAATGCTGGATCGCAGCGGCAAGGTTACGGCGGCGATCATTTCGGTCGGCGGCTTCCTCGGCATCGGCGAAAAGGACGTCGCGGTCGCGTTCGATGAGATCAAGGCGACCGAGCGCGACAACAAGACGTGGCTCACCATGAACGCCACCAAGGACGAACTGAAGAACGCCGCTGGCTTCCGCTTCGACAAGAACAGGGGTCTGTGGACGGTCGGCGCCAAGTAACTTGCGATTGTTCGATGCAAAGCCTCGCCGCCAGGCGGCGAGGCTTTTTCAAATGCGCGCCGGCAATTTGTCTTCGTCAGCGAGATTCGAGAAGCGCGTCACCTCCGCCTCGAAGGCGAGTTGCACGGTTCCCGTCGGCCCGTGACGCTGCTTGCCGATGATCGCTTCGGCGCGGCCGTGCGCGCGCTCCATCTCGGCCATCCATTGGATGTGTTCTTCGGTGCCTTCGCGCGGCTCGCGGTTGCGCAGATAATATTCTTCACGAAACACAAAAATCACGACGTCGGCGTCCTGCTCGATCGAGCCTGACTCGCGCAGGTCTGATAGCTGAGGACGTTTGTCGTCGCGGTTCTCCACTTGGCGCGACAGCTGCGACAGCGCGATGATCGGCACGTTCAATTCTTTCGCGAGCGCCTTGAGGCCGGTGGTGATTTCAGTGAGTTCCTGAACGCGGTTGTCGGCGCGCGAACGCGACCCGGCGAGCAATTGCAGATAGTCGACGACGAGAAGGTCGAGGCCCTTCTGACGTTTCAGCCGCCGCGCCCGCGCCGTGAGCTGCGCGATCGAAATGCCGCCGCTTTGATCGATAAAGAACGGGATGCTCTGCATATGCCGCGCGGCGTCGGCAATGCGGCGAAAATCATCCTCATTGATGTCGCCGCGGCGGATTTTGTAGCTCGCGACGCCAGACTGTTCGGCGATGACGCGGGTCGCCAGCTGCTCCGCCGACATTTCCAACGAGAAAAGCCGACGATCCCGCCATTGACGGTCTTGTGCGTTCCGTCCGGTTCGGTTTCGAATTGATAGGCGCTCGCGACATTGAAGGCGATGTTGGTGGCGAGCGCGGTCTTGCCCATGCCAGGACGCCCGGCGACGATGATGAGGTCGGATTTCTGCAGGCCGCCCATCTTGTCGTCGAGATCGATAAGTCCCGTGGCGACGCCCGAGAGATGCCCGTCGCGCATATAAGCGCTGCTCGCCATGTCGAGGGCGGTGGTCAGCGCGTCGGCGAAGCGCTGAAAGCCGCCGTCGTAGCGGCCGGTTTCGGCGATCGAATAGAGCTGCCGCTCGGCTTCCTCGATTTGCGCCCGCGGCGGCGAATCGATCGGCGAGTCAAAGGCCGTGTTGACGATGTCCTGGCCGATGACGATGAGCTCCCGCCGCACAGCGAGGTCATGGACGGTACGGCCATAATCTTCGGCGTTGATGATAGTCGTCGCTTCAGCGGCGAGCCGCGCCAGATAGGCTTGGATCGTGACGCCCGCGGGAAGCTCGATATCGGCGAGGAACGTCTTCAGCGTGACGACAGTCGCGAGCTTGCCGGCGCGAATGAGCTGCGCCGCGACTTCATAAATTCGGCGGTGCAACTCTTCAGAGAAATGCTCGGGCTTTAAGAAGTCCGACACTCGGTCGAAAGCGTCATTGTTGACGAGGATGGCGCCGAGCAGCGCCTGCTCGGCTTCGATATTATGCGGCGGCGCGCGATAGGCGGGCGCTTCCGGCTGCGCGATCTGAATCGCGCGCCGGCCCGCCAATTGTTCGATTGGTGGCATCGATCTTCGTTGACTTTGCGAGACAGCCCTTGGCCGCGAACGCGACGCGCGACTCGTCGGGGGGAAGTCGACAATACATTAACGTGCTGGCGTCGCCACCATCCTGTTCGCGCGTTTCTCCAAAGCGCGGCGTTACGAGTCATATCCACACGAGAAAAATAATCTTCGACTGTGCGAAGCATCGCGCTTGCGCTGACGCGAGAATCGGGAGTGAGGCCGGCAAAAAGAAAAACGGCGGCCGATGGGCCGCCGTTTGGCAGTTGCAATATGCGAAAGCTTACAGTTCGACGTCGCCGGCTTCAGCAAGCGCCGCGCCGACTTCGAGGCCCAGATCGTCCATCGACGTCTCTTCCTTGAGCGTGACGCTTTCGCCGCGCGCCTGACGCGCAGCCTCTTCTTCCGAGCGGGCGACGTTGATCGTGATGTTCACGTCGACTTCGGGGTGCAGATGCACCGGGGTCGGATGCAGGCCCAGCGTCTTGATCGGATGCACCAGGACGATCTGGTTGCGATTGACCGAGAACCCGCCGGCGGTGGCCGCTTCGGCGACATCGCGCGCCGACACCGAGCCGTAGAGCTGGCCGCTCTCGCCAGCCTGGCGAATGATCGTGAAGCTCTGGCCGTTCAGCTTCTCGGCGACCGCCTCGGCTTCCTTTTTCGCTTCGAGGTTGCGCGCCTCGATCTGAGCCCGCTGCGTCTCGAAATGCTTCTTATTGTTTTCCGTCGCCCGCAGCGCCTTGCCGCGCGCCAGCAGAAAATTGCGGGCATAGCCGTCGCGCACGCGCACGGTGTCGCCCATCTGGCCAAGCTTGGCCACGCGTTCAAGCAGAATGACTTCCATCTGTCTTATGTCTCCAGGATTGCGGGCTATGTCGAGAAAACCGGCCGAAAGTCAATCCGGTTTTTGCATCGCGGCCGGCTCGGGGTCGGCCTTTCGGGCCCGATAGTTGAATATGAGGTCGGCGAGCCCGATCGCGGTGAAAATCAGAATCGGCCAGCCCAGGAATCCGAGCGTGAAATAGATGATGGCGAGCACGAGGGCGCTTGAGCGCGATCCGCGCAGGAAAATATGGGCGACGGCTAAGCCCTGGAAAGCGAGGAGCAATCCCGTGGTCGTCGCGAGGACCAGCCCAATCGGCCCGGCGAGCCCGTCGAAAAAGGTCAACGCGATCCCGCTCAGGAAGAGGCCGCCAAGCACCTTCGGAAGGCGGTATTCCTTGGCGATGTCCGGCCAAGGACGGCCGAGCAGCTTGGAGGCCTGAGCGATCCTGGCGGAAATCCACAAATTAACAACGTGGATCAAAAGGCCGTAGCCGGCGAGAAAGGCCGGAACCGCGCGCGCCACCGAGCGGGAAAGCGTCGTCGGGTCGATCTTGTCGCCAAGGTCGCGCTCCTTGACCATGAGGTCGAGCAGGATGAAGGCGCGCGCGCGGATCGGGTTCAGCGCCTCGTCGACAGAGCCGAAGATGATGCTTGAGACGATCAGCCAGAAAATGACCGCCGTCGTTAGAAAGACCGCCGGAGCCAGCGACGCCCAGCCAGGCAGGTTGGCTGTCAGTCTGTCCCGGCCGCCTCGAGGCGCGCCCGACGCCGCATAGACGGCGGACCAGGCCGGCGCGGCGACGAGAAGCGCGTAGCCCATGCCGACAACCGGACTCGGCCAGAAGGACAGGATCACGCTGGCGAGGATCGCCGAGGTTGCGCCATGAATGAGACCGAAGGCGAAGCCGACGATCATGATTGGCATTGGCGCGACATGCGCGAGGAGCAATCCGCCGATGCCGCCCCGCACGACGACGGCGAAGATCACGGCCGCCGCGACGCCGCCGAGAACCGACACGGCGAAATTCGGCCAGGAGAGGACGCTCTTGTCGGACACGGGGTCGGGCTTTCGGGTTTACGCGGCGGCGCGCGGAGCGCGCAAAGCCTCGGCGGATGGGCCGGGAGGCGGAGCCGTCGGGTCGCGCTTGCTTTTAGGCCGCAAGGACCGGGAGGGCAAGTCTTGGAAGGGGTCTTGGCGAGTATCTTGGCAACGGGCTTGGCAGGCGTCCTGGACGTCGCTGCGTTCCCGCCCAAGGGCTTGCGTGATAGTATTCCAAAAAGGAGCCAGTCATGCCCTCCGCTTTGACGAAAGCCGCCGAAGGCTATCCCCGCCGCGCCTTTACGGTCGATGAGATCATCGCCATGCAGGACGCGGGAATCATTTCCGAAGAAGAAAATTTCGAATTGATCGAGGGAGAAATTGTCCCGATGGGGCCGAAATATTCGGCGCATGAGCGCATCAAGTCAAAGATGCTGATGGAGTTGTCGCGTTCATGTCCGCGCGACCTTATCGTCGGCGTGGAGACATCGATCTTTCTTTCGTCGAACACCTTCGTCGAGCCCGACATTTCGCTCTATCCGGAACGCCTTCGCTCACAGGAGGTTCGCGGTCCCGACGTGCGACTGGCGATCGAGGTGGCGGCGTCGAGTCTCGCCTACGACCTCGATCTCAAGGCCAAGCTCTACGCCCGCCATGGCGTGCGGGAATATTGGGTCGTCGACGCCAACGAGCGCGTGACATTCGTCCATCAGGGGCCGAGCGAAGCCGGCTGGGGCGGCGTGACGCGCAAAGGGCCGGAGGAGACGTTGAGCTGCGCGGCGGTTCCCGAATTCAAATTCCGCCTCGCAGAGGCGTGACTGATGCAGCTTGAATGTCGCTCCTGACTCCGTTCACAACTCCCGCAATTCCGGCCCCGGCTTTCGCGACAGCACGCGCCAAGTCCCGGCGAGGCCGATCGCAATAGTGACGGCCAGCGTCGCTAAGGCGATGAGCGCCGCCGTCCATGGCAGGAAGGCGAAATCGATCTTCATCACGATCGTGGTCATGGCGTAGGCGGCGCCGGCGCCGGCGACGACGGCGATCAGCGAGGCGGCGAGACCGACGAGGCCGAACTCCAGCGCATAGGCGCTCGCAAGCCACAGGCGGGTCGCGCCAAGCGTTTTCAGCACGACGGCGTCATGCACTCTGGCGCGCTGACCGCTCGCCAGCGCGCTCGCCAGCGCCAGGATCGCCGTGACGATGGCGAGTCCCGCCGCCGCCCGCGCCGCCAGCGCCAATTGTCCGGCGATCTTGTCGATCGCCGCCAGCGCGTCCTTCACCCGCACCGAGACGACGCTCGGGAAGCGCTTCGCCGCCTCCCGGATGAGGCGCGCGTCCACGGCGTCGCGCGCCGCGACCGTCGGCGCGCCATAAGCGACGGTGAAAAGCTCGGTATAGGGCGCGCCGGCGAAGACATTAGGCGAAAACACCATGACGAAATTGATGGCGTAGCTGCGCCAGTCCACTTTGCGTAGGCTGGCGACCTTCGCCGTGATTTCCCGGCCGAGCACATTGACGCGAATAGAGTCGCCGATCGTCAGGCCAAGTCCCTCGGCGATCCTCTGCTCGAGCGAGACGAGCGGAGGACCGGCATAATCCGCTGGCCACCATTCGCCTTCCGTCAGCGCGGAGTTCGCGGGTACTGCGCTGGAGAAGGTCACGCCACGGTCGCCCTCGAGCGCCCATTTGGCGTCGTCGGCGACGGCGATCCGGTCGACGGGCGCATCTTTCACGGCGACGATGCGTCCGCGCATCATCGGCACATGTTGGATGCGGGCGTTCGGCGCCTCACGAGAGAGAAAATCGGCGAAACCGTGCGTCTGCGCCTTCGGTATGTCGATGAAGAAAAAGTTGGGGATCTCTCCGACGTCGGCTCGGGCCAGCTCATTGTGAATGGCGCCTTCGACGAGCGCGAGCGCGATGAGCAGAGTCTGCGTGAGGCCGATCGAGATCATCAGCGCCGGCGTCAGGCTCTTCGGCCGCCAGATATTGGCGAGCGCGAGCCGCCAACGCGCGTCGCGCGGGCGGGGCAGGGCGCGCGCGAGCCGCATGACGGCCCCGGCGGCGCCGCGCAGCAAAGCGAAGGCCGCTACGGCGGCGCCGACATAGGCCGCGCCGAGTTTGACGTCGAATGACGTCGCCATGACCAGCGCGGCGAGGGCCGCCGCCGCCGCCCACGCCGCCGCGCGATATCGTGCGAGAGAGGCGCCTCGCGGATCGTCGCGGAGCAGCGCCGCCACAGGCGTTTCATGAGCGCGCCCGAGCGGAACAAGCGCGAAGATCAGAACAACAAGAAGCCCGTAGAGCGCGCCGTAGAACGCCCCCTGCAAGTCGAGCGCGGCGGATACGGGAAGATCGGCGAGATCGCGCAAGGCCTGGGCTCCCGCCCAGGGAATGAGCGCGCCGACGGCGAGCCCGATCAAAATGGCGAAGGACGCAGCCGTCAGAACCTGGGCGAGGGCGATTTTGAAGACGCGCGACCCTTCGGCGCCGAGCGCCTTCAGAATCGCAAATTGGGCGCGCTTGCGCTCGACGAAACCCTGCACGGCGTTGGCGACGCCTGCGCCGCCGGCGACAAGGGCGGTGAGCGCGACCAGCGTCAGCAGCTGGCTGAAGCGTTCGAGATTGCGCGAGAATTGCGGGGAAACCGCGTCGCGCGTGCGCGCCTCCCAGCCGGCCTGCGGAAAGGCGCTCGCCGCGACGGCGGCGAAGGCCTTCACGTCGGCGTCGTCGGCGGCGCCATTGAGCGCCACGCGGATCGCATGTCTGAAAATCGAACCCGGCGAAGCCAATTGGGCGCCCGCGAGCGCGGCGCGCGTCATCATCACCCGCGGGCCAAAGCCGATTCCGCCTGCCAGCTTGTCGGGTTCGCTGCGCAGCATCGCCCGCAGCACGAAGCGCGACACGCCGATCGTCACCGTGTCGCCGAGCTTGGCGTCCAGGCGCGCGAGCAGCGTCGGGTCGACGACGACGCCGGGAGCGCCGTCCCGTTCCGACAACGCCTCCGATAAAGCCATGTCCGGTTCGAGCGCGATCGCGCCGAAGGCAGGATAGGTCTGCGGATCCACCGCCTTGATTTCCACCAGAGCGGCTTCGCCGTCGTCGCGCCGGGCCATGGCGCGCATCAGCGAAATTTCGGAAAGTCGTCCGCGCGCCTCGAAAAAAGCGCGCTGCTCGGGCGAAAAATCGCGGGAAACGAGGCTGAAGGAAGCGTCGCCGCCCAATATAGTTCGGCCCTCGCGGGCGAGGCCCTGCGCCAGCGAATGCGAGAGGCCGGAGACGCCCGAAATTGCGGCGACGCCGATAACGATGCAGGCGATGAAGACGCCGAAGCCGCGCGGATCGCCGAGCAGGTCGCGCAGGGCGAAGCGCAGCGCGAAGGGCAGGGCGGCAAAGCGTAACGCCCTCATGATTCTGCCGGCTCGGCCGCGTCGACGCGGCCTGATCGCAGCAGCACCCGCCGGCTACAGCGCGCCGCGAGCGCTGTGTCATGCGTGACGAGCACCAGCGTCGCGCCGCGGCGGCGTTGCTGCGCAAAAATCAGGTCGATCACCGCCGCGCCGGTTTCGGAATCGAGATTGCCGGTGGGTTCATCCGCGGCAAGGATGAGAGGGTCGGGGGCGAGCGCTCGTGCGAGCGCAACTCGTTGCTGCTCGCCGCCCGAAAGCTGCGCTGGATAGTGCGACAGGCGTTCCGCGAGCCCAACCGCGGCAAGCTCGGCCTCGGCGCGCTGAAATGCGTCTGGCTTGCCGGCCAATTCCAACGGGACGGCGACATTCTCCAGAGCCGTCATGGTCGGGATCAGCTGGAAAGACTGGAAGACGATTCCTATGTTTCCTCCACGGAAGCGTGCCAGCGCGTCTTCCGAGAGCGCGCTGAGATCGCGTCCGTCGATGCTGACGCTGCCGGCGTCGGGTCGCTCCAATCCCGCGAGGGTCATGAGCAAAGTCGATTTGCCCGAGCCGGAGGGTCCCAGTAGAGCGACAGTTTCGCCTTGCGCCACGCTCATGCTGACATTCTTGAGCACATGGACGCGGGCGGCGCCCTCGCCGAGCGTGAGATCGACGTCCCGAACTTCGATAACCTGTCGCCGCACGGAGCAAAACCTTGATTGATGCGCCGCATTCGACGCCTTTGGTCCAGTCGCCTTATGGCGCTTTACGCCGTCCTCTCCAAGCCGCGGTCTTCGCCGTCTTGTCGCTTTTCGCGCTCGGTTCTGCGTCGGCGCGGGCTGAGCCAATCCGGATTCTGGCCTTCGGGGACAGTCTCACAGCCGGCGCAGGCGTCGCCGCTGAGGATTCGCTACCGGCGCAGCTCAAGAGGCGTTTGAGCGCAGATGGGTTCGACGTCGAAATCGTGCAAGGCGGCCTTTCCGGCGACACCACGACGACTGGTCTCGCGCGCCTAGATTATACGCTGGGCGCCGGCCCTTTCGACATTTCAATCGTCGAACTGGGCGCCAACGACATGCTAAACGGGCATGATCCAAAGATTACTCGGGCCAACCTCGATCAAATTCTCGCGGTGTTGCAGCAAAAAGGCGTCCGACCGGTCCTGACGGCCATGGTGTCGAGCGCCAATCACGGGCAAGCTTACAAGCGGGACTTCGATTCGATTTATCCGGATCTTGCCGCCAAACATCGGGTGCCGCTCGTGCCCTTCATCCTGGAAGGCGTCTGGGGTTCGCCTGCGCTGCTCATCTCGGACGGCGTCCATCCGAACGCCGCCGGCGTGGCAAGGATCGTGAATAAGCTTGCGCCCTATGTCGAAAAAACGCTCGTCTCGATGGGGGCGAGAAAGACCTCGCGCACGCAATGAGGCCGCGCGATCCCACCCGGGGAGACTGTCATGCCCAGACTGTTTACGGCCTTGGAGATTCCCCGACCGATCGCGGAGAACTTGGCGCGGCTGCGCGGCGGCGTCCCCGGCGCCCGATGGATCGACGTTGAGAATTATCATGTCACCCTGCGCTTCATCGGCGACGTCGACGACGCTTTCGCGCGGGACGCGGCGAATGCGCTGTCATTCATCCGCCGTCCCGAGGTTTCCGTCACTTTCGACCAGCTGACCTCCTTCGGCGGCGACAAGCCCCGCGCCATCGTCGCGCGCGCAAGGCCGGAGCCGGCCCTCGTCGAGATGCAGGCGGAGCAGGAGAGGCTGCTGCGTCGCCTCGGCGCGCCGCCCGAGCCGCGTAAATTTGTGCCGCATGTCACGCTGGCCCGCCTGCGCGGCGCCAGCGCCGGCGCCGTGGCGGCCTATCTCGGGACGCGCGGCTATTTCCCGCCGCTGCGCTTCACCGCCGAACGCTTCGTGCTTTATTCGTCGCGCGATTCAGTCGGCGGCGGCCCCTACATCGTCGAGGCCGAATATCCCCTGATCGTCGCGCCTCAAGCGCTGACGGGAACGATAGGCGGTTAAGGCGCCAAGCGATTCCTTCGGCGCATGTCCCGCGCGCGTGGCGAACTATCGCAACGCCAGTTTACGCCCTTCCTTGCGACCGAACATTTCGTAATGGGCAAGCGGATTCGTGCCATTCAACGCCACGTCCGGATTCTGTCGCAGATATTCGCTCGTTGAGAAAAACGGTCCCGGATCGTGGCCCGCTTTCGCGCCGTGGAGCAGATAATGCATCGGGGCTTCGCCTGAGAAGCTGACGCGTTGCGCATAGAAGGCCGGATCGAAGAGGACGGAGCCTCTGAGGGCGAAATAAGGTTTGATGAGCTTCACGTCGCGTCTGCGCAGCAATAATTCGAAGGCTCTCGGCGCCGCGAGGGCGCGGCCGAGACGCGCGCGCGCGTAACGGCGCGACATGCTCTCGAAAATCTGAGAGATGCGCTCACTTTCGACGACATTCGCCTCCTCGTCGATGACCCGCTGAAGGATGCGCTGACGATCGACGTAATGCGCGGCGGTCTCCTGCGGAGCGAAGGTCCTGCATGAGTCATTGCGCAAATGCGCGTAAAATCCGCCTTGCACTCGATCGTCGATCACTTCTTCGACGATGAAGGGCGAGAGGCCAAGAAAATGGGCGTCGGTCAACAGAAGTCTGAAACTGTTCGGCGTAAAAACGGAGCAGTGAACGTCGAAATAGGTCGCGTCGTTTTCTAATCGCCTTCTCGACCAATCGTCGAACGCCTCGCGCAAATTCCGTTCGGCGATAAAGCTGAAGGCGTTGGGGGGCGCCGCATCGCCGGCGCCTCGCGCCATCATGCTGACCTGTTCGAATATTTGAGCGTATGTCGGACGTTCCCTTTCCTCGAAAAACGCTTCGATCCAGGCGGCCAGGCTCGTGCGCGGTCGGTAGAAGTCGAGGCATCCGCTCTTGTCGGGAACCACGATGGAGAGAAAGCCGCCCGTCTTGAGCACGCGCCCGCAGGCCTGAAGAAACTTTATGGGATTGGGAAGATGCTCGAAGTTATTTGCGGAGATGATGTAATCGAATGGCTCGGTCTCTCCTGCGCCGCGACATAATTCGTCGATGCGCATGGCGTCGCCGACAAGATCAACGGATTCGACCTCGGCGGCCTGTTCCGCCGTGAGAAACGGGTCGGCCGCAGCGCGACGCTTGAGGGTCTGCGTATCGAACACATCGAGATAGAGGCAATTATAGCCGTCGCGCTTTGCGGCGAGGGGCGAGAAATAGGGCCCGAGTTCGATCCCTCTCGCGCCCTTTGAGGCATGTTTGAGAATTTCCTCTCGACGGCTCATGTTTGCTCAATCGCTTTCACCGCGAAAATCGTGGGCTTTCGACCTCGCGATGAGAAAAAGCGCGCGCTCAACTTTCCGGCGCTTCCCCGGCGCTTCGCGGAGTCGCCGCCTTGGCGCGTCCCTTCGCGACGATCGACGCGAGCGATGGGTCTTTCGCCACTGCTTCGTCGATCAGCCGGTTGGACGCTTCTTCGATCTCGCTCGTCAGCCGATCGAAGAATTCGCGCGGATCCATGCCCGGCGCGATCACCGGCAGGAATTCGATCACGACGGCGCCCGGCCGGATGATGAACGATCGGCGCGGCCAGAAAAGTCCCGAATTCACCGCGACCGGCAACACCGGGGTCTCCATCGCGGCATAAACATGAGCGACGCCGAACCTGTATTGCGGCGGCGCCCCGGCCGGTCGGCGCGTGCCTTCGGGGAAGATGAAGAGTTGTCGCCCCTGAGCGAAAATCTTCTTCGATTTGGCGATCAGCTGCGGCAGAAGCTTGCCGCCCTTGGCGCGATCGATGGCGATCTGTTCGGCGGCGAGGAGATACCAGCCGAATAAAGGCAGCCAGATCAGCTCGTGCTTCAGGATATAACTGAAATCGGGAAAACGGATCGGCAGAACGAAGGTTTCCCAGATCGACTGATGCTTACAGGCGACAATCACTGCCCCTTTCGGGATGTTCTCGAGGCCGCGCCAGTCGATCCTCAAGCCGCAGATTTTGTCGAGCAACCAGAGAGTCGTGCGGCCCCAGGTGCGGCCCAGTTCCTGATTGATCTGCCGGCGCATCGGCATGGCCGGCAGCCAGATGATCATCAGGCCGATGGTGTTCAGGAAGAACAGAAGCTGAAAAACAAGCGAGCGCAGGATGAGCATTGGCGGGGTCGTGGCGAGAAGACGTCGCGCTTTGTAGGACGCCGGGACGCGCCGAAACAAGTTTTGCGTTCGATGCCATGTCAAATTGTGCGGCGGAGGCGGTCCTTCGGCAAGTTCGTGCGAGGCCTTGGCCGCCCGTCATTTGCCTTCGGCATGAATAATGCTATTAGCACCCGCCAACCCCTGACGGCGCAGGCAGTCAACTTTCCCTCCGCGGCTGACGCGCTAGCGCCGCCGCGCAAAGGAGTTGGCGCCAATGGCCATATCGCC
>JAXMCY010000011.1:0-89688 GCA_046349135.1 Methylocystis sp. | reverse complement strand
ATCAGCTGGCGCTCCGAGCGGATCGAATAGAAGGCCGCAGCAGCATCGCCCGCAAGGGATGACAGTGCGGAACCCGCGCTTCAAGATCGACATAGCTGAAAAGAGACCCAGTTCGCGTGTCCCCGCCTCGCATGATTCATCCTCCTTGCCAATGCGAGATGGAATCACAGTTAGATTCCGAGGACCAGTGACTCTCTCAACAGCCTGATAGGTTTTGATCCTGCGTACAGATTATATCCTGCTGCTCCCGAATTATCTTTTTTAAACCTGTTAGGTTTTGATCCTGCTTACAGATTATATCCTGCTGCTCCCGAATTATCTTTTTTAAACCTGTTAGGTTTTGATCCTGCGTACAGATTATATCCTGCCGCTCCCGAATTATCTTTTTTAAATCAGCGACGTTTGCAATCCAAATTTTTATCAACGAAAGCATAAGTTTCAATTCTCTCTCGTTGACAGGGCACGCAGTTTTGCGTTGGGAAATTAAAATACTGCCTTTGAGAATCGTTTCAAGATATTTTGCGGCGCCTTCCAATTCGCGGAGATGACGCGCAATCTCTGGTTCGTACCCGTAGAGTGATGCGGAGCTTTTCCAAGCGTCCCATATTTCAACGTTTCCAAGGTGAAAAATGCTTGCATAATATGCGCCTCTCCCGTAATCGTAAGTTTTAACCGTTTCGTCGGCTTCTTTGCTGTGAAGTCTTCTGCCATGATGATGATAAACGATGCATTCTGGTAATTGCACACCAACGAAGCCGCAGGCTGAAGCCCTGGCGGCCATTTCAATATCTTCGCAGGCAAACGGAGTTCCGGCTCCCATCAGGGGATTGAAATTTCCTGCCCGGCCGAAAATCTCCCGCTTAAAAAACATATTTGCTCCCTGAACTGAGCCAGCAGTTAAAAACTGAGAATACGGCTCAATAAACTGCGTGCTGTTGATTACTAGACTAGCAATTCGCGGGTCGGCATCGTTTTCGTAAGGCAGGACCTGACCAGATCCATAATCGAAATCGCTTCTCGAACTTGCCTGCTCAAAATTAACAAAATAGTTTTTATCCACGTAGCAATCATCATCGGTAAATACAATCCAAGAGGATTCGCTATACTGTACACCAATATTCCGAGCATTTCCAAGTCCAATGTCTTCACAAAACAAATATCGAACCGGAAATTTAGATACGGTCTTAAAATCTGAGACTACAGTTTTTGTCGCGTCATTCGAATTATTGTCTATTACTAAAATCTCCACGGCGAGGCTTGCCAGCTCTGCCTCGTTTAACACTCTCAGTGCATTTGCAAGTTGAGCGCAGCGGCTTTTCGTGCAGATTATCAGTGAAATAGATGCTTTAGACATCAGCCCCCCATTCTCCGAGCCCCAGCGTGTCGCGGGACGCTAGGCGCAGCCACATCAAAGCTGCAAGAAGCCGCGGCCATATCGACGGGCCGCGCATTTTTTCATGCCGGATTAGGTCTTGTCTGGCGTGTATCCGTCAAGGCTCGAACGCGGCAGCTTAATCTAGGCCGTGTGGACGAATTCGAGATTGAAGATCGCTTGGGAACTCCCACGCGGAATCCGGCATGATTCATGGGACTCCGACTGAGTCTGAGACCCGAAGCCCTGTCGACACGGATGGACGAGGAAGACTGGGCGCATACGCTCGCGGTGTTTCGGGCCTGCCTTCTGCGTCGCGGACGCTATGTATAGTCCCGAAGTGAGCTGGATCGGATTCTTATTGAAGACGGCGGGTTCGGCTTTCTAGATTTTGCAGACATATTCATGGGGCGTCAGGCCTCGCAGGGCCTTCAGCCGTTTCGCAAAATTATAGGCGGCCATGAAGGCTGCGAGATGCTCACGCAACTGTGAGTGCCGGACGTAAACTCCCCAGAAGTGCCGATTGAAAATTCTCCAGTTTCGCGACGCCCGGCCTTCCAGGGCATGCCCTGGAAGGCCGGGCGGCGCGCCGACTCACCGATGCTGCTCCCGTTGGCGGGAGGGGAGCGCGCGGTGATCAAACTTGAGGAAATCGTCATGATCCTGGAACTACATCGTCAGGGGATCTCCGTGTCCGCGATCGCGCGTCAGCTCGGAATCGATCGGAAAACCGTGCGCAAGCACATCGCGGCGGGGCTGACGGCGCCCAGCTACAAGGCCCGTCCGCCGCGCGAACGCGCGATCGCATCTTTCGAGCTCCTGCGCTGCCACATGGCGGCCTTCGAGGCGCTCGGCGGCGTCCCGTGCGAGATCCTCTACGATCGCATGAAGACCGCTGTGATCGGCGAAGACCCGGATGGCCTCGTTGTCTACAATCGCGCGCTGCTCGATCTGGCGCGCCATTACGGCTTTCAGCCACGCGCCTGCAAGCCTTACCGCGCCAAAACGAAAGGGAAAGTCGAGCGGCCCTTCCGTTACATCCGGGAAGATTTTTTCCTGGGCGGCGCCGCTCACGCCCTATCAGGCCATGCTGAGGCTCGAACGGCGCGCGTCCACGAAGGCATGGTCAGCGTCGGCGGCAATCTCTACAGCGTCCCGGACACGACCCGGCGACGCGTCCTCGATGTCCATGTCTTCGCCGACGCGATCCGCATCTTCGAGGATGGCGCGTTGATCGCCGCCCATGCGCCGCTCGAAGGCCGCAGCGAAAAGCGCCTCGATCCGGCGCATCGCAAAATGCCGTCTCAAGCGCCACGCCGCCGGCCGCCCGACGCATCGCCGCCCCTTGTGCTGCGCGCCGGCGATCAGGCCGCAAGGCGTCCGCTGGCCTTCTACGACGCTGTGGGACGCCGGCTGGCGATGCAGGGAGGTTCGCGATGAACGCGACGCCCTCCGCCGTCATCGACCGCGTCAAACGCAATCTCGTCGGCAGAAGATGCCCCGCGCCCTCGAAATCCTCGACGTCACCCTGCGTGGCATCGAGCGCGGCGAGACGACGGCTCTCGACGCCTGATCTGCGCTCACCGAAGAACTCACCCTGCGAGAGAACCGTCGGGTCAAAATGGCGCTTCAGATGGCGCGCCTGTCTGCTGTCAAGACGCTCGCCGGCTTCGACTTCGCCTTCCAGCCGTCGCTCGACAAGAGCCGCGTCATGGCGCTCGCCGAATTGCAGTTCATCGATCGCGCCGAAGCGGTTCATCTCATCGGACCGCCCGGCACGGGCAAAACCCATCTCAGCCTGGCGCTCGGCGTCGAGGCGGTTAAAGTCGGCCGCAGCGTCTCAGCTTCGCCTGCCTCGCCGACATCATCGCAACATTGGCCAAGGCCGAACGCGAAGGGCGCTGCGGGAGAAGATCGTTACTTCTGCCGCTTCTCGCTGCTGATCGTCGACGAGATCGGCTATCTGCCGGTCACTCCAGGCGGCGGCAATCTGTTCTTCCAGCTCGTCAACGCCCGCTACGAAAAGGGCGCCATGATCCTCACCTCGAACCGCGGCTTTGCGGAATGGGGCGAAATCTTTGGCGATCCCGTCGTCGCCACCGCGCTGCTCGATCGGCTTCTGCACCACGCGGTCGTCTTCCAGATCGAAGGTTCGAGCTATCGCCTGCGCGAACACGCCGATCTGCTCCCCGAACATGTTCGGACAAAAGCCAGCATCCAACCCGCGCCGATCTCTCCGACGCTCCGGCGTCGTGGACGACCGCCAAAAAATGGAGGCGCCGATCACGAAATCGGCTGATCGCCATCCCGCCAGACTGGGGAATTTTACTTCGGCGCTTCTGAGGAAATCAAAATCGGCATTTACACGCAACTGGTTGTGGCTGTCGTAGGGATAACGTTTGACTGTCGCCTCTTTGAGGGTTCGGTTCATTCGTTCAACTTGACCATTCGTCCAGGGATGATTGGGCTTGGTCAGGCGATGCTCGATGCCGTTTTGGCGGCAGCGCAGGGAGAACATGTGCGTCGCAAATTGGGCCGTTGGGCCGTTGCGGTTCTTGGGCAGATAGGGGAACTGAATGCCGTTGTCGGTCAGGACGGTGTGGATTTTGTAGGGGATCGCCTCGATGAGCGCTTCGAGAAAAGCTGTCGCCGTTAGACGATTGGCTTCGTGTTCGAGCTTGGCGAAAGCGATCTTCGAGGTGCGGTCGATCGCCACAAAAAGATAGAGCTTTCCCTCTTCGGTTCGCACCTCGGCGATGTCGATGTGAAAAAAGCCGATCGGATAGGCCTTGAACTTTTTCTTGTTCGGCTTGTCGCCTTCGATCTCCGGCAATCGGCTGATCCCATGCCTTTGCAGGCAGCGATGCAATGACGAACGCGTCAGATGCGGGATCGTCGCCTGCAAGGCGTAAAGGCAATCATCGAGGGGGAGCAGCGTGTGCCTGCGGAAAGCGACAATGATCGCCTCCTCTTCGAGGGTGAGCACGGTCGACGACGGCGCCTTCGGCCCCATCGGGGCGTCGGCGGCGATGGTCCGACGCTTCAATTTGGCGACTGTCTTCGGATGGATCCCGTAACGGCCGGCGAGCGCCCTTATGCCTCTTGACTATGCTGTATCGCTCGACGCACCGCCTCTGTCGTGCGGGCGCTCCCGTGAAGTATCTGACCCATAATCCTTCCCGATCGACGGCATCCGAATCCGTGCCATCATACTGCGGGACCAAACACCTAGTCGGTTGGGCCCTCGATCCAACCATCCGGTGTCAGGTCGACACTGTTTTGGAAGCACGATACTTCTTACAATGGATTCGTCGAGAGTTTTATTCGTCCGTGTTCTGTCCAGCTCCGTCGGGGCGGATGGATCCGACCGAACACCTGGAAAATATGGTCGCTGCCAGCAGGCTGTTAAAGAAGGTTCCCGCTTCGCCTTGAGGACGGCCTCGTCGCCGTTGTGATAGTCGAACGCGACCTCGATGGAACCGTCTTCGGGTAGTTCGATGGTCCCCTCGCCGGAGACCTCGTCGATCTCGTCGAATCCGATCGATTGAAGCGCCGCGATGCGTTCGGCGTGTCCGTGGCCGGCGAAAGGCAAGCGTGGACGAAGAACCCGTATCGGTTCTCGATAAGGGCGTGGAAGCAGAGCTTCGCTTCCTTGCCTGGCGGCCCCTCGCGATAATATCAAATGACAGCCGCATTAACTCACGCTACATATGCGGCGCGTCCTCGTGGTTCGACCCCTACAGATGCATGACCTGGACCGTACGCGATTGCACTCACACGAGGAGACCGGCCGCTGACTGCGCGCTATTCGATAGTAGTTCCAACGCGGGACAGTGCTCGCTGGATTGGACACTTTCTGGATGCATACAGAACTCTAGGCGCCGAGCCGTTTTACGTACTCGATGCTCGAAGTGACGTTGACACAAAGCGAATTCTCCAAAGCAAGAGCGCCAACGTCGTCGAATTTACCCCTGACGGCGACTATGTCGAAGCAGGAATGATTGAATTCGGGTCGAAATGCGCTAGGACCGAGTGGATATTGCGCTTCGACGATGATGAATTTCCTTCAGCTGCATTGTTGCACTGGGTAGAGAGTATAGGGATAAACTCGATCAACCATGGCTGGTGTTTATCACGCCGTGAGCTATTTAAGGCCAGCGACAATGGAAAGGATACTATTTATTACAGTCGATGTCGCTCACTTTACCACACGCCCGATCGACCTTCTATGTTCAATGCTCAGCTTCGATTGTATCGAGCTAAGCAAGCAAAATACTTAAATCGTATTCATTCTGGTGGTTTGGAAGTTGAATTTTGTGGATACGCCCCAAACGAGTTCTATTTTGTGCACTGCGACGCCCTAATTCGCGGCATTGGAGAGCGTGTTGAAAAAATTCAGCGCTATGAAAGAATACAGCAGGGCTCAACCTGGAAGCTTTCGCAGATATACCTGCCAGAAATGTTCACAATGCACGAGTTAAGTGCCATTCAACTAGAGAGTACAGAGTTTGTGAAATTGCTGGCTTCGATTACGAGAAGAGAAGGGGCAAGCACCGATATCAAAGTGGACCATGCGATGATTGGCGTCGAGATTAACAAACATGAACAGTTGCTTGACGAGGAGTTTTCTAAGAGGCACCATGTGGCTTGCCCAGCTAGCTCAGGAGACATAGACCTTCGTTGGGCAATGCTTTTGCCTATCTGGCTAATTCGCTCAATTGCTGAGCTTATGAACACTTTAGGATTAAAAGCTTGCGGCGTGCGGCTGTGGCGACATGCCGAAGCTCGGCGATGCCTGCGGGAATAGCCCTCGACCTGCCCAAGCTATAGGAGCGTCAACGCCTCGCCTGGCTCAACAAAAAAATCGCGCCGAAGATACAAGCGTTCACGTAGCGTTGATCGCGGATTGACGTAGCCACGTTCCGCGCTCGCCTCATTGGCGCGCGGCGATGATCCAGGCGACGAGCGCTGTCGAGGCCATGACGCCTGCAGTCGTGCAGCCTTGGCTTAGCTAGGTGTATAGTCCCGAAGTGAGCTGGATCGGATTCTTATTGAAGACGGCGGGTTCGGCTTTCCAGATTTTGCAGACATATTCATGAGGCGTCAGGCCTCGCAGGGTCTTCAGCCGTTTCGCAAAGTTATAGGCGGCCATGAAGGCTGCGAGATGCTCACGCAACTGGTTGTGGCTGTCGTAGGGATAACGTTTGACTGTCGCCTCTTTGAGGGTTCGGTTCATTCGTTCAACTTGACCATTCGTCCAGGGATGATTGGGCTTGGTCAGGCGATGCTCGATGCCGTTTTGGCGGCAGCGCAGGGAGAACATGTGCGTCGCAAATTGGGCCGTTGGGCCGTTGGGCCGTTGCGGTTCTTGGGCAGATAGGGGAACTGAATGCCGTTGTCGGTCAGGACGGTGTGGATTTTGTAGGGGATCGCCTCGATGAGCGCTTCGAGAAAAGCTGTCGCCGTTAGACGATTGGCTTCGTGTTCGAGCTTGGCGAAAGCGATCTTCGAGGTGCGGTCGATCGCCACAAAAAGATAGAGCTTTCCCTCTTCGGTTCGCACCTCGGCGATGTCGATGTGAAAAAAGCCGATCGGATAGGCCTTGAACTTTTTCTTGTTCGGCTTGTCGCCTTCGATCTCCGGCAATCGGCTGATCCCATGCCTTTGCAGGCAGCGATGCAATGACGAACGCGTCAGATGCGGGATCGTCGCCTGCAAGGCGTAAAGGCAATCATCGAGGGGGAGCAGCGTGTGCCTGCGGAAAGCGACAATGATCGCCTCCTCTTCGAGGGTGAGCACGGTCGACGACGGCGCCTTCGGCCCCATCGGGGCGTCGGCGGCGATGGTCCGACGCTTCAATTTGGCGACTGTCTTCGGATGGATCCCGTAACGGCCGGCGAGCGCCCTTATGCCTCTTGACTATGCTGTATCGCTCGACGCACCGCCTCTGTCGTGCGGGCGCTCCCGTGAAGTATCTGACCCATAATCCTTCCCGATCGACGGCATCCGAATCTGTGCCATCATACTGCGGGACCAAACACCTAGCGCTTTCCTTCGCGCTCGTCGGCTATCGATTCGAAGTGACATTTTTCGCCGACCACATGGAATTCAGCTATTTCACGGGCCATGAGGATGTTGAAACGGACGAAAAGAAATTGTTCGACCTTATCGAGAGTCACTCCGACTGAGGGACGCGCTGAACCTCCACAGTCCGGATCAGCCGCGCATGAAATTCCGGCGGTGGGCGTTGAACGAGCGGCCGCGGCAGAGGCGGACGTTTCAGCGGACCCGGCGAAGCGACTCCCTCGCAATTCGATCGACTGGAAGATACGGCGCGTGTGGCGAGAGAAGGAAGCTGCAATTCTTGAGGCTTGGTTTGATCCGCCGACGGGAAAGGAAGCATTCTCGCCGAAGTTTAATTCTTCGATCACCATTCGTGAAACTTTTGGAGGGCGCGTTCTCATCCGACATGATGGAGCATCGCCGCGAGGTTTTCGAATCTTCACCGCTTTCCCCATAAATCGAGACTGAGACCGCACCCATGCAGCTTCCCGACGTTTTTCAAGGGCTGACACTGTTTTTTCACCAAGACATAGACACAGCGTACAAAAATCTCGAAGAACTGGTGCACTTGGCCCTCTACTCATACACGCCGGCAGAGCGACAGGCGCTCAAGGATTATATGAAACAGCTGACAGACGGCAGATATGACGAAACGCGGCTGAGAGAAATCTGGCTAAAGAGCAAGGCTGAGATGCTGCCTTTTTGGGGAGATGAGGGAAGCTGTACCGATTGCCTAATTTATCTACTTAAGCTTGTCGAGGAGGATGTCCCGCCGGCCGGCAGGAGATGATGCTTTCGCATCCTGCGACTCGTTTTAATCAATCGCTCAGCTTATCTTCTCGCACATAGCGCCCTTCCGGCGCCCTCGTCTATGCGGGGCCGGAAGGCGCGCATCTCACCGATGCGCAATTCTCGCGGCTGAAGGAAGAACTTGAAGAGAATTTCTCCGGCGCGACCAACGCCGGTCGGCCGCTGCTGTTCGAAGGCGGGCTCGACCGGAAGGCGCTGTCGCTTTCGCCAAAGGACATGGATTTCACCGAGTCGAAGGCGGGCGCGGCGCGCGAGATCGCGCTCGCCTTCGGCGTGCCGCCGCTGCTGCTGGGTCTTCCCGACGACAACACGTTCAGCAATTACAGCAAGGCCAATCGTGCCTTCTGGCGTCAGACAGTTCTGCCGCTCGTCGCGCGCGTGGAGAAGAGCTTTCAGGCCTGGCTGCAACCGGGATTCGGTCCTTTTCGCCTCGACTATAACGCCGACCGTCTCGAAGCCTTGGCGAGCGAGCGCGCCGCAGAATAGGAGCGCGTCGGCAAGGCCGCGTTCCTGACGCTCGACGAACAGCGCGAGGCGGTGGGCTATGGCCCGGCGCCGAAAGAGACGCTTTTCGCCAAACGCGATGTCGCGCTGGAGCGCCGCTATAGCCCGGATCAGCCGCGCGTCCCTGCGGGAAATTCCGGCGCTGGTCGATGGACGGACGGCGGGGGCGGAGGCGGAGGCGATACATCAAGTCGAGTAGAGCGGGTCTGGCGGCGCCGCGAGATGTGGGGGCCGCGTCCAGACTGCGCTGAACTCAAATCCGAGAGTGGCGAGCAACGTGGATGGAGTCCATCGTTTTAGCGGCCCAGCCGAGCGCCGGCCGCGGAGGCGGACGTATCAGCGGACCCGGCGAAGCGACTCCCTCGCAACTCGACCGACTGGAAGATACGGCGCGACTCGCTAGGGAAGCCGAGACCCGCGTGCGCGAAATCGATCCAAGCTGGAAACCCGAGCCAACGCTGATCGATCCAAACAACATTGAAGCGCGGATCGCTCGCAATGAAAGCGCAACGCGACAGGCGAACGAACGCTATTCGAAGCACTTGCGAGAGCTCTATGGAGACCTCGCATTGCCTGACCAGCGGGACAGCGCGCCGAGAGGCGATCTGACTGGGCCGCGCGCGCTCGTGCGAAGACAAGACGATCCTGAAACGAGGCGCGGCGCCGAGCGAGAAAATCAGTCTGCCGACATTCTTTGGCTCAACGGCCACAACGTCGAACAAAAGCCGGATGTTCCCGGCCCAAAACGACCCGACTATCGGATCGATGGCGAGGTGTTTGACAATTACGCGCCAGTAACGGGAAGCGCGCGGAACGCGTGGGACAATGTAGCAGGAAAGGTTGCGCGCAAGCAGGCTTCAAGCATAATTATCAACCTGCGCGACAGTTCCCTTTCAACCGCGGAAGTGGAAGCGCAATTTGGAAGGTATCCAATTGACGGCTTGAATCGGCTCTGGGTTATCGACCGCAACGGCAAGCTATTTTTTACCTAAAGGGGGGATGGTGATGTCAATTTTTGTAACATGCACGAGCGCCTATTCCCCTGAACAAGCTCGCCAGAAAATTGCGGAAGCCGATGGACGTCATCACGACATCCTGAAGCACTTCTGGATTTCGGAAGTCGGCGAGCCCTTGCCGCACGAGCGGGAGCGAGCAGCGGAATTTGGCATCACCGCCAAGAGCGGCTTCCTCATTCAGTGGAATAAGGAAGGCGGATCGGAATACATCCCGGAAATCTCGCGCGTCATGTACGAGTCGTTCGGACGCGACGGCGTATTGGTGTTCGATCTCAACTACGAACTCATTCCGCCCGCCTAAAGACGTGCACGATGGTGGGCGCGCGAGCCGACAGGCGAATAAAAGCCAGCAGCTAACGCCAAACGATGAGAAAATGCTGATACCAATGTCCGACGAATTTGAAGGATTTTGCCTGGGGCTTGATATCGCCCTCTCGCGGGGGATCACGCTAAAGCAACAACGCGGGAAGAATCCTTGAAGCGATCGGATGACTCCATATTGGAGTCACTGTCGTGTTTCGATTTCGCTGGTCTTGAGAAATTGAGAGCCTTTTTGTCGGCCGTTATTGAAAGCAAAAACCCCGGCGCAGAATTCGAGGCGCTTTGGTTGAGCCTGAAGCCAACTAAAGTCTTTTTTGGGCCGCCAAAAACGTAGCAAGAAGACACCGGTTACGTCTTTATCTTCAAAAGAGCGCGGCAGATCATAGAAAACGAGATGGCTTCGCAACAAGAATAGGACTGGCTCGGCGAGAGAAGGCGAGCGCATAACGCCGCGAGTTTCTGGAACAAGGCGCTCTTGGACAATTCCGCGCGGCCTTCCGGCTCCCCCGTCTATGAGCGGCGATTCGGACGGCGAGGGCTACGCCGTGATCGTCGAACTCATCTGATTGAGCGAGCCTGCGGGCCTCAACAAGCAACCCATTTGACCAAACTGGAAGGAGTCGGCTCATGGCCTTCGCCGTGAAGAATCATGTCTTGCACCAAGACGACAAGCCGGTCGCGCAAAAGCCGACGCCCAACGTCGCCGGCGTTTTGAAACCTGGACGGCTCCAAAAAGCTCTGGCCAAATCGGCGTTGAGTTGATTCACTTGGTCATGTCGCAAGGGGATCGCGGCCATGGCGAAGGGAACACCCGGATTTTTTGATGTCGACGAACGGCTGGCCGAGCTGTCGGCGAAGGGCGACGATCTGGAGCGCGTGAAGGCGCTTGTCGATTTCGAGATGTTCCGGGCGGCGCTGGAGGCGGCAGTCCCGCGGGCCGACCGCTCCAAGGGCGGGCGTCCGCCATTTGATCATGTATTCATGTTCAAGGTGCTGATCCTGCAAGCAATGCATTCTCTGTCGGACGAGCGCTGCGAATATCTGATCAAGGACCGCCTGTCGTTCATGCGCTTTCTCGGATTGGGTTTGGCCGACGCGGTTCCCGACGCCAATACGATCTGGACGTTCCGCGAGGCGCTGAAGAAGGCGCGTGCGGCCGACGTCTTGTTCGAGCAGTTTGACGCAGCGCTGCGCGAGGCCGGCTTTCTCGCGATGTCGGGCCAGATCATCGACGCCACGATTGTCGCCGCGCCCAAGCAGCGCAATACGAACGGCGAGAAGCAGGCGATCAAGGACGGGCATTCCAGAGGGCTGGAGGGACAAGCCGGCGAAGCTCGCGCAGAAAGTTCGCGATGCGCGCTGGACGGTCAAATACACGAAAGCCAAAGTGCGGGAGGACGGCTCGCTTCCGCCGGTCGATCTCGTCATCCCCGCCTTCGGATACAAGAACCATGTGTCGATCGACCGGGCGCATGGGCTGATCCGCAAATGGACGGCGACACACGCCGCCGCGCATGACGGCGCAAGGCTCGAGGAGGTTCTCGACCGCGCCAACACAGCGAGCGAGGTCTATGCAGATACGGCGTATCGCTCGGCGAAGAATGAAGCGATGCTGTCGCGGCGCGGCTTCGTCTCGCGCATTCATCGCAAGAAGCCCAAGGGCAAGGCGATGCTGGAGCGCACGCGCTTCACCAATGCGCAGAAGTCGAAAGTGCGTAGCGCCGTCGAGCATGTGTTCGCGCATCAGAAGGGGCTGATGGGCCTGTTCGTGCGAACCATCGGCCTGGCGCGGGCGCGGCTCAAGATCGGGGCTCGCCAATCTCGCCTACAACATGCGCCGCTTCGCCTGGCTGCACGAGCGAGGCGCACCCGCGTAAGGAATATAAGCGACGGGAATGCCGCCGCTCACCAAGCAAGGACGCACAGGACGCAGCAAGGCCATATGTCACCCTGTGCGAAGACGTCGCTCCGCGTCATGCCGCGCTATCGACCCCTAAAACAGGGTAATTGGAGGCGTCCAGCTTCGCTGCTGATCATGCATTACACGGCGTCGCAGTCAGCGAAAGGCGCGATCTCCTGGCTGTGCAATCCCAACGCAAAGGCCTCTGCGCATCTTGTGATCGATCTCGACGGAACGGTGACGCAGCTTGCGCCTTTTAATCGCGTCGCATGGCATGCCGGAAAAAGTGCTTGGAAACGACGCTCGAACTGCAACTCCTTTTCCATCGGCATAGAGCTCACGAACGCCGGCCCTCTGACGAAACTCGCCAACGGCAAATTCGCCGACGTCAACGGAAGAATCGCGGCGCCGAGTCAGGTGGCGATGCTCGCGCACAAGCTCGATAAGGGAGTCGAACGGCCTTGGATGACCTACCCCGCCGTTCAGATCTCGACCGCCGTTGATGTCGCGAAAGCGCTCTGCCACGTCTACGGCATCGCCGAAATCGCCGGTCATGACGACGTCGCGCCAACGCGCAAGCGCGACCCCGGCCCTGCCTTCGCCATGGACTCATTCGTGTCGCGAGTGCTCGGCCGCAAGTGAAACCGCGCCGGCGGCTTCCGGCATTCCGAAAGGAAACTCAACATGCAAGGCTATCGCACTTATATCGCCGCCGGACTCGTCGCTCTGTTCGGCGCGCTCGCCTCGACCGACTGGATCGCCGTGCTCAACGATCCGAAGGCAGGCGCCGTCGCCGTCGGATCGGCGGCGCTGATGGCGATCATGCGCAGCATTACCTCGACGCCGCGGGGAACGGCCTGACATGTCGAAGCTGAGCGCGCTCAGCGTCGTCGCAGTCGCGGGCGTCGTCCTCTACGCGTTGGGGCGCGCAATTCTCGCGCGCCTCGTCGCCAGCGGCGGAGATCGGGAAAAAGCGCGACGCGACGAAGCGGATCTGCGCGCGGCGAAGCGCCAGGCGGAAATCATGGTTGAGCGCAGGAGCGAGGAAGATGTTTCGCAAGATCTCGATCTCGGTCGCTTTTAGCGTCGCGCTTGCCGCGTGCAGGTCGGCGGGCGGCGGCTGTCCGCCGCTCGTCGCCTATTCTCTCGAAGATCAGAAAATCGCGGCGAAACAATTGCGTGCCTTGCCCAAGAACACGCCGCTCGCCGCGATGATCGTCGATTACAAGAAGACTCGAGACGCGTGCCGCGCCTCGGGAAGCTGACAGTAGGCGGACTATTCATTGCGCGTTCATGGCTTTCGTCCGAATATGCGGCGGGGAGAGGCGCATGTCGGCCGCCGGATGTTTTGGAAGACGGGCGTTGGCCGTCGCCGCTCTCGCGGCGGTCGCCGCCTCCGCATGCGCCGCCCGCGCCGAAGAGCTCGTGCCGCCGCATATGCAGTGCTTCACCATGGCGCAGGCGCGCGGCAAGATCGAAGCGCACAAGCTCGCCGATCCTTTCCGAAGCATGCGGGAGGCCGCCCTGCGGCTGCAAGGCGAACCGCTCGGCGCGCGGCTGTGCCAATTGGGCGAAGGACTTATCTATGAGATCAGCCTGCTGCGCCGTGACGGCCATATTGTCAAAATTCATGTCGACGCCTTCAACGGCCGGCCTCATTCCGGCCTGATCGGCGACTGAGCCCAAAGTATGCAGGGAGGACGCGTTGCGGCTGCTCGTCATTGAAGACGACAAGGATTTGAACCGCCAGATCGTTCGCGCGCTTGAGCAATCGGGATATGCGGTGGACCGCGCCTTCGACGGCGAGGAAGGCTGCTATCTCGGCGAAACGGAGCCCTATGATGCGGTTGTTCTCGACATCGGCCTGCCAAAGAAAGACGGCGTGACCGTTCTTGAAGAATGGCGCGCCGCCGGACGCGACATGCCGGTGCTTATCCTCACCGCCCGCGACCGCTGGAGCGACAAGGTGCAAGGCTTCGACGCCGGGGCCGACGATTATGTCGCCAAGCCCTTCCATATGGAGGAGGTGCTGGCGCGCATCCGCGCCCTGCTCCGCCGCGCGACAGGACATGCAACCAATGAAATCGTCTGCGGCGCGGTTCGACTCGACACCAAAGCCGGACGCGTCGTCGTCGACGGCGCGCCGGTGAAGCTCACTTCGCACGAATACCGGCTGCTCGCCTATCTGATGCATCACAGCGGGCGCGTCGTGTCCCGCAGCGAGATCATCGAACATTTATACGACCAGGATTTCGATCGCGACTCCAATACGATCGAAGTCTTCGTCGGCAGGTTGCGCAAGAAACTTGGCGTCGACCTGATCCAGACCGTGCGTGGATTGGGCTACATGGCGGCCGCGCCGGCAAGGACGCCGGCGGCGGACGCCAGGCATGCGCCTGACGATCGGCTCTTTTCGCACGATCGCCGCGCGTCTGTTTCTGACGGCGGCGGCGACGAGCCTTGTCGTTCTGCTTGTCGCGAGCGTTCTTCTTACCGCCTACTACCGTAGCGAGGCGGAGGAAGTTTTCGAACGACGCCTCGACGTTTACCTGCGCGCCATCGTCGCTGACGTCTCCGAGTCCGGCCAGGAGGGACGCACCGGGCCCGGCCAGCTCGGCGATCCCCAATTCGAATTGCCGGGTTCGGGCTGGTATTGGCAAATCACCCGGCTCGACGACAAATCGCATGAAATAAAGGCGTCGCGGTCCCTCTTCGCCGGCACGCTGCCGAAGCTCTCCGACCTTGGCGTCGCAGCGGAAGTCGGCGGGTTTCGTCGCGGCTATGCGCAAGGGCCCGATGGGCGCCGCTTGCGTATCGTCGAGCGCATCATCGACGTCGGCGACGTGGGGATCTATCTCGTTCAGGTCGCGGGAAGCGGCGAAGAGATGGAAGAGCAGATCGGGCGATTTCGCTTTGCGCTGATCGTCGCCTTCACCGCCCTCGCCATTGCGCTCGCCATCGGCGCCGCCTTTCAAGTCCGCTTCGGGTTTGCGTCCCTTGAGACAGATGCAGCGAGAACTCGCATCGATCCGCCGCGGCGAGCGGGATCGCATCATCGGCAAATATCCGAGCGAAGTGGCGCCGCTCGCCGACGAGCTCAATCTGCTGATAGGCGCCAATCGCGACATTCTTGAACGCGCGCGAACTCAGGTCGGCAACCTCGCCCATGCGCTGAAGACGCCGCTCTCCGTCATCGTCAACGAGGCTGACGCCGCGCCGGGCCAACTCGCGCAGAAAGTTCAGGAACAGGCGCAGATCATGCGCGACCAGATTTCCTTCTATCTTGATCAGGCCTGGGCGGCGGCGCGCGGCGGCGCGCTGGGCGCGGCGACGCCGGTTGCGCCGTCGATCGAGGCTTTGCTGCGCGCCTTCAGCAAAATCTATGGCGACAAAGGCGTCGTCTTTTCCGGCGGCGCCGATCCGCATCTGCGTTTTCTTGGCGAGCGACAGGACCTTGAAGAAATGGTCGGCAATCTGCTCGACAACGCCGGCAAGTGGGCGAAGAGTTGCGTGACGATCGACGTTTCCGTTGGCGGCGGCGACGCGTCGCGGCCGGTTCTCTGCATGACGATCGACGACGACGGCCCCGGACTCGCCTCGCATCTTCGCACGACGGCGACGCAACGCGGCCGACGGCTCGACGAAACCAAGCCCGGATCGGGCCTCGGCCTGTCGATCGTCGTCGAACTCGCCGACGCCTATGGCGGCTCGCTGCAGCTCAATGACAGCCCAAGCGGCGGCTTACGCGCCGAGCTTCGACTTCCGGGCTTTTAAGTCCAAAGCGAACGCTCGCGAATATCCGATCAAATGCTGGCGGCTAAGGCGCATTTATGAATCATCGATTCATAAATGCGCTCTGATTTTCATGAATTGACGCTACGGAACCGGCATCCGCTCCGCGCTCATTCGTCTTCGAGATCGAAATCGAGAATGGCGATTTGCAGCGTGAAGCTGGACAGCTTCGGATCATCGGCCGAGATGACGCCGAGGAACTCGCCGTCGGCATTGAGTTCGACGGAATCGGTCTTTCGGCCGCGCGCCGCAATCGACAGACGATCATTCTCGAACAGCTTGCGCAAATAGGATTGCAGCACTTCGCGTCCGACCGGAATTTTCATCTCGAACGCGAAGGAGCGATCGCCGTCTTCGTCGTCCACAGAGATCGAAGCGATTCTGCGTTCGCCGAGATGCACCGCCGCATCGTCGGGATTTTTTGGATCCGCCGCGACGCGAATGCCGTCATTGCCGAGCGAGCGGCGCAGAAAGGACTGCAATTTTTGCAATTCGGCCTTATCCAAACGCCCGCCCTCGTTTGTCAGTTGACGTCATTTGACGTCATTCCTCTGCCATGAGCCTTGGCGTCGAGCAAGAGCGCGCGAAAAACCCGACGGCGCAGCCGTCGGGTTTTCAGCGAGGCGTATTGCGCTTTATTCGCCGGCGGCCTTGAGCTTCTTGTTACATTCGCTCCAATATTTCGGCCAGGTGATTTTGGCGTCGGTTTTTTTGAGTTCGGCCTTTTTCGCCTTCCATTCGGCGGCGCATTTTTTCTGCCGTTCGCGCATCGCGGTCTTTGCGTCCGCCGCGGGCTTGGCGCCTTCCGTCGCCGGCGCCATCTGAGGCGGCTTTGCCTGGGTCACGGGCGCCGGCTCGGCGGGCTTGGCCTCTGCCGCGGGCGGCGGCGTCGGCTTCGACTCCGCGGCGGCCGGCGGGGGCGTCTCGGGCTTCGCTTCGGCGGGCTTGGATTCAGCCGGCTTTGCTTCGGCGGGCGTCGCCTGTTCGGCCAGTCGCGCGCGACACGCCTTTAAAAAATCCTGCCAGCTCTGTCCGGCGAGCTCATTGGCGGCCTTGGCGGCCTGATATTGCGATCCGCATTCCTTCAACACATTGGCCTGAGCATACGCCGCCTCCGAGCCAGCGACGACGCCGACGGCGAGCGCGAAAAGGCCGGCCGCAGCGTGAGAAACAGCGATCCCCATATAAATCTCCATTTATGGACGGCGCGATCTGAGCCGCATTGATTGCGAGGGCGCATAAAGCAGGACGCGCGCCATCTGCGTCCGCCGGGGCGACGATAGTCCCAACTTGGTTGTGAACGCAATCCGAACGCGCCATAAAGCCGCGGCGCGGCGCGCTCCGTCCGCAATGTAGAGGAAGCAGTCTTGGCGAGCGTCCGGGAACAACCGGCAAGCTGGCGCGACCTTGAGGTCGTGTCCCATATTGATGGGGTGAAGCGTTGCCCATGGCCGGGCGTCGATCCGCTCTATCTCGACTATCACGACAATGAGTGGGGGCGGCCCGAGGGCGACAGCCGCGCGCTCTTCGAAAAACTCACGCTCGACGGGTTTCAGGCGGGGCTTTCCTGGATCACGATCCTGCGCAAGCGCGAGGCTTTTCGCGCCGCCTTCGCCGGCTTCGACCCGGTGAAGATCGCCAAATTCGACAAAAGGCGCGTCGCAACGCTGATGCGCAATGACGCAATCGTGCGCAATCGCGCAAAAATCGAAGGCGCCGTGCTGTCCGCGCAGGCGTGGCTCCAGATCGAGGCGACGACCGGCTTCTCAAATTATCTGTGGGGTTTCGTCGACGGCCAGCCGATCGTCAATCATTGGACGCGGATGAGCGACGTGCCGACGCAGACGCCGCTGTCGGAGCGTCTGTCCAAGGACCTGAAGGCGCGCGGCTTCAAATTCTGCGGGCCGACGATCGTCTACGCCTTCATGCAGGCGGTAGGCATGGTCGACGATCATTTGGTCGGCTGCCACCGGCATGCAGGGGGCGACAGAGGCTGACGCGATGCGCTCCCCTTCGAAACGTGGGCGCGCGTCGCCCGACGAAGTTCCTCGCGCCTGGCAGCGCATGTTGTCGGGGCGCCGGCTCGATCTGCTCGATCCTTCGCCGCTCGATGTGGAGATCGAGGATATCGCCCATGGGCTCGCCCGCGTCGCGCGCTGGAACGGGCAAACCGTCGGGCCGCATATATTCTCCGTCGCCCAACACAGCCTGCTGGTCGAAAAGATCGCCAACGCGCTCGATCCCACGATCGCCCGCGCCGAGCGGCTCTACATGCTGCTGCACGACGCCCCGGAATATGTGATCGGCGATAGATCTCTCCGTTCAAAGCGGTGATCGGCGACGCCTACCGGGTGGTGGAGGACCGCATACTCGGCGCGATTCTCGTGCGATTCCGTTGCCGCCCGCGCCGTCACCGGCGCTGCGGCGGCTCTGCAAGGAAGCGGACCGGGCCGCCGCTTTTTCGAGGCGATGAAGCTCGCGGGCTTTACACGGAGCGAAGCCGAGCGCATCTTCAGCCGCCCGGCGATCCCGCCGCAGCCCTTCGATGAATGAACTCGCCCCCACGCCCATCGAGGAGACGGAGGCGCGTTTTCTCGCTCGATTCCGGGCGATCGACAAAAGTTAAAGACGAACGCCGGGGAGTGAAATACCGGATGGGCGCTTATACGTCTGTTCGTTGACAAAGGTCGTCGAGACCGTGCGCGGCGGCGCGCGCTCGCTCGTCACCATTCTTACGGCCGGGGCGTCGCTTGTTCGACCTTGCGAAATCGCGCCAGAGCGCCATTTGCGGATCGCTGTCTCCGATATCGACGCGCTGCGGGAGGGTCACATCCTCCCCGGCGAGGAACATATCGATCGACTGTTGGCTTTCCTTGAAGAATGGGACCGCTCCGCGCCGCTCGTCATTCACTGTTACGCCGGGGTGAGCCGATCGCCCGCAGCGGCCTTCGTTGCGGCCTGCGCCCTGGCGCCCCACCGCAGCGAAATGGAGATCGCGCTCGAACTGCGCCGCGTCTCGCCGACCGCAACGCCGAACAGGCGGCTGGTCGCGATCGCCGACGACAGGCTCGGACGAGACGGGCGAATGTCGGCTGCGATCGCCGCAATCGGACGCGGGGCCGACTGCTATGAAGGAGCGCCTTTCGCCCTCGAGTTCGGCAACGCTTAGCCGGGCCTCTCTAGAGCTTGCGCCCGTTTCCCCGCCTGTCGAAATCGGGCTGACCGCCGCGATCGTCGCCGTTCGTGACGACGAGCCCTTGATCTTGACCCCACGCGCGGATGGGCCGGCCGACGTCGCCGCGCTTCCGTCCGGTCCGTTTGATCCGGTCCGCCACCGCACCTTCGAAATCGGCCTGCGCGAATGGGTCGCCGAACAGACCGGCGCGCCGCTTGGCTATGTCGAGCAGCTCTACACGTTCGGCGACCGCGGCCGACACGCCCGCGCCGGCGACCGCGACCCGCATGTCGTTTCGGTCGGCTATCTGGCGTTGACCCGCATCCGCCACGACGCCGATCGCCGCGGCGGCGTTTGGCGCAGCTGGCATGATTTCTTCCCCTGGGAGGACTGGCGGAAAGGCGCCCCGGCGATCATCGAGGAGACGATCGCGCCGAGACTAGAGAATTGGGTGGCGGACTCGCCCGACGACGTCTCTTCCTCGGGCCTCTCCCGCAAAGTGCGCGTCAATCTCCTCTTCGGCGCCCGGGGCCGAGCCTTCAACGAAGAAAACGTCCTCGAGCGATACGAGCTTCTCTATGAGGCGGGCCTGCTCGAAGAAGCGCTGCGCGACGGCCGCGAGTCGGCGCAAAAAAAAGCGCCGCTGGCGCCGCTTGGGGCGCCTATGCGCCATGATCATCGCCGCATTCTCGCCACAGCCATGGGCAGATTGCGGGCGAAAATGAAATATCGGCCGGTGATTTTCGAGTTGATGGCGCCGGAGTTCACGCTCACCGAACTGCAGCGCACAGTAGAAGCGATCGCCGGACGGCATCTCCACAAGCAAAACTTCCGCCGTCTGGTGGAAACAACCGCGATTGTTGAGCCGACGGGCGAGATGTCCTTAAAAACTGGCGGCCGCCCCGCTGCTCTATTTCATTTTCGCCGCAATGTTCTGCAAGAACGTCCAGCGCCCGGGCTTCGCGTCGGCATAAGGGGGTGAACGCACCCTTTAAGGCGTTGTTCACCGCGACATGGTGAATGCTTGCCGAAGCGAAAGCCCCCACTGCGTAAAGTAGAGGTGCGTCTTGGGCTATCTGTCGCCGCCGCCAATGCCGGCGCCGGTCGTCGTCTATAAGGACGTCGGCGGACTCGTCAGCGATTATGAGGCGATCACCGAACGATATCGCCGCGAGAACCGCGAGGTCAGGCTGCATGAATGCCGCTCGGCCTGCACGCTGGCGCTCAGCCTGCCGAACGTCTGTGTCTATCCCGACGCGAAGGTTAAATTCCACCAGGCTTACAACGCCATCAACAGAGAGACCGATCTCGGCGTCTCATCCCGACTGTTCGCCGCCTACCCTGCCGCCGTGCAGGCCCGCCTCGGCAATCTGACCCGGGAATATCGGGTGTTGACGGGAACCGAGCTGATCGCTCTCGGCATGCGAAATTGCGAGGGCGGCCCGACCATGATCGCCAGCCGCAAACAGCGCGCGCCTTCAACCAGCGTCGCCAGCGCACGGCCCGATGGGCCATCAGGCGCGAGCCTGACCTCATTCGGCGACATCGCCCACAGGGTGCAGTCGGCGGTCGCCACTGCGCTCTCCGCGGCAGAGGGCCAGACGGCCGGTCCGATCCGTGTCGCCGTCTCCGACCGGCAGCCGATCGCGGACACGCTGGGCGAGAAACAGGAGGCGAACCAGCTTCCGGATTTTCCGCCGCTGCCGCCGCGTAGGCCGACTTCGGACGCCTTCGCGGCGCAGGGCTTGGCGCCCGCGCCTCCCGCCTATCTGCAACTCATCAGCGGTGCGCAGCCGATATTGGGGCGCCAGTTTGTGCGCACGGTGGCGACGAACTGAGCCGCGGCGACGCTTGAGCAATTTTTCGCCACGATGTTCCCCTAGCGTCGGAACCGGTGGGGAATCAGGGCGGTAGCGACCGCTCACGGGGCAACGCATTCCAACTGCGTATTCTGTATATGATTTTTCGCCATCCTCGCGCCGACCGGCGCAGCAAGCTCCCTTCTGGCCGTATGGTCTAAAGGATAGTTGGTTTTCTGGGGCGACGTCAGTCGAGGCGCGCTTCAAGCGAGACGAGGAAGCGACCCATTGACGACGCCTCGCTCCAGCGCGCGCCCGAATTTTGCTCCGCTCTCGAAAGCGCTTCTTTCAAAGTCATTTGGCCTGGTTGTCCTCTGCCTGGCGACGCTCGCGCCGAAAATGACGGAAACCGCCGTCGCCAATGGCGACACAAGGACAATCAATCTCTACCACGCCCATACGCATGAATCGATCTCGGCGACCTATCTCGTCAATGGGCAGTACGACAGCAATGTCCTTCAACAGCTGAACTGGTTCCTGCGCGATTGGCGCCGCGATGAGCCGACCAATATGGACCCGCGCCTGTTCGACGTGGTGTGGGAGACCTACCGCAGCGCCGGCGTCGGCGATCAGGTCGTGCATGTCGTCTCCGCCTATCGCTCGCCCGAGACCAACGCCATGTTGCGCGCCCGATCGCGCGCGGTCGCCAAATATTCCCAGCACATGCTCGGCAAGGCGATGGACACCACCATGCCCGGAATGCCGATGTCGCAAATTCGCGAGATCGGGATGCGCATGCAGCGCGGCGGCGTCGGCTATTATCCGACGGCGGGCACGCCTTTCGTGCATCTCGACGTCGGCAATGTGCGCCATTGGCCGCGCATGAGCTTCGACGAGCTGGTGCGGCTTTTCCCCGACGGGAAGACCGTGCATCTGCCGACGAATGGGCAACCGCTGGCGCGCTACGAGGAGGCGCGGGCGGAGATCGAAGGCCGCGGCAACGGCGCCTATGTCGTTGCGCCGCGGCGCACGCTCGGCGGATTCTTCGCGATGCTTTTTGGCGGCGGAGGCGGCGGCGAAGAGGACGACGCGGAAGTTGCGGCGCCGGCGCCGAGCACGCGCAAGCAATGGGCGCTCGCGCCGCGGTCGGCCCGTGGGCGCGACGCTGAAGAAGAGGGCGCCGCCGTTAGCGCCGGCGCCAATCGCTATCAAATGCAGGAGATCGCCCGCGCCGAGTCTGATCTGCCGCGGGGCGAAACGACTCTCTCGGCGCCGGGCGCGGAGCCGCCCGAGCAGGAGGCGTCGCCCGCGGCGACTCTCGGCGCTCGCGCGCCGCTGCCGCCGCAGCGACCGGCGTCGCTCACCACAGCCTTCGCCGATCGGGAAATGGCCTACGACCGGTCCGCCGCTCTTGCCGCATTAGACCGGTCGCGCGACCCGCAAAGCGCGGTCGACTATCAGGATAGCGACGGCTCCGACCGCGGTTCTGGCGCGGAGCCCTTAGGCGATGCGCCGCCGCGTCGTCGCGCAAAGGCGGCGGCGCCCCTGCCCCCGTCTCGGCCAAGGGCCTTCGACGCCAAAGCGACGAGCGCGATCGCCCGCCTCGTCGACTCGCCCAAAACTGAAGCAAGCAAGACGGAAGCAAAAAAGTCTAAATCGGCCCGGCAGGACTCGCTCGCCTACGCGCCCGAACCAAAGGAGCCGTCCGAGGCTGGCGATGCGAACACTCGAAACGGCGCCGCCGAGCCATCGAGAAAGGCCTCGCTTGCAGCCCCGACGGGGCTTCGATCCGCCGCGAGAGCCCGCAACCGCTCGGACGCGGGCGGGAAGGCCATCGCTGAAGAAAGTGCGAAATCCCGGTAATCGATCCTTACTTATCTCAGTCTAAAAGGACTGTTAATTCACGCCAAACACTGTTGAAGGCAAAAATCGATTGCGCCGCTCAGGGTAGCAGAGCAACGGCCTGTATCGCCGCAATGCCGAGAAGGATTGCCGCGCGCGCCGCAAAATAAAGCGTGCCGGCTACGGCGATTATTTTGACAAAGCCGAAGGCGTCAGGGTCGAACATAGCTTCGTATCGATCTCGCAAGTCTGAGTCTCTTAACGAATCAGTCAACAGGGTAACCCCTACTTGCAAAGAATGTTCCTCTTGCGGCGCTCAAGCAGAACTGCGGCCTGATGACGGCGTTTGGGGCCGCATCGCGCATGCCTGTCAAATCGAACTGAATTTCGCGGCGGGCTCAGGCGAAGGCGGGGTCGAGCGACTTGGCGGCTTCAATCAGCGTGCGAACCGACCCCACCGATTTTTCAAACATCGCCCGTTCGGTCTCGTCGAGCCTGATCTCCATCACCTTCTCGACGCCGTTCGCGCCAATGACGACGGGAACGCCGACGTAGAGGCCGTCGACGCCATACTGTCCGGACAAATAGGCGGCGCAGGGCATCACCCGGCGCTTGTCCTTCAGATAGCTCTCGGCCATGGCGATCGCCGCGGTCGCCGGCGCATAATAAGCGGAGCCGGTCTTGAGCAGGCCGACGATCTCGCCGCCGCCTTTGCGCGTCCGCTCGACGATCGCGTCGATGCGCTCCTGGGTGGTCCATCCCATGGCGACGATGTCCGGCAAGGGAACGCCGGCGACGCTCGAATAGCGCACCGAGGGCACCATGTCGTCGCCATGGCCGCCCAAAACGAAGGCGCTCCACATCCTCGACCGAAACATCGAGCTCCTCGGCCAAAAAATAGCGGAATCGGGAAGGATCGAGCATGCCCGCCATGCCGACGATGCGCCTCGTCGGCACGCCGGACGCCCTTTGCAGCGCCCAGACCATGACGTCGAGCGGATTAGTGATGCAGATGACGAAGGCGTCTGGCGCATATTGCTTAATGCCCGCGCCGACCTTGGCGATGACGCCGAGATTGATCGACAAGAGATCGTCGCGGCTCATGCCGGGCTGACGCGGCACGCCCGCCGTGACGATGACGACGTCGGCCCCCGCAATCGCCGAATAGTCGGAACCGCCTGAAAGCTTGGCGTCAAAGCCCGCGACGGGAGACGATTGGGCGATGTCCAGCGCCTTGCCCTGCGGCACGCCGTCCACAATGTCGAAAAGAACGATGTCGCCTAATTCCTTGAGACCGGCGAGATGGGCAAGCGTTCCGCCGATATTGCCGGCGCCAATCAAGGCGATTTTTCTTCGCGACATCATCAAACTCGTTCTTTGCTTCTCATAAACTGCTAGCGCGCTTTTGCGGCGGTGGGAAGACGCGTTGGCGCGCGAGCGGGTCCCGGCGGCGGTGGACCGGCGGCCGGCGGCGGTGGCGCGCGCTGATGTCGCAGGGATTGCAGGCCGCGGCGACGCTCCTTACCTGCCAAATTGGCAGGGCGGGGGCGATTCCGCCCAGGCGCCGCCCGATTTAGCAAGGTCTACGTATGACGAGAAAAATTATGCTGAGACGCCTATGCGCCGCCGTGACCGTGGCCAGCGCGATTTTCCTTGGCTCAGCCGCAGCGCAGGCGTCCGACCCGGACGAGGCGGAGCTCCTGAAGCATTTTGAGAAGGTCGACGTCTGGCATTTTCCGGTCGACTACGCCGTTCGCCACAACAATCAGGACGTCATCGTCACAAGAGAGATGGTGGCGCAGCCGGCGCCTCAGGGCGAGCTCTGCTACATCCGCTTCGATCTCATCAAGGGCGAGGGCGATTACGGCTACGGCTTCAAGCTTGGCGGTCCGCATGACGGCCATTGGGGCGTCAACGTCCTGAAAAGGGGGACGGTGCTCAACCAATTGGCCTCCGCGCTCAAAATGAACGTCATTTATTTCTACGCGCAGGGGCCGAAATCCGAGGCGGCCAAGGCCGTTTGCGCGCGCAAACAGGAGGCGCCGACGACCGAGGCCGGGAACGCCTATAAGGGTCCGTGGTCCGATCTCGTGACCAAATCGCGGCTGATCCACGGGTGGCCGGCGCCCGCGCCCTAGACGCGGCGGCCGCGCCCAAAGGGCCTCTGCGACGCGCATGACGCTGGACAGCCGCCGGCGGTTTTGTTATTCGCACCGCTCGTTCGAAACAGCGCCGCGCGCGCTGGACGAACGGGCGCATAGCTCAGTTGGTAGAGCAGCTGACTCTTAATCAGCGGGTCCAAGGTTCGAGCCCTTGTGCGCCCACCAATTAAAACCCAAAAATTCAGATAGATGCGACAACTTAAGCGACAATGGACACGGGCTTTGAAATCTGTGTCCGCTCAGTGTCCGCAAATTAGCTTGGACACAAAAACGCCCGGCCATTGCTGACCGGGCTTAGAAGTTCAAGGGCGGCGTCGACCCAAGGGGCCGACGGCCTGCGGCTTAACTAGGCGCGAGCGCTACGAGGTCAATCGCTCGTATATCGCCGCTGCCCGAGCCCCATCGAACGTCGCTGTGGAACTGAGTCGCCCCACATTTCGTTTAGAAGGCAGCGGAGCACAGCCTCTGTGCTGCAGGTGCGCCGGGAACCGAAGCGTAGCGTGCCGATGTTGGCGTCAAGTATCGCGTAAATTCGTTCTCTCGTTCCCGGTCGCTCCGCCACATCAGGCCGACATTAGACAAGGCGCGCGCCAGCTAACGCCAGCGCGTCGCTCGGGCGAAGGCGGCGTATTTCGCAAGCCTGGCGATATTGTAAACATTTCGCTCTGTTTCATTGTTCATGCTTCGCCAGGCGAGCGGCGGCTCCAAGCTGCGCGCCTACAAAAGCGCCAACAGCGCTCCAGACCACGCCGAACAATGCGCCGATTATTAGAGCGCCAACGGCTGCGCCGATCGCCGCTCCCGAAATGGCCCGGACTTCTCTTTCGCTGAGGATCGCCATCGCGCATGCTCCTTCGCCATGGGGCGTCATGGAATAGGCGAAAGCATAGGCGGGTGACGAGGAAAGGCAACGCCAGCGCTACTTCTTCGCCTTCTTCGCCTTCTTCGTAAGCCTCACACCCGGCCCGCCGCCGTTCTCTTCGATGAACCCGGCGCCTGCGCCCCTATGGTTCGCTTCCATTGCCCGGCTTGCGCTTCCGCAGCTTTACGCCGGGCTCATCGCCATTGGTGAAGACGACGCCAGCGGTTTCGAGGGCTGCCTTTAAGGCGTCAATCGTCCGCACCTGCGCAGCAAGCGGTCCTGGCTTGGTTTCGAGCCGCTGGATCGATGGCAGCGAAACCTTGGACGCCTTAGCCAAGTCCTTTTGCTCCCAGCGTAGCAACGCACGCGCCGCCCGCACTTGTTCGCTCGTCAGCATTTTAATTGTTTACCTATCGTTTAATAGCTCAGACATTGACAATGTGCCGAGCATCATTTAATAGCTGAACTATCACTAGTGCCTCGCGAGAGCAACGCCGGGAAAGCCATTTCCGGCGAACGCCCCCGGCTTATCCAAAGGAGAAGATTGCATGAAAACCGCAACCACCCGCCGCACCGTCATGGCCGGCGTTGCCGCCGCGCCGGTCGCCGGGCTTCCCGCCATTGCTGGCGCCGTCGCGGAAGACGATCCGATCTTCGCGGCGATCGAACGCCACAAGGCCGCATGGCTCGCCTTTCTACCTACATGCGACTTGACCGACATAGTGCTCGCCAAGCAGCAAGGGCGCGATATTACGGAATTCGACGAAGCCGCGTTTGACGCCGCTAACGATGCGGAAACCGAGGCGCTTGAAGCGCTGATTGAAACCGAGCCGACGACCAAAGCAGGGGCGCGGGCCGCCATCAAATGGCTGCTTGAATACAATCGTGGATGCGAACCGCGAGACATAGGGCGTTTCGCAATGACGATTCTGCGCTCGCCGGCACTTGCCGATCGGGAGGCGCTGTCATGAGCAGCGCCGCCCCTCTCTTCATTGAAATCGGCCCCGGCATGCGCAAGGCGCTCGCTGACGCTGTGGAAGCGTTCGTCGCGCTTCTCGATCAGATCGACGCCGACGCCGATCTTGAGGAGGACGACCCGCCGGAAGACGACGCGCCTCGGGAGGACGTGGGCGACGACGAGCCGAGTCTTGGCGCGCCCGGATCATCCAGCTTTCCCCCTCAGACGCTATGGGCGCAGGGCGCGGACGACGACCGTGAGGACGAAAGCGAACTGCTTGAGCCGATCGGCGACGAAGAGCCGGCGCTCGGCGCGACGACGGCGATGAACCAGGAGCACGCTTGGCGGGCGAATCCTGACGCCTGGGGCTCATGCGACGAAGCCGAGCCTTCGCTCGGCTGGACGGGCCATGGCCACGGCCATCCTGAAATGGCGTTGCGCGGCTATGACGACGATCGCGAGAGAACTACAGGGCCGCGCGAAGAAGAAGAGGACGAAAGCGACAAAGGAGAGCTGGACGGCGACTATATGGACTCTTGGTTCAATCCGCCGCACCTGCCAGGCGGCAATGGCCCGGTGCGGAGGTCAGGCCGAGGACCGACCTTTCCAACGTCAAGTCGCGGCTCCACCGCCTGCCGCTGTCGACCATCATCGCGTTAACGTGGCGTCTAAAACTCGCGCGGCTCTTCCTCTGGCTCGCGCGCATGACCGACACATACGACGGCGCGGCCATGCGAACGTCTCGAGCGCGATCGTCGAGAGCGCCGCGCGCTGCGCCGTCAGGGCGGACAATTTGTGGCGAAGGCTGAAGCCGTGACGTACGACCGCGCCGCGATCATGCGGGACGCCCACAAGCGATTCCGAGACGGAAAACGCCTCGGGCTCGAATGGCCGTTCGGGCAATGCCTGTCGACGGCGTGGACGGCGGCGAAGGATCGGCAGCGTAAGGCTCATGCCCTACGATTTGCGGCGTAAGGTGTGATAAACTGCGCCAGCGCTGACCCTTGACGCCGGGTCAGTCACAAGAACGCCCCGACCGTGGATGTAACGGCGGGGCGTTTTTGCATTTCAGCCTAGCTTTGACGCCAGCACATCAACTTTCTCGATTTTCGGCGGCTGTGAGAAAAGCTCCGGCGCCTTCGCCATGAGCGCTTTTGCGACATCTCCGGCAAGATGGGCGTCTCTGCCGGCTTTGTCATGGAAAACGTCGAATATGCCGAAAGTCGTGGCTGACACTTTGATCGCAAACCACGACACCGTGCCCGGCTCTGCTTCCACGAGCGGGAGCGCCGATTCCAAGAACGCCGCAACCTCGTGCTCCTTGCCGATCTTCGCTTCCAGCGTGGCCAAGATGCCAAACTTCACCATTGCGACCTCCTCGGGAACTGCAGCCCCCAGGCTGTCAGTTTGCACCTTTCGAGGCATTTTGCACGACGGTTGATTTCTTGGGTCGCGCAGCCATAAGGGAACGAATAGTCTGACAATACTCGACAAGCCTAAACGGACGACAGCCGGAGGCGTCAATGAATTCGCCAGATTTTGACCAGGCGACGGACGAAACCATGCGCGAAAACAATGTTTCGACCTATCGGCCTGCCAACGCGAGCGACGAAGTTGTCGCTGCGCTTAATCTTGTGTCGGAGACAGCGGCGGCGATCAAAGCATTCGAGGATCAGGCGCGCCATGCGCTCGTGCGCGCTCAGGAGGTCGCTGACGCTGTGAGGGAGGACTTGGGCCGCGTCGAGCTGCGCGCTGAGCGCGCAGAGACGATGCTGCGCGTGGCCGAGGCTCAAGTCGAACAGATGTCCGCCGCCATAGAGCATGCGCATCAAGAGATTGAAGCGCTGCAATCGCAACTCGACTCCAAGGCGGCAGAGTTGGCCGCGTCGGAACGGCGTGCGGACGACGCAGAGGACACTATCGAGCGAATCAGGAATGTGATCCGCGCGCGCAGCTTCCCGCCAAATTGAATCGCCGAGCGGCGCGGGCCTTATCTAAGCTCTGCCTCCGCCGTCAGCGCCCGCGCGATCGTCGGCACGACGGCCTTGGCGTCGGCACCGGAGAGCCGACTGACGAGCCCGCGCCGGCCCGGATCGTCTTCGAAATAGACTTATGCGAGCGCGACGCCGTTCGCGTCTTCGACGACGAATGTTTCGGCGGCGGATACACAACGGCAATCCATCCGGTACGGCAGTCACACTAGGCTGACGCAGGCACGGTAACTCGCACAGGCTCAATCAGCGTCGGATCAGCGTCGCCGACGCCCGAGCGGATCACGCGCGGCGAAACGATCCATTCCTGCAAGGCGTCCTCGGGCGGCGGGCGCCGCAACGCACCCGGATCGCCGCTCGCCATCCAACGTTCGCCGGACCGACGATGATCGTCGCCGAGCCGACGCTATCGCTATTTCCAATGCACGCAGCGGAGCTGGCCCAGGCCATGGGTAGAGCTAAAACGCCGAGTCCATTTTAAGCACCGCTTGCCCTCAGGTGGGTGATGTGTGGCGCCTGGCCTAATTCTGGCGATCTTCTGGACTAAGGACGTCGATCCAAAATCTTCCGGCGGGAGCGAGGGGCTCATTGGTACCGCCGAACCCGGCGTAGTCGCAGCAAAGAAAAACGCTCCGCAAAGAGTCCCGAACAAAGCGGCCTTCAAACCCCTGCTCATTTTTTCCTCCCACAATTTAAGTTTACGCTGAAAAGGTAGATCGCCGCGGCGTCACGTCTACTGCTCCGCCACAGAGAATGCAGCGCGTCCGGTCGACGTCGGGTTGACGCTTGCGGTGCGCCCGATACGGCGGCACAGAAGTCGCCGCATGAAGCGTCCGCACATGAGCGTTAGCATAGCATTAACTGTCGCAGCTGGCCGCGCTTGTTCGGATCGCGCGGCAAGCCTACGAGTCGCCTTGTCGCCTGGCAACAGGCGACGATCCTTGATGCCAAGAAAACTTCAGCCCGGCCGGCGACGACCGGGCTTTTTCGTGGGGGGATGCATGAGAACGCCCGACCACGGAGGAACTGGCGGGCGTTTTTGTTGGATCGGGCGACGAGGGAGAGTGCCGGTCCTCTCGCCGCCCTAGCCGCGCCAGGAACGACGACCCAGCGCAGATGGCGACAATGATATTGCGCATCATGACGTGAGTAAGGCCCGGGAAGTAACCATTCATCTATTGGCGGGGCGTTTTCGAGGCTAACCGGCTGTTGGTGCTGTCAGCGCCGTTCGCGCTTCAAAACAATTGATTGCGTTCTATTTTGCCAAAATTTGAGTCAGGTCAGGTCTAGGATTGAATGAGCGATTCGAGGTCTTGGGGTTGAAGAAATGAGCAGCGCCGATAGCCAGCAAGAACAGACGCAGACGACTAGCGCGGATTCGTCTTAAACCGGTTCGTATCCGGCGGCGGCGAAGAAATTTGCGCATTCATGCGGCGTGAATTCGTGGAGCAGAGAGCCGATTCTGTCCCAGAGGGCGTCGACGGTTCGCTCGGCTGCCTTTCGCAGCAGCGCTTTGAGTTTTGAGAACGCCATCTCGATTGGATTGAAGTCCGGACTGTAGGGCGGGGAGATAAAGCAGCGTCGCGCCTGCCGCCTCGATCGCCTTGCGCACATTTGCGCCCTTGTGGCTGCCGAGATTGTCCATGACGACAATGTCGCCTTTGCGCAGCGTCGGAACGAGAACCTGATCGACATAGGCCGGAACCAGACGCTGTTGATCGGTCCGTCGAGGACAAAAGGCGCCGTTAAACCTGTGCGGCGAAGGCCGGCAACGAAGGTCGTCGTTTTCCAGTGTCCATGCGGAATGCTCGCGCGCAACCGCTCGCCCTTCGGGGGCGCGCCCGCTCTTGCGCGCCATATTTGTCGTCGCCCAAGTCTCGTCGATGAACACGAGCTTCTCTGGGTCGAGGTCGAGTTGGCCATCGAACCAGTCTTCGCGTCGCTTTACGATGTCCGGCCGGTCTTGCTCGCTCGCATGGGCCGTCTTTTGAATGTCAGACCGCAGCGGTCGAGAAACGTCCACGCGTCGCGCGGCTGGCCTTGATGCCGCGCTCCAGCGAGCAGCCGCTCCAAGAGTTCGCTGATGGTCAAATCCGGCGTCGCCTCGATCAATCCCAGCAGATAGTTCCGATGTGGATCGAGCTTCGAGCGTCGCGGCTGTCCTTGCTTGCGCGCGGCGCGTTCGCCCGTCCGGCGCGCCCGCCGCACCCAAACAATCGCCGTCGCGTCGCCGACCCCAAATCGCGCCGCGGCATGGCGCGCCGGCAAACCCGCCAAGGCCGCGTCAATCACGCGATCACGCAAATCCTGGCTGTAGGCCCGCGCCATATCCGTCTCCATCGCTATCGCGAAGAAGGAATCATGCCGCGTCCGATTCGGGAATCCCCATCAGAATCGGAAAATCACGAACGCGCTCTAGCGATCAACCTCAACCCAGTCCAGCGGTCGAGCGCCCTTCCCGGCTCCCAGTGATTCATGCACGAAGGGCAACCCGCCAGGCGGCTTTACGCGGTAGCAATGAACGCACACAACAGAGCGATTGCGAATGAAGCGACCCCGATCAGGCCGAGCTTCATGCCTCTGTGAATCGAGGTGAATTTTTTTTCGTTCGCGGCAATGCCACTGTTTATCTGCTGTTCAAACCCACACGCGAGCTGCGCCAGCGTCCGCGCCGGCTCGGCTCCGTCCTTCGGCGAGTCTATTACTCCAGTTCGAAGCCAGTTTGTTGGCGAGCTGCCGAGCGTTCCGTAGTTTTCGCCCTTTAGAACGCTCATGAAACAAACTGCGCCCCAGACAAACAGCGCAATTGGCAACAAGAATGCGATTGCCGATATAGACCGTGTTGGGTCCTTAAAGATAGCCGCCCCTATGCCAGAAATCGCAAGGGCAATCGTAACATAGGCAGAGAACATAGACGTTGCCTTCTGTTCGATTGTTTTCTTTGTATCGAGTATGTCGGCAAGACGCCTTTCTCCCTGGACAAAAGCCTCCTTCGCCACATCAGCGTTTACCCGCAATTTCCACAATTCTTCGAGTGAAAGCATCGTTCTATCCTCTGAGAACGCCGTGCCGGCATACTCAATCCGCCTCAGGTCCACAACGCCAGCCTTCCAAGCCGCACGCCGTTCACATAGATCGGCCCGCGCACGGCCTCACGCATCTTTGCCGGCGATGAGGTTGGCATTGTCATCGCCTCGCGCACCCATGTTCTGACGCTTTCGTGCGAGACGTTGAACGCCACGGCGACCGTGCGAAGGTTCTTGCACTTGCCATACATCGCGACGGCCTCGGCGCGCCGCTCCGCAGATATGCCGATCATTACGCCCGCCCGCTTTCTCGCGCCTCGATTTCATACACGCGCCGGGAAATGATTTTGCAGATGCACGTCGCGTGAAACTCAGGATCGTCGGACTGACCGTCCAAGCGTATTTGCCGCACCATCTCTTGACGGAACGTTTCAAGCATAATGGGGCGTGATGACTCTGGCGCGCCAGCCAGCATCCAAACAAACGGATTGAAGCGGCGACAGATATCTTCGGCGGCGGCGTTCATATCGTGATCCTCTTAGGGGATGACTTGAACGACGGACGACGAATAGGAGCCCGTCGTCCCGTCTGGCGTCACGAAGCGCGCCTGCATGGTTACGGTCGTTCCGCTCGGCAGCTCTGGCGTTTGCAGGATGAGCTGCGAAAGCTGGACATCAAACGCGCTCCAAGTCGAACCGCCATCCGTCGACCATCTTCCGTCCATCTGAACTGTTGGATCGGTAAGAAGGTCGGCGGCAGTTATGCTCGGCTGCGCGTCGGTAGGATCGTTTTGGTTCAGATCGAGCGAGAGTTGCGCGACGCCGACGCCGGAGCCTGTCGATACGCCGGCGGCGATTGGTGTTGATGGCGTGGTCAGCGTCGGGCGATTGACGATCTTGAACCCGTCGGTCGGGTCTTCTGGTTGAACCTCGTCGTCAAAATCATTTTCGAAGACTTCGACCAGCTCGGCCTGCCAATTGGCAAGCGTGTCGTCAGTTGGCGTCAGAGCTTCGACGCGGAAGACTCCGGCAAGGTCAAATTCCGTGGCGTTCAATCTGACGACACGCTGTTGCAGCGCCGTCATTGCCTGGACGCCGAGCGAACAAGTGATGCGCCGCCGCTGATTAACGCGCTTGATCTTGCGCGCGGTCAGTCGATAGGCTTGGTTTGATGACGTGACCCAATCGTAGACGAACCCGCCAGTTCTGCGGCCGACTGCCGCCTCTGAATTTGCATCGATATAGATCGGCGCTTCAACGCGCTTGTTGCCCTGTCTCGGGTCAATGAACGTGCTGTGGACGTAGTTGACTTCGTCATTCGACGATGGGCCCAGCTCTTCCGTGAAGTCTCCGAGAATGTTCCCAAAAACAACCTGCGGCTCTTCCCATTTGCGGACCCAAGGCGTGAACAGGCCGTTCTGATCTATCCCGTAGTCACCGTCGCAGCATTCCAAGAACTTTGCGATAACATCGCGGGGCTCCATATCGAGCGTGACAAGAGCCGAGCATCGAGCGAATGGCTCATAGCTGATGCCGCCGCCGTTAAACCCAGTCTTACGCACTGGAACGAGGCGATCGCAGTCGTTCGCCATTTCGGCGACGGCGTCCCAATTGACGCCAAGGATCGCGGTCAAATTTTGCGATCGCAGCCAGTTCACATAATGCGCGAGGCAGAGAGCGGGGTTTTCGCTCCATTTCCAACTCGTATTGTAAATGTCGAAATTGTTTTCGTCGAATGTCTGCGAACCGTCCCTTGGGTCGTAAACGCGCGCGCCGCGATAGATGATCGAATATTGCGGGAAGCCGTTCGGATAGACCGTGAGGCGATCGGCGGCGGACGCCGGAGCCCTGGCGTCCACATAAACGCAGGAAATCCCCTTGCCGAGGTGCGTATTGTCCCAGAACGGAGCCCATGCCGCATCAAATGGCGCGGATGGAAGAACTGTCCCGCCGATATGCGACCAATATCCGGATGCAACGCCATTGACGAACTCGACAAGAAGCAGCGTGTTGTATCCGCCGCGCCCGCTCGGCGTGTATTTTGAACCTGTCGTCGGGATGAAGATCGTCGGATCAGGACCGCTCGGCGTCAGCGGCACAAGCTCATCGTCGCAGATGAACGCATCTACGCCGTCAAACGGCCCCTCATTGAGATAAAGCCCCTCGAACAGGTCCTGTTTAGCCGGCGTGTTTTCCTTGAGAAACGAAATCCCAGACTGACGCACACGCCCGAAAGCCAGAATTCGCGGCGATTGTTCGCCAACGTTGACCGTCTGCGAAAGCGGCGGGGGCCTTTTCAGAAGCTCCGCGATTTGCTGGAGCGTCTGAAGTTGCTGCTGATAGCTGCTCCCGCCGCCGGTTTTGATTGAGTTGGAGACAACGCCGAGACCGACGCTGCCGGCGGCAGCCAGAACATTCAGGCCCGGAGGTAAAAAAGGCGCGGCCGTGCCGAGGACTGCGGAGCCGACGCCGGTGACGCCCTTGACGATTTTCGACATGCGGATTGATCCTCAGCTCATCAACGCGCGGCGAGCGGCAGCGCGAAGCCGCCGCCCGCCTTGTCGTAGGAGAGACGCGTCACAGTTACGCGGCCGATGCACCGGGCCGACGATGAATGCGCAGCGCGCCGGAGCGCTCCGCCATCGTGAACGCGACGAAGTCATCCGCGCAAAGAAACTCGCGCTGTAGATCAGCGCGGCGCTGAAATTCGGCGGCGAGCTGCTCTCGGCTTGTCGCATACGCCGGGATACTCGGCTCGGCCGCTGCTACCTGTTCTTTGCCCTCGGCGACGCGCCGACACCGGCGTCCTTGCGCATAAGATTCGTCGTAAGCTGCCTGGGCGTTCGAAGGCCAGCGGTCGAAGTCCTTCGGCTTTCCCTCGCCAAACATTCCCGCGCCTGCGCCGGCTCGGCGCGCTCTCTCCTCGAAGCCGGAAAGCCGCTCGGCGGCGGCGAGTGCATTTTCATCAATCGTCATTTTGTGCCTCCGTATGTTGGTGAAATGGGCGCGCGGTCCGCTCGCCAAAGTAGACCGCGCGCCTGGCCGTCGGCGGCAAGGTTGAACACCGCCGACGGAAACCATTATTCGGCCGCCTGCATCAGCTCGGCGTCGCCTGTGAGTAGCGTCCGCGCCTTCTCGCGAAGTGGGCCGACGATGACGAGCTGAGCGGCTTCAGCCGCAGACAAGGGTTGCCGTTCCGCGCCCGCCCATCTGCCCGGCGAAGAGATTTTCAGGCCACTAAGGCCATAGGGGCGAAGGACGTTCTCGGCAGACGCGATCGGCTGCGCGTTTGCGCCGCGGCTCACCACTTTGATCGCCTCGAAGAGGTTGGGAGCAGCGGCACAAAGGGCGTTGCCGAGGATCGCCTGCGCAATGTCCGCGGGCAGCGCTGGCTGCGACTGAAGAAAGCCCTCGAAGTCCTTGGCGACGCCGGTTTCTTGCGGAATCACTTTGACAAGATCGGCGAAGGCCGCAGCAAGCTGTGCGATCGGAGCCTCAAGCGCCTTCGTCGCCGTCTCGATTTGCGCGGCGGCTCGCTCATGCTCGCCGGCCAGCCGTTCGCGCTCGGATTTGTCGCGTGCGCGTTCAAGGCGATCGGTCAGCTCCAATTCGGCCAGCTCCAACCGCTCCAGCCGAATGCGCGCAAGATCGGCGTCGGCGTCCAATCTGACGATATCGGCGTCGGCTGCATCCGACAGCAACATTTCGGCGCGTTTCTGGCCATGGCCTTCAACTATGGCCTGGACGCTTTTGTGCTCGCCGCGCAGTTTGGCGAGCGATTCTTCAAGCGCCGCAATCTGTGTCGCCGGCGCGCCCTTCTTTGGCGGCTGGAGAAAACTAAAAACACCCATGTTTCACCCGCTCATTTTCTGTCGGTGATTTGAGAATCACATATCGCCCGTTGAAATCGCAAGCGCGCCTGATTTCAATTTGGCGATATTGAACATCTGGCGATCGCCGATCGTATCGCCGCCGCGACTGAGCAAAATCCTGTGCCACGCGCGGCGTTTCTGAGGCGTGCTGTCCGGCAATTCGTCGAGAGCGAATTCGCGCCGCCAGCCGTTCGCCGCATATGAGTTCAAGTCGACGGCGAGCGCCTTGGCCCGCGTCCACAACTCGCCGTCATAAAGGACGAGCGCCCCGACGATCGCGTCCTCGCGTTCCTGCGCCTGGAGGCGTCGCGCTTCGGCCTCGGCGGCTTCGGCGCGAGCCCGCAACTCAACAGCTTCAGCGAGTAGAGCGTCGGCCGGCGTCATCGTGGACTATTTCGCGCTGTGAGAGGCTTTGCGGACGCCGGCCTTCTTGGCGCGCCTTGCCTCAGCCGCTTCGGCTTCGCATTCCCGCGAAATCTCCGCTTTGCGCGCGGCAGCATAGGCGGCCCACTTTTTTGGCTCGTATGGAACGCCAGTGTCTTCGGCAATTTTCCGCCAGTCGACGCTCAGGCTCACGTCGTCGGGTCGCCAGATTCGCGGGTCGTCGTCATGCTCGAATGGCTCGATCCGGTTCGCGCGCATGAAATCCGCCGCGTGTCCAGCGAACGCGATGGCCGTAAGCCTGCCAGCCAGCTTGGCGACGGGGATTTCGCTGCCCGCTTCGAGCGCGGCGGCGGCGGTCAACGCTTCGATCGCGCTGAACATCGCCAGGACGCCCAGCAAGACGCCTTTCGCGAGCGGATCGTCGCAATCGTGAACCGGCCGCAACCAAGGCGGGGGACCATCCGTGTTCGGAGCACCGTCTGACGCCTTGACGCTCGAAACCGGCTTTGCGCCAGGCGCTGCGCTGGCCCGCCATGCCGTTCCGACGTATGCCGGCGAAATCCGCCCGTTCGGCAGCGTCGGCAAATACCCGGCCCTGGCCCGACGCCGGACCAAAGTTGCAGAGCATCCATCGCGGCGCGCGAACTCCGTTGGCGTGAGGCCATCCGTCGCTGCTTTATCTATCATTTTAGCCGATCCTCTTTGTTTGAGCAGAGAAGGCCGCTGAGCGCGATATGGCGTCGCGCGCTACTTGGCCGCTTGGCTTTGCGAAAGACGCATGGGCGGCCGGTTTCTGGCTCGTCCTGTGGCGAAGCGAAACACCTTTTGCACCCTTGCACCTACGGGGACCCCGAGGCCCCGCCTCACCCGTATCTGCCCAGTCGCCGGGAGGACCCGCGAGGGGTGGCGTGTGACCGACGCCCGTCATGCGCGACCTCGCGGCCTCGCCAATTCGTTGAGGGGCTGTCTTCGCTTCATTCGAGACTGCCGTTCCGCCCATCGTTCCGTCCGCCCTCTCTCCTAAGAGAGAGAGAGAGGCGGAACGCGGAGACGATTTTGGGTATTCGTTCCGCCCATCGTTCCGGGTGGAACGAACGTTTTCCGGGGGTTTGCGGGCGACAGCGTTCCGCCCATCGTTCCGTTCCGCCCATGCGGAACGGGCGGAACGACCCCTTAGTTTTCCGGGCTTTTTTGCGTTCCGGCCAAAACCCACGTTTTCCGGGGGTTTGCGGGCGACAGCGTTCCGCCTGTTAAATCTCACTCGACGCATTTGCGCCCCCGCTCCGTGATCTTCCATTTATCGAGGAACTGCTCGGCGAGGCGTTCTCTGGCGAAAGATTGGAGACGCCGATTGATGCTCGATTTCGAGCAGCCGAGCGCCGTTGCATAGTCGGCTTGTGATGCCCCTGGATTGCTAATCATTTCCAAGAGCAGCGCACGCTTTCCATCAGTTTCCTGTTGTTCTCGGTTTTCCGCGGATTCCTCGGACGCCGGCCGCATTGTCGGCAGATGAACCTCGCGCCCCTTTGCGTCCAAGATTTCAGGGCAACCTGTCACCTCAAATCGGAATGGCGCGGGCTCGAACTCCAGGCCGCGGAGCTTTCCCTGCCAATGCAGGGACACGATTCCGCTGTCCGGCTTTTTCCAGAGGGTGAGATTGCCGTCGAGTTCGTTGAGGATCGCGCCCGAGCCATAGGGCACGAGGTTGTCTTCGGAGGCGTTCTTGACGGGGTGAGCGGCAACGATGACCGATGGCTGGCCGGCAATCTGCGTTAGCGGCCGCAGGCGACGCATGAACTGGCCGCCTTGCACGGCGTCGTTGATATTGTCGCCGTCAAAGAAGGCGGCGAGCGTGTCGACGATAATGAGGCGGAAAGGTTTCTCTTCGGCAAGTTTTGCTAGGGCGGCGTGAACCGCTTCGGGTTTCTCGCGACGATCCAAAATGACGATGTTATCGCCGAGCGAGCGTAGATCGATGTTCAGCAAATACGCGGCGATCATGAGCCGCATGCGGATATCGTCGGGATTCTCGCACGCGAGATAGGCGACGCGTCCTTGCGTCACCTCGCGTCCAAGTATGTCGGCGCGTCCGGTCGCGACGGCGAGCATGGCGACGACGAGGAATCCTGTCTTCCCCGCGCCGGTGCGCGCCGTGAGCGCGTAGAGCGACGACGAGCGAAGAAACGGTTCGATCGTGTAGGCGAGCGGCACATATTCGCCAGCAAATGTCGCGGCGGTTTTGAATATGAGCGGTGCGACTGGAGCTTCCGCGGCGCGACCGTTCGCGACATGGATCAACTCGCCTGGCGGCTCATATGCCCATGGCGGCTCTTCGAGTAGAGGCGAGTCGTCATGAATGGCCTTATCGTGTGGCTCTGATGGCCTCCGTCGCGTCTCGCGCCGCCATTCGTTTAAGGCCTCGTCGACATGCGATCGATCGCTCATGCGGCCTCGCTTTCCGCGCGGCGCGCGTTTTCTATTTTGGCGAGATCCTTGAACGTCGCCGCGGCGGCGCGAACATGCAGGATCAATCGCCGCAACTGATATTCGAGCCCGACGTCGTCGCCGAGTTCTGCATAGCGACCGATAATTTCGGCGTTGGCGCCGATCACGCCGGCAAGCTCGGCGATGTGTGCGCGGCATTGTTCCGCGGCGCTGGGGATTGGAAAGGACACGGGCGGGTTCATGACCGCACCTCGCGCAATAAGCCGGCGAGCCCGATCAACGCCGCCTCGGCGCGCCCATCGTCTTTGATGCGCGCGAACAACTCAGCCTTGTTGGGCCATCGTCGGATAGCTTCCGAGCGGGCCGCGTCCTTTACGCCATTTTTGCCCGGCGGAATGCCGATAAGGCGCTTCCAAGTCGGCGGGGTCAGGAAGGTCACGGGAAGACCGGCGGCAGCGCAGACGCCTTCGATGACGCCCTTCGACCTCCCGAAGGCAAAAGCCCCTGTAGGACCTTCCTTGGGGCGCGCGCCGACATATTCAACGAATGCCCGCGACGCCTGCCAGCGATAGACAACGCTTGCCAGAAGCGGCGCGTTGACATTCGCACGATTGGCGGGACCGTCGCGCATGATCGGCATGTCGGCGATTTTAAGCAGCTCCCCGGACGGTGAAAGCAGCGCCAGCGCGCCTTTTGCGCCTATGTCGATTCCGATGACGTTGCTCATTCGCGCTCGCCTCCGATTTCGTCGGCGATGGCGCCGAGCAAGGAAGCAGCCGAATTGTCCGCCTCGCGCGTGAGGGCGCGACGGATCGTGGCGACATCGGCTCCATTTTGCAGACCGAGGCTGAGAAGGATTCCGGCGTCGCGGGCGAGTGCCGCATACCCGCTGCCGGCGCGCGGAGCCGTGACGAAGACTTCGGCCGGCGCGCCAGTGTCGTCAAAGCCAATGCCGAGCGAAAAGCGACGGCCATCAAATTCGATTTCGCGGGATTCATGCGCGCGGCGGTTGTTGAGGCGAGCGCGGGTCATTGAGCGCCTCCGTCAGTATTCTTAGGCTTACCCGAAAATAGTCCCTTCCAGTCGATGATCCTGATGCTCTCGGCCTCGACCTTGGCGACCTTTTCAGCGCGCTCCCAAGGCTGCCACGCGATGTGTTGGCAGATCTCCAGTTCAACTCGCGCCCGCAACGCACTCGGCGCCATGGCGTCCAGCTCGTAACACTGGTTGCCGAAATTGGAGACAAACCACTTGTGGCGGCGGTCGCCTGATTTCGTCGCCGCGTCGAAGGATGACAATCCGCGCAAGTCATTCTCGATTAGAGCGATGCGCCGCAGGTCGTAGTTGTCGGCGTCATATCGCTCCAGACGGCGCGGCAAATCCTCTTCGGACATATAGAGGCCGCTCGGGTCCCAATCGCCGACGTAGAGAATATTGAGCGGGCGATCCGCGAAGGTGGTTTGCTCGGCGAGGTCATGTATCGCGGTCGCGGAGCCAAAGCCGTGCATGACAAGAAAGGGAACGGCGAAGCGGTCAATGACCGGCTGCAACGTGCCCCGGACCGTTCCCTTCTCGGAAACGATTAGGACGCGCTCGTCCTGGGTCTGCCAAAGGTCCTTGCGGAAGGCCCGAGCGACCGTCTTGAAGTAGTCTTCCGGGTCAGACCATGCCGAGATGATCTCGGTCTCCCGGGTCTCGTCGACAATCCACTCCCAGGGAATGATTTCATTCTCGCGGGCGTAGACGAGCAACCTCGAAACCTTGTCGGTCTCGCCCTTCTTCATGGAGTCGATGACGCCACACGCAAAGAGGCGGTAGCAGACCGCCCTGACGCTTGCCGGATGCTCCGTTTCAAGGACGTGGTAGGCGGCTTCGATTATCCGCTTTGAGGTTTGCGAAAGGCCGCGCCCGCTCATCGACCCGCCTCCCACCGAATGAGGCCGAGGCGTTCACGCGCCATCCGGTCGCGCTCAAGAGCGGCGCGGACTTGCGGGAGAGTTATTGCGCTGCGAAGAAATGCGGCGTAGTCTCCGCCCTGAAGGTTCGACGCCTTCTCTATCTCCCTATTGCCGCCGCCCGTAATTCCGCCTCGGGCGGCGGTTTCTTTTTCGAGGTCAGGTGAGACAGCGCGGTTCGGCAATCCTTGCGGCAAGTTGGCTTTAGGCTTATGTTCCGAACTGCCTTCAGCGAGCCTGCATGAAAGCGCATTCGGAGTCCCGCCGGTCGCCGCCGGCGGGCTCTTTGCTGTATGGCCCATGACGCGTCACGCGGCCCGCCGACGCTGGTTCGGGCGCTTTATTTTCGCCCCAAGCCACTCGCGCGCTTCGGTGAGCGGGATATAAATCCGACCGCCAAATTCGACGTATGGCAGTCCGTCGGGTTGTTTGCGATAGCGCGCGCTTGTCCGCTGTGAGATGCGGGCTTCCGCCGCGAAGGTCACTTCGTCAACATAGCCGGCGAGCACACCTGCATTGTTATTCATTTGCTGTCTCCATTTCTGCCATTGGCGGCCGGTGACAGCAGTTCAATAAGAATGGATGGACGCGTGTCGCAATACCGCTAAACCGCGTTCTTCAAGAGCGCGGAAAACTTCTTATGCGTTCTTCAAGAGCGCGGGAATTTTTCTAGTCGACGGCGCACCACATCGACCTTTACCGGCTTAAATCCGGCGTCCACGAGGTCTTTGTTTACCTGGTCGAGAATCGCACTCGCCTCTTTCGTCGGCTTCGCGACGTGACCATTGCCGCGCGATTTGCCGATTGCAGCCATCAGCGCCAGTTCTTCCGGCTTTTGCGATCTGGCTCTACGGCCTACAGCGGCCTGTTGCGCCCGAAAGTTCTTGACGAACCTTTTCGTCATGCGCACCGCATAATCATCAAGCGGATTATAGTATCGCGCTGTTGTCGCCATCGCGAACAGGCCACGCGCAATAATGATCCTGTCACGCCAATTGAGGCCATCCACTACCAAGCGAGTTGAATGCAGCGCGCGACGGCTGCGCCAAAGCAATTTGCGCTCTTTCTCTATTATAGAGTCGCGCTTGATGATCTCGTCAATCATTTTGATTGCATGCGCAATTACCCCGAGTGCGTCGTCGTCTTCCGGGGAACGCGGGCCTTTTTCTAACAAACGCTGACCATCGATATTGTATAGGATTGCAAAATCTCTCGATCTCTTCTTCATCGGCTGCGCCCCCTGCCCTTGATCGGCGTAACCTCGCCTTCCGTTTTCCCGCCCAGCGCCGCTTGGATCGTCGCGCCCGCCGCGTCCGCTGCGCGCCGCAATGGGTCGTCGAGCAGATGCGCGTAGCGCGCCGTCGTCGCCGGCTGAGAATGGCCGAGCAGCGCGCCAATGATCGGAAGCGACTGGCCGGCGCTCGCGAGATAGGACGCGAAGCTGTGACGAAGATCGTGGACGCGCACGTCATGCAGCCCGGCCGCCTTGCAGCACGCCGCCCACGTTTTTTTGATTTCTGCGCGATGCCCGGTCGCGCCATCGGCGGGAAAGACGAAAACGGCATCTTCGGCCGCGCGCGCGCGGAGGTCTGAAAGAAGCTGACGCGCAGGCGCAGACAGTGGAACGCGATGCAGTGTCTTTTGCTTCGTCGCCGCGCCGGGCTTCGTCCAGACGCCCGCGCCGAGGTCCATATCCTGCCAACGCGCCGCAAGCGCCTCGCCGCGCCGCGCGCCGGTCAGCAGGAGCAACCGAATAATGTTCGCGCCCTGCTTATCCCGAAGCATCGCGAGGGCCTCAGTCAGCCGCGCCAGTTCATCCGGCGACAAATAGCGATGGCGCTTGTCCTCTTGGTTGCGTTCGATCCCCCGGGCGGGATTGTCGGCGCGCCATCCCCACTTGATCGTGAGCGAGAACATTCGGCTGCAGACGGCCGCGACGCGATTTGCAAGATAAGGCGCGCGCTTCGAAATCTTTCGATGCAAGGCGTCGATATCGCTATGCGTCACTTCCGCGACGCGCTTGTGTTTGAGAGCCGGCAGGATTTCACGGCGAATAATCGCGGAATAGTCTCGCTGCGTCGCCGGCCGGCGTTTCAGAAGGTGCTCGCTTTGAAAGCGCGCGCATAGATCGGCGACGGTCGGTGCACCTCTCTCCGCCTCGGCGTCGGCGAGCGGGTCCTCCCCTACATCGATTTGGCGCTTTAGCCGGCGCGCTTCCTCGCGAGCCGCCGCGACCCTCCAATCCGGCCATCTGCCAATTGTGAGCCGTCGCTCGCGAACGCCAACGCGGTAATTGAGCACGAAGGATCGCGCCCCCGCAGCCGTGACGCGGACGCCGAAGCCGGAGAGGTCGACGTCATAGTGAATCTTATTGCCCGTCGCGGGCGCCGCGAGGGTCTTGACGATCGTGTCCGTAAGCCGCTGCGACATAATCAGCCGGTTTGCCGTGTCCGCACTATGTCCGTCCAGATGTGGCAATTCGGACGGTTAGAGCGCGTTCGTGATTTTCCGATTCTGATGGGATCCCGAATCGGACGCGGCATGATTCCTTCTTCGCGATAGCGATGGAGACGGATATGGCGCGGGCCTACAGCCAGGATTTGCGTGATCGCGTGATTGACGCGGCCTTGGCGGGTTTGCCGGCGCGCCATGCCGCGGCGCGATTTGGGGTCGGCGACGCGACGGCGATTGTTTGGGTGCGGCGGGCGCGCCAGACGGGCGAACGCGCCGCGCGCAAGCAAGGACAGCCGCGACGCTCGAAGCTCGATCCACATCGGAACTATCTGCTGGGATTGATCGAGGCGACGCCGGATTTGACCATCAGCGAACTCTTGGAGCGGCTGCTCGCTGAGCGCGGCATCAAGGCCAGCCGCGCGACGCTGTGGACGTTTCTCGACCGCTGCGGTCTGACATTCAAAAGACGGCCCATGCGAGCGAGCAAGACCGGCCGGACATCGTAAAGCGACGCGAAGACTGGTTCGATGGCCAACTCGACCTCGACCCAGAGAAGCTCGTGTTCATCGACGAGACTTGGGCGACGACAAATATGGCGCGCAAGAGCGGGCGCGCCCCGAAGGGCGAGCGGTTGCGCGCGAGCATTCCGCATGGACACTGGAAAACGACGACCTTCGTTGCCGGCCTTCGCCGCACAGGTTTAACGGCGCCTTTTGTCCTCGACGGACCGATCAACGGCGTCTGGTTCCAGGCCTATGTCGATCAGGTTCTCGTTCCGACGCTGCGCAAAGGCGACATTGTCGTCATGGACAATCTCGGCAGCCACAAGGGCGCAAATGTGCGCAAGGCGATCGAGGCGGCAGGCGCGACGCTGCTTTATCTCCCGCCCTACAGTCCGGACTTCAATCCAATCGAGATGGCGTTCTCAAAACTCAAAGCGCTGCTGCGAAAGGCAGCCGAGCGAACCGTCGACGCCCTCTGGGACAGATCGGCTCTCTGCTCCACGAATTCACGCCGCATGAATGCGCAAATTTCTTCGCCGCCGCCGGATACGAACCGGTTTAAGACAGATCCGCGCTAGTAGTGTCGCACGGCGTCTGATTTGTCAAATGCTGTCAGAATTGAATCAACAGCTTATCGTGCGGACACGGGGTTTTTCACGTTTTTTCAAAGTGCTAGATTTTGGGCTGGAAATTAACTCTTAATCAGCGGGTCCAGGTTCGAGCCCTTGTGCGCCCACCAATAAAATCAAATGCTTCAGAGCAAGCGCTCCGCATCCAGTAATCATAGTTACGAGAGGCGGACGCTCTAACTTTGGGCCAAGATCGCGCCTTTGCGTGCGGGAAAGTCGGGGCCTTCGCCATGGGCAGAGGCTGACTCGCGCAGCGCTCTCCTTATTTCGGCCGCCCAGCCTTTCTGCCGGCCGGGCGATGAGGAATATCGGAGTCAGTCAACGGCGCTTCGCGCTTGACCGGCTCTAAATCATCGCTGATTTTTGGCAGATCAAAGCTTGACGCCGACCCATAACATCCTTTGCATGGGGGCTCCTGCATAAGTATATTCTTAAGCTCTATTCTCTTTTCTGTCTGGTCAAATGATGCAATTGCAGTATCATGAGCGTTAGATCGCCATTTTTCTATTTCATTTTTCAAATGAACGACCGCTCTATATTTTCCTGCTGTCAGTATGACTTGCGGAAGTTCTCCGGCCTTGTCCGGGATCCACATCGTTATGTGCTGGGTCCTGTGCTCCAACAGTTCAGGCGACGTTTCGAAGGAAAGGTTTTCGAGGTAGGAGTTGGGATCGTCGTCTTGGTTCAGTCTGTTTTTGAACCCGACGTCCGCCGAAATTTTCCAAGCCGGCTGTTGAATTGACGAGATAATTCTCTCCCCGCTGTCGACCATGTTCTGCTTCGGCAAAATCAGAAATAGAAACAGGGCCAGATATCCGGCGAAGGCGCCGCCGGCCTTCAATGTGAAGCCAAAAAAAGCGCCATCCAGATTAGTGGGCGCGGGGAAGTTTTTGTAAATCACATAGGCCGGGACAAGCGGCAACAAGAGCAGCGCCGCGTAAAGCACCACGTGCAGGCCCAGCGTGACGCCGCCTAGAAAAACATTGTTGCACGCTTCAACATGCATCGCCCCGCTCCAAACTGCGGCTCACCAAAAAATTACGCCGTATTTCATAAATTCCTCTGAAATGCTCCGGTCCGCCTCAATGGCCCTCTTGATGTAATTCTCGCCGCGCTTATCCCCCTTTTTTTGAAGGATGAGGCCATAGCCATATTGCGAAGACACTTTCGCCGGGTCCAGGATCAATGCCTGTCTGTAATCTTCGGCGGCCTTGTCCAGTTCTCCCATCTTCAAATAGGTCAGCGCTCGACTGTCGAGAACCCAGTCCGCGGTTGGAAGAATGCCCAGCGCTTCGGTACAGTCATTTAACGCAATGGAGAGTTCCGCCTTGTCCGACGTTGAAAGAGTGCGCGTCCAGCACCGGTTATTCAGCACCGTCGCGGCGTCCTCAGTCTGACTGATGTTTACGCGATCGAGCAGCTTGATCGCGCCGGCATAGTCGCCGGCCTGCTGACGGACCGCAGCGAGGCCCACGAGCGCGCTCTGGTTATTCGGGTCCAGTTCCTTTGCCGTCAGGTAGTCAGTCTCGGCCTTGTGAAGGTCGCCCTTGTTGAGGAGCGCATTGCCGCGCCCGACAAAAAACGAGGGTTGTTTTGAATCGATGCTGATGGCTTTATCGCATTCCTTGACGGCAAGGTCGTAAGCTTTCAGATAATTATAAGTATAGCATTTGTTATTAAATGCTTTTGCATAGTTCCTGTCGATTGACGTCGCCTTGTCATAATTCAAGATGGCGTCGTGATAGCGCTGTTCACGCATAAAGACGTTTCCGAGATCATAGTAAGCGATAGCGCTTTTGCCGTCTTTGCTTATCGCGTCTTTACACGCCTGTTTTGCGGCCGCGTAATTGGCGTTCTCCGCGTAGGCCACGCACCGACGAACCAAGATGCGAGCGATATCCTGCGTGGCACTCGTCTGTTCCATCGCCCTGGCGCAAATGTCTAGAGCGCTGTCGCTGTTTCTTTCCTCCAAACAAGCTTTCAACAATTCATTTGACGTGGAGAAAGCCGGAGTTGAAATAAGCGAAAACGCGAAAGTCCAGGTCAGCGCAGAATATACTGCTTTCATGGTCGACCTTGCTCAACCTGAACCGTGATCGGTCAGGAGCGAATGGCGTCAAATTCTGGCGCCGGAAATTAGACGCTTCTCCGGCGCACGTGGTTTGAAAGCCTGAAGGCCTTTAACGACCGTCGGCGAGCGCTGCGGGAACTGAGACGATAGTCCCGCCAGTAGCAATGCCAAACCCGAGCGCTATAGCTACCATGAGTGCAAAAAAATTTCTTTTCATAGTGATCTCCCAACGGAGGTCCACGCAATAAATCGATTGAAGCATGGACCCTTTAAAAACGCAAGACGACTGCGACGGGTTCCTTGCATGGTCGGTGCAGAATGGCGGGCCCCGCACGATCTGAAAGTGCGCTCCCGCACAGAATTTCCCCGTCTTCGCGCTAACATTGGTTCGTTGATATTTTGAGGAGGACATTATGCGTAAGATCAAAATTCTTTGCTCCCTGGGGCTTTTTTTCGCGGGTTGCGCTTCGGTTGCGCTCATTGCGCTGGCGACGGGAAGCGCTGTAGCCGAGGCTCATCTGCCGTCATCGGCGTCGGATTCGATCAATCTGCAAAAAGTGTCTCCGTCGCCTAAAGCCGAGCCTGTAACGATCGTGCCGAAGGCGACGAAACGCGGGCCAGAATCCAAGCGCCTGACGCCGTTGGGCGGCAGTCGGATAAGCGACGGTCGCTAGCTAAAATTTATGAGCGCCGTGTGGCGTGAACGAGCGCCGCTTATGAAAGTGACGCCACCTTTGGGGATTCAGCCCGAATTCCCAAGGGTGCGTCGATGGTTCTATTGACGTAAGAACTGATGCTTCTGTTGCGCAAATTGACGATTGACGACAGCGGCGCGTCACCCTGTCGTTTCTTCGGCTTCGCGCACGGTCATCGCGGCGCCGTGCCAGATGAAGTCGTCGTAGATCAGCGCGTCGATATACATGACCGGCAGCATCAGATCGCGCACGATCAGCGCAAAAGGCGTGCGCCAGTCGAGCGGGAAGCCGCAAACGCGCGCGAGCCAGATCTCGCCGCCATGCATGGAAAGGACGATGAGCGCCGTGACGAGCGCCACCGTCGAAATGCCGCCGTCGAGCTGGAGGGCGGCGTAAGCGCCGAGCACGATCGCGGCGAAACTGCCGTTCATAAATTCAGGGATATAGTGTGCGGGAAAGGTCGCCCGGCGCAGACGCGCCCAGCGCACATGCCGCGAATAGACCTCCCGCGCGGTGCGCTTGCCAAGCGGCTGCTCGAAAGGCATGTCGACGAGGCGTACGTCCATGCCCTGTGCGCGGATGACCTTGGTGGACGCCGCGTCCTCTGCGACTTCGCTCGCCAGAGCGCGAATGCCGCCGGCTCTGTCCAGCACGTCGCGCCGCCACATCATGTTCTTGCCCTGGGCGAAGCCGGCGCCGATCGCCTCGGCGCCATACTGCCAGCGCGCCTGAAACGTATTGAGGATGGCGCATTCGACCATCGCCCAAAAGCCTTTCGGGCACGAGCCAATCGGCATCGAAACGCTCATCGCCGTCGTGTCGCGGAACGCGGCAAGCATCGTCTGGATGTAATCGCGCGGCGGCAGCGCGTTGGAATCGGCGAGAATCACATAATCGTGACGCGCTGCGTCCCAGCCTTTGACGCAATTATTGAGCTTGGGATTGATGCTGACATAGTCGTCGCCGACAAGCAGCCGCGCCTCCCGTTTGGGATGCGCGGCGATCAGCCGCTCGACCAGCGCAATAATGGGGTCGTTCGGCGACTGTACGCAGAACACGATCTCGTAATCGGGGTAGTCGAGATCGAAGGTCGCGCCGAGCGTCTCCTCGCTGAACGGCTCGAGCCCGCGCAAGGGCCTCACGATGCTCACCGGCGGCGCATTTTCAGGCGGCGGCAGGTTTCGCGCCCTCGCCCGGCATTTGCGGGACATCAGCGCCACGCTTGTGTAATTGAGTGTGAGAATGACGGCGCACCAGCCGGCGCAGATATAGGCCAGGATCATGAACGGCGCTTTTTCCTTAAGAGTCGTAACGCAGAGACTCGCAACGGCGGACGCTGGCGGAGTCGGACGGCCGCCGCCGCGCAACGCCGGGGCGCGGCCAATTCGATATTCCGACTGACAAAGTCGCCGCGTCTTGGCAAAAGGATGGAGGCGCGAGAATCTTCTCCCGGCGCGAGCCAGAGGAGACCCGCGGCTGTATACCCTGCTGCCGACCCTCCTCTGGTAACGCCTGACGAAGCTTCCTCATGACCTCTCCGATCGTTCGTTTCGCGCCTTCGCCGACCGGCCGCATTCACATCGGCAACGCGCGCGTCGCGTTATTCAATTTCCTGTTCGCCGTCGCCCACCATGGACGATTCGCGCTACGGTTCGATGACACTGATTTTGCTAGATCCAGCGAGGAATTCGCGCGCGGAATCGAGATCGATCTCGCCTGGCTCGGCGTCGTGCCGGACGCTGTTTTCCGACAGTCGGAACGCGTCGCGCTCTATGAGGCGGCCGCGGAACGCCTGCGACGATCGGGCCGCCTTTATGCCTGTTATGAAACTGCGGAAGAGCTGGAGAAGCGCCGTAAGATGCAGCAGGCGCGCGGCCTGCCGCCGATCTATGATCGCGCGGCTCTGCGCCTTACCGCATCCGACCGCGCGGCGCTCGAAGCCGAGGGCCGGCGGCCGCACTGTCGGTTCATGCTCGAACCTGGCGTCGTCGAGTGGACCGATCTCGTTCGCGGTCCGGCGCATATCGACTGCTCGGCGCTCTCCGATCCCGTGCTGATCCGCGAGGACGGCAGTTTTCTCTATACGTTGCCCTCCGTCGTCGACGACATCGACATGGGGATCACCCATGTCATCCGCGGCGAGGACCATGTCACCAATACGGCCGTGCAGTTGCAGCTCGCTCACGCCCTCGCGCCTCATGCGCCGTCGCCGATTTTCGCGCATCACAATCTTCTGGTCGGGGCCGGCGGCGAAGCGCTGTCGAAGCGCACCGGATCGCTCTCGATCGCCTCGCTGCGCGAAGAAGGATTCGAGCCCATGGCCGTCGCGGCGCTGGCGACGCTGACCGGCTCTTCCGACAATATCCACGCCGTGCGCTCGCTCGACGAGCTGGCGCAGAGCTTCAATCTTTCGCATGTCTCGCGCAATCCGGCGCGTTTCGATCCAGACGATCTCGAAACTTTGACCCATCGCACTCTCGCGCTCTATGACTATGCCGACGTGCGCGAGCGTCTCGAAGCCTTGACCATCGTCGGCCGTAAGGCGGAGCCCTTATGGCGCGCGGCGCGCGGCAATCTTGCGCGTTTCGACGATATTCTGACATGGTGGCGCGTCGTCGACGGCGAAATCGCGCCGGTCCGCGAAGACGAGTCATTCTTGAAAGATGCAGCGCAGCTCTTGCCGCCTGAGCCTTGGGACGAGACGACATGGTCGGCCTGGACAAGCGACATCAAGACGGCGACGGGCAGGAAGGGCAAGGCGCTTTTCCATCCGCTGCGCCTCGCGCTTACCGGCGCCGAGAGCGGCCCGGAGCTCGCCGCGCTGCTGCCGCTGATCGGCCACGCCACGGCGCTCTCGCGCCTACTGGAAACCGTCGCATGAAGGCCGAGCGTCCGTGACCTACCTCGCGAGCATTCACGAGATCATCAATGCCGCGGGCTTGGCGCTCGACGTCGTCGGCGTGCTGATCATTGTTATTGGCGCGGCGCTGTCGACGCTGGCTTTTTTGACGCCTTGGCGAGAGCATCCCCTCACCTATCGCGGCTACCGGAAAAACGTAGGCCGATCGATCCTGCTCGGGTTAGAGTTCCTCGTCGGCGGCGATATCATCCGAACGGTGTCGGTCGAACATCCGAGCCTCGAAAACGTCTTCGTCCTGGGCCTGATCGTGATGATCCGAACGGCGATGAGCTTCACGATGGAAGTCGAGCTCGAAGGCCGCTGGCCGTGGCAGGGCCGCAGCTTGGAGACTTCTGCGCCGAGCGAAGAGGACTCCGCACAGTCTTAGCCCTACTTTGCCGTCGGCGCTGGAAGAAGTGGCGACCGGCCGGACCTGGCGGCCGTCGTCAAGCCGCTTCCCGCAATTTCCGCCGTGGCGCGGCCCAAACGCTGTCTACCGGTCCATATTCCGCGCGGCGCGCAGCGACCCCCGCCATCCAGACGAAGGTTAAGGCGGCGCCAAGCGCGACGAGATCGACGCCGAATGCGGCCATGCTGCCAGAGCCGCGCATCCCGAGCGCAGGAATCGTCCAACCCGCCAGCGTCGTGAGAGGTATCGCGGCGGTCGCCAGCGCAGCGAGGCGAAGAAGGTCGACGCCCGCTCGGGCGGCGCCCCTGAAAAATGACCAGAGAACGCTGGCGACGAACGCGGCGTAATAGGCGCTATTGCGCCACGCGTCGATGTTCGCGACGCGTCCGTCCAGCCATTTCGCCGTCACGATCGTCAAGGAGATCGCGCATATTGCGCCGAGACAGACGCCCACCGTGGCCGCGGACATCATACGCGTCGATGTCTTCTGATGTACCGGCCCGCCGTTTCGCCGCTCGGTTCGACGGCGCGATTCGATCCAGAGCAAATTGCCGGAATAGAACAGAAAGGCGCCTGCAATGCCGAGAAGAAAGTAACAGACGCGCACGATATCGCCGCCGAAGGAGGCGAAATGCAAGGCGAAAAGCGTCGCCACGACGCCCGTCCATGTTCCTTCTCCCCCGGGCAGATAGTCCGTATTGGCAATCTCGCCGGTGACCGGACTGAGGACCGCAAAGCCCTTGCCTCTCATCATATAGCGCGCGTCATGTCCCCAAATCTGAACCGAGGCGCCGCGGGCGCCGGCGTTGCGATATCGCATCTCGATGGGGACGAAACTTGGCGCCGCCGCTTTTACCCGGTCGAGCATCGCGTCGACGGGCAACATGGGCGCCGGCCGCTCGTCATTCTTGATAGCGTTGAAGGGGTTGCTCGCGGCCATGATCGACTTCAGCCGGCCATCATAGACCACATAGTCGAGCGCATCGTACAATTGGTCATGAAGGCAGAAGACGACAGCCGTGAGCGCGATGACGATATGGAACGGCAGGCTGACGACGCCAATCACATTATGCGCGTCGAGCCACATGCGCTTGAGATTTGGGCCGATGCGGAGCGCGAATAGATCTTTAACCAGCGAAGGCAGAACGATGATCAGTCCCGAGACAAGCGCGACGGCATAGACAACGCTCACGACGCCCATGACCGTTTCGCCGATGTCGCTCGCGCCTGGAATGCCGGCGGTCCGATGAATGTTGTCGACGAAGTCGGCAAGACTCGAATGATATGACTGGGCGAGCCGTAACTCCCCTCCGGGAGAGAGATCCGCCGACCAGGGCGTCTTGTCGTCCCTGCCTTTACGCCAGGTGAGACGCGCCCAAATATCTTCGGTCTCGCCCAGATGAAGCGTGAATTCCCTGGCGGCGTCGGGACGGGCGGCAAGCGTGCGCGTGATCAATTCATCCGACTGCGCGAGCGGCGCGAGTTGGCCCGGAGCCGGGGATGAAACCCATCGCGAAAGCGGTTCGGCGAAAACGGTGATGGCGCCGGCGTAGAAAGCGATGAACAAAAACATCCCGGCGGTGATGCCTGTCCACGTATGAACAGCCTTATAGAGTCGAACAATGTCGCTGCGCATCATACGTTGTCCCGATTAGCGCAGTAAAAGGCGACAGGCGAAAAGGCCCGCGTATGCCAATAGATTTGCAGCGCCGAGCCAGAGCCAGGCGCGTATGCCACTATAAAAAAGGAAGCAAAAACTGAGCGTCGTCAGCCATATCGGCGCGACCAGCCACATCACGAGCTGAAATTTATTCGGCGTCGCCAATCCGCCTGGACTCATCCACGCAAACAGGCCGGCAAGCGCGAGCGCGAGGCTGAAGCCCAGAACGGCGCCGGCCGACGTCTTGCCGACCCAATCGCGTCGGATCCGAGTCATGGCGTCTTCCCGATAAGAGATCGCAGCGCCCCCAGGCACGGAAGAATGATGAAGAGAAGCATGGTCAGGACGAACGTCGCAAAAATCGCGGTCGAGAGCTGAACCGTCTCACGCCACAGGAAAACGCCGAGAAGCAGCAACGACGCGCCGGCGACGCGGCTTCGCAAGGCAGGCAGGGGACGCGACAGCCAGCTTTGGTTCGGCGCGCCGAGATAGAGGCCGACCACGCCCGCGATAATTGCGATGCAGGCCGCGAATTGTAGCGCTGCGGGCGGGAGGCTCATCATCCGCGTCAGAAGTTGACGGTGGCCGACAGAAGGACGGTGCGTGGCGCATCGAGCGTGGCGAAACCATCATTGAAGGCGCCTGACCAGTAGCTGTGATCGAACAGATTGTTGACATTGGCGCGCAGCGTCATGTCCGCGCCGTAAACCTTCGTCGCGTAGCGCACGCCCGCGTCGAAACGCGTCCATTCGGGAATCCGATACCAGTTCAGCGAGTCGACATAGAGCGCGCTCGTGTAGATGACGCGGCCTTCCGCCGTCACGCCGACGAGATAGGGAAGATCCCATTCGCCATAAAGATTCCGCCTGCCACCTTGGAATGCCGAAGGCGTTCTTTCCGGTCGTTCGACCGTCGGCGCTCTGGGTGATGACGCCGATCATGTAGGAGACGCCGCCGAGCACCCGGAAACCTTCGACGGCTCGCCGAAGACGTTCCACTCTATGCCCTGATTGCGCTGCCGCACCGGCTTATAGGAGAGCAGGCCTCCCGAGGTCACGGTCGCGAGCGTGGGTTGCGTGATCTCATAGAAGCTCAGCGTATTCGCGAGAATGCCCAAATCGAGTTTTGCGCCGGTCTCGATCTGCTTGGAGACGAAGGGCGGAAACGACTCGTTGAAATTGGTTGCGAGCGGATTGGTGACGCGCAAGCCTTGCGTGAGGCCTTCGATGTAGTTGGCGTACAGCGACAGGCGTTTGTCGAACGGCTTCACAATCAGCGCGAAGGCCGGCGAGAGACGATGGCTGTCGTAGGAGTTGGTCTCCAAGCCGGTATTGGCTTGGAACGTCTTGGTCATCACCCGCTGGCTGCGCAGACCGCCGATGAGCTGAATGCGTTCGTCGAAGGCCGAAATCGTGTCGGCGAAAGCGAGGCTCGCCAGATAGGTCTCTCCGGTCTTTCTCGGATCGGTTACGAAATACGGCCGACTGGGATTGAACGCCGTGTTCGGAACGACCGGCGGCGGCGGCGCCTGAGGCGGCGTGACGGGCACATAAATATTGGAGCTGTAAGGCGAGACAAATCCGAATTCGGAACTTTGGCTGAATTTCAGCGCCGAGGCGCTCAGCGCGAATTGATGGCGCAGCGGTCCCGTGTCCAATTGACCGCGAACGCCGCCCTGCGTCGACAGCGTATTGGTGTAGCCGCGCAGATTGACGATTCGAGCTCCGGAATAGTTGCCGAGAAGGTTGACGCCTGTCGCCTGGGTGCCGTTGGTGAAGCCGGAGTTCCGGCTGTCCAAAAAGCCGATGCCGGCAAAAACCGTGACGTTCTCGGCAATGTCCAGTTCTCCGCGCGCCTCAATGGCCGCGTTCTCGAACCGGGCGTTCGTGCCGACAAACAGATTCTTGGTTGCGCTTGGCGCCGCCGCCACGCCGATGCCGCTGAAGCTCGCCATGAGCGCGCTGCCGTTCTTGAAGATTTCCTGGCTGTGATAGGCGTCGATCGACAGCCTGAGGCGCTCTTCCCGAAAATCGAGCGCCAACGCGTTCAGGCCGCGCACTTTCCATTGTTCGTCGAGCGCGGTTCCACCGCTGCGGTAAACGCCGTTATAGCGAAGGCCGAACTGATTGTGGTCGCCGCCGCGTCGGCCGACGTCGATATGCGTGCCGAACTGAGAACTCGACGTGTAGTCGGTGCTAACGCTGGTGATCGGCGCATCGCCCGCATGTTTGGTGACGAGATTGATCGAACCGCCGACCGCGCCGAAAGGCGCCATGCCATTGAGCAGCGCGCCCGGTCCCTTGAGCACTTCGACACGCTCGAGGAACTCGGTCGGCACATGCCCGTCGGGCGCGAGACCTGCATGCCGTTGAGCGCGAGCTCGCTGCCGAGCACCGGAAAGCCGCGAATTCTGGAAATTCTCGCGGATGTGCCCCGCCGACGTGGTCATGCAACCGAGGGGTCGTTCTCCAGCACCTGCTGCAGGGTGCGCGCCTGCTGGTTCTCGATGAGCGCCGACGTGTAGCTCGTCACATTGAACGGCGTATCCATGAAGTCGCGGTTGCCGAGCATGCCGAGCCGCGCGCCGCGAGCGATCTCGCCGCCGGCATAGGCGGGGGGCAGATTGCCGATTTCGCCCGTTGGCGGAGACGGCGCGACAGTCGGCCCGGAGGGCGCCGTCGGACCGGCCTGCTGCGCGGCAGACGTCGCGCGATGCGGCGCCGACGCCACATGCGGGCGTGGGCCGCTTTGATGAACGCCGCTCGCACGCCCGCTCGACCCGACAGGACGCGGCGCTTGCTGCCGCACTTTGGATTGCGGTTTTTCCCGCGGCGCATCCACGGTCACCGGGGGCAATGTCTGCGACGCGTTCTGCGCCAAGGCTGATGCGATTTCGCAGGCGACAGCCATTGTTGCGCCAAGACCGCAGAGAGCTAAGGATTTTTTCCCGACGGCGGGGACGGCGATGCAGGAAAACCGAGAATGCTTCTTAGTCATTCTTTCGCCTTTACTATGTTAAAGCACAAAGCCATCAGGCATTGGAATTCACATAGCTCTGATATTTCTTTCTAGTCAATCAAACAGCTCACAATTCAGAAATATTTCAGCTATTGTGTGGTACTTTTGTTATGTATTATTCAAATTTATTCCAATTCCAATGTAGAGTTTACTGCCGTTGCTTAAGCTGCAATCAAGCTGACGCACGGGTCATCACTTTGGAACGGAATCCAATCAAAAAGCATCGCGTAGCGTTGCGCGCCAAGACGCCATGCCGGCCATGCTCCAAACGAATTGCGCTCAGACTGACCCATTGGGAATTCAGAGCGGCTCGAACATGATTTTCACGATTGCGGCGGCGACGATGCGGCCATGGTCAATCACCGCAACGACGCCACCGCAAGCGGACGCCGACCAGGGGGTCGCGCCACGCTTCGACACAGCGCGAAGCGCGTTGTCGATCAGCCTGCCAATGCAGCATTCTTGGGCGCTGTTTGCCTCGCAGGCCATTTGTGAAGAGCAGCCGCTTCAAAATCGATGAAACGACCGCAATCCATCGCCCAGGGGAATAGAACGGCTCAGACCGCGGCCGTTCACTGCCCGCTATCGAGCTTCGTCGCCATCAATGCGATGCTCTTGGCGTAGACGCGCGCCTGGTTCCATTCAAGAAAGACAGCAAAATTGGGCTCGCCTTCGGCCCAGCCGGCGCCCGTGCGCCAACCCTTTCCTTTGAGGAAATTCGCCGTCGACGCGAGCGCGTCCGCCGTCGATCGTATGAGATCACGCCTGCCGTCGCCGTCGAAATCGACGCCAAATTTGAGATAGGACGACGGCATGAACTGGGTCTGGCCGATTTCGCCGGCCCAGTCGCCGCGCATCTGGGCGGGAGACATGTCGCCACGTTCGACGATCGTCAGCGCATTGTTCAGTTCGTCCCTGAACTGCGCGGCGCGCCGGCAATCATAAGCGAGCGTCGCCAGCGCCTGCAACGTCTTGAAGCGCCCATTGTCGGCGCCAAAGCCGGTCTCCAACCCCCAGATCGCCACCAGCACCGAGCCCGGCACGCCATAGCGCGACTCGATCTGCCGCAGCAGCGCGGCGTGGCGTTGGAGCAGCGCCCGGCCCTTGCTCAACCGGCTGGGCGTCACCAGGCGGCTTGAGAATTTCTCGAAGCTTTGATGAAAAATCCGCTGTCCCCGATCGCGGCCGATCACGGCATGATCATAGGATATGTTCGCGAGAGCGGCGTCGAGCGTGCGCTGTGAGAGACCACTCGATCGCGCCTCACGCTTGACGCTCTCGAGCCATTCGCCGAAGCCCGACGCCGTCGATCCGCAGGATTCGGCGCGCGCAGATACGGCGGTGGCGAATAAAGCCAGCGCAGCGACGGCAAGCCGCAGACGAAGCGCGCCGCGTTGTGAAAACATTTCCATCGCCGGCAGTGTAGTCAGGCGGAACAGGCGCCGCAACACGTGAGGCGTCGGCGCAGGGCGACCGCTCGTGAAGCGGCCATGAACGCGCGCTTCAAACGAAACGCCCCGATCAGCGGCTCTTTTCCATGAACTGGCGTCTGCAGGCTTTCGAAAGCTGGCTCGCATGCGCGCGCAGGCATTTTTCGACCGCGATCGCATCAGGCTCTTCCGCCGCGCAGAATTTGTGGGAATCGCGTTCGCAGGCGGCGCGCTGCTTGTCCATGGCGGTTCGTGCGACCGCAGGATTAAGCGCGGCGAGGCCGATGAAGGCCGCAAGAATGACAATCAGCTGTCTCATCGATCGGCTCTTTGGCTGTTAAAGCTCGACCGCTCCGTTTCAAGAGCGACGCGGCCAGAGCGATACCTGTAGCGCGCACAGCCGATATCAAGTGCAGGCGGCTAATCGCGGCCGAGCGGCATTTCCGGCGCATCTTCCGGGGCAATCAGCCGCGCGCCGGTACAGGCGACGATCTGTGCGACGCCGACGCCCGGCGCGCGTTCGCGCAGCACAAGTCCTTCATCGGTCGGCTCTATCACCGCAAGCTCGGTCACGATGAGGCTGACGCGCCGCGCCGAGGTCGGCGGCAATGTCAGCGCCTCGACGATCTTCGCCTCGCCCTTGGCGGCATGCTGCATAGCGACGATCACGCGCTTCGCGCCGGCGACAAGGTCCATGGCGCCGCCCATGCCCGGCGTAAATTTTCCTGGAACCATCCAATTGGCGAGACGCCCCGAGGCGTCGACCTGAAGCGCGCCGAGCACCGCCATGTCGACATGGCCGCCTCTGATCAATGCAAAGCTCGTCGCGCTGTCGAAACTGGCGGCGCCAGGCAGCGATTCGATGAAGCCGCCGCCGGCGTCGGTGAGATCGCGATTCTCCATCCCCTCCGGCGGCGGCGCGCTGAAGCCAATGAGCCCATTCTCGCTCTGAAAGGCGACCGATATGCCCTTTGGCACGAAGCGCGCCACGAGAGTCGGCAGGCCGATTCCGAGATTGACGAGCATGCCGTCACGCAGCTCCAGAGCGACACGACGCGCGATGATTACCTTCGTGTCCATCAGCGCGCCCTGCCGATGAGATGGGTGACGAGGACGCCGGGCGTGCGCACCGAGTCAGGCGGAATGACTCCGCTGGGCACGATCTCATCGGGCTCGGCGATGACGCAGTCCGCGGCGAAGGCCATGACCGGATTGAAATTCGCCGCCGTCAGCCGATAGGTCAGATTGCCGCAATAATCGGCTTCATGCGCGCGCAGCAGGGCGAAATCCGCGCGCAGCGGCTTCTCGATGAGATAGTTCGCGCCGTCGATCTCGATGGTCTGCTTGCCTTGCGCGACGATCGTCCCGACGCCGGTTGGCGTCAAAACGCCGCCAAGGCCAGCGCCGGCGGCGCGGATGCGTTCGGCGAGCGTGCCTTGCGGAATAAGCTCAACCTCGATCGCGTTGTCGCTCATCAGCCTTTGCGTCGTCGGGTTTGTGCCGATATGCGATGCGCGCACGCGCGCCACGCAGCCTGCCTCGATCAGCCTGCCGACGCCGACAGTCGGATAGGCGGTGTCGTTGCCGATGATGGTCAGTCCGCGCGCGCCGCGCGAGACCAGCGCGTCGATCAGCCGATCCGGCGACCCGACGCCGAGGAAGCCGCCGATCATCACGCTCGCCCCGTCGAAAACGAGCGCCGCCGCCGCTTCAGCGGTGATCGCGCTTTTTCTCACTTCGCCGATCCTCCCGCGAACGGCGCCCCTCATGGACATAGAGCGCTATATGAGCAGCGGCGTGGCGACGATCAATCGTGATCCTGCCTACGGGACGCCCCGATCGAGATAATGGATTTCGGAAGCGACCCGAAGACGCGCCGCCGCCGCTTCCGGCGTGATGTCGCGCTGGGGCTCGCCCAGCATTTCGAATCCGACCATGAATTTGCGCACGCTCGCCGAGCGCAGGAGCGGCGGATAGAAGTGTGCGTGAAAATGCCAGCCGGCGTGCGGCGCGCCGTCGGCGGGGCGCTGGTGAAACCCCATCGAATAGGGAAAATCGGTTTCAAACAGATTGTCGTAGCGAGTGGTCAGTCGCTTGAGAATGTCGGCGAGCGCCTGAGCCTCTTCGCCGTCGAATTCGTCGAACGCGCCGATGTGCCGTACCGGCAGCACCATGGTTTCGAACGGCCAGATCGCCCAGAAGGGGACTAGCGACACAAAATGATCATTACGGCAGACGATCCGCTCGGCGCGGCTTACTTCGAGCGCCAGATAATCGCAAAGAAGACAGGAGCCGTTTTCTTTCAGATAGGCGCTTTGCCGCGTCGACTCTTTAGCGACTTCGTTTGGAATGCTGTGCGTCGCCCAGATTTGACAATGCGGATGCGGATTGCTCGCGCCCATCGCCGCGCCGCGATTTTCGAAAATCTGCACGTAGTTGATCATGTCGAGCGCGCCGAGCCGCGTGGTTTCCTCACGCCATGCGTCGACGACAGGAACGATCTCGGGAACAGTCATGCGCGACAAGGTCAGATCATGCCGCGGCGAGAAACACAGAACGCGGCATCGGCCAGGCTCGCTTTGGGCGACAAGCAGCCCGTCTTGCGCGACATCCTGCGCCGACGCCTGCGGCGTCAGCGCGGCGAAGTCGTTGTCGAAGGCGAAGACGCCCTTATAGGGAGGGTTTCGTTCGCCATTGGCCCGTTCGTTGCCGGGACAGAGATAGCAGGACGCATCATATTGCGGCCGATCCGCGCCCTGCGCTTTCTCGACCTGGCCTTGCCACGGGCGGCTCGTGCGATGCGGCGAGACGAGAACCCACTCGCCTGTGAGTTGATTGAGCCGGCGATGCGAGGCGCTATCGAGCCTGGACACGCGCCGCTCCTACAGGCGTGCTTTCGCCCGCGCCCGCGCCGGGGACGCAGGTAAGGACCGGCGGCGTCACGCCGGTCGCCGTCCGATATCTGTCGATCATCGCCTGCGCGAAAGCGTCAGCGCGCTCGCCATCGACAAAATTGATCGTGCAGCCCCCAAAGCCGCCGCCCATCATCCGCGCGCCATAGACCCCCGGAAGGCTGTGCGCGATATCGACCATAAGGTCGAGTTCGGCGCAGCTTACCTGATAGTCGTCGCGCAGGCTTTCATGCGAGAGATCGATCAGACGGCCACATTCCTCGATATCTCCAGCGTCGAGCGCCGCGGCGGCGCGCAGCGTTCGATCGATTTCGCCAACGACATGGCGCGCGCGGCGAAATACCAGGTCGGGCATCGAATCGGCGTAGCGCATCAATTGGTCGAAGGTTACGTCCCGCAACGCCGATATCCCGGCAATCCGCGTCGACAGCGCCGCGACCGCACGCTCGCAGTCCTCGCGGCGCGCGTTATATTCATTCGCCGCGAGCTGGTGGCGCACCATGGTGTCGCAAAGCACAAGACGCGCCTTCGGATCTATCGCGACTTTCCGCGAAGTAAGGCTGCGGCAGTCAAGCAGCAGAGCGCTGCCGGCGACGGCGCAGCATGAGATGTATTGGTCCATAATCCCGCAGCGAACGCCAACGAATTGATTCTCCGCGCGCTGACAAATCCTGGCGAGTTCGACTCTGTCGACTTCGGCGCCGGAGATCGTCAAGAGCGCAAAGCCTGCCGAGACTTCGAACGCCGCTGAGGCGGAGAGTCCGGCGCCGATCGGGAGATTGCCGTCGAAAACGAGATCGGCGCCGCTCAGCCTGTAGCCGGCCCGCTCAAGAAAAATCGCGACGCCGCGAATATAGTCGCTCCAGTCGCCGCGCGGCTGCGCCGCCGTCTCGTCGAGATCGAAGTCGACGACTTCATCCATGATCAGCGAGCGCAGGCGCAGGCGACGGTCGGGCCGAGGCGCAATCGCGGCCCAGATCGAGAGATCCAGCGCCGCCGGCATGACGAAGCCGTCGTTGTAATCGACATGCTCGCCGATGAGGTTGATGCGGCCGGGCGCCCGAAAAAGGCGCGGCTCGCGCTGGAAACTCTGGCGGAAGGCGGCGATCAGACGTCGCTCGATCGATTCCATTCCAACCACAGTCCCATTGTCATCAAACCGTCAAGGCTACGCCGCATCGAACGCGCGATAAGGAATTCAAATGATCATCTGCGCATGACACGTCAACGCCTGGGCGTTTGCTACTATCCTGAACATTGGCCGGAGTCACGCTGGCGCGAAGACGCGGCCATGATGAAGCAGATCGGCCTCACCTTCGTCCGCATCGGCGAATTCTCTTGGTCGCGGCTGGAGCCGAGCGACGGCGCCTATGATTTCGATTGGCTGGCGCGGGCCATCGACACGCTCGATCGCGCCGGCCTCAACGTCGTGCTTGGAACGCCGACGGCGACGCCGCCCAAATGGCTGGTCGACAAGATGCCGGACATGTGTGCGCTCGATGCCGAGGGCAGGCCGCGCAAATTCGGCTCGCGCCGGCATTATTGTTTCAGTCATGAAGGCTACGCTCAAGAATGTGACCGCATCGTCGAGCGTCTGGCGCAAAGCTTCGGCGCGCATCGCGCCGTCGCCGCCTGGCAGACAGACAACGAATATGGCTGCCATGACACGGCGCTGAGCTATTCGCCCGCGGCGCTGCGGGCGTTTCGCCGATGGTGCTCAACCAAATATCGCTCGGTCGACGCGTTGAACCATGCCTGGGGCAATGTGTTCTGGTCGATGGAATATCGAAGCTTCGATGAAATTGAGCTTCCCAATCTGACCGTCACCGAGGCCAATCCCGCTCATTTGATGGATTTCCAACGCTTCTCGTCGGATCAGGTCGTCACCTTCAACCGGCGTCAGGTTCAGATCATCAGACGCTGCGCGCCGGCGGCGACGATCCTCCACAATTTCATGGGGTCATTCGTCGACTTTGATCATTATGCGCTCAGCGACGATCTCGATCTCGCCGCGTGGGACAGCTATCCGCTCGGCTTTCTCGAACGCTCATCGCATGGCGACGACTTCAAGCGGCGCTACATGCGGGTCGGCGATCCGGACTTTCAGGCCTTTCATCACGATCTCTATCGCGCCTGCGGGCGCGGCAGATGGCAGGTGATGGAGCAGCAGCCGGGACCGGTGAATTGGGCGCCGTGGAATCCCGCCCCCGCCGAAGGCGCGATGCGACTCTGGACTTTCGAGGCTTTCGCCGCCGGGGCCGAGGCCGTGAGCTATTTCCGCTGGCGTCAGGCGCCGTTTGCGCAGGAGCAGATGCATGAAGCGCTGCTGCTGCCGAACGCCGAGCCGAACGAGGGCTTTGATGTCGTCGCGCGCATTGCGCAGGAGCTCGCGGCGCTCGACGCGCATGTCGAAACATGTCGCGCGCCGGTCGCCCTGATCTTCGACTATGAGAGCGCCTGGGCGTGGCGCATCGAGCCGCAAGGCCAGGACTTCTCCTATTTCGATCTCGTGCTGTCCATCTACCGAGGCTTGCGGCGCGCCGGCCTTTCCGTCGACGTTGCGCCGCCAACCGGCGCGGCGATCGCCGAACGCAAGCTGATCATCGCGCCCGCGCTTTTTGCGCCGTCTCGGGACTTTGCGCAGGCGCTGACGCAAAGCGGCGCGGCAATCCTGCTTGGTCCACGCGCCGGATCGAAAACCGCGGATTTTCAGATACCGGACCAGCTTCCTCCGGGAGTCCTGCGCGGCCTCATCGACATTCGCGTTCGACGCGTCGAAAGCCTTCGGCCCGGCGCATCCGTCAGGATAGGCGAACAGGGCGCCTTCCTGCGCTGGCGAGAGTTTCTGCTGCTCGGAGACAACGTCCAGCGTGAACTCGCAACGGACGATGGCGACACGGCGCTCGCGCGATGCGACAATGTCTTCTATCTATCAGGCTGGCCCGACGAAGAATTGCTGGGGAACGTTCTGCGCCGCGTTTTCGCCGCCGCCCAACTGTCGACGCTCGATCTTCCCGAGGATATCCGCGTCCGGGACAATGGCGCGATGCGCTATATCTTCAACTATGGCGCAGAAACAACGGATATTTCGTCGCTCGCCGGCGAGGAAACTATGATGCTCGGCGAGCGCCTGCTCCAATCATGCGGGGTCGCGGCCTTCAGGCGTCGCGACTGATCGAAGGGCTCAGAACACGAGCCACGAGGCGACGACGAAATAGGTCATGAGCGAAAACGTATCCTGCACAACGGTCGCGACCGGGCCGGAGCCGAGCGCCGCGTCGTAGCCCAGTCTCGCGAACATCCAGGGCATCAGAAACCCGAAAGCCGTGGCGATGGTGCTCGCGACGGCGAGCGAAATCGCCACCGTCGCGGCGAGACCGACGCTCGAAAAGAAAAACCAGACGATCGGGAAGGCGAGACAGCCCAGCATCGATCCGAGCAGCGCGCCGGTGCCGAGTTCCCCAGCGAAAAGCGGCAGCAGAGCCGAATCGGTCAGGGACAGGCCGCGAACGACAACGACTTCCGATTGCGTGCCGACCGAGTCAGCAAGATAGACGATTGCGGGGATGAAAAACGCGACCGCGATATGAGCGCTAAGCGCAGCCTCGAAGCGCGACATCATGGCGGTCGCTACTGCGCTGCCCGTCATGCCGACAAGCAGCCAGGGCAATCGATAAAGCGCGCGACGGTGCGGGGCGGCGGTTAGAGCGTCCTTTGCGGCCTCCGACTTGCTGAGGATACCCGCCATATGGTGCAAATCTTCGAGATGCTCGTCGCGCAAAATCGTCATCAATGCGCGCGCCGGCACGACGCCCAAAAATTTTCCCTCGGCGTCGCAGACCGCCAATATTGAGAGCCCAGAGCGAATGGCGACGCTTGCCGCGTCTTCGCGATCGGCGTCGAGGGGAATGCTGTAGGGCTCAGCCGCGCGTGCGACGTCACGAAGCGACGTCGTCTCTTCCGCGCCAAGGAGATCCCGTATGGCGACGACGCCAACGAGGCGGCTGTCTTCGCTAAGCACGAAGACATGCGAAGCGTCGTCGAATCGCTGTCCGATGAACCGAGCTCGCGCTTCGCCGGCGCTCTCCCACGATCCGGCCACGGGAACACATGTCACGAGATAGCGCTGTACAGTCTGGCCATTCGACACGACGGGCGTCTCGCGGCTGGGCGTCGGGATACGTGACATCACGGTCATGGTTCTTGTGGCGCTTGTGAAAGAGCCGAGAACTCTCGGCTCGGCCTGCTCCGCGCAGCCGCAGCTCATAGGAACGCGTCACATTACAGTGATGTGACGCCGCCTCCCGCTCCGTGGGCTTTTCGTGGACGTATCAATCGTTGCATAATGGCGTGTTCCTGCGTCGCCGCTTTGGCTTCCTGGCGCGGACTATGGAGCGGATCGGACGGAGTCGAAGCGATGAAACCCTTGGGATTTGCGTTGGGCGTTGTGACAGGCGCCGCCGCGGTTTTGCTCCTCAACCGTCAGGGAACTCAGCGCGCCCGCCCGGTCGCCAAAGCGGCGCTGAAAGCGGCGATGATGGCCTATCACGAAGCGCGCGTGCAAGGCGCCGAACTCGCCGAAGCCGCCGAGGATCTCTTCGCCGAAGCGAAGGCCGAAGCCGCCGCCGATATTTTCGCCGCGGCGGTGGCCGCCGCTCAGGCGACGGCGAAGCGCGAAGCGAAGTCCGAAGCGACCGCTAAATCAGAGCATGCCGGTGGAACGGCCGAAGCCATGGCGTCGCGCGCCGGCGGCGAGAGCGCCTAGATGAGCGACGCGATTCTGCCATTGGCGCAAGTGGCGCACGCCATGCCGGGCCGCGCGAGGCTGCGTATCGCTGACCGTCGCGGCGACGTCGCTTACTTCGCCGGCGTCTCTAAAGCGCTTTCAGCCATCGCCGGCGTTCGCGCCGTCGAAGTGGCGCCGATGACAGGCAGCGTTCTCATTCAGCATAGCGGCCCTTTGGCGCGCATCGGCGTCGCCGCGCAGGAGGCGCGGCTTTTTATCGTCGGCGAAGCGCCCCCAGGACCTCGCGAAACAGCGGAATTCTCGCTTGACCCGAAGCTCGTTGCGGCGCTCGCGCTCATTGCCGCGGCGCTTTGGCAAATGTCGAGGGAGCGTGTATTGCCGCCGGCGATCACGCTGCTTTGGTATGCGAGCCGACTCGGCGGCCTATGGTCGCCGGACGGCGACGTCGACAATGGCGAATAAGCTCAGCTCTTGAGCGCATCGGCGACGTCGATCGCTTCCCACGGCAGGTCGAGATCGGCGCGCCCGAAATGCCCGTAGGTCGCGAGCGGCAGATAGAAGCCTCTAGCGCCGGCCGTTTGCGGCGCCGCGCGTAAACCGAAGCGGCGGACGATCGCGGCCGGCCGGAAATCGAGAATCTCTGCGAGCGTCCTGCCAAGCTTCTCATCCGCGACGCGGCCGGAGCCGAATGTCTCGACCGAGAGACTGAGCGGCTCCGCCTGCCCCGCCGCATAAGCCAAATGAACTTCGCAGCGCTCGGCGAGACCCGCCGCGACGATGTTCTTTGCCGCGTGCCGGGCGGCGTAGGCGCCGGCGCGCTCGATGCGCGAAGGGTCTTTCCCGGAAAGCGCCGAGCCGCTTTGGCGCGCGATTTCACCATAAGTGTCGATGCCGCTCTTGCGTCCGGTGAGGCCGGCGTGGCGCGCCGGTCCCCCGATTTCGAACGGCTCCCCCGCATTGACGTGAATCTTTGTCCGAGCGTCAGGATTCATATCGCCCGCCGCAAGCGCCTCGAGCGTAAGCGTCCGCAACCGTTCGAAACTGTCGCCGTCCATCGCCGCGCCGTCAAAGGCGACGGTCAGCGACACGCCGTGAATGTGCGTCGGTCGACCGCGATGGAACGCGACCGACACTTGCGTCTTGGCGTCAGGCGAGAGCGATGCAAATCCGTCGCGGCGAGCGGCGTCGAGGGCGCGTGCGACCTTGTGGGCGAGGCTGATCGGCGCCGGCATGAATTCAGGCGTGTCGCGGCAGGCGTAACCGAAAACATTGGCCTGCTCATGCGCAACGCGTCTGCCGATCGCCGCGTCATCTTCGAGTTCCTCGATCGGCGGCTCGCGCGCCCCGAGCGGCATTTCGACAAAGCTTGTCAGAATCGAGCAATTGCGCGCGTCGAAGCTCCCAGCGGCATAGCCGGCGTCCTGCATCACCGTGCGCGCGAGCGCCGGAAAATCGACGAGCGCGTCGGCGGCGTAGCGCGCGGCGAGAAAGACGACGCCTGTCGCGAGCGCGCATTCCACGCTTGCGTGCGCGCGCGCGTCTTCGCGCAGCAGCGCGTCAATGGCCGCGTCGCTGATCTGATCGCACAGCTTGTCGGGATGGCCTGGCGTCACCGATTCGGACGTGAAGATCATGTCAGGCGACATGGCTTTCTCCGTTAGCGTGTGGCGGCGTCCGTTCTCGATCCGTAATTCTGGCGACGACATCATTGGCGAACGAACTGCCGAGCGCGATCGCGCCAATGCGCCATAGATCGCCGGCGCCGAGCGGCGACAGGCCCAGAAGCCGGCGGCTTAACGGGAACAACTGCACGCCAAGCTGCAACAGCAAGGTTACGCCGAGGCCGCCATACAACATCGTGTTTGGGGGCCTGCCGATCTCAAAGCCCAATCCCCGCAGCTCGGACCGGCAGGACAGGCTGTGGAGCAGCTGCGCGCAAGTAATGCCGTGAAAGGCCACAGTGCTGGCGCGCGCGCCGCCGGCGCCGCCGCCGAGAGTAAAATAGCCGGCGAGCGCCGCAGCGCCCATGATCGTTCCCTCTCGAAGGATGCGCCTGAAATCCGAGGCGCCGAGAATCGGCGCTTTCGGATCATGCGGCGGCTGGTCGAGCACACCGGCCTCCGGCGGCTCGACTCCCAGCGCGATCGCCGGCAGCGCATCGGTCGCCAGATTGAGCCAGAGCAGCTGCATCGGCGTCAGCGGCTCGCCGCCGACGAGCGCAGCGCCAAGCATGGCGATGGTCTCCGACGCATTGGTCGAGACGAGGTAACGCAGCACTTTCCGGATATTGGCGTAGGTGGCGCGGCCGAGTCGTATCGCCTCGACGATGCCGGCCATGTCGTCGGAAACGAGCACGATATCGGCGACCTGACGGGCGACGTCGGCGCCTTCTCCGCCCATGGCGATGCCGACATTGGCGGCCCGCAAGGCCGGGCCGTCGTTGATCCCGTCGCCGGTCATCGCGACAATGTGGCCATGCGCTTGCAGCGCCTTGACGATGTTGAGCTTGTCGACCGGGCTGACGCGCGCGAAGACATGTGGCTGTCGCGCCAGCGCCTCGAGCGTCTCGGGCTGCATCTTCGCCATCTGGCCGGCTTCGAGGACGCGCAGTTCGCCGCCGTCATTAAGATCGAGTCGCCGGGCGATGGCGAAAGCCGTCGCACTCTGATCGCCGGTGATCATCACCGTGCGCACGCCGGCGCGATGAAGCTGCTTGAGCGCCGGGGCGACGCTGGCGCGAATGGGATTGGCCATGCCGGCGAGGCCAAGCCAAACGAGTTCACGTTCGTCGCGGGGATCGCCGCCGCTTTCGCCGACCGCGACGCCGAGCACGCGCAGCGCGTCCCCAGCCATGCGTTCATTGGCCTTGAGAATGGCTCTGCGCGCCGCATCGTCGAGCGGCGCGACGCCAGCGGCGGTCCTGCGCGTGGCGCAGCGCGCGAGCACCTCGACCGGATCGCCTTTGACGCAAAGAATGCGCGCGCCGTCCGCCGCGTCGTGGAGCGTGCTCATGCGCTTGCGGCCTTCGCCGCGCGCCACATAGGCAATTGTAGAAGCAGATCGGCGCAGCGCGACGGGATCCACTCCCATCGCCACGCCCGCTTCGATCAGCGCGGTTTCCGTCGGCGTCCCGTCAATTTGCCAATCGCTTCCTGCGGACCCGATGCTGGCGTCGCTGCAGAGCGTCGCCACTTCAAAGAGGCGCCGCGCAATGGCGATCGTTTCGGCGGACGCCTCGGCGCCGTCGCGCAACAGGCGGCCGCATCGCAACTCGAGGGCGGCGCCGTCCGCGTGAACGCTGACCGTCGCCATACGATTTTCGGTCAGCGTGCCGGTCTTGTCGAGCCCGATCGCTTCAATCGCCCCGAGCGTCTCAACGGCGTCGATCTTGCGCACCAGCACTTTTCGCTTGCGCATGTCCTGCACGCCGAGAGCGAGCGTGGTGGTCGCGACGGCGGGCAGCCCTTCGGGAATCGCCGCCACGGCGAGCGAAATCGCGCTGCGCAAAGTGGGAACAAGCCCATGCCCGCGCAAAAGGCCGAAGGCGAAGACGCTGGCGCAGATAAGAGCGTTGACGACGACGAGTTCGCGCTCAACTTCGCCGAGTTCGCGCTGTATTGGAGTCGGGGGCGGCCTGAGAGCGCCGAGCAATTGCTGCATACGGCCGATCTCCGTATGCGCCCCGACCGCAGTGACGATGGCCATGCCCGATCCGCCGGTCGCCGCCGTTCCGCGAAACACCATATTGCGACGATCCGAAACCCCGGTTTCTGGCGCTAAAACTCGCCTTTCGTCCTTTGGCGCCGGTTGAGCCTCGCCGGTGAGCGGCGATTCGTTCACCGTTAGATCGTCGCTGGCGATCAGGCGCGCGTCGGCGGAAATGAAGGCGCCGCGCTCGATCGCCAGGAGATCGCCCGGCGCGATATCGCGCGAATCGATCCTCATCCGCACGCCGTCGCGGATGACGGCGGCGTCTGACGGCTCGTCGACGGCCAGGCCCAAAATCGCACGATCCGCCTGTCGTTCGGTGACCGTCGCGATGCTGGCGTTGACGAGGACTACGGCGGCGATCATCGCCGCATCGGCGACGCCGCCGGTCGCCAGCGACACCACCGCGGATACGGCGAGCAAAGCGACGGGCAGGCTGTTCATCTGCTCGGCGAAAATGTCCGACGCCGAGCGAGGCTCGCCGCGGCGCAGTTCGTTGCGCCCCCATTTCTCCAATCTCGCGGTCGCTTCCGCCGCCGTTAAGCCGCAGGAGACATTCGTTTGCAGTCGCGCGGCGAGCGCGTCGATTGTCTCGGCATGAGCGGCATGTCGTGATGTTCGAGAGTCTTCGCCCGCGTTCAGCGCGGGCTCTTCACAGACCGCAGCGTCAAGCGCCCGCATCAGCCGCGCGGTCGTCATCGGCGGCTGAAATTCGATGAGAGTCGAACCGGTCAATTCGCTTGCGCGCGCCGAGAGGACGCCAGGAAGTCGTCGAAATCGCTCCTCCACGGCCCGCGCCAGCGGCGCGCGGCCGCGCAACCCCAGATGGCGAATGCGCACGCGGCCGGCGCAGGCATCGTGAATAAGTTCGGCGGCGGATTGCACGCTTGCCTCGATGCTGAAGCGACGCGCCCTTATCGAAGCGTTATTTGCGTCCGTCTCGGCCAGGATCATCGCGCACATTGTCCGGCGCGCATCGAAGCCCACATTTCACGACCGTTCAATGACAACTGCTCGTCGCGGAATAACCGAGCGCGAGAACAGTTTTTGCGCAGCGGCGCCGCCGGTCGCCGGCAAGCGACGCGCCCGAGATGTTTCGCGTTCAGTATAATCGCGCGAAGGACAAGCGCAACCGCGGGGACCCGGCGCCGCGTTTGACAAGGGAGCGCGCGTCGCAGCGCCAATCGTGATACACGGCGCCGTACTTTTGCACTGCAATCGGACTCCGTTCGGAGGAACCTTAACGAGCGTTCGGCGTTCCCCACTGACGGCATTTGTTGGTTCGCGGAATTTAGAAGAATCTGATTTTCCTTTACCGGCGGAAGCGAACAATGTTTTTGGACCTGCGCGATGCCGCGACCTTTGCCGCGGGCGTGTTGTGATTGTGCAGCTTCGCCTTGTCGCCACAAATTGGCGCGGCGATCAAAATTCGCAAAGAAGCGGCCAGTTGGCTTCACGATTGCCGGCGTCCATGACATCATCCGTCGCGGCTGCGGGATTTTGAATGCGAAGCAAAAAGATTTTGAGGGGAGAGAAACATGAAAACAAAACGGAGCGCGGCCGTCGCGGCCGCCCTGGTGTTCGCGACTTTTCCGACCCCGCGCCAAACCCTCCGCGCCGAACCGGCGAGCGCCGAAGCGGCGGCGCCTCAACTCACAAAATTCGAAAAGGCGCCGGCAGGCGAAGCCGATCAGATTGCGCAAATCATCGCGCTCACCACGCAGCTTCTCCAGATGCGCTATCCGGAAGGCATGGCGCGCCGCGGCGTGCATCCCAAGGATCACGGTTGCGTCAAGGCGACATTCACCGTCAATCCCGACATTCCGCAGAATTACCGGGTTGGCGTATTCGCGACGCCAGGCCGGCAATTTCCCGCCTGGATTCGCTTCTCCAACGCCACGCCCTTTCTCGCGCCCGATCTCGGCAAGAAGGGACCCGACAGCCGCGGCATGGCGATCAAGCTGATCGGCGTCGAGGGCGATACGTTGCTGAACGAGCCCGGCGCCAAGACACAGGATTTCCTGCTGATCAATCTTCCCGCCTTCGCCTTCCCGAATGTCTCCGAATATCTGGAAGTCACAAAAATCCAGCTCGCCAAGCATGACGACATTTCGTCCTTTTTTGCGCCGCCCTTGTCGCCCGAAAGACTGAAGACGGCGGCCGTGGTCAAGAAGATCCAGCAAACCAATGTCGGCAATCCGCTCGAAAGCCCGTATTTTTCCGCTGCGCCATTTCTCTATGGTCCCGACAAGGTCGCGAAGTTCAGCGTGGCGCCGAGAAGCGCGGAGAAAACGCCTGTTCCTCAAAATCCAGGCACGAATTATCTGCGCGAGGCGATGAGAAAGAGCCTCGACCCCGCGCTTGGCAAGCCGGCCGTCTTCGATTTCAGTGTGCAGCTGCGAAATGATGAGTCGCTGCCGATCGAAGACGCGACCGCCGAATGGTCCGAGACCGCAGCGCCTACGCAGAAGGTCGCGACGCTCGAAATCGACCCGCAAAATTTCGACAATCCGTTTCAGGTGACGGAGTGCGAGCATATGGCGTTTACGCCATGGCACGGACTGACGGCGCATCAACCGATCGGCGGCATCAATCGGCTGCGGCGCGACGTCTATATCGCCTCCTCGAAATTCCGGTCCCAGCCCAAAGAACCGACGGGATTCCCGAAATGGCCATGGTGATGCGCCTCAACGGCGCGGTCGCGCGCGTCTCCCTTGTCGCATGGATGGCGCTGGCGTCGCAGGCTGCGCTCTCCACATTGTCTCTCGCGCAGACGGCGCCAGGCGGCGGGGAGTGGCGCGCGGAGCAAGACAGGCGATTAAAGGCGCTCGACGCCTATATCAGCCGCAAGCCGGTCGCCTATCGCTGGTTTGCGGATTTTCCCTTCGGCCTTACCGAGGGCGCCCCGTTCATCATTCTGAAGCTCCTGCCAAAGCTCGCGCCCGAAGAATGGGGAAGCGCGGATAACTTTCTTGATGTCGCCGGGCTCTTCATCGACGCGCGCGATCCGACCTACCCGATCGCACGCGGCTTCGGCTGGACGGGTCTGGCGCGCGCCGATCCGAACGGCGCCGTCGATTACGCAGCGCTGAGCTGCGGCGCCTGCCACATCGGCCGGGTGCGACTCGATGACGGCAGTCTTCGCTATCTCGATGGCGGCGTGAACGCGCAGTTCAATCTCGTTCAGTATCGCGTCAGAGTGAAAAACACGCTCGAGAAAATCACCGCCGGCGCGGCGACGCCCGAGGAGAAGACCGAACGCGCCACCCGGGCCATTCTTACGGCGCTCGACAAGGCTCATGCTCAGGACAAGAATTACTTTTACAAGAATTACTCTTTCGCTGGCCGCCGCTTCGACGCCGCCTATGAGACGCGTCAAATCGAGCTCTTTATGCAGGACGCAGCGGCGATCGTCGACAAATTCTTAAAGCGCGCCGGGCTTGAATATGCCTCGCTGCTCGATCTCGTCTACAAGAACTACAAGGGCTTCGAAGATGAGATGACGCAGGGCTTCGGCGGGATGGCCGACGCGACCGGCGTCAGCACGTCGATGGCCTACGCCGCCGCCGAAGCAGCCGGCCAAAATCCCGATCCAAAAACAAGCCTTCCGCCGACGCCAGGCATCACCGACTTCATGGCGGTGTGGGAACAAGAGAAGCGTCTGGCGCGCTGGTCCGACGATCACACGCAGCTTGTCGATGGGGGCGGTCAATGGAACGGCAATATCCCGATCCCGATCTTCCGCAACCTCGCCGCCGAATTGACGCTGGGGCTCGGGCGGGACACCGACATTCGCATTGCGGCCTTTAGCGAGGATCTGCTGCGCGACCTTCCGGCGCCCGTCTACCCATTTCCGGTCGATCTCGCGCTCGCGAAAAAAGGCGCGGCTCTTTTTGAGGAGAATTGCGCGCCATGCCATCGGCCGCATAACGGCAAGGTCTATGACCTCGGCGTCGATCTCGGCCGCGCGCGCGTCGTCAGCGATTCAATTGCGAAAAACGCGCGGGACAGCTTCACAAGGATTTGTCCGCCGGCGAGAGTGGTCGAGATGCCGCCCTCGGGCGAGCGGATCGCGCCCTGCGCGAAGTTCGAAGGCGTGTCGCTGGAGAACCGCGCCGACGTCTCGATGGCCGATCCCGCGGCGCATGAGGGCTATAACGCCCTTCCGCTTGGGGGCGTGTGGGCGCAGGCGCCCTATTTGCACAATGGCTCAGTGCCGACGCTCTATCATCTCCTTGTTCCGCGTGAGCGTCCCGCCGTCTTCATCAAGAGCCGGCTCGACTATGACAAGAAGTTCGTCGGCTTCTCCTGGGAGCCGGCGCAGGCGCTCTCGCGCGAGGGCTATCGGTTCGACACGACGTCCTTTCCGGCGCTCTCCAACAAGGGACATGACAAGGATGTCGTCGAGGACGGCAAGAGTTTAAAGCTCGACTGGTCGAACGATGTCGCCGGCGCCATGGCGATCGTCGAATATTTGAAGACGAAGTGAGACTAAGAAAGGCCGGATGGACAAGATCGATTTCAAGAAAAAGCTCTCAACGCTCTCCAGTCATACCTGGGCCGGCTGCTTCACCGACACCGTGCTGGTCGCGCCAACGAGGTCAAGATCAAGCGTAACTCGACGCGCAATCAATCGAGGCGCGCGCATCCGGCCGGCGCCTTTCTCGAAAGACACAATGCCAGCCTCATGCAGCCGTTTGAGCGTTCGCGACAAATTCGATTCCTTACGGTTGACCATATGCGCCAACTCTCTCACGGAACTCACATTCCCTTTTCCGATCACCTGGAGCAGCACGAGATTCTCGGCGGACAGGAGTTTCACCATGGCCTCCGCGGACACTTTGGTTCCCAAGGATCGCTCGGCGGTCGCCGCGGAGTCGAACCATTTTTTTGGAGATTCGCCGGCCTTTGACGGCTCGGCCACGACCTTCTTGGTCCATTCCATGAATTCGCCGATCGAGCCCGTCTTATAGGTCATTGGGTATTTTCCTTTCCGCCATTTCCCGTTTCACCTCTTTCCAGAAGTCCTCGAGAAGTTGGGCTGCGGTCGTGAACGCATAGGGGCGGCCCGGGTCGCCTGCTCTGCGATGCCAATGGTCATAGGCGCGCGGAGCCTTCACATATTTGCCGCCGCGCCGCTCAACCGCATGGGCGTTATCGAAACGCACATAGGGCTCTCCATCCAAGGGTCGAAATACCAACGCATAGCTGAGGCCATGAGGTCGCTCCTTCGTTGCCTCTGTGCGCCGAGCCATGAATTCGACCACATAGCCCGCCGCTGCCTCGAACCGCGCACACCGTCCAGAGCCAGCAGCGCTTCCAATCTCGAATTCATCGAGCACGATTATATCCTATCGTCATATAATAATTCATCTTCTACAGTTCCTCAATCTCAAATGAAATTAAAATCCTCCGCCACGTTTGTGCCCACAAATACAGAGACTGAAGTAGACAAAAACTCCGGCCCGGCTTCTAACCGAGACGCCGCCAGTCAGCCCTGTCTTGACTCTCTTCCCTCAGGAGTCATTATAGGAACATAACAGGAACACATGAGATGACCCATCCGCTGGCCTCCCTGCGGAAAAGCCTGGCTTGCGCCGATCCGGCCGCATCCGAGACGATCGCGCTCGGGGCGGAAAGCCTCGATCGGCGGCTTGGCGGGGGGATACTGCGCGCGGCGCTGCATGAGGCCTATGCCGGGAGCGCCGCCGATGCGCCCGCAGCGACAGGCTTTGCTCTGGCGCTCGCCAGGCAGGCGATGGCGGGGGCGGAAAAGCCCCTGCTCTGGGCCCGGCAGGAGGCGCTGACCGCCGAATCCGGCGCGCCCTATCCGCCGGGCCTTGCCGACATCGGCCTTGACCCCGCCGCCGTCGCTTTCATTCGCGTGCGCGACGCAAAAGAGGCGCTGCAGGCGGGGCCGAAGCCGGGCGCTGCGCAACTGTCGGCGCGACGCTGATCGAACTCTTCGGCGACGCGCGCGCCTATGACCTCACTGCGAGCAGACGTCTCGCTCTGGCGGCGGCCGCCGTCGGCGCGCCGATCTTCATTACGCGCGTCGCCGCCTCCCTGCGCCGAGCGCCGCCGCGAGCCGCTGGCTTGTGCAGGCGCTCCCGTCCCGCCCGCGCGCGGCGAATGCGCCGGGGTCCGCGGCCTTTGCGGATGCTGCTGCGCCGACGTGGCGGCGCGGCGGGGCAAGAGTGGCATGAGTGGCGTGTGGAGTGAACCGTGACCGTGGCGCCTTCGAGGACAGAACATTCGACGCACCGTCGCTATCTGGCTCTGGCCTGGCTTCCCTTCCTGTCGGCGGAACGCCTGGCGAAGACGCGCCGCAGACAGCCGACCGCAAGTTCGGATGACGCGCCGCTCGTCCTCGTCAAAAAGAGCGCAGCGCGCTACGCGTCGACGCGCTGGATCGAAAGGCGATCGCGCTCGGCATGACGCCGGGCATGACGCTCGCCGACGCGAGAACCCGCGCGTTCCATCTCGCCGTCGCGCAGGCCGACGCAGAGGCCGACGACGGCTGATGCTGCGGCTTGCCGCCTTTTGCGAACAATTCACGCCGCTCGTGGCGCTCGATCCGCCCTGCGGCCTCATGCTCGACGCGACCGGCTGCGCGCATCTTTTCGGCGGCGACGCGGCGATGCGGACCAGCGTCCTGCAGGCGTTGGCGCACCTCTCCTTCACCGGACGCGCCGCCGTCGCCGGAACGCCGGACGCCGCGCGCGCCCTGGCGCGTTTTGGCGAGACGGCCGTCCGCTGCCCGGCGAAGATGAAAATTTCGCCCGGCCGCTCTCCATCGCCGCGCTCGAAGCGCCACGAGAGACGAGCGTCGCGCTGACGCGCGCCGGCCTCACGACATTGGGCGATCTCGCCGATCGTTCATCAGCCGCGCTGACGGCGCGTTTCGGATCTGAGACGATGCGGCGGCTGACGCGCATTCTGGGACGCGAGGACGCGCGCATCACGCCCTTGCGGCCCTTGCCGGAATGCATGGTCGAGCGACGCTTCGCCGAGCCTTTCCTCGATCTTTCTGCGATAGAGAATGTTCTGCGCCCGCTGATCGCGGAAGCGATGGGCATTCTCGAAAAGCGTGGGCAAGGCGGCCGCGCGTTCGAGGCGCGCTTCTTTCGCACCGACGGCGCGGTCCGCGCGCTATATTTCGAAACCGGCTCGCCCTCGCGCAATGTCGAAGCGTTGCTGCGGCTCTTTCGCCTCAAGGCCGACTCGCTCGCCGATCCGCTCGATCCGGGCTACGGCTTCGACGTTATCCGCTTTTGCGTCCTGCGCGCCGAATCCCTGGCGCAAAGCCAGATCGGCTTCGAGCGGCAGGACGCGCAGGACAGCGATGTCGCCGATCTCGTCGACCGTCTCGCGGCGCGTTTCGGCCGCGAACGCGTGCTGCGCTTTGCGGCGCATGACACGCATGATCCCATGCGCGCCGCCGCCTATGTTCACGCCGCCGTCTCCTTCTTCCTCGTCCGATTCCTGGCCGAAGCCCGAGCCCGGCGAGCCGCCCTTGCGGCCGCTGTTTCTGTTCGATCCGCCGCAGCCCATCGAAACCATGGCTGAGACGCCGGACGGTCCGCCGATGCATTTCAAATGGCGCCGCGTGCGCCAGTCTGATCGCCGCGCCGAAGGACCGGAGCGCATCGCGCCGGAATGGTGGCGCAATACAGTCGGCCGCGACAGGCGAACGCGCGACTATTACCGGCTGGAGGATCGCGACGGCCGTCGCTTCCTGGGTGTTTCGCGAAGGCCTCTATGAAAGCGAAACCGCCGCGCCGCGCTGGTTCCTGCATGGGCTCTTCGCATGAGCGCGCCCTTCGCCGAACTCGTCGCGGCGACGAATTTCTCCTTCCTGCGTGGCGCGTCGCATCCGGGAGACATGGCGCTGACGGCGCTGCTGCGCGGTCAAAACGGAATTGGAATCGCCGACCGCAACAGCGTCGCCGGCGTCGTGCGCGCCTATGCGGCGCTTAAAGAGCTGCAAGAAAAATTGCGCGATCCACCGGCTGGCGACGACGCCGCGCTTCTCGCGCAGCTCGATGCAGCGCGCGTCCAATCCTTCAAGCTCGCCGTCGGCGCACGGCTCGTCTTCGCCGACGAGACGCCAGACATCGTCGTCCATCCGCAAAATCGCGACGGCTGGGGAAGGCTCACACGGCTGCTGACGACAGGGAATCTGCGCGCCAGGAAAGGCGCGTGCCTTCTTTATGTCGACGATCTCGCGCCGGCCGCGCGCGATCTGCTGCTGATCGTCATGCCGTCGCGCAATCTGGCGCGCCTGCCGTCGACGCTGGCGCGTCTCAACGATTTCGCGCAGGGCGACGTCTGGCTCGGCGCGACCATGCCGCGGCGCGGCGACGACGAGGCGGCACGTCTCGCGAGACTGAAAGATATCGCCGCGCGAACGCAGACGCCTTTGCTCGCGACGAATGACGCGCTTTACGCCGATCCCGGCCAGCGCGATCTGCAAGACGTCATGACCTGCATTCGCGAAGGCGTGACGCTCGCGCAGGCCGGGCGCCGGCTGAGGTCAACGCCGAGCGCCATTTGAAGACGCCCGAAGAAATGGCCCGTCTTTTCACCGATGCGCCGGAGGCGATCGAGGAGACGCAATGCTTTCTCGCGCGCGTCGATTTCTCGCTCGATCAGCTGAAATATGAATATCCGGACGAGCCCGTCCCGCCGGGACGCAATCCACAGGAATGGCTGGAGGAGCTGACCTATCGACACGCGGCGATGCGCTATCCGCAGGGCGTGCCGGAGAAGGTCGAGAAACTACTGCGCGAGGAGCTGGCGCTTATCGAGACGCTCGACTATGCGCGCTATTTTCTCACCATTCACGACATCGTGCGGATCGCCGAAGACAAGGGAATTCTCTGTCAGGGACGCGGCTCAGCCGCCAATTCCGCCGTCTGCTACGTGCTCGGCGTCACCTGCGTCGATCCGGCGGAGAATGATCTGCTCTTCGCCAGATTCATCTCGCAGGAGCGCAAGGAGCCGCCCGACATCGACGTCGATTTCGAACATGAGCGGCGTGAGGAGATCATCCAGCATATTTACGCGAAATATGGCCGCGAGCGCGCGGGCCTTGTCGCGACCGTCATCAGCTATCGTCCGCGCAGCGCCATTCGCGAGGTCGGCAAAGTTTTCGGACTGACCGAGGATGTCACCGCCGCGCTCGCCGGCGTGCAATGGGGAAGCTGGGGATCGGACATTCCGCAGGCTCATATCCGCCAGACCGGGCTTGATCCCGAAAATCCCGTCATCCGACGCGCTATTCATTTCGCGACGCGGTTGCTCGGCTTTCCGCGCCATCTCTCGCAGCATGTCGGCGGCTTCGTCCTCGCGCGCGGGCGGCTCGACGAACTGACGCCGATCGCCAACGCCGCGATGCCGGAGCGCACCTTCATCGAATGGGACAAGGACGACATCGACGCGCTCGGCCTGATGAAGGTCGACGTGCTGGCGCTCGGCATGCTCACCTGCATTAGAAAATGTTTCGATTATTTGCGCGCCCATGAAGGAAAGGACATGGGACTGGCCGATGTGCCGACGGAGGACGCGGCGACCTACGACATGCTGTGCCGGGGCGACTCCATCGGCGTCTTCCAGGTCGAGAGCCGCGCGCAGATGAACATGCTGCCGCGCCTGAAGCCGCGCGAATTCTATGATCTCGTCATTCAGGTGGCGATCGTGCGGCCGGGCCCCATTCAGGGCAATATGGTGCATCCCTATCTGCGCCGCCGCTCCGGAAGCGGGCCGGTCACCTATCCCTCGCCCGCGCCGGAGCATGGGCCGGCGGATGAATTGCGCAAAGTGCTCGAAAAGACCAAGGGCGTGCCGCTCTTTCAGGAGCAGGCGATGAAGCTCGCTATGGTCGCGGCGAAATTCTCCGACGTCGAAGCCAATCGTCTGCGCCGCGCCATGGCGACCTTCCGCAATGTCGGCACGATCCATCAATTCGAGGCGCTGATGGTCGAGCGCATGGCGGCGCGCGGCTACGACCGCGACTTCGCGCAAAGCTGTTTCGAACAGATCAAGGGCTTCGGCTCTTACGGCTTTCCCGAAAGCCACGCCGCGTCCTTCGCCAAGCTCGTCTACATCTCATCCTGGATCAAATGCCGCCATCCGGCGATCTTCGCCTGCGCCCTGCTCAATTCGCAGCCCATGGGCTTTTATGCGCCGGCCCAGATCGTGCGCGACGCGCGCGAGCATGACGTCGACGCGCGCGCCGTCGACGTGAATTTCAGCGAATGGGACAATACGCTTGAGCGCGCCGATGATGGGGAACTTGCTCTACGCCTTGGCTTTCGACAGGCGGACGGCGTGCATGAGAGCGAAGGAAAGCGCATCGTAGAAGCCCGGACGAAGCCCTATGACAGCGTCGAGGATCTGGCGCGGCGCGCGGCTCTCAACGCCGCGACGATGCGCGCGCTCGCCGACGCCGACGCTTTCCGCTCTTTGCAAAGCGACCGCCGCGACGCGCTCTGGGCCGTGCGGCGTCTCCCCGACGCGAAGCAGCTGCCGCTCTTCGCCGCCGCCGACGCGCGTGAACTCGCCAAGGAAGAGGATCCGCTGCTGCCGAAGATGTCGCTTGGCGAACATGTCGCCGCCGATTACCAGACGCTGCGGCTGTCGCTGAAGGCCCATCCCATGGCGGTGCTGCGGCCGATTTTCGCGCGCGAACGGATCAGGACCTGCGCGCAAGCCAACGCGCTTGCCGACGGCGCCTTCGCGCGCGCGGCGGGCGTCGTGCTGGTGCGGCAGCGGCCGGGACAGGGCAACGCTATTTTCGTCACGCTCGAAGATGAAACCGGCATCCTCAATATCGTCATATGGGCGCGGCTCTTCGAGCGCTACCGCCGCGAAACGATGGCGTCACGACTCATGCTGGTGGAAGGAAGGGTGCAGAAAAGCCCGGAGAATGTCGTCCATCTGATGGCGCTGCGGATCATCGACCGCAGCCCGGACCTGAACAGGCTATCGGCGGCGCATCGGCCTGAAATTGTCCTGTCGCGCGCCGACGAATTTAATCATCCCCAGCATCCGCGCGGCGGACATCCGCGCAATGTGCGAATCTTGCCGAAATCGAGGGACTTTCACTAGCGTGCTTTCATGAATCATGGATTCATGAAAGCGCGCTAGTTTCTTGAATTGACGCATTTTCTACGCCGAACCGGCATCCACTTCGGCGGAAAATGCTATAGATCGCGGCCAAAGTCGCTGATCAACTGCTCTTCAGCCGCTTATCGGCCGGAAGGCTGGCCAGCGCCTGTTCGCGCAGCTTTTCGATTTCGACGCGCGTCTTGCGCGCCTCGGCGCGCGCGACCTTGGCGGCGCGGCGCACCGGCAGATGCCCGAGCCAGGACGAGATTCCGCCCGCGAGCACGCCGATCGCCATGGACGCCAGAACGACGAGGAAGATCGGCGCCTCGAAGGAAGGACCCGACCCGTCGTTTGGCGCGAAAGGATCGAGGCCGATGCGCACCGATCCGCGATTCGCCATGGAAAAAAACAGAATGATGAGCGCCAGCGGAACGAAAATGATGACACGCAGGATGGACTTCATAACATCTCCCTCTTGCGGGGCGCCGCGCAACGCGCGGGCAGCCGCACCCTACAGCCGCCGCACGCCGCCGCCGCGCGTCCGTGATCGAGAGGACGCAGCCGCCTAGATCGCCTCAGGCCTCATAATTCTCGTTGAGGCGCTCCCGCATCTCTTTGCCGGTCTTGAAGAAAGGCACGCTCTTTTCCTGAACCGAGACTTGCGCGCCGGTGCGCGGATTGCGGCCGGTGCGCGCGTCCCGCTTCTTGACCGAGAAAGCCCCGAAACCCCGCAATTCAACGCGGTCGCCGCGCGCCAGCGCCGAGGTGATCTCGTCAAGAATCGTGCTGACGATCGTCTCGACGTCGCGTTGGTACAGATGGCCGTTTCGGCGCGCGACGCGCTGAATGAGTTCAGACTTTATCATGAGCCGATTCCAATAGCTTGGCGCCGAAAAAGCAGGTCCGCGACGCCCGAGTCAGTTCGCGGCCGAATGCTGCCAAATCGCCAAAAGCCCGTCAAGCTCGCCGCTTCGTTCGAGCAGGATTGTTTTTTCTATCAGTTCGGCGATTGATTCCAGTCCGGCGACCCGCGCGAGGCCGGCTGCGCCGCCCATCAGCCCGAGCCGTTCGAGACTGGATTTCTTCTTCCATTCGCGCACCGGCAAGTCCTTCGCGACGCCCTTGTTGGCGACAAGCCAGTCGACAGCCTCGCGCTGACCGCCGATGAAATCGACGAGCTTGAGCGGCACGCCCTGGCGCGCGGTGAAGACCCGGCCGTCAGAAACTTTCGCGAGTTCAGCGTCGTCAAGGTTGCGCCGCTGCTTAACGAGTTCCTTGAACCAGGCGTAGGAGTCGGCGACAAGGCTCGCCACCGCCTCGCGCGCGGCCGGGCTTGTCGGCTCGAAGCCGTTCGGCGCGGCCTTGAGCGGCGACGATTTTATCGTCTCGACTTCGACGCCCCAGTGGTTCAGCAACTTCGAGACATTGGGGTATTGGAACAGCACGCCGATCGAGCCGACGAGCGAATTGCCGCGCGCGACGATCGTATCGGCGGCCAGCGCGGCGATATAGGCGCCCGAAGCGGCCACCGTGCCGACGACGGCGACGACGGGCTTCTTCTCGGCGACCCGTCGCAGCTCCTCATAAAGCCGCTCGGCGCCGGTCGTCGTTCCGCCGGGGCTTTCGATCTCCAGCAACAAAGCTTTGGCTTGATTCGAAGCGCCAATTTTCTTGATCAGCTCGACCGTATCATCGTCGCCGGTGATCACGCCCTGTATTTCGAGCACGGCGAGGTGGGGCGTGAGCTTATTGGCCGAGTCGGCGCCTTCGAGGCGCACGGCGGCGACGAGCCCCGCGACGCCCAGCGCGATAAGGGCGGCGAGACGCCACCAGCCGAGCTTCCGGCGAAGTCTTCGGCGATCAATGAGATAGTCCGTAGGAGTCGACATCGGATCGTCCAGGTTGGCGGCGCGGCGCGGCGCGTGGTTGTGCAGGAAAGTAATTCCGCGCTGCGCGATTGGGAAGGCGCCGGCTATCGGCGCGTCGCCTCCATCGCCCAGGCGAGATAATCCGGGTCCGCCTCGGCCACATCGACCCGCAGGATTTCCGGCGTTTCATAGCTATGCAGCCGTCGAACCAGTTCAGCGAGCGCCGGATAGTCCTCGCTTCGCGCCTTCATGTGCATCAGCACCTCCGGCTCTTCGCGCATCTCGTCCTTCCAGACATAGCAGCTGCGAATCGGATGGATCTGAACGCAGGCGGCGAGCTTTGCCGCGAGCGCCGCTCGGGCGATCGCGCGCGCCTCTTCTTCGTCGTCAACGGTCGTCAGCAGGATGGCGAGCGCGCTCATCGACCCTCAGCCGCCGATCACCGTGGTGAACATCTGCCCGCCGCGCGCCAGTGTGATTTTCCAGTAATAAGGGCGTCCCGCCGTCATCTTTTCCAAATCGCGCGTCGTTTCGATCTTCTGATCATTGACGGCGAGAATGACGTCGCCGCGCTGCAGATTGAGCTGCTGCGCGTAGGTGCCATCGTCGACTTCGGAGACGACGACGCCATTCGTCGTTCCCTGGACGGAGATTTCTTCGATGACCGCAGGAGAAATGTTGACGACCGTCGCGCCGGCGAAAGGCGACGCGCCCTTGATCTTCACTGCGTCGCGCGGCGGCGTTTCCGGCGCCGGCGTGAGCCGAATTTGCGTCGTGATCTTTTTGCCGCCGCGCAGCACGCCGAGCGCCGCCTGGCCGCCGAGCGGCTTGGTGGCCAGTCGGTAGCCGACTGCTTCTGGATCATCGGCGGTCTGGCCGTCGACCGAGATAATGACGTCGCCGCGCTTCAGACCAGCTTCGGCCGAAGGCCCCTTGGGATCGACGTCGGCGAGAAGCGCGCCCGTCGGACGATCGAGGCCGAGGCCATCGGCAATCTCCTGCGAAAGCGTTTGCAGCGTCGCGCCCATCCAGGCGCGCCGCACCTGCTTGCCGCCGCCTTTCGCGGCGGCGATCACGCTCTTGACCATATTGACGGGAATGGCGAAGCCGATTCCGACCGAGCCGCCGGACTTGGAAAAGATCGCGGAATTGATGCCGACGACGCGTCCGCTCATATCGACGAGCGGTCCGCCCGAATTGCCTGGATTGATCGCGGCGTCTGTCTGGATGAAGAAGCCATAGTCGGAAATGCCGACATGGGTGCGCGCCAGCGCCGAAATAATGCCCTGCGTCACGGTTTGGCCGACGCCGAAGGGATTGCCGATCGCGAGCGTCAGATCGCCGACTTCGAGCGCGTCGGAGTCGCCGAGCTCCATCGTCGGAAAATTGGCGCCGTCCGAGAGTTTCAGCACCGCGAGATCAGTGCGCGGGTCGCGCAGCAGAATTTTTGCGGAAATTTCCCGCTTGTCGGCCAGCGCCACCTTCACGTCGGTCATGCCTTCGATGACATGATTATTGGTGACGACCAGACCGCTTGGATCGACGATCACGCCCGAACCCAGCGATTGCGACATGTTGCGGCCCGGCATGCCTCCGTTCCCGCCAAAGAAGCGCTGGAAAATCGGATCGTCGAACAGCGGATTGGCCGGCATCCGCTCGACCCGCGAAGCGAAGACATTGACGACGGCGGGCTGCGCCTTTTTGACGATCGGCGCGAAGGAATAAATCAGTTCGCCGCGGCTTGTCGGAACGGCGCGATCAGGGCCTGGCGGCGTAAAGCTCTCGACACGGCCGGCGGGCTTGGATGAAGGCGCGGCCGCCTCGGGCGAAACTTCTGCACGGCCGGCGACAGCCGACGCCGCAATGACGAAAGCGAACACGGCAGAAGAAAGATGACGCACGGAATTGCCCATGAAGCGCTCCCTAACTGACTGCTCGGCGCATGTATAGACGCAAAGCCGCAAAACCGTAAGAATGCGGAAGAGCGGTTTGTTGGCGCGAGATTGGACAGTGACGATCGCCATCGCCGAACAAGAGAGGGGGCGCGCCGCAATCTGCGCCGAGGTTCTCGACGATCTTCCGGAATGGTTCGCCATTGCGGATTCGAAAGCGGCCTATGCGAGCGCCTGCGACGCCCAACCCATGTTCGTGGCTTCAATAGGCGACGAGCACGCTGGTTTCGTTTCGCTGCGCGATCACAACCATTATGCATGCGAATTATACGTGATCGGCGTCAAACGTCGCTGGCGTCGACATGGCGTCGGTCGGCTGCTTGTTGACGCGGCCGTGCGCCGCGCCCAGCGCAGCGGCCAACGTTTTCTCACGGTCAAGACGCTCGCCGCGTCGCATCCCGATGAAAACTACGCGGAGACGCGACGCTTTTACGAGGCTGTCGGCTTCCTTGCTCTGGAAGAATTTCCAACGCTGTGGGGCGCGGGGACGCCCTGCTTAATGATGATAAGGCCGCTCGGCCGCGAATTTTGAGAAGCCGCGAGAGCAAGTTCCGAAAAAGTTGACCCACTTTTTCGATTGGAACTTGCTCCAGCCTGTTAATTTGGCGCGATTTCTCATCGATCAGACGGTTCCGTCTGATCGGACAGCGCGCTAGGCGGCCTCTCCCTCGGTCTGCACAGGGCCTGAATCCTGGCCCTTGGCGTCGACGTCGCGATCGACGAATTCGATCACGGCGAGCGGGGCGTTGTCGCCATAGCGGAAGCCGGCCTTCAGCACGCGGGTGTAGCCGCCGTTGCGGTCCTTGTAGCGCGGTCCGAGCACGTCGAAGAGCTTGCCGACGAGCTTCACGTCCTTGATTTGGGCAATCGCCTGACGGCGGGCATGAAGATCGCCGCGCTTGCCGAGCGTCACAAGCTTTTCGACGACGGGACGCAAATCCTTCGCCTTCGGCAGCGTAGTGACGATCTGCTCATGCTTGATCAGCGCCTGCGCCATATTGGCGAACATCGCCTTGCGGTGCTCATGCGTGCGTCCGAAGCGGCGCTTCTTGTGACCGTGATACATGTGGCTCTCCGTTGATTATGCGGCCGCCGTGCCAAGGAACGGCCGTCGATTATGCGGCAATTGGCAGTCGGCGGATCGGCAGTCGGAAATCCGATTGCCGACTGCCGAAGCCCGACCGCCGTCAGTAATGCTCCTCGAATCTCTTCGCGAGATCGTCGATGTTCTCCGGCGGCCAGCCGGGAACTTCCATGCCAAGATGCAGACCCATCTGCGCCAGAACCTCCTTGATCTCGTTCAAGGACTTGCGGCCGAAGTTCGGCGTGCGCAGCATTTCGGCTTCCGACTTCTGAATGAGATCGCCGATGTAGACGATATTGTCGTTCTTCAGACAGTTCGCCGAGCGCACCGAAAGCTCCAGTTCGTCGACCTTCTTCAGCAGCGCCGGATTGAAGGCGAGCTGCGGAATCGACGGCGCGGCCTCTTCGCGGCGCGGCTCCTCGAAATTGACGAAGACGTTGAGCTGGTCCTGCAGAATGCGCGCCGAATAGGCCAGCGCGTCTTCCGGACTCATCGCGCCATTCGTCTCGACCGTCAGCGTCAGCTTGTCGTAGTCGAGAACCTGGCCTTCGCGGGTGTTCTCGACGCGATAGCTGACCTTCTTGACCGGCGAGTAGAGGCTGTCGATCGGAATGAGGCCGATCGGCGCGTCTTCGGCGCGGTTGCGGTCGGCGGGCGCATAGCCCTTGCCGGTCGCGACGGTGAACTCGATGCGGATCTCCGCGCCCTCGTCAAGCGTGCAGATCACGAGTTCCGGATTGAGAATCTGAACGTCGCCGGTCGCCTGAATGTCGCCGGCGGTAACGACGCCCGGTCCGGTCTTCTTGAGGGTCAGGCGCTTCACGCCCTCGCCCTGATATTTGATGGCGATGTCCTTGATGTTGAGGACGATGTCAGTCACGTCCTCGCGCACGCCGGGGATCGACGAGAACTCATGCAGCACGCCGTCGATGTGAATCGAGGTGATCGCCGCGCCCTGCAGAGACGACAGCAGGATGCGGCGAAGGGCGTTGCCGAGCGTCACGCCGAAGCCGCGCTCTAGCGGCTCGGCGACGGCGGTGGCCACGCGCTTCGGATCGTCTCCCGCGGTGACGTCGAGCTTGTTCGGCTTGATGAGTTCCTGCCAGTTCTTCTGGATGCTCACTTGGAGGCCTTTCCTTGAAGCTCCTGAATGCGGCGTCGGGGCATGCGTCGCGCGCCGCGCGAAATAAAATCAGACAATCTGAAACGCCTCAGACGCGGCGCCGCTTGCGCGGCCGGCAACCGTTGTGGGGAATGGGCGTCACGTCGCGAATTGACGTGACGGTGAAACCCGCCGCCTGCAGCGCGCGAAGCGCCGACTCGCGACCCGACCCCGGACCGGAAACTTCGACTTCGAGCGTGCGCACGCCATGTTCGCCGGCTTTTCGGGCGGCGTCTTCGGCGGCCATCTGCGCCGCATAAGGCGTCGACTTGCGCGAGCCCTTGAAACCCATCGACCCGGCGGAGGACCATGACACGGTGTTGCCTTGCGCGTCGGTGATGGTGATCATGGTGTTGTTGAACGTCGAATTCACATGCGCGACGCCGGAAACGATGTTCTTGCGCTCGCGGCGACGAACGCGCGTTGTGTCCTTAGCCATTGTTCAGTTTGCCTTTCGATATCGACGCCGCCGTAATGCCAGCGGCTCCGCCTGGACAGTCGGCAGATCTGCAGTCGGCAATCGAGGTCCGACTGCCGAAGCCCGAGTGCCGAAGCCCGGAATTATTTCTTCTTGCCCGCGATCGGTTTCGCCTTGCCTTTGCGGGTGCGGGCGTTGGTGTGCGTGCGCTGGCCGCGAACCGGAAGCTGACGGCGATGGCGCAGGCCGCGATAGCAGCCAAGATCCATCAGACGCTTGATGTTGATCGCCACCTCGCGGCGCAGATCGCCCTCGACCATGTAGTCGCGGTCGATGGCCTCGCGAATCTGCAGGACTTCCGCGTCGGTGAGCTGCGATACGCGCCGCTCCGACGGGATGCTCACCTTCTCGCAAATCTCCGACGCCTTCTTGGGGCCGATGCCGTGGATGTATTGGAGCGCGATGACGACGCGCTTATTGGTCGGAATATTGACGCCTGCAATGCGGGCCACAGTGTCTCTCCATGTAAAGAGGAGCCTTAAGCTCCGGGATTGCGTCCGCGTCCGGTGGAGCCCGGCCCATGCGAACGGTTGCGAACCGTTTTCATACGAAAACAGGCCCCGCCCCCCGATCCGGGAGCCGGAGCCGTCTGTCCAACAACGTGAAGACCGCTTATCTAGGGGGGATTGCCCAAAGGGTCAAGCGGCTTCACGAAAATTACTCGTCGCGACTCACCGTCGCGTCGACGAGCGCGCGGTCGATCGCCGCGGTCACCTCGTCGATCGGCGCCATGCCGTCGATTTTGGTCAGTTGGCGCCGCCCGGCGTAGTGAGCGGACACTGGGGCGGTCTGGGCGCGATAGGCCTCTAGCCGCGTCTTGAAACTTTCGGGATTGTCGTCGGCGCGCACAGCGCCCCCAGCGGCCAGGGTCTCGTCGACCCGCTTTCGCATCCGGTCGACGAGCGCGCCTTCGTCGACGGCCAGTTCGAGCACCGCGTCGAGCGACAGGCCGCGCCGGTCCAGGAGCTCCTGCAGCGCCTCGGCCTGCGCCACGGTGCGCGGAAAGCCGTCGAGAATGAAGCCCCTGGCGCAGTCCGGCGAATTCAGCCGTTCGTCGATCAAGCCGATGACGAGATCGTCCGGCACCAGACTGCCGGCGTCCATGAGCGCCTTGGCCTTGAGTCCGAGCGGCGTCTTCGCCGCGACTGCGGCGCGCAGCATGTCGCCAGTCGAAAGCTGGGGCGCGCCATGCTTCCTGACCAGACGCGCCGCCTGAGTTCCCTTGCCGGCCCCGGGCGGGCCGAGCAGCACCAGCCTCATCGCGCCCGCTTTCCGCCGCGAAGCTTGGCCTTGCGGATCAGCCCTTCATATTGCTGCGCCTGCATATGCCCGTGAATCTGCGCCACCGTATCCATGGTGACGCTGACGACGATGAGCAGCGAGGTGCCGCCGAAGTAGAACGGCAGATTGGCGTAGGCGACGAGCCCTTCGGGGATGAGGCAGATGATGGCGAGATAGGCGGCGCCGAGCACGGTGACGCGCATCAGAACGTCGTCGATGAATTTCGCCGTGCGCTCGCCGGGGCGAATGCCGGGCAGGAAGCCGCCATGCTTCTTGAGATTGTCCGCCGTCTCGACCGGATTGAACACGATCGCGGTGTAGAAGAAGGCGAAAAAGACGATCAGCCCGACATAGGCGAGCATGTACAGCGGCCGGCCGTGGCCGAAATAAGCGGAGACCTTCGCGAAGATATTTTCGCTGCCCGTCGATTGATAGAAATTCGCGACCGTGGTCGGCAGAAGCAGCAGCGATGAGGCGAAGATCGGCGGGATGACGCCGGAAGTGTTGAGCTTCAGCGGCAGGAAGGACGTCTGTCCTTCATAGACGCGGTTGCCGTGCTGGCGCTTGGGATAGGTGATCAGCAGACGCCGCTGGGCGCGCTCCATAAAGACGATGAAGGCGACGACGGCGAGCGACATGACGATGACGCCGATGATCAGCCCGGTCGAGATCGCGCCCTGGCGCCCCAGCTCGGAGTCGACACGATCGCCGACGGGAAAGCGGCGACGATGCCGGCGAAGATGATGAGCGAAGACCCGTTGCCGATGCCGCGCGACGTGATCTGCTCGCCGAGCCACATCAGAAACATCGTGCCGCCGACAAGCGTCACGACCGTTGTGATCCTGAAGAAAATGCCCGGATCGGTGACGACGCCCTGCTGCCCCTCGAGCCCGATCGCCATGGCGTAGGCCTGGAAGGTCGCGAGCGCGACGGTGAGGTAGCGCGTATATTGATTGAGGACCTTGCGGCCCTGCTCGCCCTCTTTCTTCAGCGATTCCAGCGTCGGAATGACCGACGTCAGCAGCTGAATGATGATGGACGCCGAAATATACGGCATGATGTTGAGCGCGAAGATCGCGCGGCGCTGCACGGCGCCGCCTGCGAACATGTTGAAGAGCTCCAACATGCCCTTCGACTGGCCGAAGAAGCTTTTGGCGAAGGCCTCCGGATCGATGCCGGGCAGCGGCACGTAAGTGCCGAGGCGATAGACGATCAGCGCGCCCAGGGTGAACCAGATGCGCTTCTTCAGCTCCTCGGATTTGCCGAAGGCGGAGAGATTGACGTTGGCCGCGAGCTGCTCGGCTGCCGATGCCATGAAGGGACCCCACTGTCGCGCCGCAGTCGATGCGGCGCATTGCGTTGGGCGGAGGGCCTCTGGGCGATCGCCTCGCCGAGGCGCGCCCGCTCCGCATGGAGCGCTTGATATAAAACAGCGCGGCCGCTCATGCGAGAGCGGCCGCACATTTTGCGCTATTGCGCGGTCGACTCGCCGGCGAGGAGCTTCACCGAGCCGCCCGCGCCTTCGATGGCGGCCACTGCGGACTTCGAAGCCGCGGCGACTTCAAAAGCGAGCTTCGCCTTCAACTCGCCCTGGCCGAGGATTTTCACCCCGTCGCGCGCCTTGGTGACGACTCCCGCGGCAAGCAGCGCGTCGAGCGTCACGGGCGCCTTGGCGTCGAGTTTGCCGGCGTCGACCGCCTGCTGGATGCGCCCGAGATTGACCTCGTTGTAGTCGACCGAGAACGGATTGTAGAAGCCGCGCTTGGGCAGGCGGCGATGCAAAGGCATCTGGCCGCCCTCGAAGCCCTTGATCGCGACGCCGGTGCGCGCCTTCTGGCCCTTGACGCCGCGGCCGCCGGTCTTGCCCTTGCCCGAGCCGATGCCGCGGCCGACGCGCATGCGGTTCTTGATTGAGCCGGGATTGTCGGAAAGTTCGTTGAGTTTCATGGCCGCGTCCTCACTTCCGTCGACGATTCTGACGAGATGCGCCACCTTGGCGATCATGCCGCGCACGGCTGGCGTGTCTTCCAGCGCGCGGCGGCGGCCGATGCGCGTCAGGCCGAGGCCGAGAAGCGTGCGGCGCTGACGCTCCGGACGGCCGATCGGGCTGCCGGTTTGCTCGACGACGATCTGCTGCTTGCTCTTCGTCATGGGTCGCCTCCTTACGCGTCGACGGCGTCGGCGTCGACGCCCTGCCGGCGCGACTGCAGCACCGAGACTTTCAGCGAGCGGCGCGCCGCGACCGATGGCGCGGGGAATCCTCGCGGCCAAGCGCGTCGAACGTCGCGCGGATCATGTTGTAGGGGTTGGACGAGCCCTGCGACTTCGCGACCACGTCGTGCATGCCGAGCGTCTCGAAGACGGCGCGCATCGGTCCGCCCGCGATGATGCCCGTACCGGCAGGAGCAGCGCGAAGAATCACGCGACCCGCGCCGTGACGGCCGGCGACGTCGTGATGCAGCGTGCGGCCTTCGCGCAGCGGCACGCGGATCAGCGCGCGCTTGGCGGCTTCCGTCGCCTTGCGGATCGCTTCCGGCACTTCGCGCGCCTTGCCGTGACCGTAGCCGACGCGGCCCTTCTGGTCGCCGACGACGACGAGCGCGGCGAAGCCGAACCGACGGCCGCCCTTCACCACCTTGGCGACGCGATTGATATGGACCAGGCGGTCCACAAATTCGCTGTCGCGCTCCTCACGATCCCGATCGCGGCCGCGACCGCCTTCTCCTTCACGCGCCATCTTTTCTTCCGTCACTTACGCAGCGCGTCTTCGCGCCGCTCGCTTCGCTAATTGCCGATCCTTCGGATCGGCGCCGACGCGCATTCGCGCTATAGGCGCACGCCCCAAAGGACGCGCCGATTCCTAAAACTCCAGGCCGCCCTCGCGGGCGCCGTCGGCCAGCGCCTTGACGCGGCCGTGATACATGTATGCGCCGCGGTCGAACACGACCTGTTTGACGCCCTTCGCGACGGCGCGCTCGGCGAGGAGCTTGCCGACGATTTTCGCCGCGTCCACATTCGCGCCGGTCTTCAGATCGTCGCGGTTCGCCTTCTCGAGCGAAGAGGCGGCGACGAGCGTCGCGCCCTTCTCATCGTCGATGATCTGGGCGTAGATCTGCTTCGACGAGCGAAACACCGACAAACGCAGCCGCCCATTGGCGCGCTCACGGATCGCCCGGCGCACGCGCGCCTTGCGACGCTGTTCGACTTTGACATCCCTGGCCATGGCGGGTCCTTACTTCTTCTTGCCTTCCTTGCGGAAGATGAATTCATTGGCGTATTTGACGCCCTTGCCCTTGTAGGGCTCAGGGCCGCGCAGGGCGCGAATTTCAGCGGCGACCTGGCCGACCTGCTGCTTGTCCACGCCGCTG
>JAXMCY010000010.1:0-92818 GCA_046349135.1 Methylocystis sp. | reverse complement strand
GCGCGATTTTTTCAAGAAACGCGGACATTGCGCGCTTCGCGTCTGCGGCCGAACCCGTGTCAAACCTTCGCGCGAGTCCCACCTGCGTGACGCCGACGCCGCCGACGATCCAGCCGATGTAGCCCGGCGCCAGCCGCTTATCGATGAAGCAGTGCAGCCGGTCGCTGGCGTCGAAATCGACGCCGTCATATTCATGTTCGACGCCGAAGATGAAGTGGCGGTTCTCGCCCAGCGAGAGCGTTTTCGCGACATGCGATTTCGGCCCGTCGGCGCCGACGAGATAGGATGCTTCGGCTCCATCCGGCAACGTGTAGCGATCGGCGCGCGCCGTCGCTCCCGTGAACGGCGCGCCATATTGAATGCGCACGCCGGCCGCCTCGCAACGCCGCGCGAGCAGGCGCATCAGCTCCGGCGTGTCGGTCGCGAGAAAATAATAGCCCGGCGCAGAAAGATCGATGTGGCGCATGTTCGGCGCGTAGAGCCGCACGCCATCGACGCGCCGCGCAATGCATTCCGGCAACGGCCCGAGCCAATCGATCTCGTTCGCCGCTTCACGCACGAGAATGCCGGTCGTATGCGGCTTTTCGCCGGGCTCGGATTTGCGTTCGACGATCGTTGCGGGGACGCCGCGTTCCGCGAGCGCACTCGCGCAGGCCAATCCGGAAAAACTGGCGCCGACAATGACGACCGGCGCGGGCAAATTCAATTGCCGTCGCTGGGCAGACCCGGGATCGGCAGAATTTCGATTCCCTCTTCGAGCAGCGCCTTGGCTTCTTCAAACGTGGCGCGGCCACGGATCGCGCGGCGCTCGGTTTCGCCATCCTCCATGGCGCGCGCTTCCTCCGGGAAGCGGTCGCCGACGTCTTCCGTATGCGCGACCACCGTGTCGTGTAAATCGCGCAGCTTGGCGCGCAGTTCTCGCGCGGCTCCGTCGCGCTTTGCGACATTGGGCGCCATCACGTCGCGCGCGATCTTCGTCGACTCGCAGAAGGGGCAGGCGATGCGTCCTTCCGCCGCCTGCTTTTCGAAGCTTGCGCTGTCGCGAAACCAGCTCTCGAAACTGTGGCCTGCGTCGCAAATGAGAGAATAGCGGATCATGCGGCCGCTCCGCCGGCGAGCAGCGCGTCGAGTTTGCCCTCGCTTTCGAGCGCATGAAGATCGTCGCAGCCGCCGATGTGCTGGTCGTCGATGAAGATCTGCGGCACGGTCGAGCGGCCGTTGGCGCGCTGGCTCATGCGGCGGCGTCCGAGCGGATCCCACGCCACCGAGATTTCTTCGAATTCGGCGCCCTTTTGCGTCAGCAGCCGTTTCGCGGCGACGCAATAGGGACAGGAGGGCGTGGTGTAGATTTCGATGCGGGGAGCCATGGCGCGCTTATACGCCGGCCGTCACGCGCTTGTCACGGCCCGCGCGAAGACCAGAAGATCGACGCGCGCCGCGCCCGCCCTGAGCAAAACGCGCGTCGCCGCGTTGGCTGTCGCCCCGGTGGTCAGCACATCGTCGACGAGCACGACATTGCGCCCGACAATCGCATCGACGTTTTCGGGCGGGACGCGAAATGCGCCGGAAAGATTGGCGGCGCGCTGCGCCCGCGTCAGCCCGACCTGCGGCGACGTCGGCTTGACGCGCTCGAGCGCCGTCATCTCCGCCGGAACGGCGCTTTCCCGCGAGATCGCCTGCGCCAGCGCCGCCGACTGGTTGAAGCGGCGGGCCAAAAGGCGCAAGCGGTGCAAGGGGATAGGCACGATCACGTCGGCGTCGGCGAGGAGTTCGGCGCCGGCCCGCGCCATCCAGCGGCCCATCGGCCCGGCGAGCTCCAGCCGGTCGTAATATTTCAGCCGGTGCGCCAAGGCGCGCGCCTTGTCGCTGTCGTAGCGCGCGACGGCTCTGGCGCGGCCGAAGGCGGGCGGATTGGCCGCGGCTTCGAGCGAGATCAGGCCCGGCTGCGCGAGGTCGCGTTCAAAGGGCGTGCCGAGCCGCTCGCAATAGGGACGCTCGATAAAGGCGATGTCGCGCCAGCATTCGGCGCAGATCGCGCCATGGGCGGCGACGGCCCTTCGGCAGACGAGACAGGACGGCGGATAGACGAGGTCGAGCAGCGCATGCCCCGCCCATGCGAGGGGCCGAAGGAGGCTCGTCTCCGCGCGCCGCTTGATCGGTGCAACCCAGCTCAATCGGTCATTCCAACTCAATATTTGCGCATGTATTCCAGCGCCGGATCTTGTCGCCCTGCGCTTCGCGAAATCGGGGTTGAGCAGAGACGGAACTCTAACGCATTGTATGGCGCAGGAAAAGAATCGCTTGTCCAATATGCCTTCCGGCGATTGGCGCGCCGTGCGAAGCGCCCATCAGGAGAATGTCGTCTCATGATTGAATTCCACACGATCTTCGTCATCTCCTGCATCGCCGTGCTCGCGCCGTTGCTCAACCGAATTCCGGTCTTTGCGCGCGCGCCGATCGTCGCCATCGAACTTCTCTTAGGAATGCTTCTCGGCCCGAGCGGCGCGGGTCTGATAAGCCAGGATAGCGCGCTCGACTTTCTCAGGGATTTTGGACTGGTCTATCTGTTTTTTCAGGCGGGCTTCGAGTTCAACCAAAAGGACATCAGCGGCAAGCCGCTCCGACTCGGATTTTATGCATGGCTCGTGTCCCTGGCTCTTTCGATCGTCATTTCCGGGCTGCTTTACCTGATCGGCCTCGTCGAAGCGCCGCTTCTCGTCGCGCTGATTCTGCCGACCACGGCCTTCGGCATATTGATCCTCATGTTGCGGCAGGCGGGGGGACTCGATGACGACTTTGGCCATTATCTCCTTGGCGTCGCCGCCGTCAGCGAAATCGCGCCGCTCATCCTCGCGTCGATCGTCCTCGCGCAACGTAATCATCACTTGCATCAGACGCTGCTGAGCGCGCTGTTCATCGCCCTCGGACTCGCAGCGATCTTCTTTCTCAAAAGGGCGCGTTCCGATCGCCTTGCGGACAGCGTCGTCCGCTGGCTTGGCGACGGGGAGCTTCTTCCCATTCGGATCTCGCTCGTCATCCTGCTTGGCTTCGTCTCATTCGCCGATCGGCTCGGCATGGAGCTTGTCGTCGGCTCCTACATGGCGGGCATGGCCGTCGCGGTTCTGGTGCACGGCACCAAGGCCGAGATTCTCGAAGAGCGGTTGACCGCCATCGGCTCCGGTTTTTTGATTCCGCTGTTTTTCATTGAGAGCGGCGCGGCGTTCAATTTCCCCGCGCTTGTTTCGAGTCCGGCGAGCGTTGCGCGCTTTGCGGTTTTTTGCGCGGCGTTCCTGCTCATTCGCCTCGCGCCGCTGAATCTTTATAAGGGCACGTTGCCCGACCGGGACATGCCCGCATTCGCGCTGCTGTCGTCAAGCACCCTGCCGCTGGTCGTTGCGCTGACTTATCTCGGCGTCGGGAGAGGTCAGTTGGCGCCCGACACCGCCTCGGCGCTTGTCGGCGCTGCGATGGTGACCGTCACGGCGTTCCCGACCATAGCCTTCTGGCTTCGCGGAACGCATCAACCCTCGCGTCTGGAGAACGGCGTATCGTTGGTCGTTCACGCCGTCGCAGACTGGTTCTCGCTGCAGGCGTCCGGCGCATTAGCCAAAATCCCCGTGCGCTGGCTCGACGATCTGCAGGTCTTCGAGCGGCGCGTGCGCAATCTGTTCAACGGCTCGGCCAAGTAGGATCGGCGCGCGTTCCATTGATGAAGCCGAGGGTCAGCCGAACACACCGCGCGGCTTTGGCGCAAGCGGATTGTCGGCGAGCGCATTTGCGTCGGGCCTGTCCGGCGCCGGGTGATTGACGAGAGCGCCGTAGAGTCCCTCGACGAAGCCTTCGTCCAGATCCTTGACGATGAAGACGATGCGCGTGCGCCGGTCCGCATCCGGCCAGGCGTCGAGCCGATGCGGCGGGTGGAAGACGTGCTGCACGCCGTGGATCGCCACCGGACGCGACGGATCGTCGGCGAGCGCCACAATTCCCTTGACGCGCAACATGCGCGGTCCATGCGTGTGGCGCAGAAGATCGATGAAAATGTCGAAGGACGCCGGCGTCAGCGGCGTCTTAGCGGAAAAGCAGAAGGCGCGGATATGCGCGTCGTGACGGTTCGCGTCGTGGCGATGATGGCCGTGCGCTTCGTTATGATGCTCATGCTCATGATCGTGAGCGTGAGCGGCGTGTTCATGCGTTTGCGCCGCTTCGACCGCCTCGGCGTTGAGCCATTCCTTCACGCGCGGCGTCTTGGTCGAGAGATCGTAAAGCCCGCAGTTGATAAGCGCTTCCGGCGTCGCCTCGCCTCTGGCGGCGTCAAGCTGCAGGGCGCCGGGATTAAGCCGCGCGAGACGCGCCTTCAGCGCGTCGAGCCGCTCGGCGCCTTGCGGCAGATCGGCTTTCGTGATCACGAGACGGTCCGCGACGGCGGCCTGTTTGACGGCTTCCTCATGCGAATCGAGCGTCGATTCGCCATTGACGGCGTCAACGAGGGTGACGACGCCGTCGAGCCGGTAGCGCATCATCAAATAGGGGTGATACATGATCGCGTGCAGGATCGGCGCCGGATCGGCGAGGCCGGTCGTCTCCAGCACCACGCGCTTGAACGGATTGATCCGGCCGTTGTCGAGGCGCTTCAGCAGATCTTCGAGCGTATTCACCAGATCGCCGCGGATCGTGCAGCATACGCAGCCCGAACTCATCAGCACCATATCGCCGTCGATCTTCTCAATGAAGAGATGGTCGAGGCCGATTTCGCCGAATTCGTTGATCAGGACGAGCGTATCGGCGAGCGCCGGCGCGGCGAGCAATCGATTGAGCAGCGTGGTCTTGCCGGCGCCGAGGAAACCGGTGACGATTGTCAGCGGAATTGGCGGCGGCGCGGATCGCAGCGCGCTGCCGCCGGCGGGCGTAGTCAGATCGTTCATTGAGACGGAACTCGCTCCGGAGCGGGAGAGAGTTCCCGCTCGCGGAAGGGCGCATTGTCGCTGAAAAAACCCCGCGCTTCCAGAACGAACCAGCGATCGCTGTCAGCTTTTGCCCGGTTCCGCGGGGGAGCGAACCTTTGGCGCGACCGCGCGCTTCTGGGTTTCGCCGGCGGGCGCGGCCGTTTTCGGCTTGGCCGTTTTCGGCGCCGCCTTTGGTTTGGGGGCAGGCGCGCTCTCGCTTGCTTCAGGGCTTGCGCCGTCCAGTTTCGCGGCTTCGGCTTTGGCGGCCATTGCCGCCGCGCGCGCCGCCTTCACGGCCTTCGCGTGCTTGGCGCGGCGCAGCGAGACTGCGTCGGGCGCCGGCTTGCTGATCGGCGAAGCGTCCGCGCCGACGGGCTCGGATTGCGCCGCATAGGCGGCGAGATCGGTCTGCTCGCCAACGGGGGCGCCCGGCGCCCGAGTCCGCGCGACAGGCCCGACGTAGCCCGGCGTCCGTCCGACATAAACGGGCACGGGCTCAAAACGTGGCCGTGGCAGATGCGCGATTTCCTTCGCGTTGCTGCGTTGCTGCTGCGCGCCATTCAGCGTGTCGAGCAGAGGAACGCCCGAGCCCATGGGAACCGACGCGTCCTCAATTTCCGCCATGAATTCGGCCGCGCCGGAGCCGCGATGGTGACACACCGATTCGCGCAGGTCGGGCGCCGCCGTGGGGCCTGAAGACGGCAGCGAAGCGAGCGATGCGACGGCGGCGCCGCTCTGGAAGCCGCGGTCGAGCAGGGCCGCTGTCTTCGCCGTGCGCAGAATGGGATTGGGCGCGCCGAGGACGACGGCGATCAATCGCCGGCCGCCGCGGGTGGCGGAGGCGACAAGATTGAATCCGGCCGAACAGGTGAAGCCCGTTTTCATGCCGTCGGCGCCGGGGTAGCGGCCGAGAAGATGGTTGTGGGTGGGAATGATCTGCTTGCCGAGCTGCATCGCGCCGACGTTGAACAAATTGGCGTGCTCGGGAAACTGCAGGTAGAGCGCGCGGCCGAGAATGGCGAGATCGCGCGCCGACGTCACCTGACGTTCGTCGGGAAGACCATTGGGATTGTACCAAACCGACTGCGTCATGCCGAGCGAAGCGGAGGCGCGGTTCATCTCGTCGGCGAAGGCTTCGACCGAGCCGGACACGCCTTCGGCGATGGCGACGGCAATGTCGTTCGCCGATTTCACCATCAGCATGACGAGCGCATTGTGCAGGGTGACTTCCGAGCCGGCCCTGAAACCCATCTTGGATGGCGCCATGCGGCAGGCGCGCGGCGACATCATCACCGGCGTGTCGAGGGAGATGCGGCCCTGGCGCACTGCGTCGAGCGCCACATAAACCGTCATCAGCTTGGTCACCGAGGCGGGGTACCAGGAGGCGGTCGCCTGCTCATGAGAAAGCACGGCTCCGGAAGCGACATCGATGACGATCGACGGGGTCGCGCGAGACGGCCCGGCGGCGCCGAAGGAAACCAGCAGAGCGGTAGCCGCCGCAATCAATGTGGACTTCGAGAAGATCATCCGCTTAGCCCCATGACCCGTCGCTAAAGCGCGAAGGATCGCATAAAAACGCCGACTATATAATAGCGCCCCGAGGGCGCAGAGCCGAGATAGGCTGAGATTTGGGCGATTCGGGGGCGGCGTTTGCGGACTGTTAACCGTAATTCTTAATAGCGTCGGGCTGCGCCGTCACGGTCTTCGCCGCGCGAGCTCCGGCTCGACAAGCTGATATCGGATCAGAAACTTCAGCGCGCGACTCCAGGATTGATCGGTTTCTCCACGCAGGTCGGTTTGCGACACATGCATCAGGCGCCCCGTGCGGGCGTCGCGGATGCGGATTTCGAGATTTTGCTCCATCACGCTGATCTTTCGAAAGAAGCAAACGAAGGACAAGTCCGCGCCGAGCGCGTCGGCGATGTCGGCGTCGCAGCCATTGCATTTGCGCAGCCAATGATCCTCGACCCTCTTATCCTTTGAGGCGTTGCCGTCGACGATTTCAAAAAGCCCCGACTGGGCCAGGAGGTCCCGCGCGAGCGCGGTCATCCTTTGAAGGCGTGCGGTTTCCTCGGGGCTTTCGCCGGCGATCGGTCCCCCGGCGGTGAAATCGTCGAGCTCGATGTCGAAAATGGCGAGCTTTAGCGGCGAAGAGGACTGCGCTTGCGCGGCCACGCCGCAGATCGCGACGGCGATCAGCGCCATCAAGACAACAAGGGTCAGCATCCTTTTGTCCATCGCCGAGCTCCACGCTTCTTCTGGGGAAGACTGTAGCTCCTTCGCGACGCGATCGACTTCGGCCGATCGCCTCCATCGGGCCGGGCAAATTTCCTTGATGCGCCGATCAGGTCGCGGCGGCGTCGCCGACAAGGCCCGCGCCGATCGCGAGCCAGACAAGATGGGCGTCGGTGCGCGCGCCGATCTTGGCCTTGATTTGATAATGATAGTTTTGAACCGTCTTCGGGCTGAGATTGAGGATGGATGCGATCTCTTCGGTCGTTCGGCCCGACGCGACAAGTCGCAAAATCTCCGTCTCTCTCGGGCCAAGCTTGTCGACAAGCGCGCGACCATCGCCCAGACGCTCGGCGGCGATCTCTCTCGCGACGTCATCGCTGAACGCCCGGCCGCCCTTGGCGACGATCGCGACGGCGCGAAGCAGCTCGCCAGCGTCGCTGCTTTTCGTGACGTAGCCCGAGGCCCCGGCTTCAAAGGCCTTCAGCGCAAAAGCCGCGCCCCCATGCATGGTGAAGATGAGTATGCGCGCGCTTTTATCCCATTGCCGGATATGACGCACGGCTTCGACGCCGCTCGCGCCCGGAAGCGAAAGATCCATGATGACGACGTCAGGCGAAACCCGGCGATAGGCTTGGTAAGCGTCTGCGGCGTTGTCAGCCTCGGCGACGATCTTGTAACCGGGCTGACGTTCAAGCAGCCGCCGATATCCCTCTCGAACGATCGGATGATCATCGACGAGAAGAATCGTGATCATGCGGGCGCGAGGCCCCGGATCTGCGCCGGCGCGGCGGTGATCAGCGGAATGCGCGCGATGACGCGAACGCCCCGCGTGGCGTCGCTGATCGAGAGACTTCCGCCAAACGCCGCGATGCGTTCGCGAATCCCGAGAATGCCGTGGCCCGAAGAGGCGGCGAGGCGCGATGCGTCGCCCCCGCCGTCGTCCTCGACCGTCAGCGCGACGAGGTCGTCCTCTGAGGCGGCGCGTTCGATGCGCAAATAGACATTGTCGGCGCCGCCATGCCGCATCGCATTGGTCAGACATTCCTGAGCAATTCGATAAAGACTGATCGATATCGCTTGCGGCAGATCGGCGAGATCGCCGAGCAGTCTGAGATGTACCACGGCTTTTCGCTCAGCTTTTGCATTCCAACTCGCGGCGAGTTGTACGAGACAGGCTTCCAGTCCGAGTTCCTCGAGGTCTTGCGAACGCAGGCGGGCGAGCGCATCGCGAAGCGTCGTCATCATGCGCTTGGCGACACGGGCGATCGAGCGGGCGTCCTCGGCGACCCCTGGGTCGATCCTGGCCGCGGCCGTCTCGATCGAGCCGGCGAAGGCGAGGGTCGCCGTCAGACATTGACCGAATTCGTCATGAAGGTCGCGGGCGAGCGCGCGGCGCTCCTCCTCCTGAACCTCGAACAGCCGTTTGGTGAGAGCGGCGCGCTCGGCCGTCGTTCGCGCCAGTCGTTCCGCAAGATCGTCGACCGCGCGCGCAATCAGGCCGAACTCGCCTTTGGTCGGCAAGTCCAGCCGGTCGCCATATTGTCCCTTCTCCAGCTGGCGTAATCCTGCGACGATGACGCGAGTCGGCGCGAGAGCGTGAATGATGGCGGCGGCGGCGAGCGCGCAGATGCAAATCGCCATCGAGGCCGCGACGCTCACGATGATCGAGATCTGCCGCCAAGCCTGACGGATCGCCGCATCGGGGTCCGCCCTGACGACGATCGCGCCGGTTTCAGGTTGGCGCACCGTCAAGAGTCGAACGATCGGCGGATGGCCGCCGAATATGCGGTCATAGGCGGCGGCGAACCATGCGGGCGCCGCCGCGCCGACGCCTTCGAGCTGACTGCAGAGCGTGCGCGGCTCGTCGCCCGCCGGCGCATAGCTGATGCAAACGCCCGGCGAAACGAGCTTCAATGTCGTCAGCGACTCCCAGTCGGGAACGGGCAGAATTTTGTCGCGCCGCATGCTGCCCCGCCACAGAATGGCGTGCCAGTAGAGATTCTCGAGTTGATGCGCGACGCGCTCTGCGGACTGCGCCGCTTCAATTTCCACGGCGCGATGGGCGTCGACCATCACCCAGCCGGAGGTCAGCGTGAGGCATACAAGGGTGATGCCGACGAGCTGCAACACAAGCCTAACGATCAACTGCATCGGCGCGTTCTCCAGCGCGAAGACTTGCCGCGCAGTAGAGCAGGAATTGGCGGGGGGTCCAATGCGCGCCGAGACTTTCAACGAAAGTCGGGCAAATTGCCCGCGGGTCGCCGATTGGAATTCCTTTAAAATTTCGGCGCGGCGGCGGCGGATATGCTAATGTGAAGCCCGTGCGAGCTGCAGAAGCGCCAGCGACGCCTGCCTGATATAGAGAAGGGGCGGGTCGCCCGGGTTCGCTGGGGCGAGTCTTTGCGGGTCCGCGCGCCCATGGACTCCGCTCGTGATCGAAAAGCTTGAATTCCTGATCGCCGTCGCAAAAGAGAAGAGCTTTTCGCGCGCGGCCGAGATTTGCGGCGTCACTCAGCCCACGCTTTCGGCCGGCGTCAAGCAGCTGGAAGATTCGCTCGGCGTGTTGCTCGTCAACCGTTCGTCGCGTTTTCACGGCCTCACCGCCGAAGGCGAGCGGGTGCTCGAATGGGCGAAGCGCATCGTCGGCGACGCGCGGGCCATGCGGCAGGAAGTCCGTACGCTCAAGGAAGGCCTTGCCGGCCAGTTGAAGATTGCGGTCATACCGACGGCGCTCGGCATCGTCTCCGCGTTGACCACGCCCTATCGCGAGAAGCACCCCGGCGTTCGTTTTTCGGTGATTTCCGCATCTTCGAGCGAAGTGCTGACGATGCTGGACAATCTGGAGATCGACGCGGGCATTACCTATCTCGACAACGAGCCGCTTGGCCGCGTGCGCACGGTGCCGCTCTGCTCGGAGCGCTATCGGCTCCTAACCTTCGCGGACAAGCCGCTCGGCGACCGGGAACGGGTGACGTGGGCGGAGGTCGGCCGCATCGATCTCTGTCTGCTGACGCCGGATATGCAGAACCGCCGCATCGTCGAGCAGCTCATTCGCAAGGGCGGCGCCGAGCCCGTGCCGGCCCTGGAGTCGAACAGCGTCATTCTGCTCTTCGATCATGTGAAATCGGGGCGATGGGCGACCGTGTTGCCCGAGAAGCTCGCCAAGACGCTCGATGTGGCCGCGCCCTTGCGGTCGATTCCCATCGTCGAGCCTGAGGCGGTGCACGAAATCGGCCTTGTGGCGCCGCAGCGCGAGCCGGTGATCCCGCTCGTCGCCGCGTTGGTCTCCGAGGCGAAGAAGCTCGCGGAAAGCCAAACGCTTGGCGATTGATAGGTTCGCCCTATCGCATGACGAAGTGTCGCTATTGATCGCGCCTTGGATTTCCGGCACTGTCCTCGGAACTAATCTAAAAAGGGCGGCCGTTTAGCGCAACGCCCTGGACTGAAAGGGACGAAATGTCTGGCGCTGCTCAGTATAGCGACGAGCGCGCGCGGGAGATCATCGCCGCTCACATGGGTCTTGAGGGACCCGCGATGCCTATTCTGCACGCGCTTCAGGAAGAATTCGGATATGTGCCGGACGCCGCCGTCAAGGAAATGGCGGAGGCGCTCAATATTTCGCGCGCCGAAATGCATGGCGTCGTCACCTTTTATCACGACTTTCACCGCGCGCCGCACGGCCGCCACTCTCTGAAGATCTGCCGCGCGGAATCATGCCAATCCATGGGCGCGGAGAAGCAGGCGCGGGCGTTCCTCGACAAGTTGAAGCTCGACTGGGGCGGAACGACGCCGGACGGCGCCCTGACTGTCGAGCCGGTCTATTGCCTGGGCCTGTGCGCGCATAGTCCGTCAGCGCTCTATGACGGGGAGCCGATCGGCCGCGTCGACGCTGAAAAGCTCGACGAAATCGCGGCGGAGGCCCGGGACTGATGGCGAAGGTCTACATCCCGCTCGATATGGCCGCTATCGCCATGGGGGCCGACAAACTGGCCGCCGCCGTCGCACAAGAGGCCGCGGCCCGCGGCGAAAATGTCGAGATCGTCAGAAACGGCTCGCGTGGAATGCTCTGGCTCGAACCCCTGATCGAGGTGGAGACTCCCGCGGGCCGTGTCGGTTATGGGCCGGCCAAGGTCGGGGACGTCGCTTCGCTGTTCGACGCCGGTTTCCTTTCCGGCGGCGCGCATAGGCTCTCGATCGGCAAGGTCGACGATCATCCCTGGATGACGCGGCAGAACCGAGTCACTTTCGCGCGCTGCGGCGTCATCGACCCGCTGTCGATGGACGAATATGAGGCGCACGGCGGCGGCGCGGGTCTCGCGCGCGCCTTTCAGATCGGTCCGGCGGCGACGATTGAGGAAGTCACGAAGTCCGGCTTGCGCGGCCGTGGCGGCGCAGGCTTCCCGACCGGAATCAAATGGAAGACGGTCGCCGACGCGCCCGCCGACCGCCGCTATGTCGTCGTCAACGCCGACGAGGGCGACAGCGGCACCTTCGCCGACCGCATGATCATGGAAGGCGATCCGCTCTCGCTGATCGAAGGCATGATCATCTGCGGCTATGCGATCAATGGCTCGAAGGGCTACGTCTATCTGCGGTCGGAATATCCGCAGGCGGCCGTGGTCTTCGGAAAGGCGATCGAGGTCGCGCGCGAAGCCGGCTGGCTGGGCGGCAATGTCCGCGGCTCGGGTTTCGCTTTCGACATCGAGCTGCGCATCGGCGCAGCGGCCTACGTCTGCGGCGAGGAAACCTCGCTTCTCGAAAGCCTTGAAGGCAAGCGCGGCATCGTGCGCGCCAAACCGCCGCTGCCGGCGCATGTCGGCCTCTTCGGCAAGCCGACGGTCGTCAACAATGTGCTGTCCATGGCGACGGCGCCGATGATCCTCGAGAAGGGATCGCAGCATTACGCCGAACTCGGGGTCGGCCGCTCGCGCGGCACCATGCCGCTGCAGATCGCCGGCAACGTCAAATATGGCGGACTGTGCGAAGTGCCGTTCGGCCTCACGCTCGGCGAGATCGTCAACGACATCGGCGGCGGCACGCTCTCCGGACGGCCCGTCCGCGCCGTGCAGGTCGGCGGGCCGCTCGGGGCCTATCTGCCGCCGTGGCTCTTCGACACGGTGTTCGACTATGAGGCCTTCGCCGCCAAAGACGATCTCATTGGCCATGGCGGCCTCGTCGTCTTCGACGACACCGTCGACATGTCCTGGATGGCGCGCTTCGGCATGGAGTTCTGCGCCATCGAGAGCTGCGGCAAATGCACGCCCTGCAGGCTCGGATCGACGCGCGGCGTCGAAACGATCGACAAAATTCGCGCCGGCGAGAACGTCGACGCGAATATCGAGCTTCTCAAAGATCTCTGCCATACGATGAAGTTTGGCTCGCTCTGTGCATTAGGGGGCTTTGCGCCCTATCCAGTGGAGAGCGCGCTTCGCCATTTCCCCGAAGACTTCCGCAAGCCGGCCCTTGAAGCCGCCGAGTGAGGTAGCCGCCATGACGCTCATCAAGGAAATCGATTACGGCACGCCCGAATCAAATCCGAGAAACTTGTTACGCTGACCATCGACGGCAAGAGCGTCACGGTGCCGGAGGGCACCTCGATCATGCGCGCGGCGATGGAGATCGGCACCGAGATCCCCAAGCTTTGCGCCACTGACAGCATCCAGGCTTTCGGCTCCTGCCGCCTGTGCGTCATCGAGATCGACGGCCGCAACGGGACGCCGGCCTCCTGCACCACGCCGGTCGCGCCGGGCATTTCCGTCAAGACGCAGACGCCGCGCCTCGCCGCTATCCGTCGCGGCGTGATGGAGCTCTATATTTCGGACCATCCGCTCGACTGTCTGACCTGCGCCGCCAACGGCGACTGCGAACTGCAGGATATGGCGGGCCGTAGGGCTGCGCGACGTGCGTTACGGCTATGACGGCGCCAATCATGTTTTCGCGCGCAACAATGGCGACGTGAATTTCGATTGGAAGCCGAAGGACAGATCCAATCCTTATTTCTCATACGATCCTTCGAAGTGCATCGTCTGCAACCGCTGCGTGCGCGCTTGCGAGGAAGTGCAGGGCACCTTTGCGCTGACGATTTCCGGCCGCGGCTTCGACTCGCGCGTTTCGCCCGGCATGGACGAAGCCTTCATGGAATCGGAATGCGTTTCCTGCGGCGCCTGCGTGCAGGCGTGTCCGACCGCGACGTTGATCGAAAAATCGGTCGTCGCCGTCGGCCAGCCTGAACATTCAGCCGTCACCACCTGCGCCTATTGCGGCGTCGGCTGCACCTTCAAGGCGGAAATGCGCGGCGAGGAAGTCGTCCGCATGGTCCCCTGGAAGGACGGAAAGGCCAACCACGGCCACAGCTGCATCAAGGGTCGCTTCGCCTATGGCTACGCCCATCACGGCGATCGCATCCTCGATCCGATGATCCGCGAGTCGATCGATCAGCCCTGGCGCGTGGTCTCGTGGGACGAAGCGATCGGCTTCGCCGTCGATCGGCTGAAAGCCACGCAAGAGAAATACGGCAAGAACGCCATCGGCGTGATCACCTCGTCGCGCTGCACGAATGAGGAAAGCTACCTCGTTCAGAAGTTCGCGCGCCAAGGTTTCCGCAATAACAACACCGACACATGCGCGCGCGTCTGCCATTCCCCGACGGGCTATGGACTGGCGCAAGCCTTCGGCACGTCAGCCGGCACGCAGGATTTCGATTCGGTCGACGACGCCGACGTCATTCTGGTCATGCAGCCAATCCGACCGACGCGCATCCGGTGTTCGGTTCGCGCATGAAAAAGCGCCTGCGCGAAGGCGCCAAGCTGATCGTCATCGATCCGCGCCGCATCGACCTCGTGCGCTCGCCGCATATCGAGGCTGACTATCACCTTCCGCTGAAGCCCGGCACCAATGTCGCGATGATCACCGCGCTGGCGCATGTCATCGTGACGGAAAATCTCGTCAATCTCGATTTCGTGAAGTCGCGCTGCGACTGGGATGAATATCAGGATTGGGCGGCATATGTCGCGTTGCCGGCGAACAGCCCCGAGGCTTTGGAAGCGACCCTCGGCGTTCCGGCGGCTGACGTGCGCGCCGCGGCTCGGCTCTACGCGACCGGCGGCAACGCTGCGATCTATCGGCCTTGGCGTCACCGAGCATGCGCAAGGCTCCACCACCGTCATGGGCATCGCCAATCTCGCGATGGCGACCGGCAATCTCGGTCGCCGCGGCGTTGGCGTGAATCCGCTGCGCGGTCAGAACAATGTGCAGGGCTCCTGCGACATGGGTTCGTTCCCGCACGAACTGCCGGGCTATCGCCACATCTCCAACGATGCGGCGCGCCAGGCGTTCGAGAAGGACTGGGGCATCACGCTCGATCCGAGCCGGGCTTGCGCATCCCCAATATGTTCGACGCGGCGATCGAAGGGACGTTCAAGGGACTTTACGTTCAGGGCGAGGATATTCTGCAGTCCGACCCCGACACGCGCCATGTATCGCGCGCGCTCGCGAACATGGACATCGTCATCGTTCAGGATCTTCCTGGTCGAGACGGCGAATTACGCGCATGTCTTCCTGCCGGGCGCAACCTTCCTCGAGAAGGACGGCACCTTCACCAACGCCGAACGCCGCATTCAGCGCGTCACCAAGGTGATGTCGCCGAAGAACGGCTACGCCGATTGGGAAGTCACGCAGCTTCTCGCCAATAAGTTCGGGCTGAACTGGAATTACACCCATGCCGGCCAGATCATGGATGAGATCGCGCGTCTGACGCCGTCCTTCGCCGGCGTGTCCTTCGAGCGGCTGGAACAGGCCGGCTCGCTGCAATGGCCGGTCAACGCCGACTCGCCTGACGGCATGCCGATCATGCACATCAACGGCTTCGCGCGCGGCAAGGGCAAGTTTGTCGTGACCGAATATGTTCCGACCGACGAGAAGGTCGGGCCACGCTTCCCGCTGCTGCTCACCACCGGCCGCATCCTCTCGCAATATAATGTCGGCGCGCAGACGCGGCGCACCGAAAACAGCCGCTGGCATGAGGAGGACGTGCTCGAGATTCATCCGCATGACGCGGAGGATCGCGGCGTGCGCGACGGCGACTGGGTGAAAGTCGCGAGCCGCGCTGGCGAAACGACTCTGCGCGCCAAGATCACCGATCGCGTCGCGCCGGGCGTCGTCTACACGACGTTCCACCATCCGACCACTCAGGCCAATGTGGTCACGACCGACAATTCCGACTGGGCGACCAATTGTCCGGAATACAAGGTCACGGCCGTGCAGGTTTCGACGACGAACGGGCCGACCGATTGGCAGCATCAGTATCGCGAGCTGACGGAGCAGAGCCGTCGCATCGCGAGCACGATCGACGCGGCGGAATGACAGAAACGCCGTCGCCGACTCTTCAGGTGGACTGCCTGACGCGCCGTCACGATGTGACGGCGCGTTCGTCTCGCGTGATCCCCGAGGAGACGCCGATCGCCTTCACCTACGGCGGATCCACCCATGCGGTGATGATGGCGACGCCGGCGGATTTGGAAGATTTCGCCATCGGCTTCGCGCTCACCGAGGGGCTGATCGACTCGCCAGACCAGGCGGGCGACGTCGAGATCGTCGTCTCCGACGCGGGCATCGAGCTGCGCGCCTGGCTCAAGGGCGGACGCCAGGAAGTCTATGCCGAGCGCCGCCGCTCGATGGCGGGCCCGACAGGCTGTGGCCTCTGCGGCATTGAGAGTCTCGAGGCGGCGACGCGCCGCCTGCCGACGCTCGACAGCGCGCTATCGGTGCAGGCCGACGCCTTGATCGAGGCGATGGAGCGCCTTCCCGCTGCGCAGAGATTTAATCAGGAGACGCGCGCCATTCACGCCGCAGCCTTCTGGAATCCGGTTTCCGGCGCGCTGATCGCGCGCGAAGACGTCGGCCGCCACAATGCGCTCGACAAGCTCGCCGGCGCATTGACGCGGCAGGCGATCGCCGCGACGCAGGGCGTGGTGCTGATGACGAGCCGCGTCTCGGTCGAACTCGTACAAAAGGCGGCGCGCATGGGCGCGCCGATTATCGCCGCCGTCTCCGCCCCCACCGCGCTCGCCGTGCGTAATGCCCAAGCGTGTGGCATGACGCTCGTGGCGGTCATGCGCGGCCGGGATTTCGAAATCTTCACCCATCCGGGACGCATACTCGAACAGGTTTCCGCACATGTCGCATGATTCGGTCGATAAGCTCGTCAAAATGGCTAACCAGATCGGCAAGTTTTTCGTCGCTCAGAAACATCCCGAAGGCGTTGCAAGCATGACGGATCATTTGAAGAAGTTTTGGGACCCGCGCATGCGTGACGCGATCATCGCTCATGTCGATCATGGCGGCGCAGGTCTCGATCCGATTGCGATCGAAGCCGTGAAACGCCTTGGACAGCGGGCGGGCGCCGCAGCTTCAGGATTGCGCCCCGGCGAGGGCGGCGCCGACGGCTGATCCCATATTTTCCGGCGCCGACCGAGCGATGACCGACCAAACCTGCCCCTGCCGCGCGATGGAATCGCAACAGCTCTCCTATTCCGCCTGCTGCGCGCCTTATGTCGAACAGCGACTCCCGGCGCCGACCGCCGAAGCGCTGATGCGCTCGCGCTACACCGCATTCGTGGTCGGCGACATCGATTATCTTGTCGAGTCTCTGGCGCCGGAATCGCGTCACGATTTCGACCGCAAGGCGATCACGCATTGGTCGCGGAGTTCGCAGTGGCTCGGACTTGAAATTCTCTCGACGGAGCAGGGCCCGACGGGCGATGAATCTGGCTATGTCGAGTTCATCGCCCATTTCAGCAGCGAAGGCGAGCGCTATGCGCATCGGGAGCGATCGCTGTTCCGTCACGACGCGCATGACGGCCGCTGGTATTTCCTTGAAGAGGCCAATCGCAAGAATGCGCCCATTGTTAAGGGCAAGCAAACAGGGCGCAACGATCCATGCCCTTGCGGCTCCGGCAAGAAATTTAAGAAGTGTTGCGGCGCCGCCGCCTAGAGGGGCGCCGCTTCCGGGAAGTCCGGCGACGATTCCATCGTTAAGGTCTGGAACACGGCGGCTAGACCGCTTTCCGCCGCCCCCAACAGGCGTCGCCAAAAACGCCGCGCTTGCGCCAGGGCGGAACATTCTCGGAAAGGGGGAGTTGTTTCGTTATCCGTCTCCGATGAAAGGAGAGCGAAATGACTTGGAAGCATAGACATGCAAGGAACTGGCGACAGTTTATTCTTGCCGCGTCCCGCCTGTTAGACAGTATGTTGCTTGTTACCCCCACATTTCCGCGCGAGCGCCGCATCACTATTCGCGAGCCGGGTCGAGCGGAAATCGAGCAATGGCTGCGCAATCGAAATTAGAACCTTGACGATTGCCTGTCGCCCGACAGGCAATCTTTTTTCGCGCGCTCTTTAACGTAAGTCTTTTCGCTGAGCTTGAGTTGCTGCTGTGGGCGCGCGCTGCTGAGTCGAATGCCCGCTGTCATTTCTAGAATTGCGGAAAGTCTAGAACTTCGTCTGCAGACGCAGGCCGAGATAGCTCGCGCGCGTCCGCACCGGATTCCACGGATCGATGATCTGAATATCTCCCGATAGCCGAAACCAGCGGGTCACCGCGAAATTGTAGAAGCCCTCGACGCCGCCCTCGCTGCGGCGAATAATCCGTCGCGCCTGCAACCCCGAGAGGAGCGGCTGGGTCAGGCCGTAATGATAGAAGCCGACGCCCCAGAGATCGTCTTCGCGTCCGCTCATCAGATTGTTGCCGGCGAGACCGACGAGCATGCTCCACCTGACCGGATTGGGATTGCCGTCCGACAGCGTCGCAAGGGTGAAGAGACCCCAGCCGACTTTCGGGTTGGTCTCGCTCTGCATCAGATATTGCTGGACGGCGTAGGAGACGAACCAGAAGCCCTTTTTGGTCAAGCCGCGGAGCCGGGCGATCGACGGCCGGGTTTCGCCGATATCGTCGAGATCGAAACCGCGCGCATTGCTGTAGGCGAAGCGCACCGTATGGAATCCGCGCAGGCCGCCGATCTCGACGGGGACGGTCGCCATCATTCCGGCGCCGACGCCGCGCTCGAACGGCCGCTCGATGACGCGCGGCTGCTGGGCGTTGCGCGGGTCCGCCACCATGACCTTGAGGTCGAAATATTTGGTCTTGAGCGCCGCGACGCCGCCCAGAAGATAGGGCGGCGCGACGATCAGACGGTCGGCGACGCTTTCCGGCGAACTGACGCCGATGCCGGTCGACGGCAGCGCGAAGGCGCGGTTCATGAAGGTGTCGATGCCGCCGCCGCCGACAATCGGCGTCTGCGAGGCGAGCGTCAGCATGTTGAACTTGCCGATCGTCACGGAGAGTTCTTCGCTGAGTTCCTGCGTCAGCGACATCGACAAGGCCGAGTGATAGCCGTCGCGCTCGATGAAGGCTTGGGCGACATTGACCGGCAAGAGCGCGAGGTCCTGGCGGTTCACGTTGCGGCCGAAGTAATGCTCATATTGGGCGTTGAATTTGAGCCCTTTCCAGAAGCCGAGCTTCTCGCCGTCGACCCGCAGAAACATGTCCATCTTGCCGCCGTATTGCGCCGTCCGATCGATCGCGCCCGCGGGGATGCCCTGGTAGAACTGTGTGATCCAGACGTCGACGTCGATCCCGAACTTGCGCAACTGGTCCTTCGGCCCGTCCGGCGTGTCGGTCAGCGATTTCTGCTTGGCGAGGGAGACGAGATCGTCGTCGGCCAAGGCGGGCGCCGCGGCCGCTGCGCAGATGATGAGGCAGGCCGCGGCGAGGGCGCGGCCTATGCGGCGCCCCTTCGCGAAGGGCGGTCCCTTCGATTGCCTCCTCCGCCACATTGCTGCTCGGCCTCGTCTACCGACGGTGAATCGCCCTGGCCGAAAGCTTAGCGCCGCTACGGCGCTTGTCTATTGACGTCGCGCAACAGTCGCGAGCTTTCGCTTCGTTCCGCGATGTCGGGGGCTACTGCCGCGCCGGTCAGGCGGGGAAGTCGCCGGCTAGCCTACCCCATTCACCCGCTTCATCACCGCGTCGAGCTTCTTCAACAGTTCGGGATCGCGCGCGTCGGGGGCGGTCAAAATGGCGTTGTCGAGCGCGCGGTCGGAGCCGACCGGACAGGGCTCGTGTTCGCGCGGAAACTCCGCGAGGACTCGCGCGAGCAAACGCGCGACGGTCGCCGAATTCTTCTGCACGATCGCGATCACCGCGGCGACGTCGACATTGTCGTGCTCGGGGTGCCAGCAATCGAAATCCGTCACCATGGCGACGGTGGCGTAGGAGATTTCCGCTTCGCGCGCGAGCTTCGCCTCCGGCATCGCAGTCATGCCGATCACGTCATAGCCCGCGGCCTTATAGGTGAGCGATTCGGCGTAGGAGGAAAATTGCGGGCCTTCCATGCAAACATAAGTCCCGCCGGCGACATGATCGATGTTCTCGGCCTTCGCCGCGGCGCCGATGCGCGCGGAAAGGAGTGGCGCGATCGGATGCGCCATCGACACATGGGCGACGCAGCCGTCGCCAAAGAAGGAGGACTGGCGCGCGACGGTGCGGTCGACGAATTGATCGACCAGCACAAAGAGACCGGGAAAAAGCTCGGCTTTGAACGAGCCGCAGGCCGAGACCGAAATCAGATCGGTGACGCCGGCGCGCTTTAAGGCGTCGATATTGGCGCGGTAGTTGATGGTCGAGGGCGAGAGCCGATGGCCGCGCCCGTGCCGCGGCAAAAAGACCGCCTCGGTCCCGCCCAATTCGCCGAAGCAAAGCTCGTCGGAGGGTTCGCCCCAGGGCGTCGCGACGCGCGCGCGGCGTATGTTGGTCAGTCCGGGCAATTGATAAACGCCTGACCCGCCGATTATTCCGACGACCGCTTTCGCCATGAACAAAGTCTCCCTGCTTTACTGTTGCGTTACTGTTCATTGGCCGGTCGAGCGCCGGCGCCGAAAATCGCGGCAATCTGACAGGGTTGCGCCCCCAAAACGCCTGTGTTAGGGGACGCTCGCCTTGGAACTGGGGCGCAGCGGCCCTCGTTCCTCTTCCTACAGCATCCGTCGGTTGAGGCTAACCGCTTATCGTCGCGACCGTGCGTTTTGCACATGGCGGCGTCAACGACGTAGATTGACGAGCGAACCAGGTGGCTCAAGCCGAAGATTCCTTATCAGGCGTCGCAGGTCGCTACGCCTCAGCCCTCTATGATTTGGCGACGGAAAAACACGCCGCCGATGACGTCGCCGCCGCTCTCGACAGGTTCCAGGCGCTCATCGACGGCAGCGACGATCTGAAGCGTCTGGTGAAAAGCCCGGTGTTCTCCGCGCAGGAGCAGATCAAGGCGCTCGATGCGGTGCTGGGAAGGCGAAAATTTCCGGCGTCGCCGCCAATTTCATCCGGCTCGTCGCCGCCAAGCGGCGCCTCTTCGTCATCTCCGACATGATCGCCGCCTACCGCCGCCTCAACGACAAGGCGAAGGGGCGGGTGCGCGCCGACGTGACGGTCGCCGGGCCGCTGAAGCCCGAACATGAAGCGGCGCTGCGCGAAGCGCTCGCCGGCGTCCGGCGGCAAGACCGTCGATCTCAATATCAGGACGGATCCGTCGATCATCGGCGGGCTCGTCGTCAAACTCGGTTCGCGCATGGTCGACAGTTCCGTTCGCACCAAGCTCAACGCAATCCGCACACGCATGAAAGAGGTCGGCTGATGGATATCCGCGCCGCAGAAATTTCCGCGATCCTCAAGAATGAGATCGCCAACTTTGGCGCCGAGGCCGAGGTCACCGAGGTCGGCCAGGTTCTCTCCGTCGGCGACGGCATCGCCCGCGTCTACGGGCTCGACAATGTCCAGGCCGGCGAGACGGTGGAGTTTGAGAACGGCGTGCGCGGCATGGCCCTCAATCTCGAAACCGACAATGTCGGCATCGTGATTTTCGGCTCCGACCGCGACATTAAGGAAGGCCAGACGGTCAAGCGCACCGGCGCCATCGTCGACGTGCCGGTCGGCAAGGAGCTGCTCGGCCGCGTCGTCGACGCGCTCGGCAATCCGATCGACGGCAAAGGCCCGATCAAGGCGACGCAGCGCGCCCGAGTCGACGTCAAGGCGCCGGGCATCATTCCGCGCAAGTCCGTGCATGAGCCGATGGCGACCGGCCTCAAAGCCGTCGACGCGCTGATCCCGATCGGCCGCGGACAGCGCGAACTCATCATCGGCGACCGCCAGACCGGCAAGACCGCGATCGCGCTCGACACGATCCTCAATCAGAAATCCCTGAACGACGGCGACGACGAGAAGGCGAAACTCTACTGCGTCTACGTCGCCATCGGCCAGAAGCGCTCGACCGTGGCGCAATTCGTCAAGGTGCTCGAAGAGCGCGGCGCGCTCGACTATTCGATCGTCGTCGCCGCCACCGCCTCCGATCCGGGCCGATGCAGTTCCTCGCGCCCTTCTCCGGCTGCGCGATGGGCGAATATTTCCGCGACAATGGCATGCACGCGGTCATCATCTATGACGACCTTTCGAAGCAGGCCGTCGCCTATCGCCAGATGTCGCTGCTGCTGCGTCGCCCGCCGGGCCGCGAAGCCTATCCGGGCGACGTCTTCTATCTGCACTCGCGCCTGCTCGAGCGCGCGGCGAAGCTCTCCGACGATCATGGCGCCGGCTCGCTGACCGCGCTGCCGGTCATCGAGACCAGGCGAACGACGTGTCGGCCTATATTCCGACGAACGTGATCTCGATCACCGACGGCCAGATCTTCCTTGAGACGGATCTCTTCATCAGGGCATCCGTCCGGCCGTGAACGTCGGCCTGTCGGTCTCGCGCGTCGGTTCGTCGGCGCAGACCAAGGCGACGAAGAAAGTCGCCGGCAAGATCAAGGGCGAACTCGCGCAATATCGCGAAATGGCCGCCTTCGCGCAGTTCGGCTCGGACCTCGACGCGGTGACGCAGCGTCTCCTCAATCGCGGCGCGCGGCTGACCGAACTGTTGAAGCAGCCGCAATCTCGCCGCTGAAGATGGAAGAGCAGACTTGCGTCATCTACGCGGGCGTGAACGGCTATCTCGATCCGCTGCCGGTGGGTCGCGTGCGCGCTTTCGAGGATGGCTTGCTCGCCCTGTTGCGCTCGCAGCACAGCGACATTCTCGAGAGCATCCGCACGACCAAGGATCTGACCGACGAGACCGCGGCGAAACTCAAGAACGTCGTCGAGACTTTCGCGAAGAGCTTCGCGTAACGGGCGTCGTCATGGCCGGGCTTGTCCCAGCCATGACGGGCGTTGCTGAAACGAGACAGGCAAAACGATATGCCCTCGCTAAAGGATCTTCGAAACCGCATCTCCTCCGTCAAGGCGACGCAGAAGATCACCAAGGCCATGCAGATGGTCGCCGCGGCGAAATTGCGCCGCGCCCAGTCAGCGGCTGAGGCGGCGCGGCCTATGCGGAGCGCATGGAGTCGGTGCTTGCCAATCTTGCTTCGGGCGTGACGGCGGGCGGGCCTGCGCTTCTGGCCGGCAATGGCAAGGACGACACGCATCTTCTGATCGTCGCCACCGCCGAGCGCGGCCTCTGCGGCGCATTCAATTCATCGATCGTGCGTCTTGCCCGCGAGCACATCGCGCGACTGCAGGATCAGGGCAAGACAGTTAAGATTCTTTGCGTCGGCAAGAAGGGCTACGAGCAGCTCCGTCGCCAATATGAGCGCAACATCATCGAGCTGATCGAGCTGCGCGGCGTCAAGCAGATCGGTTTGATAACGCCGACGAGATCGGCAAGAAGATCATCCGCATGTTCGAAGCCGGCGCCTTCGACGTCGCGACGCTGTTCTTCTCGCGCTTCAAATCGGTGATCGCTCAAATTCCCACCGCGCAGCAGATCATTCCGGCGCAGATTCCGTCGAACGAGAATGCGCAGGCCGTCGAAGGGCCGCAGCCGTGCTACGAATATGAGCCCGGCCAGGACGAAATTCTGTCGACGCTGCTGCCGCGCAACATTTCGGTGCAGGTGTTCCGCGCGCTGCTCGAAAACGCCGCCTCCGAGCAAGGCGCACGCATGAGCGCGATGGACAACGCCACGCGCAACGCCGGCGAAATGATCCGCAAGCAGACGACCCTCTACAACAGGTCGCGGCAGGCGATGATCACCAAGGAGCTCATCGAAATCATCTCGGAAGCCGAGGCGCTCTGACGCATTTAGGACGAGGACGAAACATGGCCGCCAACAAGCCCACGGGCCGCATCACTCAAGTCATCGGCGCCGTCGTCGACGTGCAGTTCGACGGGCATCTGCCTGAAATTCTGAACGCGCTCGAGACGACGAACCAGGGCAATCGCCCGGTTCTCGAGGTCGCGCAGCATCTGGGCGAGAATTCCGTTCGCACTATCGCCATGGACTCGTCCGAAGGTCTCGTTCGCGGTCAGGAAGTGACCGACACCGGCGCGCCGATCTCGGTGCCCGTCGGCGACGAGACGCTTGGCCGCATCATCAACGTCATCGGCGAGCCGGTCGACGAGGCCGGGCCGCTCAACACCGGCAAGTCCCGCGCGATCCATCAGCCGGCGCCTTCCTATTCGAGCAGGCGACCGAAGCGCAGATTCTCGAAACCGGCATCAAGGTCGTCGATCTGCTCGCGCCTTACGCCAAGGGCGGCAAGATCGGCCTCTTCGGCGGCGCGGGCGTCGGCAAGACCGTGCTGATCATGGAGCTGATCAACAACATCGCCAAGGCGCATGGCGGCTATTCCGTCTTCGCCGGCGTCGGCGAGCGCACCCGCGAGGGGCAACGACCTCTATCACGAGATGATCGAGGGCGGCGTCAACAAGAAGGGCGGCGGCGAAGGTTCGAAATGCGCGCTCGTTTACGGCCAGATGAATGAGCCGCCGGGCGCGCGCATGCGCGTTGCGCTGTCGGGCCTCACCGTCGCCGAAGATTTCCGCGACCGCGGCATGGACGTGCTGTTCTTCGTCGACAACATTTTCCGCTTTACCCAGGCGGGTTCGGAAGTGTCGGCGCTTTGGGCCGCATCCCGTCGGCGGTCGGCTATCAGCCGACGCTCGCGACCGACATGGGCGCGCTGCAGGAGCGCATCACCACGACGACCAAGGGGTCGATCACCTCGGTGCAGGCGATTTACGTGCCGGCGGACGATCTGACCGACCCGGCGCCCGCCACCTCTTTCGCCCACTTGGACGCGACGACCGTGCTGTCGCGCTCGATCGCGGAGAAGGGCATCTATCCGGCGGTCGATCCGCTCGATTCGACCTCGCGCATGCTGTCGCCGGCGATCGTCGGCGAAGAGCATTACGACGTCGCGCGCAAGGTGCAGTCGACGCTGCAGCGCTATAAATCGCTGCAGGACATCATCGCCATTCTCGGCATGGACGAGCTCTCGGAAGAGGACAAGCTGGTCGTCGCCCGCGCCCGCAAGATCGAGCGCTTCCTGTCGCAACCTTTCCATGTCGCGGAAGTGTTCACCGGATCGCCAGGCAAGCTCGTCGCGCTCGCCGACACGATCAAGGGCTTCAAGGGCCTCGTCGAAGGCGAATACGATCATCTGCCGGAGGCCGCCTTCTATATGGTCGGCTCGATCGAAGAGGCGGTGGAAAAAGCCGCCAAGCTCGCCAAGGAAGCGGCGTAATCGTACAGAGCGTCATGGCCGGACTTGGTCCGGCCATCCGCTGATCAGTTTTCGTGGATGGCCGGGTCAAGCCCGGCCATGACGCGCCGAGAACGGGCGCGATCGAATAAAGGCTTCGTTGGAGACGGACATGGCCGCATTCCACTTCGAACTTGTCTCTCCCGAGAAGCATCTCTTTTCCGGCGAAGTCGAATCGGTCGTCGCGCCGGGCGCAGACGGCCAGTTCACCGTGCTCAAGGACCATGCGCCGGTCATGACCACGCTGAAGGCCGGCGTGGTGACGGTCGCCGGCGGCGACGGCAAGGTCGAGAAGCTTTTCGTGCGCGGCGGTTTTGCTGACGTCAACGCGTCCGGCTTCACCATTCTCGCCGAACAGGCGATTCCGCTGGCCGAAATCGACGTGGCCAAAGTCGACGCGGACATCCAGGATGCGCGCGAAGACATCGCCGACGCCAAATCCGATGAGGCGCGGCTCGCGGCGTCCGACAAGCTCGCTCAATTGCAGGAATTGCGCGCGGCGATTGGCGGCTGATCGACCGCGAAGAGAAGGCCACGCATCTCCCCACAGCGTTTGCCGAGCCTTTCCGCGTCAGGCGCGCGCTTGTCGCGGGCGTCCACGCGGCGTTCTCAAGCGAAACTGCTCAAACGCAGCGTGAGTTATGGCTCGCTCGCTTGTTCCGTCGCCGCCGGCTCTTCGAGTTCCGCCTCGATGAGGTCGCCATGCCGCTCCGCAGGCGCCAGTTCCGATCGCGATCGCATGACATCGCGGATGGCCTCGCCGATTTCCGGACTTCGCTTGGTCAGCGTCTGTAAATCATAAGCGTCGAGGATCAGAAGTTTCGTTGGCGCGCTCGCCCGCACGTCGGCGGTGCGCGACGTTTTTTGCAACACGGCGATCTCGCCGAAGAATTGCCCCTCGCCGAGCTTGACCTTTTCTTGCGGCAGTTCGACTTCAACCTCTCCCTCGGCGATGAAATACATTGAATGGGCGGGATCGCCCTTGCGGACGATCAACGCGCCTCGCGGGATGGACTGCGCCCGGAGATAGCGCATGATTTCGGCGATTCCCGATGCGTCGAGCCCGCGAAACAGCGGCACGCTCGCGACCATTGTCCAGGTGACGACGAATTCGCGGCGATGAATCTCCTCGGCGAAGGCGGTAGCGAGAATGCCGACGGGCAGGCCGAGCAAAAGGAAGCCCGTCACCATGGCGAAGGAGGCGATGAGCTTGCCCGCCAGGGTCAGCGGAATCACTTCCCCATAGCCGACGGTCGTCACCGTTTCGATCGCCCACCACATGGCGTCAGGAATCGTCCCGAATTTTTCGGGCTGCGCCTCATGTTCGGCGATATGCATCGCGGTCGAATAGAAGAGCACCGCGCCGAAGAGAATGATCAGCCAGGCCAGCAGCGCCTTGCGCTCCGCTTCGATCACGGCGAGCAATGTGCGGATGCCTGGCGAATAGCGCGCGAATTTGAAGAACCGCAGCAGGCGCAGCATCAAAAAGACGCGCAGATCCGATGAAAAATAGAAGGAGAGATAGAAGGGCAGAAAGGCGGCCAGATCGATCAGCGCCCAGCCCGATCCAATAAAGGCGATGCGCGCCGCCAGGGGCGAACGATCCGCATAAAACGCAAGTTCGGGCGCGCACCAGACGCGCAAGAGATATTCGAGCGTGAAGGCGGCCACGGCGACATATTCGATCGCGTCGAAGAGATCCGCGTAATGGTCGCCATATTCTGGCACCGATTCGAAGATCACCGAAACGACCGACAGCAGCACGAGCCAGATCAGCGCGCGATGAACGATGCGCGCGACCCGGTCATGAGTGCCGCCGTCGAGGATCACATGAACGCGCCGTCGCAACAAAGCCAGACCGCGCCGCCGGTCCGGCTCGCTCATGGCGAAGTCGCTTTTCCGCGCAGCGCGTCCTCGACGGAGGCGAGCGCCTGATCGATGGCGGTTGCGTCGGGACCGCCCGCCTGCGCGAGATCCGGCCGTCCGCCGCCGCCCTTGCCGCCGAGCTTGACGCTGGCGACGCGAACGAAATCGACGGCGCTGTATTTTTCGGTAAGGTCGTCGGTGACGCCAACAACGATGCCGGCCTTGCCGTCGGGCGAGGCGCTGGCGATGGCGACGACGCCTGAGCCGATCGCCTTCTTGGCGTCGTCGACCATCGACTTCAAGTCTTTCGCCTCGATGCCTTCGACCGCGCGCGCGAGAAGTTTGACGCCGCCAATGTCCCGCGGCTTGTCCGCTGCGCTGTCGACGGCGCCGCCGCCCATCGCGAGTTTGCGCTTGGCTTCGGCGAGTTCGCGTTCGAGCCGCTTGCGTTCCTCGAGAAGACTCGCAAGCCGCGTCGGGGCTTCTTCGACCGGCGCGCGCATCAGCGCCGCCATGTCTCGCAGGGCGCGCGATTGCGAGACGAGCTGGCCGCGCGCGCCCTCGGCGGTGCGCGCCTCGATGCGGCGCACGCCTGAGGCGACCGCGCCTTCGCCGACGATGGCGATGAGGCCGATGTCGCCCGTGCGGGCGACATGCGTGCCGCCGCAGAGTTCGACGGAGAAGGGATGCGCGACGCCGGCGTCCGGCCGGCCCATCGAGACGACGCGCACCTCGTCGCCATATTTCTCGCCAAAGAAGGCGCGGGCCCCGGAGCGGACCGCGTGGTCCTGGGCCATCACGCGAGTCTCGACCGACGCATTGTCCTGAACGATCTCATTGGCGAGCGTTTCGACCCGCGCCAGCTCTTCCTCGGTGAGGGCTTCGGGTGGGTGAAGTCGAAGCGCAGCCGATCGGGCGCGACGAGCGATCCCTTCTGTGCGACATGGTCGCCGAGCACCTGGCGCAGCGCCTCATGCAGGATATGCGTGGCCGAATGATTGGCGCGCGTCTGTTTGCGCCGATCGTGATCGACATCGAGTTCGAGCACGATTCCGGGCGCGATTTCGCCTTCTTCCGACGACGCCTTCGTGAACGATGAGGTCGCCGAGCTTTTTGAGCGTGTTCTCGACCCGGAAGCGCACGCCGCGCGCGCATCGCGCCGACGTCGCCGACCTGTCCGCCCGATTCTGCCGTAGAAGGGCGTCTGATTGGAGAATCAGCGCGCCGCGCGCGCCCTTCTTCAGCGAGAAGGTCTCGGCGCCGTCATGAAGGATGGCCGCGACGACGCCTTCGCTCTTCTCGGTCTCGTAGCCGAGAAATTCGGTCGCGCCGAGACGCTCCTTGAGCGCGAACCACAAGGCCTCGGTCGCGGTCTCGCCGGAGCCGGCCCAGGCTTTGCGCGCTTCTTCGCGCTGGCGGTCCATCGCGGCGTTGAAACTTTCCTTGTCGACGCCGATGCCGCGCGGCCGCAAGGCGTCCTCGGTGAGATCGAGCGGAAAGCCGTAGTGTCGTAAAGCTTGAACGCGGTTTCGCCGGAAAGCTTGGCCCCCTTCCCAGCGCCGCGGTCTCCTCGTCGAGGATGGCGAGGCCGCGGGCGAGCGTCGCGCGAAGCGCGTCTCCTCGCTGAGCAGCGTGTCGGCGATGAGCGCCTGGGCGCGCACCAGCTCGGGATAGGCCTGGCCCATCTCGGCGACGAGCGTCGGCGCCAGCTTCCACATCAGCGGCTCTTTCGCGCCGAGGAGCTGCGGCATGGCGCATGGCGCGGCGCATGATCCGGCGCAGCACATAGCCGCGACCTTCGTTCGACGGCGTCACGCCGTCCGCGACAAGGAAGGCGGAGGCGCGCAGATGGTCGGCGATGACGCGATGGCTCGCGCCCTGCGGGCCGTCGACCGGCGCGCCGGTGAAATCGGCGACGGCGCCGGTCAGCCCGCGAAACAGGTCGATGTCAAAGACCGAATGGACGCCCTGCAGCAGGGCCGCGATGCGCTCGAGTCCCATGCCGGTGTCGATCGACGGACGCGGCAGCGGCGCGCGTTCGCCGGGCGCCACCTGCTCATATTGCATGAAGACGAGGTTCCAGAATTCGAGGAATCGGTCGCCGTCTTCGTCGGGACTGCCGGGCGGCCCGCCCGCGACGCTCTCGCCCTGGTCGTAGAAAATTTCCGAGCAGGGGCCGCAGGGGGCCGACGTCGCCCATGCTCCAGAAATTGTCGGACGTCGGAATGCGAATGATGCGATCGTCGGGGAAGCCGGCGATCTTCTTCCACAGATCGAACGCTTCGTCGTCGTCGTGATAGACGGTGACGAGCAGCTTTTCGGGCGGCAGGCCGAGTTCGCGGGTGACCAGAGTCCAGGCGAGTTCGATCGCGCCTTCCTTGAAATAGTCGCCGAAGGAGAAGTTGCCGAGCATCTCGAAGAAGGTGAGATGGCGGGCGGTATAGCCGACATTGTCGAGGTCGTTGTGCTTGCCGCCGGCGCGCATGCACTTCTGCGCCGAGGCGGCGCGCGCATAGGCGCGCTTCTCGACGCCGGTGAAGACATTCTTGAATTGCACCATGCCGGCGTTGGTGAACATCAACGTCGGGTCGTTGTGCGGCACGAGCGGCGACGAGGCGACCTTCTCATGCCCATTCTGCGCGAAATAGTCGAGGAAGGCGGTGCGGATCTGGTTGACGCCACTCATGCGGTCACGGCTCGCGGATGCGCCCCTTTCGCCAAGCGGCTGCGCCGACGCGGGAGAGGCGTTTAAAACAATAACCTGGAGCGGCTTTTCGTTTCAACGAAACAGGCGACGGCCCGAGGTTGCGGCGAAGGCTGCGGCAGGCGGCGCTTTCGCGCGCTTCGTGACGGGCGATATGACAGTTTCGAGGGCAAACGGCAATGGCGGCCGGCGCCCGATTGGCGGGCGTCCGGCCTCGCGCTTCGCGCCCCTCTAAAGCCCCGCGTTCAGACGGGCTTCAGCGAGAGGGCCGAGAGGGCCGAGAGGGCAATGACGAGTTCTATTCCTCGTCGTCCGGCGCCGCCTCGAGAATGCGCTCGGCGATCAGCCCGGCGTTTTCGCGGATGGCCTGTTCGATGCGCTGCGCGGCCTCTGGGTTTTGTTTCAGATAATTCTTGGCGTTCTCGCGGCCCTGGCCGAGCCTCTGGCTGTCGTAGGAGAACCAGGCGCCCGACTTCTCGACGACCCCGGCCTTGACGCCAAGATCGATCAATTCGCCCATCTTGGAGACGCCTTCGCCATACATGATGTCGAACTCGACCTGTTTGAACGGCGGCGCGACCTTGTTCTTGACCACTTTGACCCGGGTCTGATTGCCGATCGTCTCGTCGCGCTCCTTGATCGCGCCGGATGCGGCGGATGTCCAGCCGCACTGAGGCGTAGAATTTTAGCGCGTTGCCGCCGGTCGTCGTCTCCGGCGAGCCATACATCACGCCGATCTTCATGCGGATCTGATTAATGAAGATGACGAGCGTGTTGGAGCGGGCGATCGAGGCGGTGAGCTTGCGCAGCGCCTGGCTCATCAGCCGCGCCTGCAGGCCCGGCTGCACCTCGCCCATCTCGCCTTCGATTTCCGCGCGGGGCGTCAGCGCCGCGACCAGATCGACGACAAGCACGTCGACAGCGCCGGAGCGCACCAGCGTGTCGGTGATCTCGAGCGCCTGCTCGCCGGTGTCGGGCTGCGAAATCAGGAGATCGTCGAGATTGACGCCGAGCTTTCGGGCGTAGATGGGGTCGAGCGCATGTTCGGCGTCGACGAAAGCGCAAACGCCGCCCGCCTTCTGCGCCTCGGCGACGACATGGAGGGTGAGGGTGGTCTTGCCTGAGGATTCCGGACCGTCGATTTCAACGACGCGGCCGCGCGGCAGGCCGCCGACGCCAAGCGCGATGTCGAGCCCGAGCGAGCCGGTGGAGATCGTCTCGATCTCGACGGCCTTCTGATTCTTGCCGAGCCGCATGATCGAGCCCTTGCCGAAGGCGCGCTCGATTTGCGACAGCGCGGCGTCGAGCGCCTTGGTCTTGTCCACGGACGTCCCTTCCACGAGGCGGAGGTTGGCTTGGCTCACGGCTGAAAATTCCTTCTGGCACGGTTAGCTGGGCGCAGGCAATGCGGCTGCGAGGGCGGCGGAGGGCCAAGCACGCCAAGGCGAGAAGGGGAGACGGCGCGCCTGACCCTGACCTCCAGTGTGCACGATTTGTTCTTTCTGCCAAGTTCTTTTTTTGTCCCAATTATGCACTTTGCATAACGAGGACAAAATGTTAAAAAACAACGGACAGGCCGGCGATTGTGTGATCTGTGAGATGGAAGGAGTTCGCGGAGGAGACGAAGGCTGTCCCGTTTTCTTGGCCAAAGATGGCGATTCTGGACGTCTGGTGGTGCGTGGATTCAATGAAGGTGGATTCGCTTGCGTTGACATTGATATTCGCGATCTGCTGCTCTGGCTCTCCAAGAGGGGGACTGGGGCTATTGACATTGACGCATTCGATTCTTCCTTTGGAGCTGGATAGCGTCCTGAAGGATATGCGCCGGGCCACAGAGACTGGTCTCCATTACCCAGCGCTGCTCGTAGCGCTCACGCTGCCTGAGGTTTGTGCTGGGATGCAACTTCCCAGAGAGCAGCCGGTCCGGGAGAAGCACTACGTCGCCTTCGTTGACCGCTATACGAAGCCTAATAATCTCGGCATTGACGGACAGATTTGCTATTGGCTTCGCGGCGGATTGGTTCATCGTGGCGCGTTATCCAGGCATTTCAAGTTCAAAGAATGGACGCATGTCGTTTTTACGGTTCCAGAGACAAAAGCTAGCGTTCATGCTCTCACTCTGGAGATTGGCGACAAACGGGCGCTGGCTTTAGACTTGGGATTATTCTGTAAAGCGATGGACGCCGCGGTTCGGAGTTGGCACAGTGACCACGGCAACGAGCCGCAAGTTATTGAGAACATGCAGCACGTACTCCGATATTGCCAGTTTGGTTTGCTGCCATTTTTCTCTGGAGCGCCTGTAGTTGGGAGCGGCCCATGAGCGACGAGGAAGATATCGCAAGGCGTCGAGATGAGGCGATTAGAAAAGCTTTGAATACGCCGCCACATCCTAAAAGTAAGCGGGAGTCAAAAAACTCCCGTTCAGTCAGAAAACTTCGTCGATCAACAGCAAAAAAAGGCGGATCGTCTCCATCCGTCGCTTGAGCCGATTACGCTGCACGAGGTTTTTTGTAGGTTAACCGCTTGCCGTCCGCGCCCTTAATCGCCCGGCGCGATCGTTCAGAGTCGTCGACGCCGAGTCCGACACGGTTTGAATACCTGAAATCGAACTCGTTCAAATACGCCTGTAGATGCTGTTCGCCGCAGTGGTGATAGACGCCACGCATTCCGCGCTTAAAAATGCCGAAGAATCCTTCAACGGTGTTGGTCGTCGTATCGCCGCGCGCATATTCGCCGTCGCCGTGATTGACGGCCTCATGCGCCGCAAACGCCTTGCCGGGCTTCTTGTAGAACTGCGCTTCGTCCGTATTTAGCGTAGAGTCCAGCACGATATGCGCGCCCAAAATCTTCTTGATGGTCGGGATTGTGAGATCGTCGACCTTGATTGAAACGGATCGCCCGCCGCGCTCGACCATGGTTAGCACTTTGCGCTTTGTCGCAGTGCCGCGCTTGCCGATCCAGCCCTTTCCGTTGATGAAGGTCGAGTCCGGCTTCCCGATGTAGGTTTCATCGACTTCAACCGTCTTTCCCTTGCCGCCGAGCGGTTCCGGGTCGCGATCGGCCATCGCCTCGCGAATGCGATGCGCCATAAACCATGCCGTGCGGTAGGAGCCGAGGCCGAGATTGCGCATCAACTGGTGAGCGCTAATGCCCTTTTTGCTGGACGCCATCAGATGAAAGCCGAGCGCCCACTTGTGAAGCGGGACGTGAGAGGACTCCATAACGGTTCCGACCGTCACGGTGAAATGCTCGCGGCAGGCGCGGCAAACGAATAGGCCAGGCCGGTGCGACTTTCCCTCTAGGCGCGTTGCCTGATCGACAACGCCGCAGTGAGGGCAGATAGGCTTGCCATCCGGCCAGCGAATTTTCTCGAAATGCGCTCGGGCGGCGTCTTCGTTCGTGAAAAGCGGATCAGTTAGGTTCGTCATCGGCTTAGCTCCAATGACTAGAACTCTATCAGAACATTAGCGTTATGTAAAGTGCATAATGCCCTTTTTTGTCCCAATTATGCACTTTGCATAATTTTGCCCCGTTCCGACTTGCCGATAGATATTCACAAGATGTCCACAGGGTTTTCAACAAGCGGAATTGGCACCGATTTCAAGGTTTTAAGGCACAAGATTGAGCGCTAATGCCCTTCTTGCTGGACGCCATCAGATGAAAGCCAAGCGCCCACTTATGCAGCGGGACGTCAGAGGACTCCATAACCGAAAGTCAGCTTGGACGGTAAATCAGAGACCAGAAAAAAGCTGTTCAAGGAGCAAGGCTCTTGGTGGCGTGAATTTCTGGACTCTGATCCAGAGCCTCTGTGGGGAACGTCGGAAGCACACATTAGTTTTGTGCGTGAGAGGCAAACTTTGGTATCGCCTGGATGATGTTTAAAGGAAGCTCTGATTGAGAGCCACTCGCCGCTTTCGTGTAACCCGTGTCTTGCGGAGCAAAAATGCACGACGCAGCATATGTCAAAATAACGTCGCGACGCTCCTCACTACCGGCTGCGTCTACGAGCGCGTTGAAAGTGAGAAGCGCGTTCTGCCGATGACGGTTCACGATGGCGTTGTGCTTGTGCGACAAAAAGTTACGCACGCATAAAATCAACATATAAGCGAGAACGGCAAAAATCAGCACCTTGCTTATCCCTAACTGAACTTCCTGATAAGTGTCAGCAGGTGCGAGCCAAGGCCATTTATGGACGAACGCGGATAGAATCGCATAAATCCCTACAACAAAGGCGGTTACAATTGACCACCACTGCCACCTGTCCGCTTCTCTGTCGTGCCTCTCGCTTTCTTGTTGGAAGTAAAAGGCCTTCTGTGAAACTCCTTGTTCGGCCGCAGTTTTTCTAACTTCATCCAAGACGCGCTGCGCTTCTTCGCCAACTGCAGCGAGTTTCTTCATTTGCTCGTCCGCTGCGTCTTGCGCAGCTTGCAGCTTGGCTTTGAATTCTAAAGCCATAGCTGAAAAATCGTGCTGTCGCGTAGCACAGTAGGAAATTATTGGATGAAGTTGAGCGAAAAAATTGGGATAGATTTCTCTAAGACGCTGGATCAAAGAGTTGCGCACGGCCGTAGGGTCAGCTTGTGCAAGATTGAATTCTTGAACTTCGGCAAACATGTTGTACAGCGCGTTTGATTGATCAAGAATTGTCTGAAGCTGCTGTTCCGGCAACTCAGACAAGAATTCCGTTGGAATTTGTCGAAACAACTTAATGAGACGTTCTGCGGGAGACACAGCCTCCGCAAAATTTAAATCTCCAAGTTTTTCGGCTCGGGGCAATTGTTTGGTGTCGAAGGTTTGAATGCGGGTCAAAGATTGGATCGCGCCAGAAAGGAGATCATCGGCCATGTCGTTCCCCAGTTTATAAGATATTGCCAAAATGGGACTGTTCGTTGAGTCTCTCGCTCGGTCGCCGCGACGGATGGCGTGGTGCTCTGGTAAACCACGCTCTTGCGATACGCTCCGAGGGTAGAGGGGCGGTGTTTTCTAATCACGTTCTATACGCCTTTCTATTCGGGGAGCGACATCTGCTTCAACGTCGATCGCAGGGCTTTTCGACGGACCATCTGGAAGCGTCTGGAGGGATCTCATCAGAAACGCCACTGATCTTAAGATTGGGTCGGATGAACCTCCCGTCCCAACCTCCCCGCTCCCTCCCTTCCGCGAGCGGGCGCCGTGGTTCGGCGGCGATCTGCAGACGCTTCGCAACATCATCATCGGCGGGCCGCCGGAGCCTCCCGGCGGCGAGCGGCTGCTGCTCGCCATGCCCGACGGCGACAGGCTGGCGGCGCGGCTCGATCGGCCGGCCGCGGAAACCGGCGCGCCGCTGATCGTCCTCGCGCATGGGCTCGCCGGCTCCGAATCGAGCCGGCATGGCGTCGCCACCGCGCGTTATTTCGTCAGCGAGGGCTGGCCGGTGCTGCGCCTCAATCTTCGCGGCTCGGCGCCGTCGCGCCCGACCTCTGGCGGGCGCTATCATGCCGGCAAGACCGAGGACCTCGCCGCGGCGCTGCGGGCCCTTCCCGCCGACCTCCTGCGCCACGGAGTCGTGCTCATCGGCAATTCGCTCGGCGGCAATCTCGTGCTGAAATTCGTCGGCGAAGGCGATCACGCGCTGCCAATTCGCGCCGCCGTCGCGGTGTCGACGCCGATCGACCTCGCCGCCACCTGCGCGCGCATGATGGCGCCGCGCAATTTCGCCTATCACCGCTACATGCTCGATCACATGAAACGCGAAGCGCTGGCGCCGGGCGCCGACCTCACCGCCGCTGAACGCGCCGCGATCGCCGGCGCCCGCAGCGTCTATGAATTCGACGACCTCTTCGTCGCGCCGCATTTCGGCTATCGGGGCGCGCCGGACTATTATGAAGCGAACGCCGCGAAGAATTTCCTCGCCGCCGCCAGGCTGCCGACGCTGATCCTGCAGGCCTTGGACGATCCGTGGATTCCGGGCGAGTGCTATACGGCGATCGACTGGTCGACTTTGCCTGCGATCGATGCTGTGCTGACGCCAGGCGGCGGACATATGGGCTTCCATGGCGCAGACAGTCTCACGCCATGGCATGATCGCGCGGCGGCGCAATGGCTCAGGCAGAAAGGTCTCGGGCCGCGAGGCCTGTTGGAGACGGAGTAGCGATTTTTTCCCCACCCATCCCGAGAAGGCGCCCACAAGTCGGGTTTGGCCGACTTGCGAATTTTATCTCGATCTCGGGCTTCCTCGCCCTTCGAGACGCGTGCTACGCACGCTCCTCAGTGTCTGGCCGAAAAAGGGGCGAAGAAGGTTGAGTGATTTCGGCCGGGCGTGATTCCATTGGGTTGCGAGACCTTATGGAGGGCACGATGGCCTGGACCAAAATCACTCGGCTTCAATATGGGCGCGAGGCTTTGCGTTACGCAAGCGATCTTACCGATGCGGAATGGGCGCTGGTCGAAGGGCGTCTTCCGGCGCGTCGGTGTCTTGGACGGCCAAGGCGGGTGAGCCTGCGTGCGGTGCTGAACGGGTTGCTCTACATGGCGTGGAGCGGCTGTCAGTGGCGAGCGCTGCCGCGCGACTTCCCGGCGCGCTCGACGGTGCAGGGCTATTTCTACCGCTGGCGCGACGACGGGACCTGGCAGGAGATCGCTCTTCTTCTCGCGGCTTTGGCGCGGCGCCTTGCGGGGCGCGCGGCAGCGCCTTCGGCCGGCGTCATTGACAGTCAGAGCGTGGCGACGAGCTATGGCGGCGGTCCGCGTGGGCTGGACCCGGCCAAGCGGATCAAGGGCCGCAAACGGCATATCGTCACCGACACGGACGGCTTGCTTTTAGCCGTCGACGTGCATCCCGCCAATGTTCAGGACTGTCATGGAGCCGCGCCCCTGCTGCGGGAGGCGCGCAAGCGCCACCCCACGCTCGGCCACATCTTCGCCGATCGGGTCTATCGTGGCCCGCAGCTCCAAAACGCCGTCAGCGATTGCGGTCCATGGACAATCCAGATCGTGGAGCGGCCGCAAGGCGTCAAAGGGTTCCAGCTTCTGCCACGACGATGGGTCGTCGAGCGCAGCTTCGCATGGCTCGGACGATGCCGCCGGCTCTCAAAAGACTTCGAAGCGACGACAGCCAGCGCTATCGCCTGGATCTTCCTCGCCCAAATCAGGCTTCTCTCCAGACGCCTGGCAAGAGCACAATCTTTATGAGTCAGACTCTCAGGATGAGGAAGCCCTTCAACCGATCGCCCCGAGTAGCGCCGCGAATGGACTTACGCCAGACGATGGTGTTTGGCGACAACGCCGACGATTATCGCGCCTTTCGGCCGCACTATCCCGATGCGCTGTTCGCCTGGCTGGCGGGGGTCGCGAAAGAGAACCGTCTCGCCTGGGATTGCGGCGCGGGCAGCGGGCAGGCGGCGGTCGGCCTGTCGCGACATTTTACGAAAGTGCTCGCGACGGATGAAGATTCGCGGCAGCTGGCGCGGGCGCCGAAAGCGGCCAATATCGATTATCGCATTGCGCGCGCCGAAGACGATCTCGGCCTGCGCCACGACGTCGATCTCATCGCCTGCGCCTGTTCGATCCATTGGTTCGACCTGCCGCGCTTTTACGAAAACGCGCGGCGCGCGCTTCGCCCCGACGGCGTCATCGCGGCATGGACCTATGATTGGCCATTGACTCAAATCGCAGAGATCGATGCGATCCTGCGCAGGCTGAAAGACGATATTCTCGGCCCCTTCTGGGGCGAGAACGCGTCGCTCTATTTCAATCGCTACGAGACGCTGCCCTTTCCCTTCGAGGAGATCGAGGCCCCGTCGTTTCACACGCCGATCGCGCGCTCGGCAAGCGAATTCATGAGCTTTCTCAAGACCTGGTCGGCGGTCGAGAAATATCGCCTGCGCTATGACAGCGATCCCCTGGCGCTGATCGATCAGGAAGTCGAGGCGGCATGGCGCGCGCATCCGCCGAAACTACCGCTGTCGGCGCCGCTTTACATGCGCTGCGGCGTCAACAGGGCATGAGCGCGCATCGCGTCCGCGCTGCGCATCTGACGGTCGCTTTCTCTTGGCGCGGCGCCCTCATACTGCATCGAATTTCTAAACTGTCCACAAGCGCTGATATTCGGAATATTCAGTTGCACGCCGCGCGCGGCCCAAGTCTATTGAGATGTCATTCGAAACTCTACCCACTTGACGATGATGTCCAGCGCCGAGGCTCACTACAGGCCAGGCTATGGCGCAAACCCGGCGACGAGGACTCATTCAGTTGAAAGACTTCGAAGCGGCCCGGTGGGGTCGTTTCCGCCTATAATACGGTTTCTGGTTGATCACTTTGGCTTGGCGATTTTTGGCCACCAACGGAATCCGGCTCGGCTTTTGATGATGTCGCAATCTGTGGCGAGCGCGGCGCATCTATCGCCGATAATGGCGTCCAGTTCTTCGATCGTTTCGACGTGTTTGTTGGCGATGGGCTCGTCGATGAGCGTCCACAGCGTTTCCGCCGGTTGAAGCTCCGGCGTGTAGGGCGGCAGAAAGACCAGCCGCACGCCGTTGGGCACGCTCAGACCCGCCTCGCTATGCCAGCCGGCGTTGTCGAGCACGAGCACGATCGTGCGATCGACGCCGGCCTTCGCTTCGCGGGCGAAGGTTGCGAGCAGCGCTGCGAAAAACGGCTTCGAGACGCCATCGTGCACATACAGAAGGTCTCCGCCGCTCGCCGGCGAGACAAAGACGGTCACGTAGAGCCAATCGAAACGATGGTGGCCGGGCGCGATCGGCCGTTCGCCAATCGGCGCCCAGACGCGCCGCGTGACGGGCTTCAGGCCGAGCCGATGCTCGTCGCTCGCGATCGAGCGCAAGAGTCTTCTTCGACATGCCTGCCAGCCTCCTTCGCCAGCAGGCAGTTTGAATCAAAACAAAGCTGATTCGTGAATCCCTCTCGATTCGATCAGACAAGAATCCGCTTGTCTTATGACTTCTCGCGCCACTGAGGCAAAAAGGAACCGCTGCGAGAGGGTTGCCGCCCTCCCGTCAGCGGCGAGGGACGGATCGGGAAACCGCGGACGTTTGACGGGTCGAGCTAGAGTTTGATCGCCCTCGTCTTTTTCTTTGGCCTGGACGGATACTCGGGCGTTCGGCCCGAATGACAAGCAGAGGCGCGGAAAAGATGAACCTCCTTCTACCATTGGCGTCGACGTCTCGAAAGACTGGCTCGACGCGCATCGTTTGTCGGACGGCGCAGACCGCCGCTTCGTTAATGACAAAGCTGGCCGAAAAGCGCTGATGAAATGGTTGTCCGCCGCGCCGGTGAAGCTCGTCGTTTTCGAGCCGACTGGTCTTTACCATCGCGCTCTCGAACGTGCGCTCGATGCGGCCGGCCTGGCGATCGCCATGGTTAATCCACGTCAGGCGCGCCGCTTCGCGGAAGCCGCCGGCAAGCTCGTCAAGACCGATCGCGCGGACGCCGCAATGCTGGCGCGAATGGGCGAGGTCTTGAAGCTGGAGGCGCGACCATGCGTCAGTCAAAGCATTGCAGATCTCAAGGAACTGCATTTGGCGCGTTGCGCGCTCGTAAAGGATCGGACGGCCGCCAGGAATCGCGCCAAATCGCTCTCCATCGCCTTGCTCAAACGCCAAAACGTCACGCGCCTTGCTGAAATAGAAGAGAAAATCCGAAAAATCGAAGCGGCCATCCAGCAGCTCATCGGCCAGGACGCGGAGCTGGCGCGACGCTTCGACATTCTCCTCTCCATCCCCGGAGTCCCAAAATCACGGCCTTCGCTTTGCTGATAGAAATGCCGGAGTTGGGGACCCTCGAGGGCAAGCAGGCCGCAGTCTTCGCCGGTCTCGCGCCCATCGCGAGACAATCCGGAACGTGGAAAGGACATGCTTTTATCCGGAGGCGGGAAGGGCCTTTCTCCGCCAAGCCCTTTACATGCCCGCTCTCGTTGTATGCAGATTCAACCTGACCTCAAAGCTGCCTACGAAAGACCCGTCAAAGCCGGAAAGCTCCCAAAGTCGCCGTCACAGCCGTCATGCGAAAGCTGTTACCGCTGCTCGCCAATGCGCTGCTGCGAGCCAATCGGCCGTGGATCGAAAAAGCCCCTTGATGAACACGGATACTCTAACGGCATATATCCGCGATTAGCCAAATGGCCCCACGATCCTGCGGCGGCGGCCCAACAGCTTGGCAGACGTGCACGCTTGGCGTGAAAAGGCGGGGTTCGCACCGATTCGCTCGCCGCGCGTCCTATGCGGCGAGCTTCTCTTCCTTGCCGGGCGCGCGCTTCATCTCCTGCAACGCCGCGTCGAGCGCGCCTGCGGCGTCGCGCGCCTCTTGCCGCCGCCTGGCGGCGCGACGTCGGATGCCGCGTTCATTGAGCGCCCAAAGTAGCCAGCAAGCGCCGGCGATGCTCAGCAGCGCCGTATAGGGCGGGCCGGGGACGAAAGCGGAGAGGAATGAGAGGTCGGGGACGCATTCCTTGGCGTATTCGCAAGCGTCCGACCAATCCTGAAACCACTGCCTGACAGACTCCATCGTGACCTCCTTGCCGCGCGAAGTTCGACTCACATAGGCCCTGCAGTCGAATCGCATAGCGCAAGTTCATGGCGGCGATTGTGCGTTGCAGCATATCGCGCGTCAATCACCGCACTGCCTTGAATTTAGGCAAAAAAACTCGCGTATTGGCGCGCGTCGCAGAAAAGCGGACGCCGCCGCTTCGTGTCAATGCGTTCCAATTTGTTGAATTGACGCATTTTCTATGCCGAGCATTTTGTCCGCTTTGGCGCAAAGGGCTCGGAGTCTTCGCAGTCCATCACGTCAGACGCGGTCGCGCGGCGACCTACCGCGCCGCTCAGGACGCTTCGCCGATCGGCCATTCACCCTTATAGACGCCGCCCTTGTTGTCATGCGCTTCGACGCGGATCGTCTTGGCGCCGTTCGGCGCATAGGTGAAGCGGAATGTCGGGTCTTCCGAAAGCGAGATGCCGCCTTCCATCTTGAAGATCGGCGCGTCGCCCTGAAAGACTTCGACGGAGTCGATGAAATGCGCCGGGAGATAGGCGCGCGAGACCGGGTCCATCTGCATGCCCGAGGCGTTCGGGTGACGGATCATGATCTGCGCTTCGCGCTTTGCGGCGTCGGCGCTCTTGAACTCGCGATATTTCATCTTGCCGATATTGGCGACCGCTTCGTCCTGGTCCTTCACCGCCGGCGCCGAACAGCCGCCAGAGGCTTTGACGAATTTAGCGTCGGCGCGCAGCTTTCCGTCGCTGGTCTCCGCCACCGCATGGACGTTGGAATAGGAATTCACCCGCACGCGCGTTTCGATGAAGCCGACGCCGGATTTGTCGCCGAGCGTGAAGGCCGCCGCCATCGGCATCGGATTCTGGTCGATGACCAGCGTCGCCGACTTGATCTGCGAAGGGTCTGAAAAGCGCATGGTCATCGGCACGATCGCCGCGTCCTCGGCGCGCGTCGGGGCTTCGAGCGCGATGACGCCGTCAGCCGCCGCGATCGTTCGGTTTTGGAAAATGTCGGTGACGAGCCCCGGCCAGGGATCGGGGGCGTTTTCCGCAAGGGCGGCGGTCGCCACGAAAGCGAAGAAGGCGCCGGCGGCGCCAAGCGCTGATTTATTCATCCGGCGTCCTCCCAAAGGGTCCGTCGTCGCCATGGACGAGCGATGATCCGCGCGCGAGAATAAGCGGCGACGCCATCGGCGTCACGTGACAAAGTCATTTACGGCCCCTCCCACTCCAGCTCAGCGAATCCCGCCGTGGCGTTGCGGGCGTTGTAATCGTCGAAGAGTCGCCATTTCTCGCGCTCTTCGGCGCCCGCTTCCTTGGCGGCCGCGGCGACGCCCTCGCCCTTTTTGATCGCGGCGCGAAGATCGGCGGTGAGCCGCATCAGATAGGCGCGCTCGTCGTCGAGCGCCTTCGGCCAGAGCGCAGGGATCGGCCCGTGGCCGGCGACGACCTGCGTCGCCTTGATCGCCGCGAGCCGGTCGGCGACGTCGAGAAAGCCGAGCAGACTGCCGTCGACGACGGGCACATGCTGCAGGAAGAGCAGGTCGCCGGCGAAAAGCACGCCGCTCTTTTTATCGAGAATGGTGAGGTCGCACTCACTGTGCGCCGTGCGCCAGGCCTGGAGGACGATCTCGCGATGGCCGAGATCAAGGGTCATCGTCTCGTCGACCGTCATTGTCGGCGCCACGATGGCGACGCCGTCGAGCGCGTCGCCCATCTGATCCCGAAACGACGAAAGATAATGCGGCCCACGCGCCGCGAGCGCCCGCGGCAGATTCTTATGGCCGACAAACGTCGCGCCGGTCTCGACGAAAGCGCCATTGCCGAAAATATGATCGGGATGGGCGTGGGTGTTGATGACGTAACGGATCGGTTTCTGAGTCTTCTCTCGCAACGCCGCAAGGAAGGCGCGACCTTCGATCAGGCTGCCGCCCGTGTCGACCACCGCGACGGCGTCGTCGCCGACGATGGCCCCGAGATTGGCGATGTCGCCGAGATTTTCCCGAGTCATCAGGGAAGTTTTCCCCTGATGTGCGTAAACGCCCGGCGCCATTTCATTAAGTGAGAAGGCGGGCGCAGCCTGCGCGGCAAAGTGCGCCGCGATCGCCGCGAAGAACCCCAAGATGAAGCGCAACATATTGTTTACCTTGGCTGTTTTTGGGGCTGCGGGATGCGCCGCCTCGCATGGCCGCGCCATTGTTTTTTGCGATTGCGATTCAACCGTTAGCGACATATTATCCCGCGGTTTCCGAGTAAAAGATGCCTCCCGGACGGGAACTGGGAGCTTCTCGCCGCTGGCGGACTTTTCGTCCCGCCGGCATGAGACATAAACGGAAATCGCCTTCCCAATGTCGAGGCGCCTAGGAGGCGCGACGTCGGCGGCGGCGCAATAATAACGCGCGCCACGGCGTCGTCAGGAGGAAAAGCTCATGCATAAACTGTTGTTGTCGACTTCGGTGGCCGTGCTCGCGTTCGCCGGCGCCGCGAAGGCCGACGAATTGCTGACCCTGCAGAAAGATCCCAAGCAGTGGGTAATGCCGACGGGCGATTACGGCAACGTGCGCCACTCCGCGCTCAAGCAGATCACGACCGAGAATGTCGGCAAGCTTGCCCCCGCATGGCAGTTCTCGACCGGCGTTCTGCGCGGCCATGAAGGCGCCCCGCTCGTCCTCGGCGATGTCATGTATCTGCATACGCCGTTTCCCAACATCGTTTATGCGCTCGATCTGAAGGATCCGGATCACAAGATCATCTGGAAATACGAGCCCAAGCAAGATCCGTCCGTCGTGCCGGTGATGTGCCGCGACACGGTCAACCGCGGCCTCGCCTATGGCGACGGCAAGATTTTCCTGGCGCAGGCCGACACGACGCTCGTCGCGCTCGACGCCAAGACCGGCAAGCTCGTCTGGTCGGTCAAGAACGGCGATCCCGCGAAGGGCCAGACTTCGACCGCGGCGCCGCATGTTTTCAAGGACAAGGTGTTCGTGGGCATCGCCGGCGGCGAGTTCGGCGTGCGCGGCCATATCACCGCTTATGACGTCAAGACCGGCCAGCAGGTTTGGCGCGGCTATTCGATGGGCCCGGATGAGGACACGCTCATCGAGCCGGGCAAGACGACCCATCTTGGCAAGCCTGTCGAGAAGGACTCCGGCACGACGACCTGGCAGGGCGATCAGTGGAAGATCGGCGGCGGCACCACCTGGGGCTGGGTACAGCCATGATCCGGACCTCAATCTCGTCTACTACGGTTCGGGCAACCCCTCGACCTGGAACCCGTCGCAGCGTCCCGGCGACAATCGCTGGTCGATGACCATCTGGGCGCGCGATCTCGACACCGGCAAGGTGAAGTGGGTCTATCAGATGACGCCCCATGACGAGTGGGACTATGACGGCATCAACGAGATGATTCTCGCCGACCAGGACATGGGCGGCCAGAAGCGCAAGACTCTCGTCCACTTCGACCGCAACGGCTTCGCCTACACTCTGGATCGTACCAACGGCGAGTTGCTCGTCGCCGAGAAATATGATCCGGCGGTGAACTGGGCGACCAAGGTCGACATGGACAAGGCGTCCAAGACCTATGGCCGTCCGCTGGTCGTCGATAAATATTCGACCCAGCACAACGGCGAAGACGTCAACACGCAGTATGTCTGCCCGGCGGCGCTCGGCTCCAAAGACCAGCAGCCGGCGAGCTATGACGCGGCGACGGGCCTGTTCCTGGTTCCCACCAACCACGTCTGCATGGACTACGAGCCGTTCCGCGTGAGCTACACGGCGGGCCAGCCCTACGTCGGCGCAACGCTGGAAATGTTCCCGGCGGGCAAGGATAAGGGTGAGACCCACACCGGCAACTTCATCGCCTGGGACGCCAAAACCGGCAAGATCGTCTGGTCAAACAAGGAGCAGTTCTCGGCGTGGGGCGGCGCGACGTCGACTGACGGCGGCGTCACCTTCTACGGCACGCTCGAAGGCTATCTGAAGGCCGTCGATACGAAGACCGGCAAGGAGCTCTATAAATATAAGACTCCGTCGGGAATTATCGGCAACGTCACCGTCTATGAGTCGGGCGGCAAGGACTATGTCGCGGTGCTCTCGGGCGTTGGCGGTTGGGCCGGCATCGGCCTCGCGGCGGGCCTCTCGAAGAGCAGCGAGGGTCTCGGCGCCGTCGGCAACTATGCGTCGCTCGCCAATTATACGGCGCTCGGCGGCGTCTTGACGGTCTTCGCTCTGCCGAACTAAGCGAGACGCGAAGTTAACGAATGTCCGCGCTCGGCGGCGCCGTAAAGGCGCCCGCCGAGCGTCGGCGTTTAAAGTGTGGGAAGAGACAGCAAGGAGAGTGGTAATGAGATCGCCGTTGGCCGGAGCGTTAGCTCTGGGCGTCATCATGAGCGTGGGAACCCCGGCAATGGCCGATCCGCCGGGAGATCCGAAGGCCGTCAAATCGGTCGACGGCAAGTATTTCGACGCGAAAGGCGACCCTACGTACAATGTCGGCCCTGACGGCAAGGTCGACTGGTACACGTTCTCCGGCTACCGCCGCTATCACGCGGAATGCCACGTCTGCCATGGCCCGAACGGCGGCGGCTCAACCTATGCGCCGGCCCTCAAGGATTCGGTGAAGCGTTTCAATTACGCGGAATTCGCCGGCATTGTTATCGGCGGCCGTCAGAACGGCAACAGCGTTATGCCGGCTTTCGCCGACAATAAGAACGCCTCCTGCTATATCGACGACCTATATGTATATCTCCGCGCGCTCTCGACCGGCGCGATCGAGGCTGGCCGTCCAGGTAAGAAAGAGGAACGTCCCGAAGCCTTCGCCAAGGCCGAGAGCGAGTGCATGGGTCAGAAGTAAGGGCGTCAACGCGATCGCATGATCGGCTTGAAAAACTGCCTGCAGGGTCTGGCCGCCCTGCCTAAATGGGCTCTCGCCGCCGCAATTCTTGTTGCGGCGGCGCCCGCCTCGGCGCAGCACATGGGGCCAGACGCCGGCGCAAAGGGCGACGACAATCAGGGTTCCATCGAACTCGTCGATCAAAAGACGCTGCGCGTTTGCGCCGATCCGAACAATCTTCCCTTTTCGAGCGACAGGGGCGAGGGCTTCGAGAACCAGATCGCTCAATTCCTGGCGAACAAACTCGGCAAGGAACTCGCCTATTCCTACTATCCGGGCGCCACGGGTTTCGTGCGCAACACGCTCAATGCGCATCTTTGCGACGTGATCCTCGGCATGCCGCAGGGCAACGACCTGGTCCAGCCCACGAATCCATATTACCGCACCACCTACGCCATCGTGACGCGCGCGGGCTCGGAACTCGACGGCATAAAATCGCTCGACGATCCTCGATTGAAGGAAAAGCCGCGTCGCATCGGTCTTGTCGCCAATACGCCGCCCGGCAATGTGCTGGCGATGAATGGCTTGATGGCGTCCGTGCAGCCCTATCCGCTGATGGTCGATACGCGCGTCGAATCTTCAGGCGCCGCGATGATTCATGATCTCGAAAAGGGAGAGATCGATATCGCGCTTTTGTGGGGGCCGATCGCCGGCTATTACGCCAAACATTCGAGCGAGAAGCTGAATGTGACTCTTCTGCCCGAGACGCCCGGCGCGCGCATGGCGTTTCGCATCGGCTTCGGGGTTCGCCACTCCGATCAGAACTGGAAGCGCGAACTCAATACGCTGATCGCGCAGAACAAGACCGAGCTCGAGCGCATTCTCCTTGATTTCGGCGTTCCGCTGCTCGATGAGTCCGGCCATCAGATCACGGTCGCAAGATGAGCGCGTTGAGGCAACTGGCTTGCGGGGTTCTCGCCCTTTTCGCGCTTTTCGGCGCGTCGGCCTTCGCGCAAACTCCGCCGGAGCCTGAAGGTTATCGTCTCGGCGATTATCATGCGCCGACGCCAGCGACGCTCAAGGGCGCGACGGTTCTCGACACGCCACAAGCCTTCGAACTGTGGAGCGGAAAGAAGGCGATTTTCATCGACGCGCTTTCGCGGCCGCCGAAGCCCGAAGGGCTGCCCAAGAATGCGGTGTGGCGCGATCCCAGGCGCTTCGACATCCCCGGCAGCATCTGGCTTCCCGACACGGGCTTTGGCGAATTGTCCGAGCCGATGGCGCGCTATTTCGAGCAGGGTTTGGCGCGTGCGAGCGACGGCGACAAATCGAAGCCGCTCGTCTTCTATTGCCGCACCAATTGCTGGGCGTCGTGGAACGCAGGGAAACGCGCGCTCGCGCTCGGCTATACGAATGTGATGTGGTATCCGCCGGGCGCCGACGCTTGGGAACAGGCCGGCCATCCGCTCGAGGAGCGCCAGCCCGAACCGCGGGAATAGGGCGTTGCGGACACTGCTCGCCTACCGCCATTGCGAGCGCGGCGAAGCAACCCAGGCGGCGTTGTTTCTGACATGGATCGCTTCGTCGCTTGGCTTCTCGCAATGACGGCAGTCACTCCATCGCCTGTTGGATCGCTCGCGCGAGCGCGCCGAAGCGTTGCTCGATCAACGCCGGGCTTTCGCACACATATCCGATCATGCGCCGCTGCTCCTCGAAGAGCCGCAACCGCCATTGCAGCGCTTCGCTGGCCTTTCTGACCGCCTCTGGGTCCGGCGGCTTCTGATCCTGCAGGTCGCGCATCGTCTGCGTCTCCTCGCGCGCCTTTTCCGCCATGTCTTTCAGGCGTCGCCCGAACCGATCGAGGCCGTTGACGACGTCGCGCCGCTCGTCGTTCATGCGCTCGTAGACGCCGGCGAAGAGCAACGTCAGGCGCGCCTTGCGCTTGTCGCCTGAAGATTTGGCGAATTGCGCGATGAGCCCTTCGGCTTCGTCGATTGGCGTGCGGCGCTGCGACAAGCGGAGGACGAGATCGGCGATGGTTTGATCGTCGCGCCAATGTTTCATGGCGTCGTCGAGCGGCGGACCGGCCCAGACGCTGGCGACCGCAAGCTCGGGCACGCGCACCTGTCGGCACGGCCAATCCGGCTGACTCTGCTGCTGCTGCGCCTGCGCGATCGCGGCGCCGGCGAAGGCGAGTGAAAGAAGAGCGAAAAGCAGGCTGCGATGGTGCATGAGGTCCGCCAGGCGTCGCAGGAGAGCGACGCGCTATAATGCCCCATGCGGATCGTCCCCGTCATCGATATTCGCGAAGGCGCGGTCGTACGCGCCCGCGCCGGCGACCGAGAGCGCTACAGGCCGATCTTGTCGCCGCTTGCGGCGACGAGCGCGCCGGACGACGTCGTCGCCGGCCTTTTGACGCTTCATCCCTTCGAGAGAATTTACGTCGCCGATATCGATGCGATCGAGGGAAGCGGCGACAACAGCCGCCACATCCGCGCGCTGACCGAACGCTTTCCGGCGCTGCGCTTTATGGTCGACGCCGGGGCCAAATTTTCCGACTGGCGCGGCGCGCCGCGCATCGATTGCGTAATCGGCAGCGAAACGCTGCGCGACATGGAATCCTTGCGCGGCGCGAAAGACGATCCCGGCGTCGTTCTCTCTCTCGATTTTCGCGGCGATGCTTTCATCGGACCCGGGTCGCTTATCGATTGCGCCGAACTCTGGCCGCGCCGCGTCATTGTGATGACCCTCGCGCGCGTCGGCCTCAGAAGCGGCCCGGATTTTGATCGCCTTGCAAATATCGTCTCGCGCGCAGGCGAGCGGCGCGTCTATGCCGCGGGCGGCGTTCGCGACGCGCGCGATCTTGCGCAACTTGAAAGGATCGGCGTCGCCGGCGCTCTCGTCGCGACGGCGCTGCACGACGGCGCTCTGAAGGGCGCCGATCTCGATCGCTTCGCATTGGAGCAAAAAAAAAGGGAGCCCTGAGGCTCCCTTGCAAGCAAACCCGCCTATGTTCAGTTGGCGGCGAATGGATGTTTCGCGGTGACGCGGGCCGACAGCACGCTGCGCGCGCTCGGATCGCCTTTCATCGCGCGGGCGATGGCTTCCTTAGTCGCGGAGTAGTTGAAGTCCTGGATCTTCTGATCGTCATTGGCGTCCCAATGGATGAAGACGCCGACGCAGATGAAGAGGTCGTCCGCCTGGCTCATCGGAATGACGCCCTCGGCGACGCTGTCGGCGACGGCCTTGGCGACGCCATACTGCGCCGGTCCGAACATTTGAACGGCCTGCTTGGCGTTCTTGATGGTGACCTTGTTGAACATCATCGTATAGGGCTTCACCAGCAGGTTCGGCGCGACGACGGCGAGCAGGGTGGTAAAACCATCCTTGTTGTTGACGAGGCCATTGGCGAAGGCCTTTTCGGCCGCAGAGCCGCGGGGGCCCATAATCAGGTCGATATGCGCGACCTCGTTGCCGTCGCCGACGAGCGATTCGCCGACGCTCGTCTTGGCGCTGCTCGACGTGAAGCTGGACGACGGCTTCGGAAAGAGCGCGCCCAGTATTTTCTCAAAGAACGAAGCCATGATCCCATCCCTTCCGGTGCGTTCGCGTCCCTGCGGCGTCTTGCGCGCGCGGAGCGCCCGTTTCATCGTTGCGCCTTCCTTAAGGGAAGACCAAAATTCCGCTGGCGACCGCCCCGGCGCCAGACTTGAATCGCGATGCCGACCTGATCGGAATGCATCGCCGCATCGGCGGCGCGCATTGGTCGGCGTCGGCGCGAGCGGGAGGCCCGGGGCTCCCCGCTGCGCATATTAGCGTCGCGCGATCTCAGTTCGGCGCGAAGGGGTGCTTGGCTTCGTTGCGCTTGGCGACGACTTCCGACGCCTTCGGCTCGCCCTTGACGGCGCGCGCGATCGCTTCCTTCGTCGCCGTATAATTGTAGTCCTGGATCTTCTTGTCGTCCGAAGCGTCCCAGTGAATGAACACGCCGACCGAAATGAAAATGTCGTCGGCCTCGTCGACCGGGATCACGCCCTCGGCCACCGAATCCGCAACCGCCTTGGCGACACCATGCTGCGCCGGGCCAAACATCTGCACCGCCTGCTTCGCGCCCTTGATCGTCACCTTGTTAAAGAGGATCGTGTTGGGCTTGCACAGAAGGTTCGGCGCGACGACCGCGAGCAGCGTCGTGAAGCCGTCCTTGTTGTTGACCAGCGCATTGGCGAAAGCGAGTTCGGCCGCCGAGCCGCGCGGACCCATGATCAGGTCGATATGCGCAACTTCGTTGCCGTCGCCGACCAGCGACTCGCCGACCAGCATTTTGTTGATCACTGCCATGTATTCCTCCCAGAATTCCTCTTGACGGCGCGCGCGCCCTTTAGGCCGCGAGCGCCTCTATCCCCTTCTTCGGCGCCGAGCCAAAAAAAGCCCGATCAGTCCGTTAGCCGGATAGCCGCGAGCCCATCCCGCGCGCGCGGACTCAACCATTTTTGCGCGGCCTTGCCAAGATGGCCGCCAGATAATCGGCGAAAAGAACCGCAACCGTCAGATCGGCGCTCGTGCCCGGATTCAATCCGCGGCGCTTGAGCGCGCGATCGAATTCCAGCGCCAGCTCGAACGCCGCGTCGCGCCCAGAAGCGTTTTTGAGATCCGTCTCAAAACGGGCCGCCTCTTCGCGGATGGATTCGGCGACCGCGAGACCATGCTTGCGGGCGATGTGGCTATCGGGAAATGCGGCGAGCAGCGCCGAATAGACCATGAGCGTCGCGAGCGCCGCGTCGGCGCCGCGTCTTCGCGCGGTCGCCAGGGTCCGACGCCCAAGGTCGAAAATATCGGCGAAGCCGTTGGCGTATTGCCAGGCGATGCGGTCGCGGCCGGCGGCGGCGCGCATCGCTTGGAGCAGCGTCGTTTCGGCCGGCCCATGAACGTCGTGTTCGGGCGCCTCGCCAAGCCCCGCCGGCCGCGCCAGAGCGATGGCGCGAAAGGCGGCGTCGGCGTCACTTACATCGAGCGCTAGCAAAACCCGCTGTGTCTCGCGGCGCAGATCGCCGCTTTGCGCAGTCGCGGCTGCCTGGGCCAGCGGCGCGCAGAGCAAAATAATGCCGAGATTGGTGTTCTGCCCGACGCGCGCCCAGGTCGCTTCGACGGCGCCCACAATGCGCGCCCCGACGGTTGAGCGCGCTGCGGAAATGAAGCGGGCGGCGACTTCGGCGCTGGCGAGGAAATCCGTCGCGGTCATGCCGTGGCCGTCGGCGAAGACATGAACATTGCCGGGCTTGGGGGCCTGCAGCTCGGCCTCGCAGGCGGCGATGAAGGCGGTCGCGATGTCCTGCGGCGCGACAGTGAAAGTCGACACGTCAGACGGGCAAACGCGCGCGCGTCATGAGCGCTAGCGCGTCGGCGGCGAGCCGGTCGGCGATCGAGAAGGGCGTCACGCGCTGCAGCCCGCTCCAGCCGGCCATGCTGTTGACTTCGAGAATGAGCGGCTCGCCTTGGCGGCCATTGATGAGATCGACGCCGGCGACATCGACGCCGAGCGCTCTTGCCGCGGCGAGCGCGATGTCGGCCTCGCGGGGGGAGGGCTCGACTGCGAGCGGCTTCGCGCCCTGCCGCACATTGGTGATCCAATGGCTCGAACGTCGTCGAATAGCGGCGACGATGGCGCCGCGCGAGACGAGAATGCGCATGTCTTGGAACGGCGGGCGCGCCGGCCCGACGAAGCGCTGGAGATAAAACACGCCGCGCGCCTCATGAAGAGACGGCAGATCGCTTTCGCGCTCGATCAAGCGCAGACCCCAGCCCTGCGCGCCAAAGAGCGGCTTCATTACCAATGGACCTTTGCCGCATTCGCGCCGGGCGACGGCGCGCGCCTGCGCGACGGTCTGCACGGCGAAGGTCTCCGGCGTCGGCAATCCGGCCTGCGCCAGAAGAAAGCTCGCCATGGATTTGTCGGTGCAGCGTTCGATCGCGCGCGCGCTGTTTATGACCGGAACGCCGAGCGCTTCCAGTGCATGCAGCACGCCGAGCCGCATGGTGATCGCCTCCAGCGAGCCGTCGCCGATGGCGCGAACGATGGCGAGATCGGGCAGGTCGCGAAATCCGGGGATGACGACGCCGCAAGCGCGAGCCGTCACGATCTTGCAGGCGGAAAGTCGCACGGCGACGGGCGTCGCGCCCTGCCGGCGCAAGGCGCGAAGCGTGCGAACGACATGCCAGTCGAGCTTGTCGGTGAAGACCGCGACGCGAAGTTTGCCGTCTCCCCCTCGCGGGGGAAGGTCGAGCGCCGAAGGCGCTCGGATCGGGGCAAGAAAAGCCGCCGTCATTTGACTTCGTCACCCCACCCCGGCGCGACGCGCCGACCTCCCCCCGCGAGAGGAGGCGTTACGCGCGCCTCACCCGAACGACTTGTCGAGCAAGGCGAGATTGATTTCGCCGGCGCGGAAGGTTTCGCCCGTCTCGACCGCCGTCACCAAAGCTTCCGCCGGCGAGAACAGACTGCCGTCGATCTTATAGAAATCGCCCTTATACGCTTTGAAAATCTCCGCAAAAGGCTGGCCATAGTCGCGCGAGGTGCTGCTCGGCAGCTTCTCGGCGAGTTCCTTCGCGGCGGCGGCGGGGCCCTTCACGAAAAGATGCGCCCGCCCGGCATAGATGATCGCGTCATTGGTTCGGCCCATCGCCTGGACGAAGTCGGGGTGGGGCGGCGAGAGCGGCGCCGTCGCGACGCCGTCGATAATGTCGTCGAGCGGAAAATGCAGCTCATGCGCCTTGTGCAGCGCCACTTCGAGCACCCGTCCAACCACCTGGACGCTGCCCGCCAGCGACTGAGTCGGCGCATAAATGAAGGCCACCTTGTCCGGCGACACGCCGGATCGCGAGGCGACTTTCTCGACGACCTCCTTGGGCGGCGGCGAGCTGCTTTCAAGGACGATGGTCACGCGGTCGGCGAGATCGCGGTAGGACAGCTCTTCGAAGAGCTTTTCGGCCCGCGCCTGGGCGCGGCCCGGACCCGAGCCCAGGGCGAAGAACTTTTCGTGACTCAGGCTCCAGCCGGCGTATTGGCTGGCAAGGCAGGCGACGACCGGGTCGGCGCTGGTCACAGTCAGCCAGAACGGCCATTTGGGCGCGGCCGGCGCATGTGAAAGGCTGACGCGCCCCAGGCCGCCCATGCAGATTTCGGTCAGCAGCAGGCCGGCCTCGATGCCGCCCGGGACCTTGGCGCCAGCGTCGATCAGCAGTTCGCCGAGCCCGCCGCGCTCGACCGAGACCCGATATTTCGCCGCGCCCGCGACAAGACGATCGACCAGCGCGCCGGCAAGCGCATTGACGCTTTCGGTCGTGCGGCCGGCAACATTTAGGCTTCCGCTCACTTGTGGTCCTTCCCCTCTTGCGCTCTGTGGCGCTTTACGCCCTCGCCCGGCCGTTCTAAGCGGCGAACCTGCGGCCAGTTCGAGCCGCGGAACTTATCGGGCTTTACCACGAAGCGAAAGATGGGCGGCGTCGCAGTCCGCGCCGCGGCGACGGCATAAATGGAGCTTTGACATGGAACTGTCGCAAAATTTCAATCTTTGTGGGTTTATTAAGGCAACCAATCGGCTGCTGAGGCGTTGAGCATCGCCTGTGTGTTTGCGCACATCAAGCAGGCGTGTATTGAGTGAAAAGCAAGCACTATGATGTTTTTTCGGGAAGGATGACGAGATGGACCTGCAGACGACCGGACAGGATGCGGCGGAGCGCACGGGTGGGCGTCTTGCTTGGAACGACCTGATTTACGTGGCGCTCGCGATTGCGGTCATCCTTTTTGGCAATGTGGCCCTAGTCCGCGCCATGGACGTCGCGCTCGACGCCCTGGTCCGCTAGTTCGATCTCGCATTTCTACATTTTGAAATTGTCGTTCGCTTGAAATTGTTGCGACGGCGCAAGTTTGGACGCGCCGGGTAGGGACTCACTTCACGCCGCGCCGCGCCTGCGACCATGAACGGTAGGCTCCGGGCGTCATCCCCGAATAGCGACGAAAAGCGCGACGAAAGCTCGTCTCGTCCGCATAGCCCGAGGCGGCGGCGAGCTGCTTGACCGAATTGCGGGTCGTCTCCAGCAACATGCGCGCCGTATCGAACCGAACACGGTCGAGAAAATGCTTGGGCGTTTCACCGGAGGCTTCTTTGAGACGGCGGTGCAGCGTTCGCTCGGAAACGCCAAGGGCGCGCGCGAGGTCGATGGAGGTGAGCGGAGCGTCGCCGGCCTGTCGGACGATATGCTCAGCTTCCAGCAAAAAGGGGTTCGATGCCGAGAGATGTCCGGGCGGAACGTAGATCGCCTGAGTCGAGGGGACGGTATCGACGACCGTGAAATCCGCCGCCTTTTTCGCCGCTTCCGGGCCGAGCAGGGCGCGGATGATGTGAAGCGTCAGATCGATCCAAGAGAGCGGACCGCCGGCGGTCACCACGCGGCCGTCCTCGATGAGCGAAGCGCCCCAGGCCGCGTCGGCGCGGGGATAGCGGCTCTTGAGCTCATTGTGTCGCCACCAGGTGGTCGTGCACCGCCGCCCGTCCAGCAATCCAGCTTCGCCAAGCAGGAAGACGCCATTGCAGGAGCCTGCGACGATTGCGCCGAGCGCGTGCTGGCGTCTCAGCCAGGCGGCCGCTGCGCCGATCGCAGGCGTCGGCGGCAGCGCATGTCCGCCGTCGCAAAGATAGCCAGGCGCGATGATCGCCGCGCAGCCATCGGCGTCCTCGAAACGACCGTCGACTGCGAGAAGCCTGCCGGCGCCGTCGCGGACAGGCCGGCCGTCATGACTGACCGAGACGACGCGGTAGAGTTCGGGCGCGTCCTTTTTCGTGAGCACGCGCCGGCTCAAAGTCAGCATATCCGCCGACCCGACGAAGGCCAGACCCAGACAGCTTTCGAAGCCCAGAATCGCGATATCCATCCGGCTAGATCCTCTCGCAGGGCTGTGGCGAACTTTGCACGAATATTGGCAAATCCGCTGTCTGACTTTGCAAGAGTAATGACAAATCCGCCAAGCTGTAAAGGAGGCTTCAATCGGCGACGCTCCAATTCGACGAAAGGCCGATGCGTCTTTTGGTCGAACTGGAGGATAGGAAATGAGCGTAACCACGCAGACGTCGGCTGGCGCGATTGATCGCGCCGAGCCGCTCGTCGATCTCAAGGCAATGTGGATCGGGCTTGCGGTCCTGAACAGCTTCTATCTCGTCGTGCGCATCTACGAGCAGATTTACGGCTGGCGGGCGGGCCTCGATTCATTCGCACCGGAGTTCCAGACTTATTGGATGAGCATTCTGTGGACGGAAATTCCGCTGGAGCTCATCTCGGGCATCGGCCTCGCCGGCTATCTCTGGAAGACCCGCGTGCGCGACATGTCGACCGTGACGCCGCGCCAGGAGCTGCGCGCCGTCGCTGACAACGCGGCCTGGCTCGTCGTCTATGCGGCGGCGATCTACTGGGGCGCGAGCTTCTTCACCGAGCAGGACGGCACCTGGCACATGACGGTGATACGCGACACGGACTTCACGCCGTCGCACATCATCGAATTCTACATGAGCTACCCGATCTACTCGATTCTGGCGATCGGCTGCTTCTTCCATGCGAAGACGCGAATTCCCTATTTTTCGAAGGGCTATTCGGTCGCCTATCTGATCGTCTCGATCGGACCCTTCATGATCATCCCGAACGTCGGCCTGAATGAATGGGGCCACACGTTCTGGTTCATGGAGGAGCTGTTCGTCGCGCCGCTGCATTGGGGCTTCGTGTTCTTCGGCTGGATGGCGCTCGGGGTTTTCGGCGTCGTGCTGCAGCTGTTGATCAATATCCACAGGCTGATCGGCAAGGAAGGCGTCGAGCTTCTGACCGGCGCCTGAGTGCGCGCAATCGGCGCGCCGGCCCTCCCAGGAGTCTGCGCGCCGAAAATTCCCCGTGACATTGCGTCGAGCTCTTTGCGCCTTCCGGTCTCCTTGGAGATCGGGAGGCGTTCGACCTGCCGCTCGAAGGACTTCAGACGCGTGGCGACGCGCTATGACCGAAGCGCCACCAAGTCCTCGCCGCTGTTTGCGTCGCTGCAACCTTCAAAATTGTCTACGAGTCTGAACTCTAAATAAATCATAACTCTTTGTGGGTGGATATTTTATCCGACCGTTAGCTACTTGCTGTTTTCCTTCATCGCGGCCCCCTGTCGCAGCCCCCTTTCGCGCCTTGTGCGGCTGAGCTTTTGTCAATAGGTTCCGCGCCGGCGACGACGGGCGGCGGCTGCCGGTTTCGCTTCACGTTAAGGGGCGCGCGCGCCGTTTCGCTTGCTTTCGGGATTTCCGCTTCATGTCCGTGCTGATCGACAAGAACACTAAAGTCATCACCCAAGGCTTCACCGGCAAGACCGCCACTTTCCACTCCGTCCAGGCGCTCGACTACGGGACCAAAATGGTCGGCGGCGTCTCCCCCGGCAAAGGCGGCTCGATTCATCTCGATCTGCCGGTGTTCGATACGGTCGCCGAAGCCCGCGCAAAGACCGGGGCCGACGCCTCGGTCGTCTATGTCCCGCCGCCAGGCGCCGCCGACGCCATCTGCGAGGCGATCGACGCCGAAATCCCGCTCATCGTCTGCATCACCGAGGGCGTTCCGGTTCAGGACATGATCCGGGTCAAGCGCGCCCTCTGCGGCTCGAAATCGCGCCTCATCGGGCCGAACTGCCCCGGCGTCGTCACCGCAGGTGAGAGCAAGATCGGCATCATGCCCGGCAATATTTTCTCGCGAGGGTCGGTGGGGGTGGTGTCGCGTTCCGGGACGCTCACCTATGAGGCGGTGTTCCAGACGACGCGCGAAGGCCTAGGCCAGACGACGGCGGTCGGCATCGGCGGCGACCCGGTGAAAGGCACGGATTTTATCGAAGTGCTGGAGTTGTTTCTCGCTGACGACGCGACTAAGTCCATCATCATGATTGGCGAAATCGGCGGGTCGGCGGAGGAAGACGCGGCCCAATTCTTGAAAGACGAGGCCAAGCGCGGCCGCAGGAAGCCGATGGTGGGATTCATCGCCGGCCGAACCGCGCCGCCAGGCCGCCGAATGGGCCATGCAGGCGCGATCGTCTCTGGCGGCAAAGGCGACGCCGAAAGTAAAATCGCAGCCATGGAGTCGGCGGGCATTAAAGTGTCGCCGTCGCCTGCAAGGCTCGGAAAGACATTGGTCGAAGCGCTGAAGTGGCCAACCGCCGGGCCGTGTCCCGCTCAGCGCTTCGAAAGTCGTCGGCGCCTTCGCGCCCCGGCGCTTTTGGGAAAGATTGAGATGGCGCGTTTTGAAACCAATGGCGGCGCTGGACCGGCGCCCGTCGGCGCGCGCTCGCCGCAAAACGATTTTCTGGCTTCGACATCCTTTCTTCAGGGCGCGAACGCCGGCTATCTCGAAGGTCTGCTTTCCGCTTATGAGGCGGATCCGTCTTCGGTCAGTCCCGAGTGGCGCAGCTTCTTCGCCGAGATGGGGCTAAAGCCGCAGGAGAAGGCGGCCTTGGACGGGCCGAGCTGGGCGCGCCGCGACTGGCCGCCGCCGGCGAACGGCGAATGGGTCGGCGCGCTCGTCGGCGAGGCGCCGGCGCATGCAGAAGCGCCAACCGCCCCTGCCGCACGGGCGCCGATCGGCGACGATGTGTTGCGCGCGACGCGCGACTCGGTGCGCGCACTGATGATGATCCGCGCCTATCGCATGCGCGGCCATCTGCACGCCAATCTCGATCCGCTCGGACTCGAGCAGCGTCACGATCACGGCGAACTCAATCCGCAGACCTACGGTTTCACCGACGAGGATTACGAGCGCGAAATCTTCCTCGATGGCGTGCTCGGCATGCGTTACGCCACGCTCTTCGAAATGGTCACGATCCTGCGACGCACCTATTGCGGCACGATCGGCTTCGAATTCATGCATATCTCCAATCCAGAGGAGAAGGCCTGGCTGCAGGCGCGCATCGAGGGCCCGAAAAAGGAAATTGTCTTCACGAAGCAAGGCAAGCGGGCGATTCTCAACAAGCTCGTCGAGGCGGAAGGTTTCGAGAAATTCCTCGACGTCAAATACACCGGCACCAAGCGTTTCGGTCTCGACGGCGCCGAAGCCATCGTTCCGGCGATGGAGCAGATCATCGCGCGGCGGCGCGCTCGGCGTTAAGGAAATCGTCCTCGGCATGGCGCACCGCGGCCGCCTCAATATGCTGTCGCAGGTGATGGCGAAGCCGCACCGCGCCCTGTTCCACGAATTCAAGGGCGGCTCCTTCCTGCCGGACGAAGTCGAAGGTTCTGGCGACGTCAAATATCATCTCGGCGCTTCGTCGGACCGCGTCTTCGACGACAACAAGGTGCATCTTTCGCTCACCGCCAATCCGTCGCATCTCGAAATCGTCGACCCGGTCGTGCTCGGCAAGGTGCGCGCCAAGCAGGACCAGCATCATTGCACGGACAGCGATCGCCGCCCGGTGATGCCGCTTCTCATTCATGGCGACGCGGCTTTCGCGGGCCAGGGCGTGGTCGCGGAATGTTTCGGCCTCTCCGGATTGAAAGGCCATCGCACCGGCGGTTCGATTCACTTCATCATCAACAATCAGATCGGCTTCACCACCTATCCGCGCTACTCGCGGTCTTCGCCCTATCCGTCGGACGTCGCCAAGATGGTCGAGGCGCCGATCCTTCATGTGAATGGCGACGATCCCGAAGCGGTGGTCTTCGCCGCACGCGTCGCCACCGAATTCCGTCAGCAGTTTCAAAAGCCTGTCGTCATCGACATGTGGTGCTATCGCCGCTTCGGCCATAATGAGGGCGACGAGCCGGGATTCACCCAGCCGCTGATGTATAAGAAGATTCGGGCGCATCGCACGACGCTCGACATTTATGCGGATCGACTCATCGCAGAAGGCGCGATTTCCCGCGACGAGGTCGACCGCATGAAGGAAGAGTGGCGCGCGCGACTCAACCAGGAATTTGAATCCGGCCAGTCCTATCGGCCAAACAAGGCGGATTGGCTCGACGGCCGCTGGGCCGGAAAGAAGTCAGGTTCGCAGCTCTCGGATAACGAACGTCGCGGCCAGACCGGCGTCGCGCTGGAGACGCTTCAGCACATCGGCGAAAAGATCACCTCGACCCCGCCCGATTTTCACCTGCATCGCACGATCCAGCGCTTTCTCGACAATCGCAAGTCGGCGATCGAGCATGGCGGGCCGATCGACTGGGCGACGGCCGAAGCGCTGGCGATCAGCTCGTTGCTCTACGAGGGCTACAATGTGCGGCTGTCGGGGCAGGACAGCGAGCGCGGCACTTTTTCGCAACGTCACAGCGTGCTCATCGATCAGGAGAATGAGGCGCGCTACCTGCCGTTCAATCACATCGCCGACGGCCAGGGGCGCTACGAAGTCGTCAATTCGATGCTTTCGGAAGAGGCGGTGCTCGGCTTCGAATATGGCTATTCGCTGGCCGAGCCCGACGCGCTGGTATTGTGGGAAGCCCAGTTCGGCGATTTCGCCAATGGCGCGCAAGTGGTCTTCGACCAGTTCATTTCCTCGGCCGAGCGCAAATGGCTGCGCATGTCCGGCCTCGTCTGCTCGCTGCCGCACGGCTACGAAGGCCAGGGCCCCGAGCATTCCTCCGCGCGTCTCGAGCGCTATCTGCAGCTTTGCGCCGAAGACAATATGCAGGTGGCCAATTGCACGACGCCGGCGAACTACTTCCACATCCTGCGCCGACAGTTGCACCGAAGCTTCCGCAAGCCGCTGGTGCTGATGACGCCGAAGTCGCTGCTGCGCCACAAACGCGCCGTCTCGCGTCTCGGCGAGATGGGCATGGCGTCGAGCTTTCAGCGACTGTTGTTGGACGACGCCGAAACGGCTTCAACGAGACCTTCGTTCTCCAGCCGGACGAAAAGATTCGCCGGGTGATCCTGTGTTCGGGCAAGGTCTATTACGATCTTTTCGAGGAGCGCGAGAAACGCGGCGTCGACGACGTCTATCTGCTGCGCGTCGAGCAGCTCTATCCCTTCCCGCTGAAGAGCCTCGTCACCGCGCTCGGGCGGTTCAAGGACGCAGACGTGGCCTGGTGTCAGGAGGAGCCCAAGAATATGGGCGCCTGGTCCTTCGTCGACTCTTATCTTGAATGGGTGTTGACGCAGATCGGCGGCAAGTCGAAACGCGCCCGCTACGTCGGGCGTCCTGCTTCGGCCTCGACTGCGGCGGGAACGATGTCCCGTCATCTCGCGCAGCTGAAATTGTTCCTGGATGAAGCGTTCGCATCTTGAGGCGCGACGCGAGCAAAGAGAGAGCAGATGGCTGAAATTCGCGTGCCGACCCTGGGCGAATCGGTGACCGAGGCGACCATCGGCCGCTGGTTCAAGAAAGCCGGCGACGCGGTGCGCGCTGACGAGGCGATCGCGGAACTCGAAACCGACAAAGTCACGCTCGAAGTCAATGCGCCCGCCGCCGGCGTGCTTGCCGAAATCGTCGCAAAGGAAGGCGAGACCGTAGAGCCGGGCGCGCTGCTCGGACAGATCGCTGAGGGCGCGGCGGCGCCGACCAAGGGCGCCGACGCCGCGGCAAAATCTCCCGCAGCCAAGCCGGCGCCGGCTCAGTCCGCCCCCGTTCCCCAGCCGGGACCGCCTCCAGCTGCGGCGCCGACGCCGCCGTCGCCTTCCGCCGCCAAAATCGCCGTCGAGCAGGGGATCGACATTGCGCAGGTTCCCGGCAGCGGCAAGCGCGGTCAGGCGTTGAAATCGGACGTCGTTCAATTTGCCGCCCGTCAGGCGGCGGCGCCTCAGCCCGCCCAGGAGGCGCGCGCTCAAGCTCCCGCGCAAGAATCGCGAATCGAAGCGCGGGTCGAGGCGCCCGCGCCGCGCGCGCCCGAAGAAGACGCGCGCCGCGAAGAGCGCGTGAAGATGACGCGCTTGCGTCAGACGATCGCGCGCCGGCTCAAAGAAGCGCAAAACACCGCCGCGATGCTGACGACGTTCAACGAAGTCGACATGTCGACGCTCATCGATCTGCGCAAGCGCTACAAGGAATCATTCGAAAAGAGACATGGCGTGAAGCTTGGCTTCATGGGCTTTTTCGTGAAGGCCTGCTGCCAGGCGCTCGAAGAAATTCCGGCCGTCAATGCGGAGATCGACGGAACCGACATCATCTATAAGCGGTTCTGCCACATCGGCGTCGCGGTCGGCACGGAGAAGGGGCTGGTCGTGCCGGTGGTGCGCGACGCCGACCGCCTGTCGCTTGCCGAAATCGAACGAACGATCGCCGAACTCGGCCGCAGGGCCCGCGACGGCGCGCTCGACATTCAAGATCTGCAGGGCGGCACTTTCACGATCTCGAACGGCGGCGTTTATGGCTCGCTGATGTCGACGCCCATATTGAACGCGCCGCAATCGGGCATCCTCGGCATGCACAAGATTCAAGAACGGCCCGTCGTCATCGACGGCAAGATAGAAGCGCGGCCGATGATGTATCTCGCGCTGTCCTATGATCACCGCCTTGTCGATGGCAAGGAAGCCGTGACTTTCCTGGTGCGCGTCAAGGAGTTGCTTGAAGATCCAGCCAGGCTTGCGCTTGGTCTTTAATCGCGGTCCCCTTCAAAATCTCCAAAACATGCACATCTAATTTCAGACGGCGCGCCGCTCATCAGGGCGCCGTCGGCGGGGCGAAAGGACCGCCAAGGAGGCAGAAATGGACATGAAGACCGCAACAACAGAAACCAGACTGTCGCCGCTGACGGCGGAGCAATTCGCCCAACTTGGCGATGGCCTTATCGCCTATGTGCGGTCAATGCGCTCGGAGGACGTCAATCGCCTTTACCCGCAGGCGCCGCAGATTGCGCCGGGGTTGACGATCTTCGCGCTGTTCGGCGCAGATGGCGCGCCGATCGTGCTGGCGGATTCAGAAGAAGGCTGCATCGGCAACGCCCGTGAAAACCATCTGCAGATGGTGAGCCTGCATTAGAGCAAGTTCCGAAAAAGTTGACAGACTTTTTCGATCAGAACTTGCTCCAGCCTGTTAACTTGGCGCGATTTCTTATTGATCAGACGATTCCGTCTGATCGGAAAGCGCGCTAGCGGCCCGTATGGACAAGGCGCCAACGACGCGCCCGGGCCCCGCGCCGCAGCTTCGAAAAAGCCAAGCGGAACGCTTCCCATCCTTAAAACGCGGCGCAACGCGCCAACGCGGCCGTCGAGAGAGAACGCGACAGCCGCCGTCGACAATCTGGCCTGCCTCAGAGCGCCGGACTGAAGAGGTCGGCGCCCCAATTGAAATGATAGTTGACGCCGGCGCGAACAACGACGCCGTCGAACACCACCTTGGTCACAGGGATATTGGCCCAGAGGAGGCCGCCCGGCGCGATGCGGTTGGCGCTCGACGCGCCTCTGGCGCAAGCGCCGCCCGAAGTGTTGGCGGCTTGGCTCGAGCAGGTGGTCGCGAGCGGGGACGACATGAGATCGACGCTCCCGAGGTTGTAGTAGAGGCCCTCCGCCTTGGCGCTCCAATTATCGGCGAACATCCACTCGACGCCGCCGCCGGCAGACCAGCCGGTCATGAAACCTGAGTAGGCGGCCCCGCCGATCGCGGCCGGATTGGCGTAGTTCCAGGCCGTGACGCCCACTTCGTTCTGGCGCTGGATGCTGGATGTATTGAAGTGCGTGGCGGACGCATAAACGTCGCCATACGCCAGACCGCCGGTGCCGTAGGCCAGAAGCGTGTCGGTGACCGCATAGCCGAGCCTGGCGCGCAAGGTGCCCATCCAGCGTGTTCCCGCGGAGACGGTTCCGCCGCCGATGGATTGGCGGCTCAGCACGAGGGACTCGAGGTCGTCGTCTTCCGGCTTGTCAATGTATCCCGCTTTTTCGACCAGGGCTCCGCTATAGGAGCCTTTGCCGCGAAAGAGCGTCCCTTGAAATTCGGTTTCCAGGCCGAGCACGACGTTGGACTCGTCCTGATAGTTCCAGCCGATCTGGCCGCCGCCAATAAAGCCGTTGCGGTTGACGTTGGCGTATCCCGTGTTGGCCCCTGCGGCGGCGCCCGGCAGGAACAAGCCCCACCACGCGGCGCCCTCCTCAGCCGGCTCCTCGGCGATAATTTTCTCGTTCCACAGCCCGGCGAATCGGTCGCCGAAGCCATTGGGGCTGACGCGGGCGCCGGTTTTTCCGCCCCAGCCATAACCCGCGCTGAGGCCGGCGTAGAGACCGGCCCATCTGCGCGGCGCCGGCGCGTCGGCGCTTGGCCGCGCCGCTTCGTCGGGCGCCAACGCAAGCCAGCCCGTCGGCTCGCCGCCGAAATTCCATTTCATGCCGCCATAGAAGGCCGTTGGCGGGCCGACCGAGACCATTTTCGGATTGTAGAAATTCGCAAAGTTGATCGCGTTGGTTTCGAAAAACGTGCCGAAATTGCGCGACCGCGTATTCGTCACATTCTCGATCAGCGCATAGAGCTGCAGATAGGGCGTGAGGTCATAGGACGTGCGCAGGTTCAAAAGGCCGTAGGGCGACAGCGTGCCGAACTGGTTGGCCCAGTCGCCGACGAGATAGGGACCGCTGGCGTAGACGAAATCGCCGCCAATCTTCCACTTCGGCGTCACCGAATAATCGACGCCGGTCTTGAAGCGGTGATGCGCAATCGACGGCAACGAGGCGCCGGGCTTGACCAGAACGCCCGTCGCTCCGGCCGCGATGACCGCGGGGTTGCCGGGCGCGCCAAGAATGTTCTCTGAATTGAAATAGGCGTCGGTCAGCGTGTAGTTCATATAGGCCGACATGCGCTCGTCCGTGTAGCGCATCGACAGTTCCGCGCCTTGGCGCACGGTGTTGCCGGCGTTGGTGAAATAGCCGCGGCCGACGATCTGGCTCGGAATGCTCAGAATGTCGTCGAAGACATTGGTGCGGAAAATTCCCGCCGACCATTGGAAGGTTCCGGGGAAGCGATTGAGCAGGTCGGGCAGGGCTTCGGCCGGCCTGAAGCCGCCGCGCAGGCCCAAGTCGATCGTGTTCGACGTCACTTGCTTCAGCGGCGGGTCCGACACCAGGAACGCGTCGATCACGCAAGGGCGATTCGGGTCCGAGCAGCCGAGCTCCAGGGGCGTCGGGGCGCGGTTGGCGACCGAATAGCTGGCGAAGGCGGCGATCTGCGGCGTGATCTTATACGTCAGGCCGCCCATCGGATTGATGTGATTGAATTTATGGGTCGCGTTCAGCGCCGTGCCCATATTGTCGTACATCTGGACGCTGGCGCGATTGTAGCGCAAGCCGCCGGTGACGGTGAGCTGGTCGGTCAGATCAAGCGCGTCGAGCGCATAGGCGCCCAGATAATAGTTGGAGACATTGAGGCTGACTGGCGAGATGCCGGCGGCGGGTTCGTTGGTGAAGTAGTTGAAGCCGGTGACCGTGTAATCGGTATTGATGATTCCGAGTTCCTGATTCGCCTTGAAGCCGGTGTAGCCGTGTTCGAAATTGACGCCGAGGGTGAATCTGTTCGGAAAGCCGAGGATGCTGTCGGTGTTGTTGATCTGCCCGGTGAACCCCAGCGTGTTGATCTTCGTCCAGGTGCGGTCGATCGCGCCAAGCGCAGGACCCTGAATGAGCTCGTTTCCGGTGTTGAAAAAGTTCGGGACATTCGTGGGCCGGTCGTCGTCCGTCGTGCAAAACTCCTCTCCGCCTTCGCATTCGAATTCGGTGGTGTTCCCGTCGACGCGCGCCTGATTGTAACCGCGATAATGAATGTCGCCGAGCAGCTTTGTCGTCGGGCTCACATCGACCTGTCCGTTAAGGTCGAACATCATGACCTGATTCTTGTAGGTCTGCGGCGTCGTATAGGTGGCGCTCTTGTCGCCGGCGACGAGCTCCACGGGCGCCGGTCCCGAGGCGCCGAAATGATTCGAGCCGAGCGTCGCATTGGCGTGAATCTCGACGCTTTCGGCGCGATAGCCGACGTCGCCGTAAAAGCGCTTGATCTGCGAGCCCGAAAAATAGCGATAGCCGGAGTCGCCGGACGCTTCGCCGGCGGCGTAAATGGCGAAATCCGCAATCTTGCGCCCATATTGGAACACGCCCTGGCGGCGGTTGAACGACCCGCCGCGGATATCGAGTTCCGAGCCCTGCCAGGTGAAGCCGTTCTTCATATCGAGAACGATGGCGCCGCCGATGGCGTTGAGGCCGTAGAGCGGATTGCCGGTCTCGATCGCGACGCGGTCGATGGCGACGCTGGGGATCAGGTCCCAATTGACCGTATCGCCCCACATCTCGTTGATGCGGACGCCGTTCTGGAACACGGCGAGGCCTTGCGGCACGCCCGCGTAAGGCGAGGCGACGAAGCCGCGATAATCGACTTCGGGGAAAGAGGGGTTGCCGCCGACGTCATTGATCAGCACGCCCGGCGCCGTGCGTTGCAGCGCGCCGGCGAGGTCAAATTTGCGACTGTTGGCGATTTCCTTAGCATCGACGACGTGAACGGCGGCGGGCACCGGATAATTCACCAGCGGCGAGACATAGGGCGCGGGCGCAGGCGGCGCGGCGGTCCTCACGCGCGCCGGACCGGCTGAGCGCTGAGGCGCGGGCGCGGCGGGCGCCCGCCGGCGCAGGACGCGAAGCAGAACGTAGAGGCGTGGCGCCGACCTCGATCGTCGGGAGGGCTTGCTGGGCATGCGACGCGCCAGAGGCGAGAGACGCCGCAAGCGCAATGAAAGAAACGTGCTTTTTGGAACCGGTCATTTCTGCCCCATGCGTTACATGGGCGGTTATACCGTCAGCAGCGTCTTTCCGTCCCTCGTCAGTCTGGCTGTAGAGCTAATATTTCGAAGGTGTGACATGCTATCTACAGTTCTGAAAATAACGATTTTTGCGGTCATAATCCCGTAATGATCGGGAATTTTTCCCGACGCGAAGGCAGGTGAGTTGAACGCTTCAAACATCGTGCTGATCGGCGGTGGGTCAGTTTGAATTTCAGGTTGTGATCAATACTAAGACATTCAAGCAAGTTGCATGAGCATGTCGATCTTGAATCGTCGCGCATTTCGCTCGCGACGTCGAAGGGATCTTGCGATTAATCTAATACCATCGGCGACACTCGCTGAGCATTCGTCGCGTTGGTTGACCCAAGCAGTCACCGCCTTTGCATCGTGCGGAAGAGCTTGAGCTTTGCGAAGGGAGCCGCTGCCACAGACAGCCCGAGAATTCCGGAACTACGATCGGCCTTATTTTGTCGTAGTCTGAGCTTTCTGAAGCTCAATGTCGTAGCATTCGAGTTAACAAAATCGATGCTTACAATCTTGAAGCAAAATGATGTCAGCTGTCTCGAGGTTCCGAGAAATAAGATGATCCCATTCGGTCCCCTGCTTTCAGCTTTCCGCTTGTCGTGCCATATTCTTCGATGAGATTTGCAAACCGCTTGCGAATGGTGATAGGTGCTTCACCAGTTCATCTTTCAATGCATCGTCTGCGTGGATTAGGAAAGGTCTTAGTGCCGGCTGTCCGACGCAATCCGCATCAGGCCTACCTGAGCCCGCCATGGCCTCGCCCAACGAGGAGTAATTTCTCATACACAAGCTGCGCTTTACACGACGATAGCGCTCTTCTTCCCACCTAAGCGCCTCGCGAAGGGTCGGCATTCGAGACGAGCTCCGGTTCGCCGCCTGAGATTTCTTTGAGTTTATCGAGGAAAAGCTCTCGAAAACTGCGGCGCTGCCGCCGAACGGTGCGGTTCCTCACATGATTTCTGCGCGGTCGAGTGGCCATGAGTTATTTTGTTGGTAGTTAGACACCAATCGATACGGGTGAGAAATTATAAGGTGGTAAGCCTCATCCTAGCGATTGGCTCGTTGACCGTCGTCACGCTCGTTTAACCTAATCTGCTCTACTGCAACAAGCCGAAGCCAACGGTTCGATGGCGGCCCGTACTCCGGGTCGGGTGATGCACCTTCAACGTCGTCTGGCGTAGCGAATAGCACGACATTGGTTCCTGGCTGGCCCGTCGCGCTTCGATATCGAACACCATCAATCTTTCCGTCTTCGAATGGAAAGTCGCGCAGAAACTCGGTGAAAACCTGGGTAGGGATATAGTCGATCTGTGTCCGGTCGTTTCGCGGCACTGGCTGGATGATTAGTTCCGCAACTCAGTTAGAACGAAAGCGTGAAAATCCGCATCCGGTCGGCGGAGGAGAAGAAGCCGGGAACGTCCGGCATATTGGCGAGGTCGAGAATGCGGATCGACCGCGTCGTCTCGAAAGCACCGATGGAAACCGACTGGCTGCGGGTTTCGGCGGTTACAGCGCGAATCATCAGCGGCGTAGAACATCGAGATGCCGGGCGGGTTCATACGATTGGATTGCGTCGCGAGCGCTGCGGCGGCGGCCCTAAGGTTGCAGGCGCAGTACTGCTCGCCAGCTTTGCGCACCGCGCCCAGGAGGCGATAGCCCCCCGGCTCTTGGCGAATAAGGCCTTGTTCGTCGATGTGATTACCGAGCTCGTTGAGAAACTGCGCCGGCGACCGCTCGTCTGGATGCCCCTGGTGTTGCGCCCCGAGGTCGTGAAAGAAGAACCGGCGGTTATGCTGACGAGAGAGCAAGGCCCCACGACGATTTCGCGCCTCGTCTGGCTGCCAAGCGAGAGCCAGTCATACTCGCACCAGACATCGTCGCTGATTGCGTCCACCAACGCGTAGAGCAGTGGTCGTCGCATCCCTTGGAAGGATCTGGCGTCTTCAACTAAAGCTCCAGGCTGGTGTGCCAGCCCTGTACGCCCCCGAAGACTTTCATAGGCAGTTGTTCCGCAGCCTTGCGCATAGAAGGTCTCCAGGCGCTCGCGGATATGCTCGGCGATCTCGCAACGTGCCTGTCGGTGCGAAGATTTGGCAACGCAGAATGACGACACCCCTTGGCCCTATATCCCAATTAGTTCGGCGAGGTCGGAGTCTTCAAAGCACTTCGCACAAATTTGGGTTTCGCGCACGCGCTTGATTGAGGATGGCATTCCGCGACTCGATGCCGCTCATCTCTGAGACTCGCTGGTGGGATGTGAAAATCAGGTTAGTATCAGCTTGGCGGTTTGCGTCCATGCTCTGCGAACGTCCACACCTGGAGATTGTGTTGAAAAGCTGACGTTGCCGCACGCCATGGGTTTCGATCTTACTTTCCCTGCTGATTTGCAGGAGAAGCGGCGATGATGGGGACTCAGACAGCAGCCGTCGGTTTTTAAGATTTTTGCCTCGACGACCATGTGCCAGGACCACTAATTGCGCGGATCGATCGGCATCTCGATCTCGAACCGCGCCGTTAAAGCCCTTCTACAGCAGCACGGCTGCCCTTCAGTCGATCCGGAGCGTGATGATCCGCAGTTTTTTATCGGCTATTCCCGGGCATTCGGTCGGAACGCCGCCTGCGAGGAAGTGCATCTCAATCTCGCCTATCGCTGGTTCTGCCGCCTCGGCCTGACGGCAAAGTCCCAGACCATTCGACGTTTTCCAAGAACCGGATGGCCGCTTTCGCGAGAGCAACATTCGGTGCCAGCTCTTTAATCCATCGTCGCGCGTTGCATGGCAGAGGGCCTGCAGCGCTTGGTCGGCTTCGCTGTCGATGCAAGCCTGATCGCTGCCGACGCCAACAAGCAGCGCTCAGTTCCGAGCAGCGACTGGGACCTCGCCGAATCAGATGACGTGCCGCGCGACGCGCGAATTCATCTTGCAACGCTGATGACGCCGCGTTCGGCGCGGCTTCGCCCGTGACGCCGAAGTTCATCGCGCGATCAGATCCCGCGGCGCAATGGACCGGCGCGCATAAGGCCACGCGTTCTTCGCCTCGCGACCAATTATTTGATCGATACGGATCACGGCGTGATACGTCGATGTCGAAGCGACGCGCGCCATCCGACAGGCCGAGGTCGGCGCTCAAGAATGATGGTGGAGCACCGAAGAGCGAACTTCGGCCTGAAGCCGGGTTATTGTCCGACACCGCATCATGGCTCGGGGATAATCTCGCCTGGCTCGTCAAGCAGAAGCGGATCACGCCATACATTCCCGTTTTCGATAAGTGGACGCGAACCGTAACGGCACGTTCTCGCGTTACCACGTTCGATCCCGAGGCGACTGCTATATCTGCCCGGCTGGAAAAAACTGGTTCAGTTCCGGCGCGCCTACGTAGCCGCGCACCGGCGTCGGGGTTGACGGCACGCGTCGTTACCGCGCGAGCAAGAAGCGCATTTGACGTCTGCGAACTACAAAGCGAGATGTTGCCCGAATGCTGCGGCGCGGAAGATCCTCCTCGCTGACGTTGAGGAAGATCTGCGACGTCGCTCGGGCGCTTGACTGGAACGCCCGCAATTTTGAAACGGCCTGTCAGCGACGCAGAAAAGGTGGAGATGCTGCGCAATCTCAAACGCATATTGCGACCGGGCTTGCGGCTACGGGGTCCATGTGGCGCAAAAAGTTCCTGCTCGCCGCGACCGCGCAAAACTTTGCGACGTCTCGCGCGGTTGACCCAGAGTTGAAATGGCGGCATAAGCCGCATTATGGCGGCGTCGTGCCACCACGCCGATGAACGCGCAGTCCAATGCTGAAAAACGCCCGCGGAGGCCGACGACCCTATTCCAAGACTTTTTCAACGAAATCGGAGCTTTACGAACTCAATTGACCCGCTATCGCCGATCCGCTTCAACGCGCGCGGCGGCGTAAGCCACCGCAATCGCCGGAGCGCGCGCTACTGACTTCCGGCCGGCAGCTTCGACACGAGCATCACCTTGTCGACGCGGCGGCCGTCGAGATCGACGACTTCGAAGCGCCATCCGAGCTTGTCGACCGTTTCGCCAAGCGTCGGGAATCGGATCAGCCCGTCGAGCACGAGGCCCGCGACCGTTTCAAAACTCCTGTTCTCGGGCAGCGTCACGCGCAGGAGCTCCGCCATTTCATCGACGGGCATCCAGCCGGCGAGCAGCCAGCTGCCGTCTTCGCGCTGAACCGCTTCCGGCTCCTCATCGCCCTCGTTGGATCTGAAGGCTTCGGCGATGGCGTCGAGAATGTCGGCCGGCGTCACCACGCCTTCGAAGTGGCCGTATTCATCGTGAACCAGCGCCATCGGCGTCTCGGCTTCGCGCAGAACGTTCAGCGCGTCGAGCGCGTCGATCGAATCGGCACGACGGGCGCGGGCTTCACATGGGCTTCGAGATCAAGCGGCTCGCCGCGCAGCGCCGGCCCCAGCAGCTCGCGAATGAGCAACACGCCGATCATGTCGTCCATGTCGCCGCGGCTGACGGGCAGGCGCGCATGCGTCGTCTCGACGAGCTTGTCGCGCAAGACATTCTCCGGCGCGCTGAGGTCGAGCCAATCCACTTCGGCGCGCGGCGTCATCGGGCGCGCGCGGCGCGATCGCCGAGCCGCAACACGCCGGCGATCATCTGCTGTTCATCTGCCTCGATCGAACCTGCGGAATGCGCCTCGGCGACGAGCGTCTTGATCTCCTCATCGGTGACGCTGAGCAAAGGCTCGCTGGTCTGGCCGATGAGCAGCAGCACAAGCTTCGTCGACGCGTCGAGCAGCCAAACGACCGGGGCTTCAGCATCGACAGGAACGCCATCGGCGCAGCCATCCGGCAGGCGATGGCTTCCGCATGGCGCAGGGCGACGCTCTTAGGCAGCAATTCGCCGATGACGACGGAAAGATAAGTGATGAAGCCGATGACGCCGCCATAGCCGATCCAATCGGCGGCGGGCCCCGACAGGCCCAGCGCGCGCAGTTCCTGAGAGAGTTTCTGACCCAGCGCCGCGCCGGAAAAAGCGCCGGCGAGTATGCCGACGAGCGTAATGCCGATCTGCACGGTGGAGAGGAAACGCCCGGGATTCTCCGCCAGCGCGAGGGCCGTGGCGGCGCCGCGACGACCATCGGCGGCCATGGTCTTCAGGCGGATTTTGCGGGCCGAAACGATAGCGAGCTCCGACAACGAGAAAATCCCGTTGATGACGATCAGCACAAGCGCGACGGCAAGTTCGAACATGGGTCCTGAAATTCTTAAATCGTTCAGTCGCGCGCCGCGATTTCGATCTTTTTGATCACCCGCTCCGGCTCGGGCCGCGCCAGATCAATGGACAGCAGCCCGTTGACGAGATCGGCGCCGAGCACCTGCATGCCTTCGGCGAGAAGAAAGGCGCGCTGGAACTGGCGCGCGGCGATGCCGCGATGGAGGAAAGCGCGCTCGCGCTCGTCGGTCTGGCGGCCGCGGATGACGAGCTGGTTCTCTTCAAGCGAGACGTCGAGCTGGTCGCGGGTGAAGCCGGCGACGGCGAGCGTGATCCTAAGCCGCTCCGGCGCGCTCTCGCTGCGCGGCAGGCGCTCGATATTATAGGGCGGGTAGCCGTCGGAGGCGGTGCGGGCGACGCGGTCGAGCGCCCGTTCGATCTCATCGAATCCGAGCAGGAATGGCGAATTGAGCGGCGGACGTGACATGTGACGAAGCCCTGTTGGCGCCTCTTCGGCCGGAGCCCGCAAGAGCGCTCCGGCTACAGCTATATGGCCGAGCCGGCCGCGGCGTTCAAGCGCGGCGGTCGCCCATGGTTGACGTGGAAACGCCGAGCGCCCATTTGCGAGCCAGTTTCCTCGAAAGAGCGGCGATTCATGAAAGCGGCGCGGCATATTCTTCTCGGCGCCTTCCTTGCCATCCTCGCCGGGGGGCCTGGGCCGGCCGCCGCCGAGACGCCGCCAATCGTCGCGCCGGAAGGCGATCGCTTCGCGCTGACGCCGGCCGAAGGCGGCTATGTCCGGCTGAACAAGGAAACCGGCGCAATCTCCTATTGTTCGGTAAAGGACGGCGTCGCCGTATGTCGGCTCGGCGCCGAAGAGCGCGCCGCGCTGGAGGCCGAGATCGACCGGCTGCGCAAGGAGAACGCCGCGCTCAAAGCGCGCGCCGACGCCGCGCCCGGGTCGCCGGGGCCACGGCCGAACGCGACGCCCAGCGAAGAGGAATTCGAGCGCGCGCTCTCCTTTACCGAGCGCTTTCTGCGCCGCATAATGCGCCTCTTCCGCGAAGAGACCTCGCCCGGAGGCGCCTTGTGAGGGTCGGCTCGTCCAGAGCGCGCTGCGAAAAAGTGGATGCCGGTTTTTCGCGCAAAATGCGCTCCAAGCTTTCGGAATCGTTTAGGAGATTCCGCCCAAACGCGGTGTGATCCAAGGCCGAAGAGGATGCGCCCGTGACCGATCAGGGACCTTTCGCCAATTGGCCGCATCTTGATAAGCCGCGTCCGCCGGAGGCCCGGCGCGATCTGGCGATTCCGCCGGGCTCGGACACATCATCACAGGAAACTCAAGAAATGGCGTCGAACAACACGTTTGAACATTTCCTCGGCGGCTCGCCGCTCAATACTTTCGTGCGGCTGTTCTTCATTTCGCTCGTCGTCGGCGCTCTGCTGATGTGGCTCGAACTGCGGCCGATCGACATTTTTCGCGGCGTCCAGGCCTTTTTCGACCGCATCTATCAGCTGGGGTTCGGGGCGGTGAAGGAGCTTGTCAGCTATGTGCTCGCCGGCGCCGTTTTCGTCGTGCCGGCGTGGCTCATTCTGCGGCTGGTGAATATGACCGGCGCGAGCAAGCGGTGAGGAATAGGATGCAGCTGACTGTTGAGACCGAGCAGGAAGAGGACGGCCGCTGGATCGCCGAAATCCTGGAAATTCCGGGCGCGCTAAAATATGGCGCGACTCGCGAGGAGGCGATCGCTCAGGCGGAAGCGCTGGCACTACGCGTCATCGCCGACCGCATTGAACATGGCGAACGCCCGCCTGAGCCAATTCATATCACTTTCGCGGCGGCATGACGTTATGGCCGAGCGCGAAGGCGAGAAAAGGCTGGATTGAAAAGCGGTCAGTCGGCTCTCATCGGACCTTTGCGAAAGCTGGCTTCCCTGATGTCATATTTGCTTTTCACGACGGCGAAGAAATCGGGCCGCGCATGTTGGCGAGAATCGCCAAGCGAACAGGACTGAAACCGGAAGACCTATAGTCTCCGACGCCGGCCGATGCTCGAGGTTTGATCCGGATCGTCGATGAGCTGGCCGATGCCGTCGCGGCGCGGGGGCAGCGGCGGCGGGGGCGCATAGGCCTCAGGTCCTGCGACGGGTCCGAAGCCGTCGCGGCCGCCCTGGAAAGCGGCGAGCGGCGGCTTGCCGGTCGTATCGTTGTCGGTCTCCTCCTCGGCGCCGGGGGGCGGCGCGCGCCGCTGCGCGACGAGCGGCGAGAGGTCGGGCGGCGGCAGAGTTTCCTGCGGCTCCGGCTTGCAGATGCTGCGTCCCGAGCGGCCGTGCATCGCCAGATCGACGTGGATATGGTTGTAGTGGAAGGCGTTGGAGCCCGGCGACAGCACCGTCGAGAAATGACCGCATGAGCCGCGATGCACGTCCATCAGAAAGGCGCGGGTCTGCGCGTCGCCGCGGCCCCAGTCGCGGACGAGCGTGATCTCGCGGCCATCGGCGAGCGTGAAGCCGCCGATGTCGAGCGCATTGCCGAAGGCGTGTTCGGAAAGCTGCGCCCAGCGCTGATTGTTCATGCCGCGGCAGGCGTAAGAGCCCATCGAATTGATCTGGACGATCTGCTGCCCAAACCGCGCCTGGGCGGCGGGCTGGACGGTGTCGGCGAGCCAGGCGTCGAGCTCCGCGACCATCGAACAGTCCAGCGTCGCAGTGGCGTTGAAGGAAACGGCGCCGCCCTGCAGCGCCGTCACTTTGAACGGCTTGGTGAGGCCGCAGATGCCCGGTCCGTCGACCTCCGGGGCGAGCGCGATATATTCGGAAGGGTTGACGCGCCTCTCGGCGAGACAGGCGTTTTCGGCCTGCGTGCGCCAGGCCGGCCGCTGCGCCTTCTGCCCGATCGAACACGCCGAAAGCGTCGCGACGGCGAGCGCCAGCACAAGCAGCGTTTGACGGGCGCGGCGGACCATGCCGCGAGAATTGGCGCCGGCGCGTTAAAGCCGGGTCGAGAATCGTAGTTAACGACGAGATATTTGCAGGGTGTGGCTCGGGGGCGACTGCCGCGCGATCAACGCGCAAATTTACCGAGGCGCCGCTTCCATCTTTCTCCGGCTTTGAGGGCCGTCTTCAACACCCATCTTTTCTGAATAGACCGTCTGACCCGAAAAGATGTTTCGAAAACGATCTCCGGTTCCGCTCCTCTTGCCGGCAGTACGGCGGGCGTCGGCGCAGCCGATAGCGCTTCTCGCTTTGGCGTTGTGGGCTTGGCGCGAACCGCTTCTTTAACTTTTGCAGGCTGACGCGCGCGACGCGTCTTCTTCGGGGCGGGGCTCGCAGGACGAGAGCTGAGGACATCTTCCTGCAGCAAGTTCGGAAGGATGCGCCCCGTCGGGGGAGTTGCGGGTTGTGGAGGGACTCGGGGACGCTCGTCCGCTTCGCGCCCGAAAACCGCATCCGCTGCCTTCAGCGCCGCCAAATATGCGCTGTCAGGCGCCAAGTCGACGGCCGCCAAGGCGCTTAGGTCATTGAGAGATGTATCCGCCTTGGCGCTTTCAGTCTCTTTGATCGTCCAAGTATCAGATGGCCGAGATTTGGAAGACCGATTCTTGTAGGCCGTTATAAACGGACGAGTAGGGCGCATCGAAGTTTGAGACCTTTGGTTGACGCGAGGAAGGCCGCTGGAAAGACACGCCGCCGCGCGAGTGTCCTGCGTGTCGAAAACGCGGCTTGACGTGACGCTCGGGCCGAGAATCGTGAACGAAACACCTGTCCCTCTATAAACGATAGGCCGCCGCCAGTCACCGACCTCAGACGCAGGTGACCTCTCGCTGACTGGCGCAGCGCTCGTCTTGGATTAGCTGTGCAGGCGCCGGATGCCGATTTCATATGCCACAGCGAAGGATGCGCTGCGGGGCGCCGGGGCAAGTTGAAATAGATCACGGACAAATTTGGCTGCGCCCTCTCGAAAGGCTTTAGGTCTATCCCAGCTAAAGGCAGTCAAGCGCTGCGGTTCGTCTCGTTCTTGTCTTTGAAACAATACCGAGTTGAAGCTTCTTCGAGAGACCGGTCAAAGCGGCGCAGTAAAAAGCTCTATCCGCTCGCCTGATATGTCGATGCAATACAAGTAGACAGAAAATGTTGCGGCAAATGTGGAGGATTCGTCATGCGAAACATGCTCGCTGCGGCGACGGCCGGCGTTGTCGCTTTTCTTGTCCTGGACGTCGCCCAGGCGACCACCGCCCAAAGCCCAGCCACGATGCGCGCCGGACCCGGAACGTCGTGGCGCACGATCGGCAAGGTTCCGGCCGGCGCCGATGTTCAAGTGTTGAGCTGCAATCCGGGCTGGCGTCACAGCTGGTGCCAGGTCCGCTATGGTTCGCAGACAGGATGGGTGAACGCGCCTGCGCTGGGGACCTCCGGATCGAACGTCGTCGTAGAGCCGGTGGTAACGACTGACGCGGCCAGTCTGAAAAAACGGCCGAGCATGTTTGCATCGGTTATCGAGACGATCCAAGGCGGAGAAAAGGTCGATATTCTTCGCTGCCCGCGGGGAATTGGCAACGGCTGGTGCCACGTCTCCTACAACGGCAAGACCGGATACGTCAGAGGCGGTCTTCTGAAGCGGAAGGGATCCGTCATTCCGCAATAGGGCGCACGCGCGAGCTAATCCTTTCGCGCCGCTGTCAGCGGAGAATGGCAGGCGCCATTCCTCGATTGATGCAGCAATGGCGCAAATCGGACCTCGCCGATTTGCGCCTGCTGTGGGTCAGCGCAGCCCTAAACGGCCCTACGCGTCCTTGCCGCCGTTCTTGCGCCCGCGCATGAAGGATTCGAACTCGTCGCGGTCGCGGGCGCGGCGCAGCTGCTCGATATGGTCGGCGAAGTCGCGCTCGGCTTCGGCGAGCTTGCGGCGCTCTTCCTCAAGACGGGCGAGCTCGCCCTCGCGCCATTCGTCGAAGGCGACATTGCCCGTCGAGCGCATGAAGGACGGACCGCCCCAACCCGCGCTTTCTCTTGCAACGCCGCTGACGGCTTCCTTCACCCGCGCGCCCTGCTCCTGTGCAAAGGCGAATAGATCGCCTTCATAGCCGTAGCTCTTCTGCCAAAGCTTCCAGAACAGGATCGCGAGACCGAGCGGCCAGAAGATGAAAAAGCCGAGGATCATCGCCGCGATCTCATAGGGCCTCCAGGACGTTCGGCCGCAATGTCCCCAGGGCGATCCGCCCTCTCCGAACGACGACATGCGGGAATAACGACGGCAGCTCATGATGGGCTCCAGTTTTGTCTACGGCCGCCCGCCGCGAAGCGGGGCCGACGACAATGTAATATGCATTAACATTAGCGCAAGGGGAAGGGCCGCGCCGAAAAAATCGGCGCGGCCCCGGAAATCGTATTTGTGATTCGACGTTTCCTGTCGGAGCGTCCATCAAAGCGACGGGCGCCCGCGCCGCGAAAACTCAGGCCGCCTTGCCGCTCAGATCGCCTTCAAAAGCGGCATCATCCGCCGATCCCGCATCGCGTTCGAGCGTCGCCTCAGACTCGATCTCGATATCGATTTCGAGCAGCGACATGTCCTCCTTGCGATGCATCTTCACCATCACCTTATCGGGATCGACCGCGATGTGCTTGGAGATCGCGGCCAGAACTTCCTTGTGCAATACGGCGATGAGATTGGACGCGCGCGCAGATTTGCGTTCATGGGCGAGAAGAATCTGCAGGCGCTCGCGCGCGACCGGCGCCGTGGTGGCGCGGCGTCCGAACAATCCAAATAAGCTCATGCCGCCCTCCGACCGAAAAGCCGAACAAACAAACCCTTCTTTTCGGAGGGGATGGTGACCGGCGTTCTTTCGCCGCACAGACGTTGCGCGGCCTCCGAATAAGCCCGCGCCGCGGCGCTCATTGCATTGTGAAGGATGATCGGCGAGCCAACGTTCGAGGCGCGCAGAACTTCTTCGCTTTCGGGCACGATGCCGATGAGCGGAATGGAGAGAATCTCCAGCACGTCGTTGACGCTCAGCATCTCGCCGCGCGCGGCGCGCCCAGCGTCGTAACGGGTGAGCAGAAGGAATTTGTCGACTTTCTCGCCCTTTTCGGCGCGCTCGGTCTTGGCGTCGAGCAGGCCGATGATGCGGTCCGAGTCGCGCACCGACGAGACTTCGGGGTTGGCGATGACGACGGCCACATCGGCGAAGCGCATGGCGAGCGTCGCGCCGCGCTCGATTCCCGCCGGACTGTCGCAGACGATCCAGTCGAATTTCTCGCGCATCTCGCCGATGACTTTTTGCACGCCCTCTTCGGTCAGCGCGTCCTTGTCGCGCGTTTGCGAAGCGGGCAGCAGATACAAATTGTCGAGCCGCTTGTCGCGAATGAGCGCCTGATGGAGCTTGGCGTCGCCCTGCGCGACATTAATGAGGTCGTAGACCACGCGACGCTCAGCGCCCATGACAAGGTCGAGATTGCGCAGTCCGACGTCGAAGTCGACGACCGCGACTTTATGGCCTTGCTGCGCCAGCGCGGCGCCGAGCGCCGCGGTCGACGTCGTCTTGCCGACGCCCCCCTTGCCGGAAGTGACCACTAATGTCTTGGCCATTTTATCGTCCTCTCTCAATCGAGCTTTGCGATTTTGACGGTTTCGTTTTCGAGCCAGGCCTGGACCGACTGACGCTGCATAGTCGTCTCGATTTCCTCGGCCGTCAGATACACGCCGCAAACCGAGAGCAGTTCAGCCTCGAGTCGGCGACAAAAGATTCGCGCGCGCTTCTCGCCATAGGCGCCCGCCATCGCGCGGCCGCGCAGCGTTCCGTAGATGTGCACGGAGCCCCCAGCCATGATTTCCGCGCCCGAGGCGACCGAGCCGACGACGGTCACGTCGCCCTCGGGGTGATATATCGATTGGCCCGAGCGCACCGGCTCCAGCAGGATCAGCGGCGCAGAAGGTGGCGCCTGCGGCGCGGCTGACGTGACGCCAGCCGCGCCGTCCGAGCCGAGAGACTTCGCAATGTCCTTAAAGGCCGCTTCTTCGCTTGAGGTCAGCGTTCCCGAACTTGCGTCTCTCGCAGCCGTTGCGCCGTTTTCCGACGGCGGTTGAGGCGTAGCGCGGCCGCCGGCCAGAATCGGCGGCAGGTCGTCCGAGGCCCAAGTAGAGTCGACGCCGGAAAGACCCATGACGCGTATGCCGCGCCGGCCAAGATTTCCAAGGAGGTCGCCAAGTTCCGACTGCTCCAGCGTCACCTTGCCGAGGTCAATGACGATCGATTTCTTGGCGAAGAAGGCCGGGGACTGCGCGAGCAATGCGTCCAATTGCTCGAGCCAGCCCTCGAGCGGCGCTTCCGGCTCGAGCGTCAGAACGGGGAAGGATCGACCCCGGAAGCGAATGTGTTTTGAAGACGCCTGCGGCACGACAGCCTCACGCAATTAAGATTTGCTTCATTTGAGGGCGTTAACGTTAATGAATGATTAAAGCGGGCGCGTAATTTAACGATCGGCCGCCTCTTAATAACAGTTTAGCCCGCGGCGGCTTTGGCGCGCGCCGCGGCGCTCTCCATCACGCCCTGCGCGGCGCTTTCGAGGACAAGCGCAGGATCCGCGCTTTTGACCGGATCGAAATGGCCGGAGATGGTCAGCATGGCGACGCCGTGCGCGAGCGACCAGATCTGCAGCGCCGCATAGCGCGCGCCCTGGGCCGGCGCGCCCGCCTGCTGCAGCCAGGCGACCACGGCGCGCCAGAGGATTTCGAGCGCGTGATCGGCGGCGCCGCCAGCTCCCGGATCGGCGAGCGTCTGCGCCTGTCCGAACATCGCAGCGTAAAGCCCCGGCTCGTCGCGGGCGAATTTGAGATAGGCGGCGCACATCGCCCGTAGCGCGCTTTTGGCGTCAGGCCGGCCTTCGTCCCACGCCGCCTCGATTCGCGCTCCGAAGGTCTCGAAGCCGCGGCGCGCCAATTCGCTGATCAGCGCGTCGCGTCCGGAGAAATGTCGATAGGGCGCGGCGGGCGAAACGCCGGCGCGGCGCGCCGCTTCGCTGAGCGTCAGCGCCGCCGGACCGCCTTCCGTAAGAATTTCCAGAGCGGCGTCGATCAGCGCCTGCTTCAGCGATCCGTGGTGATAGCCGCGCTTGTTGTGCATCTCTCACCACGGCGCGAGGCCGGCGTCGTCGCCGCCGCCGCACGGCTAGCCCGCGAGCTTGGCGACCAGCGCGTCCGAAACTTCGAAATTGGCGTAGACGTTCTGGACGTCGTCGTTGTCCTCAAGCAAGCCGACGAGCTTCAGTATTTTCTCGCCCGAATCATCGTCGACCTTGATGGTGTTCTGCGGACGCCAGACGAGCGCCGCCTTGCGCGGCTCGCCGAACTTCTCTTCGAGGGCCCTGGCGACGTCGCGCAGAGATTCGACGGAGGTGATCACTTCGTGAGTCTCTTCGGTCGTCGAGACGTCGTCGGCGCCGGCGTCGATCGCCGCCTCCATCATCGCGTCCTCCGTGGCCGCCTTCTTATCGAATTCGACGAGGCCGACCCGATCGAACATGAAGGAGACCGCGCCGGTCTCGGCGAGCGCGCCGCCGGCCTTGGTGAAATAGGAGCGCACCTCGCCGGCGGTGCGGTTGCGATTGTCGGTCAGCGCCTCGACGATCACGGCGACGCCGCCGGGCGCATAGCCTTCATAGCGCACTTCGTCGTAGTTCTCCGCGTCGGCGCCGGAAGCCTTCTTGATCGCCCGCTCGATATTGTCCTTGGGCATGTTCTCCGCCCTCGCGGCGAGAACCGCGGCGCGCAGGCGCGCGTTCATATTGGGGTCGGGCAGGCCCATCTTGGCGGCGACGGTAATTTCGCGGGCAAGCTTGGAAAAAAGCTTGGAGCGGATCGCGTCCTGCTTGCCCTTCTTGTGCATGATATTCTTGAATTGACTATGCCCGGCCATGCGCTATCGCCCTGCTCCCTGACAAATCTTCGCCCTCCGGCGTCCGGCGGGTCATATACGCCGGACCAGTGCGGAAATAAAGAAAAGCGCCGAGGAGCGGATGCAAGGAGCCACGATTGAACGCAAGCGACGAAGAACGAAATTTTCGGCCGAAGCCCGAAAAGGGAGCGCTGTCCCCACGTCCGGCCCCCCACGTTCCCGATGTTGCCGCCGCTGAGCGGCTGCAGGCGATCCTCTCCAGTCCCTCCTATCGCAAGGCGGACGAGGATAGTGATTTTCTCACCTCGGCCGACGCGCGCGGTCCACGACTCGAGCTCGAATATCTTAGGGCCGAACTGCTGCTGCGCCGCCACGGCGTCGCCGATACGATCGTCGTTTTCGGTTCGACCCGCATCGTCGAGCCCGCTTTGGCGGCGCGCCGGCTCGCCGAAGCACAGGCGCTCGCGGACGCCGATCCCCTCGACGCGGCGCTCGCCAGGCGGCTTTCCGTCGCGAAACGCGTTTGTGAAAATTCGCGCTACTATCAAATAGCGCGCGAATTCGGCGCGCTTGTCGGCGCGGCGCGCGAGAGCGGGGACCTTCCCCGCCTCGCCATCGTCACCGGCGGCGGTCCAGGTATTATGGAGGCGGCGAATCGCGGCGCCTTCGAAGCCGGCGCCGAGACGGTGGGCCTCAACATCACGCTGCCCCACGAGCAGCTTCCCAACACTTACGTCACGCCGGCTCTATGCTTGCAGTTTCGCTATTTCGCGCTGCGCAAGATGCATTTCATGTTACGGGCGCGGGCGCTCGTCGCCTTTCCTGGGGGTTTCGGCACGTTCGACGAATTGTTCGAGACGCTCACGCTGGTGCAGACCGGAAAGGTCAAGCCAATACCGATCATTCTCGTCGGCGAAAGCTATTGGCGACGCGCCTTTGACATCGAATTTCTGCTCGACGAGGGCGTGATCGATCCCCAAGACCTGCGTCTCTTCCGCTACGCCGAAACGGCTGCAGACATCTGGCAGGAGATCCGCCGCTGGGGTCAGAGGAAGGAGGATTTGCTATTTGAATGAAGGCGTTAGCTTATGACGGCGCGTGCCTGCCATTGTAAAGCCTGCGCCCAGCCTTATCTGACCTAGCGCGGCGCAATGCGCACGCTTTTTTGAAAGGGAGATGAGCACATGAGTTGGCTTAAAGCGATCGCTGGCGGCGTGATCGGCGCTGAAGCCCTGAGCCTTGTTAAGGAATATGTGGAAAAGCAAGGCGGCCTCGACGGCGTCGTGAAGAATTTTGAGAATTCTGGACTGGGTCAGCAGGTCCATTCTTGGATTGGCTTGGGGCCCAATGAAAAGATCAGCGAGATCGACATCAGCAAGGCGATCAACGCCGACAAGCTAAAGGAAATCGCCAAGAACGCCGGAATCGACCTCGAAAAGGCGAAGGCGCTTCTCGCCCAATATTTGCCCGAGGCCATCGACAAGGCGACGCCGGAAGGCAAATTGCCGCCGCCCGACAAAGGCGCCTAAGCGCCTTAGGGATTGGGCAGGACTTGAAATGCCGGCGGCGTCCGCCGCCGGCGTAGCCATGCCCACGCTCTTGCTTCGAGCGCTCCGATTCTGTAAGTGCGTCGCGCGCGCCCTGTTGCAGCCGCCAGCGGCTTGGGCGAGGACCGCCCGAAGCTGCGCCGCTGCGCAAGCATTGCTTTCGTTATGGCCCAGCGGGCGATTTGAATAGGACCGTTAATGACGAAGCGCGCGTTGGTGACCGGCGTTACAGGACAGGACGGCGCCTATCTGTCGCAATTTTTGCTCGACAAGGGCTATGAAGTGCATGGCGTGGTGCGGCGTTCTTCGCACCGGGGCGTCGAGGACCACCGACTGCGCTGGCTCGGCATCAGCGGCAAAGTGCATCTGCACGACGCCGATCTTGCTGATCTCTCGAGCCTGCTGCGCACCGTTCAAGACGTTCAGCCGGATGAAATCTACAATCTTGCGGCGCAGTCCTACGTCGCCTCCTCCTGGCGCCAGCCGGTGCTCACCGCCAACGTCACCGGCGTGGGCGTGACCAACATGCTGGAAGCGATGCGGCTCGGGGCCTCGAAAGCGCGCTTCTATCAGGCCTCGTCCTCGGAAATGTACGGGCTCATCCAAGAGCCGATGCAAAGCGAGAAGACGCCGTTCTATCCGCGCAGCCCCTACGCCGTGGCGAAGCTTTACGGCCATTGGATCACGGTGAATTACCGCGAGAGCTTCGGTCTCCACGCCTCCTCCGGCATTCTGTTCAATCATGAGAGCCCGCTGCGCGGAGTCGAATTCGTCACCCGCAAGGTGACGCACGGCGTTGCGTCGATCAAACTCGGATTGGCGAAGGAATTGCGTCTCGGCAATATCGACGCCAAGCGGGATTGGGGGCACGCCAAGGATTACGTACGCGCCATGTGGCTGATGCTGCAGCAGGAGAAGCCGGACGACTATGTCGTCGCGACAGGCGTCACCACCACCGTCCGGGACATGTGCCGGATCGCTTTCGAACGCGTCGGACTCGACATGGATAAGTTCGTCGTCATCGACCCTGCGTTCTATCGTCCGGCCGAGGTGGACGTCCTGCTTGGCGATTCCAGCAAGGCGCGACGGGCTCTCGGATGGAAGCCGGAGATCGATCTTCGCGAGATGATCTGCGAGATGGTCGACGCCGACCTTGAAAGACTGCGGCGGGAGCCGGCTTAACCTGATATAAAGGGCGCGCGATGGCCGCCTTCGAGCGCATATTGGTGACGGGCGGCGCCGGATTCGTCGGCGGCCACCTCTGCGCCGCCCTGGCTAAGGCCTATCCGCAGGCTGCCCGGGCCATACTGTTGCGTCCCGGCGAATGCGGCGGCCATGACGCGTTTACTACGGCGGTCGGCGATCTTGTCGACGAAGGCGCGATCGACGCGCTGATTGCGCGGTTGCGACCAGACCTCATCGTCCATCTCGCGGGTCAAGCGTCGATCGGTCAGGCGCTGCATGCGGCCGAATTGACCTGGCGGGTGAATTTTCACGGCTCCTTTGCGCTCGGCGCGGCGGTCGCCCGCCACTGCCCCACGGCGACGTTCCTCTTCGCCTCGACGGCGGCCGCCTATGGCGCGAGTTTCCGCGATGGCGTTCTGAACGAGGACGCGCCGCTGCGTCCCGTCGACGTTTACAGCCGCTCAAAAGTCGCCGCAGAGAGCGCGCTTGGTGATCTGCTCGGGCCGAGCGGACGGCTCATCGTGGCGCGGCCGGTCAATCATTCGGGTCCGGGCCAACGCAATCGCAATTTTGCGCTCGCCTCTTTCGCCGCGCAGATCGCCGCGATCGAGACGGGCCGCGCCGCGCCGGTGATCAAGGTTGGCGATCTGTCCAAGGCGCGCGATTTTCTCGACGTGCGCGACGTGATTGACGCCTATATGCGGCTGATCGAAAATTCTGGGAACCTGCCCGCGTCGGTTTCGATCTTCAATATCGCTTCGGGGACGGCGTATCGCATGGAGGCGCTGCTTGAGCGGCTCCGCCAAAAGTCGAAGGCGCAACTCGATATCGAGGTTGATCCGTCGCTGCTGCGACCGGGCGGCAGCGATCTCGCCAGCGCCGCCTGCGATGCGTCGAAGATCACAGACGCGACCGGCTGGCGTCCTCGTCACGACATCGACGACATGCTGCAGGCGCTCCTCGTCGACGCCCGCGACGCCGAGGCGCAAGCCGCGCAGGCTTCGTCGTGAGCAAAGGTTCATGAGCGAGCGGCGGAACGGAGAGCGCGACCAGAATCGCGAACACATGCGCCTGCTCGAATTCCAGCTCGATCATCTGCGCGCCGAACTCCTGCATCTGACCCATGAGCGCTATCGGTTGATCTATTCGGTTTCAGGTCACATCTACCGCTTTCTTCGGCCGATCGAAGCCTTCATCGCCGACGCCGCGAACGCCTTTGTCGCGCGTTTTCGGCGGCCGAAATCCGAAGCGCCGGCGTCAATGCCTGTTCCGGGCGTTCCGGTGGCGCAAAGCGCGCCGGCGCCGGCGCGCCGGTTGCTCGTCGACGTCTCCGGAACGATCAAGCGCGACGCCGGCACCGGCATTCAGCGCGTCGTCAAAGAAGTCGTGCGCGGTCTTTACAGCGGCGAAGGATTTGACATTCCGGCCATCGCCGTTCGCTGCGAAAACGGCCGGCTGCTGAGCGCAAACAGCTTTGTCGCCGCGCTCGTTGGCGGCGACGCCGCGCCAGATTCGGAAATCCACATCGAAGCTGGCGATCGCTTTCTGATGCTGTCCGACAGCTGGAACGCGTTTGAGGAGCTCGCGCCCGTCTTCGAAAAGATTCGCCACGAGGGCGGCGAGGTCGTCAGCTGTATTTTCGATCTCATTCCTGAGCTTTACCCGCACGCCTGCCATGAAGTGACGGTGCCGCGCTACCGCGCCTGGCTGCGCAAGGCGCTCATCGAAAGCGACAGCTTTTTGGCGATTTCAAAAACAGTGGCAGACGAACTCGCCGACTATGTCGCCGCGCAACGGCTGCCGCATCGTCCGGGGCTCAAGATCGGCTGGTTCCATTGCGGCTCCGATCTGGCGCTGCGCGCCGACTCCGCGCCGCGCGACAACATCAAGAGCGCGGTCGCCGGCGACGCGCCCGTCTTTCTCACTGTGGGCACGATCGAACCGCGCAAAGGACAACGCGTCGCCGTCCGCGCCTTTGAAGAACTCTGGGCGAATGGGCGCGATATTCGGCTGATCTTCGTCGGGCGGCGCGGCTGGTTTGAAGAAGCAGTCGTCAACGAGATTGTCACGCATGGCGAATTCGACCGTCGGCTGTTCTGGTTCGACGACGTTGACGACGACGAGCTTTCCTTCCTTTACGACCATGCGGCGGCGTTGATTTTCCCCTCCTATGCCGAAGGCTTCGGCCTGCCGATCGTCGAAGCGGCGCGGCGCGGCCGACCGGCGATCTGCAGCGACATTCCGGTCTTTCGCGAGGTCGGCGGGTCAGGCGCGCTCTATTTTCGCGTCAATGACGCAAAGGCGCTGGCGCAGACGATCGCCGATTTTCTCGACGGCCGGCGCGCCGGCGACCCGGAACAGGTCCTGCGCGTCGCCTGGCGCGAGGCGGCGCGGCGCATCGTCGAGGTCATCGCCCGCGAGGAATGGAGCCAGCGCCTGCCGTAGCCAGGCTTCGCGCTGCAACATCAGGAACGCCATTTCGCGCTCCGCCAAAGCGTGCTAGAGAGGCCAATTGGTCGTGCGGTCCGGCCAGCGCCTCTTCGGCGCGCTGGGCCGCACGGCTTTTCGCTTCAATGCGGGCAGGGCTTTCGCCTTCCCAGCGACAAGGGAAACGCTCTCCATGCCGATCAATATTCCGTATCTCAAGGATCAGACGCCGCAGACCGTGCTCAAGATGATCAATCTTGAAGCGTCGCAACTGTCGTTGCCGGATCTGCGCGAATTGATGCTGGGCGCCTTCGGCGCCTATGGCGTGCTGCAGATGATCGCGCAGGCGTTCAATCATTCGCTGCTCGGCAGCCTGATCTATGGAATATTGAGCGCGGGCCTTCTGTATGGCGCGACCTATGGCCTGCTGCGCGTTCTCAAGGAGAACGCGAAGTTTCAGCGCACGGCGACGGCGGTCGCGATCATGGGCGCGATTGGGGCGCTCGCCTATATTATCCTGCACCTCATCTTCGCCATCGCCCTGCCAGAACCGCTGCCGACCGAAAAGCTGCTGCGCTTTCTGCTGTTTCCAATCATCGTTTGGCTGGCGTTCATGTACGCCTTCCTGTTCCGCCATGTGTCGCTGCGCCCGGTGCCGGCTTTCGTGACCGCGGCGCTGTTCGTCCTTGTCATCGAAGTGATCCTGTCGCCGGTGTGCAGATAGCGTGCGTATTCAGAATGTTGCGCGCGATCGACTGGCCGGCGCCGCAGTGCTAGTAAACGCCATGCCCGCGGCGCCCAAGACGCGTGATTATCTTTCCTGATCGGATTGCGTACTCTCATGACCTCATCATTCGACGTGCTGGGAATCGGTAACGCCATCGTCGACACGATCGCCCGCGCCGAAGACGACCATCTGCTTCAGACAGGATTGCGCAAAGGCTCGATGACGCTCGTCGATGAAGCGCGCGCCGCCGAACTTTACGCCGCGATGGGGCCCACGACGGTCATATCCGGCGGCTCGGCCGCAAACACCATGGCCGGCCTCGCCAGCCTCGGGCGCGCCGCCGGCTTCGTCGGCAAAGTGAAGGAAGATGACGCAGGGCGCGAATTCGCTCACGACATCCGCAAGGCTGGCGTCGCCTTCGACACGCCCGCCGCGGCCGATGGCGCCGCCACCGCCCGTTGCCTGATTTTCGTGACGCCGGACGGCCAGCGCACGATGAACACTTTTCTCGGCGCCTGTCAGGCGCTTGCGCCAAACGACATCGACGAAGAGACGGTCGCGCGCGCGAAGGTGCTTTACATGGAGGGCTATCTCTGGGACCCGCCTGGCGCCAAGGAGGCTTTCCTTAAGGCGGCGAAGATCTCGCGCGCCAACGGGCGCAAGGTGGCGCTGACGCTCTCCGACAGTTTCTGCGTCGATCGCTATCGCGGCGAATTTCTCGCGCTCATCCGCGACCGGGTCGTCGACATCGTTTTCGCCAATGAAAGCGAATTGCATGCGCTCTACGAAACTGGCGACTTCGATACGGCGCTCGCGGCGCTGCGGGCCGAACAGGGGCTGCTCGGCGTCGTCACGCGGTCGGAGAAGGGCTGCGTCGTCGCCGATGGCGCGAACGCTTTGGCGGCGCCGGCGTTCCCCGTCGACGACGTCGTCGACACGACGGGCGCCGGCGATCTCTTCGCCGCCGGCTTTCTCGCCGGCTACACGCAGGACTTGCCGCATGAACGCAGCGCCATGCTCGGCGCGCTCGCCGCGGCGGAGATCATTTCGCATGTCGGCGCGCGGCCGCAGAAGGATTTGCTGCAGCTCGCCCGCGACAACGGCGTGCTCGAATAGGCTTCGCATGTCCTCGGCCGGAGGAACATGGCGGCGTTTTACAAACTGGAGGAACGAAAGATGCGCCCTGTCTCAAGAACAATTCTGGCGGCCTTCGCCGCAGTCGCGAGCCTCGCGGTCGCCGTCGACGCCGCCCGCTCGGAAGCGGAAATGACCAAGAGCCTCACCGGCCTTCAATACAAGGATACTAAGGTCGGAACCGGCGCGGTCGCGAAGCTCGGTCAGACCGCGGCGGTGCATTACACCGGCTGGCTCTACAACAATGGCGAGAAGGGCAAGAAATTCGATTCATCGCGCGATCGCGGACAGCCGTTCGAATTCCCGCTCGGCCAGGGCCAGGTGATCAAGGGCTGGGACGAGGGCGTCGAAGGCATGAAGGTCGGCGGCAAGCGCACGCTGGTCATTCCGCCGGAGCTCGGCTATGGCGCGCGCGGCGCCGGCGGCGTCATTCCGCCGAACGCCTGGCTGATCTTCGACGTGGAGCTGGTCGGGGTGAAGTAGCGCCGCGATTATTGGCCTCATTTCAAGAGCCATATCGCGACCAACAATAAGAAGCCAAACGCCATTAGGAACCAGCGGTCCGAGCGTCGCCGCGCGTCGGCCAGCGCCTCGATCGAGCGCGGCGAAAGATCGACGCCGCGCTCGGACATTTCGGTCACCCGCACAATCGCGGTTTCGGCCTCCTGCAATGTCTGCGGGAGCCGAGTCGCGAGCTTCGCCATCTCCACAAGGCTCCTGCTCGCGTCCTCGACCTTCGCCTTGACGCCGAGATTTTCCTCGATCCAGGAACGCACGACGGGATCGCAGGTCTTCCAGATGTCGAGCTTGGGATCATAAGTGCGGGCGACGCCCTCGGCGACGACCATGGTCTTTTGCAAGAGCACCAGCTCGGTGCGCGTGCGCATGTCGAAGAGCGCCGTCACTTCGAAAAGCAGCGTCAGCAGACGCGCCATCGAAATATCGGCGGCGTTGATCGTATGCATCGGCTCGCCGATGGCGCGCAGCGCCTGCGCGAATTCTTCAATGGAGTGCGTCGCAGGGACATAGCCCGCCTCGAAATGAACCTCGGCGACGCGCTTGTAGTCGCGAACGATGAAGCCGTAGAGAATTTCGGCGAGGAAGCGGCGCTCCTTCAAACCGAGACGGCCCATGATGCCGAAGTCGATGGCGACGAGCCTTCCCTTCTTGTCGACGAAGAGATTGCCCTGATGCATGTCGGCGTGAAAAAACCCGTCGCGCATCGCATGGCGCAGGAACGACTGCAAGACATTGCGGCCGATCTGCTTCAGATCGTGGCCCTCGGCGGCGACCCGCTCGATGTCCGACAGCGGAACGCCCTCGATCCATTCGAGCGTCAGCACTTCGCGGTCAGTGCGGCTCCAGTCGACGGCCGGCACGTGCATTTCGGGATCGCCGGCGACATTGTCGGCGAATTCGGAAGCCGCTGCGGCCTCGAGACGAAAATCCGTTTCGAGCCTCACGGTGCGCGCCAGCGTATCGACCACCTCGATCATGCGTAGCCGGCGCGCTTCGGAAGAATAGCGCTCGGCAAGCCGCGCAATCCGATACATGTCGCGCAGATCAACCGCGAACTGACGCTCGATTCCCGGCCGCAGCACCTTCACTGCAACCTTGCGCACGCCTTCCTTGTAGCGCGCCTGCGCGACGTGCACCTGGGCGACGGAGGCGGCGGCGACAGGCTCGCCGAAGGAAACGAAGAGTTCGTCGATTCTTCGGCCCAGCGCCCGTTCAATAATGGCGACGGCCTTGTCGCGGCCGAACGGCTCCATCCGGTCTTGCAGCGCGGTGAGCGCATCGGCGATCTCGCCGCCGACGATGTCGGGACGGGTCGCCAGAAACTGGCCGAGCTTCACATAGGAGGGGCCGATCTGCGCCAGCGCGCGCACCAGCGCCTTGCCGGCGCCGTCGCGCTTGCCGCCGGCGAAGAGATTGGCGAAGCGCACCAGCGGCGCCGCCGCCGGCGGGAGAAGGGCGGGATCGAGCAGCGCAAAGACGCCTTCGCGCGCCATGATGTAGCCGGCGCGCGCCAGACGATAGGAATGACCGACGCCAAGGATCACGAATGCCGCCGCTCTTTAGAGATCAGCTCTTCCAGCCGGAATGGATCGCCACGACGCCGCCCGTCAGCCGCTCATATCCGGTGCGGCGAAAGCCGGCACGGCGGATCATGCGTTCGAACTCTTCCGCGCTCGGAAATTTACGGATCGATCTGACGAGATAGCGGTATGGCTCCGAGTCTCCGGCGACCAATTTGCCGATCGTCGGGATGACATTGAACGAATAGGCCTCGTAAAGCTTGTCGAGTCCCGGCACGGCGACATGCGAAAACTCAAGGCATAGGAAACGGCCGCCGGGCTTCAGGACGCGATAGGCTTCGGAGAGCGCAACGTCGATGCGCGGCACGTTGCGTATGCCGAAAGCGATGGTGTAGCTGTCGAAATGCGCGTCGGGGAAGGGGAGCGACTCGGCGTTCGCCTGCACGAAGTCGACGCCGGAAAGGCCACGGTCGCGCGCGCGGTCGCGACCGACTTCCAGCATGTCGCCATTGTTGTCGAGCACGACGATTTCGGCGTCATGCGCCGCCGAGGCGGCGATGCGAAAGGCGACGTCGCCCGTGCCGCCGGCCACGTCGAGATGGCGAAATCCCCGGCGCCCACGCGCATTGACCTTGGCCGCGAGGGTGTCCTTCCACAGCCGGTGCATGCCGCCGGACATGAGGTCGTTCATGATGTCGTAGCGCCGGGCGACCTTGTGGAAGACGTCGTCGACGAGGCCCTGTTTCTCGCTTAAGGGGACTTCGGAATAGCCGAAATGGGTCGAGCCCTCTCGCTCGGAACTTCGATCAATCATCAGGCGCTCGGGTGACGAGGAAGGAAGGGGACGGTATAGCCTGTCGCCGGGCCGGTGGCTACGCCCGCGCGCCGCGCCGGCGCGTCGGCTTTTGCGACGGGATTAACCTTATTTATGCCTGAGCTGCCCGAAGTCGAAACGGTGCGCCGTGGACTGGCCCCCGCGCTCGTCGGCGCGACGATCGCGCGCGTCGATTTGAGGCGCCACGACCTTCGTGTTCCTTTTCCACAACGCTTCGCCGCACGTCTCGAGGGCAGGCGCGTTCTCGACCTTCGCCGCCGCGCCAAATATCTCATCGCCGATCTCGACGACGGCCAGTCGCTGATCATGCATCTTGGCATGAGCGGGTCTTTCCGGATCGATGACGAGACGCCGGGTCACTTTCACCGCGCGCGCGGCAAGAGCGCCGCGCATGACCATGTCGTCTTCCATCTCGATCACGGGAAGCGCGTCGTCTACAACGACCCGCGCCGCTTCGGCTGCATGCTTCTTATTGCGACGAATGAGATCGACGAGGACATCCGCTTTCGAGGCCTCGGCGTCGAACCGCTGAGCGACGCGCTTGACGCAGCGCTGCTTGCGAACAAGTTTCGAGAACGCGCGGCGCCGGTCAAGGCGCTGCTTCTCGACCAGCGTCTGATCGCCGGACTTGGCAATATTTATGTTTGCGAAGCGCTGCATCGCGCGCGCATCTCGCCGCTGCGGGCCGCGGGATCGCTCGTTGCGGCGCGAGGCGGGCCGACGGCGGCGCTGGCGCGGCTGCCCCAGGCGATCAAGGAAGTCCTGACGGCCGCATTGAAAGCGGGCGGTTCGTCGCTGCGCGACCATCGCCAGATCGACGGTTCGCTCGGCTATTTCCAGCACAGTTTCCGAGTCTATGATCGTGAAGGCGCGGCCTGTCCGACGCCGGGCTGCAGGGGAACGATCGCGCGCGTCGTCCAGTCCGGCCGCTCGACATTCTATTGTCCAGCGTGTCAGAAATAGCGATCCGGTTTCATTCAAGCGTGATTCATTACAAAGTTGGAGAAGAAATGCGGCTTTTTCCTTTAACCTTCGCGATCGCGTGGCTGCTGGTTGGCCTAAATGTCGCTTACACCAAGAGCGCCAAGAGCCGCGCCTACAGCGCGCCGCCCTGCTGGGCGGGAACACGAGGCGTCCCGGCTTGCGACGCCTACGCGGCCTATGTCCATCAAGCGCTTCTTGAACACACGCCGCGAGCCACCGATCTTGGATATGGCGAAGCCTTTGTCGATTTCAAAGTTTTACCCTCTGGACGCATCGTCAGAATTCAGTATGCCGGCTCGACCGTTGCGCATCGCGAATTGGCGCTGCGAATTATCGAATCGATCCGATTGAGACCGCCGCCCGGTCCTTATCTTCTTGCGAGACAAGTTTTCGACTTTCATTGAACCGCCTTTAGCTAATAGGCTTGCTTCAGCGGCCTGTGACGATAATGTGCGCGCATGTCCGTCCCCCTCGCCGCGCCGACGCTCGCCGTCGCCGGCCTTTCCAAGAATTACGATAACCGTAGAGTCGTCGGGCCGCTCGATTTCTCGCTTGAGGCCGGCTCAGTCACCGGTCTGCTCGGCGGCAATGGCGCCGGCAAGACGACGACGATCGGCATGGTGATGGGGCTGATCGAACCGACGCAGGGTTCGATCCATGTTTTCGGCTCGGACATGTCGCGCGAACGCTACCGCGCGCTCGGCCGAATGAATTTCGAAAGCCCCTATGTCGATCTGCCGCATCGGCTCACCGTTCGGCAGAATCTGCGCGTCTTCGGCATGCTCTATGACGTCGACGATCTCGACGCCAAAATCGCGCAGCTTGCGACAGATCTCGCGCTCGAGGATTTTCTCGACCGGCAGACGGGACGTCTTTCCGCCGGCCAGAAGACGCGCGTCGCCATCGCCAAGTCGTTGATCAACGACCCGCAGCTCTTGCTGCTCGACGAGCCGACCGCTTCGCTCGATCCTGATACGGCGGACTGGGTGCGCGCCCGACTGGAGGCGCATCGCCGGACGCATAATTGCGCGATCCTGCTGGCCTCGCACAATATGAGCGAGGTCGAGCGCCTCTGCGACCGCGTGCTGATGCTGAAGGACAGAATTCTCGTCGACGACGATTCGCCGGCGAATCTCCTGGCGCGCTACAGCCGCGATACGCTCGAGGAAGTGTTTCTCGACGTCGCGCGCGGCCGCGTCGACGGGGCCGCTTCATGAATTTTTCATTCAAGCGCGTCGGCGCGATGGTGCTGCGCTACGCCTATCTTCTACGCGCCTCCCGCACGCGGGTGCTCGATATCATCTACTGGCCGGCCATTCAGCTGCTGACCTGGGGATTTCTGCAGACCTATCTCGTGCGCGCCGGCGCGCTCGCGGCGCCTGGCGGCGCGGCCCAGGCCGCCGGCACGCTGATCGGCGCCATTCTGCTATGGGACATTCTGCTGCGCGGCCAGCAGGGCTTCTGCTTTTCCTTCATCGAGGAAATGTGGTCGCGCAATCTGCCGAATATTTTGATGAGTCCGCTGCGGCCGGTGGAATTCGTCAGCGCGCTCGTCGCCATGAGCCTTATTCGACTCGCCGTCGGCGTGCTGCCGGTGACGATCATGGCGATCCTGTTCTTCGGCTTCAATTTGTGGGCGCTCGGGGTCGCCTTCGCCGCTTTCTTCGTCGTGCTGATGTTCTTCGCCTGGAGCATTGGGCTTTTCGTCTCCGGCATTTTGCTGCGCTATGGACTCGGCGCGGAAAATCTCGTCTGGTCGCTGATGTTCTTCGTGCAGCCGCTCGGCGCCGTCTATTATCCGGTGACGACGCTGCCGACATGGCTGCAGCCGATCTCATGGATGTTGCCGCCGACTTACGTGTTTGAAGGTCTGCGCGGCGTATTGATCGATCACGTGATCCGCTGGGATCTGCTGGCGCAGGGGCTCGCGATCGACGTGTTTCTGTTCGCCGCGGCGTCCGCCGCCTTCGGCCTGCTGCTCAAGAGCGCGCGGCGCGCCGGATCGCTGCTGCAGTCGGGAGAATGACGATGGGCGCGATGCGCGCCGATGCGGCGCTCCACACGCGAGGGTTTTTCGAGAGCCGCGCCAAGGCGCGCGAGGCGATCGAAGCCGGGCTTGTCAGCGTCGACGGCCGCATCGTCAAGAAGCCGTCCGAGCCAGTCGACGCCGACGCAAATATCATCGCGCGCGCGCCCTATCCTTGGGTCTCGCGCGGCGGCGTGAAGCTTGCGCATGCGCTCGATCATTTCGGCGTCGATCCGAAGGCGCGCTTTTGTCTCGACGTCGGCGCCTCGACCGGCGGCTTTACCGACGTTCTGCTGAATCGCGAGGCGCGCCATGTCGTCGCCGTTGACGTCGGTCACGGGCAATTGCACGAGAGGCTGCGTGGAGATCCGCGCGTCACGTCGCTTGAAGGGCAGGACGCGCGCGCGCTGACGGGGGCGCATTTTGGCGAGGCGCCGAGCCTGATCGTGATCGATGCAAGCTTCATTTCGCTCGCCATGCTGTTGCCCCGCGTCCTGCCGCTCGCGGCGCCGCACGCCCACCTTGTCGCGCTGATCAAGCCGCAGTTCGAGGCGGGCCGGGCGGCCACGAAGAAGGGCATCGTGCGCGATGAAGAGATTCACGCGCAGGTCTGCGCGCGCGTACAGAGTGAAATCGAAGCGCTCGGCTGGCGCGTTTGCGGCGTCATCCCATCGCCGATCGAGGGCGGCGATGGGAATAAGGAATTTCTTGTTCACGCGACGCGATCATGAGCGCTGAGCGCCTCGTTATCGAACGCCTCGGCGCACGCGGCGAGGGCGTCGCGCTGCTTGGCGGGCGGCGCGTCTTCGTTCCCTATGCGCTGCCCGGCGAAACGATCGCCGCGCAGGTCGACGGCGAGCAGGGACGACTCGTCGACATCATCGAAGCGTCGCCGCAGCGGATCGCGCCGATCTGTCCGCACTTTGAGGATTGCGGCGGCTGCGCCGTGCAGACGCTGCGCGCCGACGCCTACGCGGCTTGGAAACGCGGGCTCGTCGAAACGGCTCTGTCAAACGCCGGACTGACGTGCGACGTCGCGCCGCTTATCGACGCGCATGGCGCCGGCCGCCGCCGCGTGACGTTTCACGCGCGCTTTGATTCCGAAAAGGCGCGCGTCGGCTTCATGGCGGCGCGCTCGCATCGGATCGTCGAGATCGACGCCTGCCCCTTGCTCGCGCCCGAGCTTGATGGCGCGCTGGTCGCCGCCCGTTCCATCGCCGCGATTCTCGCGCCGCGTGGCAAGCCGCTCGATATCGCCGTCACGGCGACGCTCGGGGGCCTCGACATGGAGTTACGCGGCGCTGGTCCGCTTGATAACGCCGAAACCGACGCACTGATCGCCGCCGCGCAAGCACGTGATTTGGCGCGCCTGACCAATCACGG